>NZ_CP060587.1:1880869-2507826 GCF_014334735.1 Aeromicrobium senzhongii
GCCCGCATGACCGCGAGCTTCGCCGCCGACCATCACGGGCACAGCCAGGAGCTCGGGACGCCGCCGCAGCTGCCCGCCCCGGACGGACTGCCCGATCCCCGCGACCTGGGCCTGCCCACCGACGGCCTCTTCGGGCGGGTCGAGTTCCGCATGCCCGTCACCCCCGGCTGGGCCGACGGCAAGCCGTCCGGCGACCCCACCGCCGAGCTGTGGCAGCGACTCGACGGCGGGACTGCCATCGACTGGCCCGCCGTGGCGCTGCTGACCGACACCTCTCCCCCGCCGGTCCTGGAGCTGGGCCAGCTCGTCTCCATGACGGTGCAGCTGACGGTCCACTTCCACCGGCTGCCCGAGCCCGGCACGTGGGTCGCGTCCCGCTTCACCACCCGCCACATCGCCGACGGCTTCCACGAGGAGGACGGCGAGCTGTGGGACGAGCAGGGGCGACTGGTGGCCCAGTCGCGCCAGCTCGCGATCCTGCTCTGAGCGTCAGTCCGAGACGTCGGTGACGCCCTCGTAGAGCCCGACCACGTTGCCGTCGGGGTCCTCGATCACGGCCCACCAGCTGGTGTCGGAGATGGGCTGACGCTCCATCACGACCCGCGCGCCGCGGTCGCGTGCCGCGGCCAGGGTGTCGTCGATGGAGTCCACCTCGACGTACGAGCGCGGCTGCGTGAACCCGGGTGACCGGGGCGCGAAGCCGCCGCCGCTGATCTCGTTCGGGGCCTGCCACATGGGGTAGCCCTCGAAGCCGGGATGCTCCACGAACTTCCAGCCGAAGAGGGCGCCGTAGAAGTCCTGGGCCCGTCGGTGGTCGGAGGTCGGGATGTCGATGTGGGTGATGTCGCCGTGTGCCATGGGTCACTCCTGTCCTGTCCCGTCAGTGTCAGCCCGGGACAGCGGGCAGGACAAGGGTCAGCGACGCACGTACGTGGCGATCTCGTAGTCGGGCGTGCCGGCGTGGGCCTCGCGCTCCGTCTCGCGCCAGACCTCGGGGTCGACCGGACCGAAGAAGGCGTCGCCCTCGGGGCTGAGGGGGACGTGGGTGACCACCAGCTCGTCGACGAGGCCGCGCTCGAGCGCCTCGTCGTAGACCGTCGCGCCGCCGACGAGGAAGACCTGGTCGTCGATCTCGGCGGCCCGCGTCAGCGCCGTGTCGAGGTCGGCCGCCACGATCACCGAGGGATCGCCGGGATCCCAGTCGCCGCGCCGCGTCAGCACGATGGAGGTGCGTCCGGGCAGCGGACGGCCGATGGCCTCGTACGTCGCCCGGCCCATCACCATGGGGTGTCCCCAGGTGATCTCCTTGAACTGGCGCATGTCGCCCGTCCGGGGCCAGGGCATGCCGCCGTCGCGGCCGATGACCCCGTTCTCGCCGACGGCCACCACGATCGTGACGCCCATCAGACGGCGATCGGCGCCTTGATGGCGGGATGGGACCGGTAGCCCTCGACCGAGATCGAGTCGAGCGTGAACCCGTCAATGTCGGTGACCGCCGGGTCGAGCCGCAGCGTCGGCAGCGGCAGCGGGTCGCGCGTCAGCTGCTCGCGCGCCTGGTCGAGGTGGTTGACGTACAGGTGGCAGTCGCCGCCGGTCCAGATGAACTCCCCCGGCTCGAGCCCGGTGACCTGCGCGACCATGTGCGTCAGCAAGGCGTAGGAGGCGATGTTGAACGGCACGCCCAGGAACACGTCGGCGGAGCGCTGGTAGAGCTGGCAGCTGAGCTTGCCGTCGGCCACGTAGAACTGGAAGAACGCGTGGCACGGCGCCAGGGCCATCGCGTCGAGGTCGGCCACGTTCCAGGCGCTGACGATGTGACGACGCGAGTTCGGGTCGGCCTTGATCGCCTCGATGACGCCGCGGAGCTGGTCGATGTGCCCGCCGCCGGGCGTCGGCCAGGACCGCCACTGGTAGCCGTAGATGGGGCCGAGGTCGCCGTTGTCGTCGGCCCACTCGTCCCAGATCGTGACACCGTTGTCGCGCAGGTACTGCGTGTTCGTGTCGCCGGCGATGAACCACAGCAGCTCGGCCACGACGCTCTTGAGGTGGACCTTCTTGGTCGTGACGACCGGGAAGCCCTCGGCCAGGTCGAACCGCATCTGGTGCCCGAAGACGCTGCGCGTGCCGGTTCCCGTGCGGTCGCCCTTGGCGACCCCCTCGTCGAGGATGCGGCGGACGAGATCGAGGTAGGCCTGCATGTCCGCAGACTAGCAACGCGGGCGAACGACGACGGGCAGTGACGTGAGATACTGACCGGCGTGACGGAACCCACGGCGCCCACCCCTGCGGACGTGAAGCGATTCGTCGCCCTCCAGCTCGCGGTCACCCTCGTCTTCGCGCTCTTCGCCGTCCTGGCGTTCGGCCGCGGCGGCGAGCCCGGGGCACGCTGGTGGGCAGCGCTCGCGCTGGTCGCGCTGGTGTTCGTCGCCGGTGCCGTCGTCTCGCGCTGGTGGGCCCAGCCGCAGAGCCTACCCCTCGACGACCCTGCACCGGAGCAGACCGCGATGCGCCGACTGGCCGCGCACATCGCCCGGGCCTTCGTGGTGCTCGAGATCCCGCTCGTGGTGTGCGCGGTGCTCGGCGTGACCGGCCTCATCGGCGGCCTCGTCATGGCCGTGGCCGTCGTGCCCGCCCTCGCCGCCCTGGCCTTCGGGACGTGGCCCACCCGGCGCAACATCGACCGCTTCGCCGGTGCCCTGGAGCGCCAGGGCGCCGACTCCGGCCTGCGTCAGGCGTTCGGCCGATGAACGCCGACGTCTCCGTGCGTCTGGCCTGGCCCGACGACGGCGCCCGGATCGCCGCGGTGCAGCGCGCGCACTGGCTGCGCAGCTACGGCGACCTCGTGGACCCGGCCGAGCTCGAGGCCCTCGACGAGTCCGTGATGACGGCCCGCTGGACCCAGTTGATCAGCGCACCCCGCGATGCCCGGATGCGGACCCTGGTGGCCCTCGAGCGCGCCACCCTGCGCGGCTTCGCGCTGGTCCACCCGTGCCACGACCCGGACGCCGACCAGGTGCGTGACGCCGAGATCGGCGAGTTCGTCGTCGACGCCGACCACCGGAGCCTCGGTCACGGGTCGCGCCTGCTGCACGCCTGTGTCGACACCGTTCGCGCCGACAGCTTCGAGCGGGCCGTGTGGTGGGTCTCCCCCACCGACGACGAGCTGCGTGCCTGGTTGAAGGAGTCCGGCTGGGAGCCCGACGGTGCGCACCGCGAGTTCGCGGGAGCGAACGGGCCGGTCAAGCAGATCCGCCTCCACACGACACTGACGTGAGCGAGCCCACCAGCGACCGGACCGTCATCGCGGACTCCCTCGGGGTGGGTGTGGGAGTCGGGTTGTACGGCGTGAGCTTCGGCGCCCTGGCCACCACCAGCGGCCTCACGGTCCTGCAGGCGTGTGCGCTCTCGCTGCTCGCGTTCACGGGCGCCTCGCAGTTCGCGTTCCTCGGCGTCGTGGCCTCCGGCGGAGCCCCCGTGACCGGCGCGCTCACCGCGGTCCTGCTCGGGGTCCGCAACACGTTCTACGGCATCACCCTGGCGCCGGTCCTCCAGGTCAAGGGCCTGCGCCGCTGGGCGACGGCGCACGTCGTGATCGACGAGTCGACGGCGATGTCGGTCGTGCGGACCGACCCCCGCCAGGCGCGGCTCGGGTTCTACTGGACCGGGCTGACCATCTTCGCGATCTGGAACCTCATGACCCTCCTGGGGGCGCTCGCCGGCGAGCGGATCGGCGATCCCCGCACGATCGGCCTGGACGCCGCCGTGGCGGCGGCCTTCCTCGGCCTGCTGTGGCCGCGACTGGACTCGACGGCGTCGCGACTCCTGGCACTGCTGGCGGCCGCGGTGGCCCTGGGCCTGGTGCCGTTCACGCCGGCCGGCGCGCCCATCATCATCGGCGGCATCGTCGCGGTGCTCGTGGGCCTGCGATTCGTGCGACCCACGGCCGGGAGCGCCGATGAGTGAGCTCTGGTGGGGCGTGCTGATGGTCGCCGTCGGCTGCTACGGCCTCAAGCTGCTCGGCCTGTCCGTCCCGGAGCGGGTGCTGGAGCATCCGCTGACCGTCCGGGCCGCCGCCTTCATCCCGGTGGGCCTGCTGGCTGCGCTGGTGGCCGTCCAGGGGTTCACGGACGGATCGCGCGTCGTGGTCGACGCCCGGTTGGCGGGGCTGGCCGTCGCGGCCTTCCTGCTGTGGCGCAAGGTCCCGTTCCTGGTGATGCTGATCGCCGCGGCCGCGACCGCGGCGCTGGTACGGGCCATCACCAGCTGATCGTGGGTCGCTCCTCGGTCGCAGCTCGCGGCTGGATGGTTCACGAACCCTCGTACCGGGTGGCGAGGAGCGCCGCGCGGTCGCGGAGTGCGGAGCGCAAGGATTCGGGGGCGAGGACCTCCGCGCCGGTGTCGAGTCGCCAGATCGCCCACACTGCGTGCCGCAGGTCCTCGAACGTCACCTCCAGCCGGACCCAGCCGCCGGCCTCTCGTTCCTCGGCACGCACGGCGCGCACGATGTTCAGCAGCTCCTCCTGCCGCCACGGCGCCACCCTCACCACGACGGGAAGGTGGTCCTCCGAGAGGAACCGGGCGCTGCGTTCGACCCAGAGGCGTCCCAAATCAATGTGGACGGGACGTTCCGCCGGCTCGGGGAGCTCCTCGGCAGTCACCATCCGCGAGACCCGATAGGTACGGTCGTCGCCGGACCTGGTCGCCAGGAGATACGTGCGGTCGCGGACCGTCACCAGGCCGAGAGGATCGACGGTGTGAGTCCGCGGCGGCTGGTCCGGCGCGGCGTACTCGAAGCGGAGCTTGCGCCCCGCGAGCACCGCATGGCGGACCTGGCTCATCACCTCACTCACGATGTCCTCGGTGCCGGACCGTCGCGCGAGCAGGTCGGCAGGGGGCTCGACCAGGAAGCGCTGGGCCGCATCGTCCACCGTGGCTCGATGACCCTCAGGCAGCGCGTCAACCACCTTGCGCATGGCGGAAGCCAGCGCGGCACTGAGGCCGAAGACCCGCGCGCCTCGTCCTGATCCGGCCGTGAGCAGCGCCAGGGCCTCATCGTGGTTCAGGCCGGTCAACTCCGTACGAAAGCCGGGCAGCAGGGTGAAGCCGCCGTGCCGGCCCCGGTCGGCGTACACCGGCACGCCCGCCGTCGACAGGGCGTCGATGTCACGCAGCACCGTGCGCACCGACACCTCCAGCTCGCCGGCCAGCTCGGACGCGGTCATCCGACCTCGCTGGCGCAGCAACAGCACGAGCGACACCAGCCGATCCGCACGCATGACTCCATGGTGACCGAAACATGACACCAGGTGTCGTGATTCGCTGCGAGGCTGCTGCTGAGAGTGTTCACCACGGCGGCTGTCGAGCTGCCGGGTGCTCTCGGTCGAACGATGGGAGTCGTGATGGAGCGAACAGCAGTCAACCCGGTGTCGTGGTCGCAGGCGATGGGGTTCAACAGGGAGAGGTCGTCTCCGGACAGGCGCGGACCCTCTACATCTCGGGGCAGACCGCGATGAGCACGGCCGGCCGGCCCGAGCATGACGGCGACGTCGCCGCGCAGCTCGCGCTCGCCGTGGACAATCTGGAGGCCGTCCTCACCGAGGCCGGCATGACGCTGGCGAACCTGGTGCGCCTCAACGTCTATGCCACCGACGTCGACGCGCTGCTCCCGCACTACGGCGTGCTGGCCGGACGCCTGGGTGCAGCCGGCGTCGCTCCGACGACGACGATGCTCGAGGTGTCCCGTCTCGTGATACCCGGCCAGGTCGTCGAGCTCGAGGGAACCGCCGTCGCGTGACCGGCTGACGCGCGTCGCCGACCGGTCGACGGCACACCGTGACACTGTCGACCCTGTGAACAAGACTCTCGGATCCCTGCTGGTGGCCCTCCTCCTACTCGCGACGACCGCGGGTTGCGGGGAGGAGCCCCGACCGACCGGCGGGGCGGCCGACGGGACCGAGAGGATCACCTCGAGCGATGAGCGTCTGTCGGTCGCGAAGGGCTCGTGGACCGAGCACGAGTCCTCCGGAACCGTGGTGCTCACCCTGCAGGACGCAGAGGACACGTCTCGCCAGCTCATCGTCTCGCCGTTCGACACGGCGGCCGAGGCCGAGAACCAGGCGATCTACCTCGCCACGGGCCTCGCCGGCCAGGACATCGTGTGCGAGCGCACCGAGCTCGGCGGCCGCATCGCGATGGACTGCCCCTTCAGCGCGGACGGCACCGACTACCGCAAGGTTCTGGTCGTGCTGGAGCACGACACGGCGGCGGTGGCCCTGTTCCAGACCGCCGCGTCCTCGAGGCGGGAGGCGTTCGCCGCCCTGGAAGCGATCCTCGACGGCGGTCGGTGGAAGGACGGCGCGCCGCTCTGAGCCGCCGCCCGGGCTCAGTCCAGGCCCAGGACCTCGTCGAGGCCGACGGTCACCCCGGGGTGACCCGGGATCCACCGCAAGGCGGCGACGACTCCCGGCATGAACGACTCACGGCTGGAGGAGTCGTGGCGGATGCTGAAGATCTCGCCCGGGTCGCCCAGGAGGACCTCCTGGGAGGCGATGAACCCGCGGGCGCGGACCGCGTGCACCGGGATGCCCGCGACCTTCGCCCCGCGCGCCCCGTCGGGGTCGGTCGTGGTGGCGTCGGGCAGCCCAGGCGAACCGGCCTCGCGACGCGCCTCGGCGATGACCTCGGCGGTGCGGACGGCGGTGCCCGAGGGCGCGTCGACCTTGTCCGGGTGGTGCATCTCGATGACCTCGACGGACTCGAAGAACGGCGCCGCCACGGCGGCGAACCGCATCATCAGCACGGCACCGATCGAGAAGTTCGGCACGACGATCGCACCGACGCCGTCGTGGTCGGCCACGATCTCGCGCAGCTGCCCGACCTTGTCGTCGCCGAAGCCCGAGGTGCCGATCACGACGTGGATGCCGCGCTCGAGGCACCAACGGGCCTGGTCGAACGCGACGTCCGGCGTGGTGAACACCAGGGCGGCCTCGGCACCCGCCTCCTCGATCGTCGCCAGGTCGTCGTCGACATCGATCCGCGCGACGAGTTCGAGCCCGTCCGCCGCCTCGATCGCCTCCGCCGAGGTCGAACCCATCCGGCCCTTCGCACCCAGTACCGCCACGCGTGTCATGCGTCCGATGCTATCGAGCCAGTCGCTCGCCGCTGACGGGGTCGAAGTGGTGGACCGCCTCGGGGTCGATCACTTCCAGGTGCGTGGACGTGCCCTTGACCGGGGGCCGGCGCCAGTCGGCACGCGACACGACCGGAGTCGCCACGCCGTCGGCCCGTCCGTAGAGGTACGCGTCCGAGCCCAGCTCCTCGACGACGTCGACCACGATGGGCAGCCCCTCGTCCGACGGCGCCAGGTTCTCGGGACGCACGCCCACGACCACGGTGGAGCCGCTCGCCTCGATCAGCGCCGAGCGGGGCACGGGCAGCACGGTCGTGCCGAAGGCGACACCGCCGTCGATCACCGGCAGCTCGAGCAGGTTCATCGCGGGCGATCCCATGAAGCCGGCGACGAAGAGGTTCACCGGCCGGTCGTAGAGCTCGCGCGGCGCGGCGACCTGTTGCAGGACGCCGTCCTTGAGCACCGCGACGCGGTCGCCCATGGTCATGGCCTCGACCTGGTCGTGCGTGACGTAGACCGTCGTGGTCCCCAGCCGCCGCTGCAGCGCCGCGACCTGGGTGCGGGTCTGGACACGCAGCTTGGCGTCGAGGTTCGACAGTGGCTCGTCCATGCAGAACACCCGCGGCGACCGGACGATGGCCCGGCCCATCGCGACGCGCTGGCGCTGGCCGCCCGACAGCGCCTTCGGCTTGCGGCCGAGGAACTCCGTCAGGCCCAGCAGGTCGGCGGCCTCGGCCACCCGACGATTGATGTCGCCCTTGGACACCTTCGCGATCCGCAGGGCGAACCCCATGTTCTCGGCGACGGTCATGTGCGGGTAGAGCGCGTAGTTCTGGAAGACCATCGCGATGTCGCGATCCTTCGGCGGCATCCGCGTGACGTCGCGCTCGCCGATGTGGATGCTTCCGTCGTCGACGTCCTCCAGCCCGGCCAGCATCCGCAGCGTCGTGGACTTCCCGCATCCCGACGGCCCGACGAGGACGAGGAACTCCCCGTCCTCGACCTCGAGATCGATGTGATCGACCGCCGGTCGCTCCTGGCCGGGGTAGACCCGGGTCGCTCCCTCGAACACCACAGCACTCATGCCGCCACCTCCGTGAAGAAGAAACCGTACGCCGGCGGCGGCACGAGGTGTGCCGTTGTCGCTCGCTGTCGCTCACTCATGACGACTCTCCCATTCGCAGTTCGGTGGACAAGATGACCGAGGTCGGCTCGGCGTCGGGGTCCTCGATCCGGCGCGCGAGCACGTCGACGAGCGTCGCGCCCAGTTCGGCCAGTGGCTGGTGGACCGTGGTCAGCGCGGGTGTCGACGCCGCCGCGGCCGCCGATCCGTCGAAGCCGACCAGGGCGACGTCCTGCGGGACGTCGACACCGCGTCGCGTGAGCTCGCGCAGGGCGCCGAGGGCCATCACGTCGTTCGCGGCGAAGATCGCGTCCAGGTCGGGGCACCGGTCCAGCAGGACCGCGGCGCCCCGAGCACCGCTCGTCTCACTGAAGTCCCCCGCCTCGACCAGGTCGGCGTCGAACGGCAGGCCGGCGGCGTCGAGGGCCTCGCGGTAGCCCGCCAGGCGGTCGCGACCGGACGCCATGTCCTGCGGACCCGTGATGCAGGCGACCCGGCGGCGCCCGCGCTCGATGATGTGGTCGACGGCGCGTCGCGCGCCACCGAGGTTGTCGACGTCGACGAAGCACGCTCGCGGGTCGTTGGGGCGGCCGACGTAGACGACCGGCAGGTCCGGCCCCTGCGGCAGGCTGAGCGCGTCGTGCAGCGAGACGACCATGACGCCGTCGACGTGCTGCGGCGTCAGGAACTGGCCGAGCCGGGACAGGTGCGACTCGTCCGGGACCATCGACAGCACCAGGCGGCGCGACGTCTCGTCGACGGCCCGCGAGATGCCGCGGACCAGGCCGGCGAAGAAGGGCTCGGCGAAGACGCGCTCCTCGTCCTCGGCGATGACCAGGGCGACGGTGTCGGTGCGGCGGGTCTTGAGCGAGCGCGCCGCCTGGTTGGGCACGTAGCCCAGCTCACGCACCGCCTGCTCGACCGCCTCGCGGGTCCGCTGCGACACGTGGTCCGAGCCGTTGACGACCCGGGACGCCGTGCCGCGGCCGACTCCGGCGAGTCGGGCCACCTCCTCCAGCGTCGGCTGGCGAATGTCCGTCATGAGCTCCCCTTCGTGCTGCTCGATCGCGCCAGCTCGGCGAACCACAGTGCGCTGGCCTTGGGCGTGCGCACCAGTGTCTCGAAGTCGACGTGCACGATGCCGAAACGCTTGTCGTACCCCTCGGCCCACTCGAAGTTGTCGAGCAGGGACCAGGCGAAGTAGCCCCGCACGTCGACCCCGTCGTCCCGCGCGTCGGCCAGGGCCCGCAGGTGGCCGTCGATGAACTCGATGCGGTCCTGGTCGTCCACCGTGCCGTCCGGGGTGAGGACGTCGTCGAAGGCCGCCCCGTTCTCGGTGACGTAGATCGGGACCGGCGGGTAGTCGCGGTGGACCTGGTCCAGGACCTCGCGCAGTCCGCTCGGGTCGATGTCCCAGCCCGAGGCCGTCTTGGGCCAGTCGCGCGACACGAAGTCGACCTCGGAGGCACCGGGCCACGGGCTCGCCGCGACGACGTGGCGCGAGTAGTAGTTGACGCCGAGGAAGTCCAGGGGCGCCGTGATGGTCTCGAGGTCCTCGGCCATGATGACCTCGGTGCCACCGACACCGGCGATGTCGTCGAGGACGTCCTGCGGATAGCGCCCCAGCAGCAACGGGTCGAGGAACCAGCGGTTCATCAGGCCGTCGATGCGACGCGCCGCGTCGTCGTGGCGACCGGTCTCGTCGGCCGGTGAGACCGCATAGAGGTTCACGGTCACGCCGACCTGGGCCTCGGGCCGGCCGTCGCGCAGCCGGGGCACGGCCAGGCCGTGGGCGAGGTTGAGGTGGTGGGACGCCGCCAGCGCCGCCGCCGGCTCCGTGCGACCCGGTGCGTGGATTCCTGCGCCGTAGCCCAGGAACGCGGCGCACCACGGCTCGTTGAGCGTCGTCCAGTGACGGACGCGGTCGCCCAGCGCTTCAGCGACGATCTGCGCGTAGTCGGCGAACCGCTCGGCGGTGTCGCGCACCGGCCAGCCGCCCGCGTCCTCGAGCGCCTGCGGCAGGTCCCAGTGGAACAGCGTGGGCCACGGCTCGATCCCGGCCTCCAGCAGCCCGTCGACGAGCCGGTCGTAGAAGGCCAGGCCACGTGCCTCCACCTTCCCTCGCCCCTCCGGTTGGATCCGGGGCCACGCGATGGAGAACCGGTACGCGTCCAGGCCGAGATCCTTGACCAGTGCGACGTCCTCGGGCCAGCGGTGGTAGTGGTCGACCGCCACCTCGCCGTTCTCTCCGCGGCGGGTCATCCCGGGACGTGCCGCGAAGGTGTCCCAGATCGACGGGCCGCGTCCGTCCTGCGTCGTCGCTCCCTCGATCTGGTAGGCCGACGTGGCCACGCCCCACAGGAACCCCGGATCGAACCGCTCGTTGAGACCGTTCATGACTTGAGGCCACCTTCCATGATTCCGCCCACGATCTGGCGGCCGAACACGATGAACACCACGACGAGCGGCAGGGTGCCCATGAGCGTCCCGGCCATGACCAGCGCCTGGTCGGTGTAATAGCCGCCGGCCAGCCGCGAGAGCGCGACCTGCACCGTCGGATGGTTGAAGTCCAGGGCGATGTACGGCCACAGGAAGTCGTTCCAGCGCTCCATGAACGTCAGCAGTCCGAGCACCGCCGCCGCAGGTCTCAGCGCCGGGAACACGATCGACCAGAAGATCCGCAGCGTCGACGCCCCGTCCACCCGGGCAGCCTCGATCAGCTCGTCCGGGATGGCCTGCAGCGCGTACTGGCGCATGAAGAAGACACCGAAGCCGCTGACCAGGAACGGCAGCGTCACCGAGGCGAGGCCGCCGGCCAGTCCGATCTTCGTCATCAGCATGTACAGCGGGATCAGTCCCAGCTGGACCGGCACCATCATCGTCGCGACCACGATGATCAGCAGCACGTTGCTGCCGCGGAACTTCAGCTTGGCGAACGCGAAGCCGGCCAGGGCCGAGCTGACGACCACCGCGAGGGTGGCGGTCGACGCGACGATGAGTGAGTTCAACAGCGCCTTGCCGAACTGCACGTCGGGGTTCGCGAAGACGCGGTCGATGTTCGACGCGAGCCGATCGCCGGGCAACAACGGCGGCGGGATCCCCAGGATGTCGCTGTTGGCGCGCGAGGCCATCACCAGCATGAAGTACAGCGGCGCGGCCGCGAGCAGGACGACGAACGTCAGCGCGACGTACATCAGCGGGGAGGCTCCGGTGACCTTCGATCGCCGGTGGGCGCCGGTCCCCCGGTCCGACCCGCCGAGCTGGTCGACGGCACGCGGTACCGTGCCGGCGCGCCGGTCGGCTGCGCCACCGGTGTGGGTGCGAAGGCTCATGTCAGTCCGCCGATCGGATGCGCCGCAGCAGCAGCAGGTTGATGGCCGCCACGAGGGCGATGATGAGGAAGAGGACCCAGGCGATCGTCGAGGCGTACCCGAACCGCTGGCCGGTGAAGGCCTCCTGGACCAGGTACATCGCGACGGTCTGGAACTGTCCGCGGTTGCCGCCGGAGATCGCGTTCGCGCCGGGGTTGAAGAGCAACGGCTCGGTGAAGAGCTGGATGCCGCCGATCGTCGCGACGATCGTCACGAAGATCAACGTGGGGCGCAGCATGGGCACCGTGATGGACCAGAACTGCCGCCACGCCGAGGCGCCGTCGATCTTCGCCGCCTCGTAGAGCTCCTTGGGCACCGATTGCAGGGCCGCCAGCAGGATCAGCGCGTTGTAGCCGGTCCACCGCCAGTCGACCATCGTCGCGATCGCGAGCCAGGACGACCAGCGGTGGGCCCGCCAGTCGATGGCGTCGATGCCGATCTGCCCCAGCAGCCAGTTCGCGATGCCGTAGTCGCGGGCGAAGATCATCCCGAAGATGATGCCGACGGCCGCGACCGACGCGACGTTCGGCAGCAGGACGCCCATCCGCCAGAAGGTCCGCGACCGCAGGCGCGTGTTGAGCATCTGGGCCAGCACGGTGGCCAGCACCAGCTGCGGCACGGTGGCCAGGACGAAGATGCCGAAGGTGTTGACCAGGGCGCGCCAGAAGGAGCTGTCGACCATCAGCTCGCGGTAGTTCTCCAACCCGATGAACTCGACCTTGCCCGCGAGCAACGTCCACTCGTGCATCGAGACCCATGCGGTGTAGACGAGCGGGAACAGGCCGAACACCGCGAAGACGAGGAAGTACGGCGAGACGAACGCGAGGCCGGCGCCCTGTTGGCGAGCCAGTCGTGTGCGTGCCATGACGAGATCCTCTCCGATCTGGGGGGTCCGAACGTGGGCGGCCGGTGTCCGCGTCTTGGAGGAACGCGCGGACACCGGCCGCGTCAGGGGTGCGTCAGCGCCCGGCCTTCGTGGCGGCTGCGCTCGCATCGTCCCAGCCCTGCGCGGGCGGGACCTCACCGTTCTCGACACTGCGGAGCGCGTTCTCGACCGCGTCGCGGACGGGAACGTTCTTCGTGCCGAGGTAGACCGGCTCCAGTGCCGCTGCACCAGCGGCGAACAGCTGGCCGATCGGGGCCTCGTTGAAGTAGGGGTTCGTGGCCTCCTTCAACTCGGTCTTCTCGTACAGCGCGGGCAGGGACGGCAGGCGACCCTCGGCCTCGAAGGCGAGCATCTGGCCCTCCTCGTCGCTGAGGTAGTCGATCAGCTCGAGCGCCATCTCCTGGTGCTTGCTGGTCTGCGGCACGGCGAGCCACGAACCGCCCCAGTTGCCGCCGCCACCGGGCACCGTGGCGATGTCCCACTTGCCGGCATTGGCCTCACCGGACTGGTCCTTGATGTAACCGGTCATCCAGGCGGGGCAGGCGACCGTGGCGAAGGAGCCGTTCTTGAAGCCGGCGTTCCACTCGTCGCTGAAGGCCTTGAGCTGGGCCGACAGGTCGGCCTCGGTCATCTCGACCGAGTAGTCCCAAGCGGTCTTGATCGCGGGGTTCTCGTCGAAGACGAGCTTGTCGTCACGATCGAAGTAGGTGTGGTCCCCCTCCTGCATGAGGATGGAGTTGTAGGTGTTCGTCGACGAGTCGACGAACGCGACCTTCTGGTTCCCGATGCCCTTCTGGAACTTCTTGCCGGTGGCGATGTACGCGTCCCAGGTCGGCCACAGCTGGGCCACCTCGGCGCGGTCGGTCGGCAGTCCGGCCTTCTCGAACAGGTCGCGGCGGTAGCACATGGCCAGGCCGCCCACGTCCGTCCCGTAGCCGATCGTCGTCTTGCCGTCGGCGCTCGTGGCCTTGTCCCAGACCCACGGGAGCCAGCGGTCCTTGACGTCGTTGCCACCCTCGTCCTGGAGGTTGACGAACTTGTTCGCGGCGGCCAGGAAGGCCACGGTCTGGCCCTCCTCGATGGCGACCACGTCGCCGGCGTCGCCACCGGCGGCGATCTGCTGCGTCAGCTTCGTGTTGTACTTGCCGAGGTCGCCCTCGGCCGTCTCGACGATCTTGACGCCGGGGTGGTCTGCCTCGAACTTCTTGTACGCCTCGGTGTAGCCGAACTTGCCGAAGAGATTCACCCGCAGGGTGATGTCGTCCCCGTCGTCGCTCGACCCGCTACCGCCACAGGCGGCGAGGCCGCCCAGGGCGATCGCCGTGGCGAGCGTGGCGGCGAACTGTCGTGTGCGATTCACGTCATGCCTTCCGTCGGTCCCCCACCCGACATGGGAGCGCTCCCATGAGTGTGGCTCACGTCACATGCCACGTCAAGAGATTTTTGGGAGCGCTCCCAAATTGATGGTTCCGGGAACGACGCAGCCCCGCACCGAACCGGTGCGGGGCTGCGTCGTGGAGCGGGAGGATCAGGCCTCGGAGGGCTCCTCGGCCGTCTCGACGGCCGCGTCCTCGGTCGCCTCGACGACCGGGATCAGCGACAGCTTGCCGCGATCGCCGACCTCGGCGATCTGGACCTGGATCTTGTCACCGACCTTGACGACGTCGTCGACGTTGTTGACCCGCTGGCCGCCGTTGAGCTCGCGCAGCTTGCTGATGTGCAGCAGGCCGTCCTTGCCCGGCAGCAGCGAGATGAACGCGCCGAAGTCGACCGTCTTGACGACGGTGCCCAGGTAGCGCTCGCCGACCTCGGGCATCGTCGGGTTGGCGATCGCGTTGATGGCGGAGCGAGCCGCCTCGGCCGCGTCGCCACCCTCGGCGCCGATGTAGACGGTGCCGTCGTCGTCGATCGAGATCTTCGCGCCGGTGTCGTCCTGGATCTGGTTGATCATCTTGCCCTTCGGGCCGATGACCTCGCCGATCTTGTCGACCGGGATCTTCACCGTGATGATCCGCGGAGCGTAAGGGCTCATCTCGTCGGGCTCGCTGATGGCCTCGGCCATCACGTCCAGGATCGTCTGACGCGCGTCGTGCGCCTGCTGCAGGGCACCGGCCAGCACGTCGGCGGGGATGCCGTCGAGCTTGGTGTCCAGCTGCAGGGCGGTGACGAACTCACGCGTGCCGGCGACCTTGAAGTCCATGTCGCCGTAGGCGTCCTCGGCTCCGAGGATGTCGGTCAGCGTGACGAACTTCTGCTCGCCGTCGACCACACCGGAGATGAGGCCCATCGCGATGCCGGCGACCGGGGCGCGCAGCGGCACACCGGCGTTCAGCAGACCCAGGGTCGAGGCGCACACCGAGCCCATGGACGTCGAGCCGTTCGAGCTCAGCGCCTCGGAGACCTGGCGGATCGCGTACGGGAACTCCGCACGCGACGGCAGCACGGGCAGCAGGGCCCGGCCGGCCAGGGCGCCGTGACCGATCTCGCGACGCTTGGGCGAGCCCACGCGACCGGTCTCACCGGTGGAGAACGGCGGGAAGTTGTAGTTGTGCATGTACCGACGCGTGGTCTCGGGCGAGAGCGTGTCGAGCTTCTGCTCCAGGTCGAGCATGTTCAGCGTCGTGACACCCAGGATCTGGGTCTCGCCACGCTGGAACAGCGCCGAGCCGTGCACGCGAGGAATGATGCCGACCTCGGCGGACAGGGCGCGGATGTCGGCCAGGCCACGACCGTCGATGCGGACGTTGTCGCGCAGGACGCGCTCGCGCACGAGCTCCTTGGTCAGCGAGCGCAGCGCGGCGCCGAGCTCCTTCTCGCGGCCCTCGAAGCGCTCACCGAGCTGGTCGATGACGTTGGCCTTGATCTCGGACTCGCGCTCCTCGCGGTCGGCCTTGCGGACGATCGTGAGCGCACCGGCCAGGTCGGCCGACGCGATCTCGCGGACGGCCTCGTAGACGTCGTCCTCGTAGTCGAGGAAGACCGGGAAGTCCTGGACGGGCTTGGCGGCCGTCGCGGCCAGCTCGGCCTGGGCATCGCACAGCTGGCGGATGAAGCCCTTGGCGGCCTCGAGGCCACCGGCGACGATCTCCTCGGTGGGCGCCTGGACGCCGCTCTGGACGAGCTCCCACGTGTTCTCGGTGGACTCGGCCTCGACCATCATGATGGCGACGTCGTCGCCCGCGACACGGCCCGCGACGACCATGTCGAACACGGCCTCCTCGAGCTGGCTGTGCGTCGGGAAGGCGACCCACTGGCCGTCGATGAGCGCGACGCGCGTGGCGCCGATCGGGCCGCTGAAGGGCAGGCCCGAGATCTGCGTGGACGCCGAGGCGGCGTTGATCGCCAGCACGTCGTACGGGGTGTCGGGGTTGAGCGACAGGACCGTGATGACGACCTGGACCTCGTTGCGCAGGCCCTTCTTGAAGGTCGGGCGCAGCGGGCGGTCGATCAGGCGGCAGGTGAGGATCGCGTCCTCGCTGGGACGGCCCTCACGACGGAAGAACGACCCCGGGATGCGACCCGCGGCGTACATGCGCTCCTCGACGTCGACCGTCAGCGGGAAGAAGTCGAAGTGGTCCTTGGGGTGCTTGCCGGCCGTGGTGGCCGAGAGCAGCATGGTGTCGTCGTCGAGGTAGGCGGCGACGGCGCCGGCGGCCTGCTGGGCCAGCAGGCCGGTCTCGAAACGCACCGTGCGGGTGCCGAAACGGCCGTTGTCGAGGACGGTCTCTACGGTGGTGATGTCGGACATGGAAGTCCCTTCTGCAGGGTTTCGCCCTGCGGTTTCGGGACGAGGCGGCTGCGCCGGCGCGGTCCGCATTCGGACCCGGGCCGGGCCGGTCTTCGATCGAGGCCCGCGGCCGCCCATGGGGGCTCCGAGGGCCACTACCGAGGACCGAGCAATCGCCGACCTCGTCGTGGGTGATTCTTGTTCAGTTGTGATGGTGTCGCATTGAGGAACGGGCGGCCACCCCCGAGGGGATGACCGCCCGTCGCATCAGCGGCGCAGGCCCAGTCGCTCGATGAGCGAGCGGTAGCGCTCGATGTCGTTGTTCTGCAGGTAGTTCAGCAGGCGGCGACGCTGGCCGACCAGGAGCAGCAGGCCACGACGGCTGTGGTGGTCGTGCTTGTGCTCCTTCAGGTGCTCGGTCAGGTGAGCGATGCGGCCCGTCAGCAGCGCGATCTGGACCTCCGGGGAACCGGTGTCGCCCTCGCCCGTGGCGTACTGCTCGATGATTTCCTGCTTCGAAAGGTTTGCCACCGTGGGGGCAGCGGTCTTCTTCGACACGTTTCTCCTTGGGATGTCCGTTGCACGGCGCGCCCGGGCCTGTTCACCGGGGCACTCTGGGTCCGTGGCCGTTCTACGGCAACTCTCAGGGTATCAGCGCCGCGGTGAACGTTCCTAATCGCCACGCAGGCTCAGAGGTGCAGCACGGACCGCGCGTCCGCGACGTCGCGGTGCATCTGCTCGACGAGCGCATCGAGCGACTCGTAGGCCACCATCTCGCGCAGCCGGGCGACGAACTCGACGCGGACCGACTGCCCGTAGAGGTCGAGGTCGTCACGGTCCAGGACGTACGACTCGACCCGTCGGCCGGTGACTCCGTCGAAGGTCGGATTGGTGCCGATCGACGTGGCGGCCGGCAGCCGCGTGTCGTCGGGAAGGACGAGCCACGCGGCGTACACGCCGTCCGGCGGCACGGCGTAGGAGTCGTCCACCGGGACGTTCGCGGTCGGGAAGCCGAGCTCGCGTCCCCGCCGGTCCCCCGTGACGACGGTCCCCTCCACCTCGTGCGGCCGGCCCAGGATCTCGGCGGCCCGCCCCATGTCGCCGGAGGCGACCGCATCGCGGGCGCGGGTCGACGAGAAGGCCACACCGTCGCCGGCCAGCGCGGCCTCCGCGGCGGTGAACCCGTGTCGGCGGCCGGACTCCTGCAGCGTCTCGATCGACCCGGAGGCGCGGCTGCCGTACCGGAAGCCCTCCCCCACCACGACCGCGCGCGCATGGCACTGGTCCAGGACGACCGCGCCCACGAACTCGTCCGGCGACCACGAGGCCATCTCGGCGGTGAAGTCCAGGACGCGCACGTGGTCGGCGCCGTGCTGGTGCAACAGCTCGATGCGGCGCTCGAGGGTGGTCAGGCGCTTCGGCGCGCGCTCGGGGGCGAAGATCGCGACCGGGTGCGGATCGAAGGTGATCGCGACGGTCTGCGCGTCGCCCGCGGCCGCGCGCGTGGCCGCGAGGAGCGACTGGTGTCCGAGGTGCACACCGTCGAAGTTGCCGATCGTGACGGCGCTCGGTCCGGGCACAGCCGTGGCGGGAGCACCCTCGACCGCCTTCCAGATCACCACGGCGACACTGTGCCACACCCGTCGCCGGCGGCTTCAGGCAGCGAGCCTCATCGCCTCGATCGAGTCGTCGGTGCAGGTGTCCCAGAAGCCTCCGACGACGTCCTGGAGCTGGCCGAAGGACCCGGCCGCGAACAGCACCTCCTGGTAGTGCGTGATGTCGTAGTCGGTCGTCCCCATCTCGACCAGGTCGAGCGGCCGGATGGTCATCTGGCGGAACTCCTCGATCTCGCCGGGGCTGGACAAGATGCCGGCGCCGTACGCCTTGAGCCCGTCGGGCTCGTGGACCACACCGAACTCGAGGGTGAACCAGAAGACCTTGCTGACGAACTGCAGCGCCTCGTCGGACTCGACGCGTCGCACCGCCGCCCCGGCCGCCTCGTACAGCTGGGTGAACCGGGTGTCGGCCAGGGTGTTGCCGTGGCCGACCACCTCGTGGAGGACGTCGGGCTCGGGCGTGTAGAGCGGAACCGAGTGGTGCCGGACGTACTGCGTCGCCCAGAACCGGTGGTCCGCCAGGGCGCCGTAGAACTCACGCAGCGGCACCAGGCCCGCGGCGGGCTGGTAGGCGAACCCGGTCAACGGCGCCAGAGCCGCCGAGAGCTCGGCCAGCTGGGGGACGTGGTCCTCGGGCAGCCCGAACGCCTCCTTGCCGTCGAGGTACTCCCGGCACGCGTAGTGCCGGTGCTTGTCGCGCAGGTCCTCGCAGACCACCCGCCACACCTCGTGCTCGGCGTCGGTGTAGTCGATGAGCGGCGGCGGGTCCCCCGAGGTCCACCGGGCCGCGGCCGTGGCGATCCGGTCGCGGCGCTCGCGGTACGTGGGGTCCTCCAATCCCGGGTGCCCCGCACTCAGCTCGACCGAGACGCTGCCGTCGCCCTTCTTCGTGAGGGGCGCGAAGTACTGGCCTTCCTCGAACATGTCACTCCTTCCCGCGGTCCTCAGACCACGCGTCCTTCGACCTCGCCCAGGGGCAGCAACCGGCCGTCGTGCGTCCTGGCCGCGGCGGAGATGGTCACGGTGTCGCCGTCCTGCAGGAACCCCCGGGTGCTCCCGTCGTCCAACGTCACCGGCTCGGTGCCGTTCCAGGTCAGCTCCAGCAAGGAGCCTCGTTGTCCGGGCTCCGGACCGCTGACGGTGCCCGACGCGAAGAGGTCGCCCGGGCGCAGGGACGCCCCGTTCACCGTCAGGTGCGCGAGCATCTGAGCCGGCGTCCACGACATCGTGGCGAACGGCGGCCGCGACACCACCGTGCCGTTGACCGCGACCGTCAGCTCCAGGTCGAGACCCTGGCCCGGTGGGCTCAGATAGTCCTGCAGCTCGACGTGCGGGGGCGGTGGATCGGTCCGTGCGTCGGTGAGCGCGGCCCACGGCACGACCCACGGCGAGACCGACGTCGCGAAGGACTTGCCCAGGAACGGACCGAGCGGCACGTACTCCCACGCCTGGATGTCGCGTGCCGACCAGTCGTTGACGACGCAGATCCCGAAGACGTGCTGCTCGAACTCCCCGACGCCGACCTGTTGCCCGAGGTCCGAGCCGGCCCCGACCACGAAGCCGATCTCGGCCTCGACGTCGAGCCTGGCACTCGGGCCGAAGCCGATGGTGCCGTCGGCCGAGCGCAGTTGCCCGGAGGGTCGTCGCACGGGCGTGCCCGAGACCACGACCGTCCCCGCCCGGCCGTGGTAGCCGATCGGCAGGTGGTCCCAGTTCGGCGTGAGCGGCTCCCCGTCAGGACGGAAGATCCGGCCGACGTTCGTCGCGTGGTGCCGCGACGCGTAGAAGTCGACGTAGTCCGCGACGGCGAACGGCAGGTGCAGCCGCACCTCGCCGACCGGCCGGGTGGGCGACGCCTCGAGGGCGGCCTCCTGCAGCGCCGCCCGCACGCGAGCCCACACCTGCGGGCCCGCGGCGAGGAAGCGATCGAGCGTTCCGGCGGCGAACACGGGCGCCTGGTCCGGGACCAGCGTCTGCGCCAGGGTGGTCAGGTCGAGGACGCGGTCACCGAGGCCCACACCCACTCGCGGTCCGTCGAGATCCGCGGCGGTGAAGCTGCAGTACGGCAGCGTCGCCAGGTCGAAGCCGGTCATGCGATCAGCCCCAGTCCCCGCAGGCCTGCGAGCGGCTCGTCGAGGTCGCACGTGCCGATCGACCGGAACAGCCGTCTCGAGTCGGACAGTGTCGTCAGGTCGAGGTCGGCGGAGGCCGCCGTCAGGACCGGCTCCGGATCGTCGCCGCGCATCGCCGCGACGACCGCCGCCATCACGTTGACGAAGCCGTGGGCGCCGTCGTGGGCGACGGCCGCGTGCAACCCCGCCGTCAGCTTGAACGGCTGGTCGTGGGCGACGCAGTGCGCGATCGCCGCGGCCAGCTCGGCGGCCGTCGGCACGTACGCTCCCCCGCAGCGGAGCTTGAGCACCGCGCCCGCGGGGACCTCGAAGCCCGATCCCCACGGCATCTCGACCGCGGGCGTCCGCACGGCCACGTCCGGCAGCGCCGCGACCGGCCCGAGCACCTCGATGGCCACCGGCTCGACCGGCGTGCCGCCCGTGGCCGCGAGAGCCGGGCCCACCTCGTGGACGGCACCCACGAGGGACAGCCGCACGGGCGCCGTGGCCGCCGCGAGCAACGCGGGCAGACGGGCCGTGTCGCACACGAGCGGCCCGAGCAGGACGCCGACCGGGCCCTCGCTCCGGGCCCGGTGCTGCTTGACGGCCACGTCCACCGGGGCGTTCCCCGGCGGGAAGATCGCGGCGTCGTCGAAGAACCCGTCGAACGTCGCCGTCATGAGCGGCCCCACGAGAGGTGGTAGACGCCGTCGTCGGCCGCGCGGCCGCCCTCACCCAGCTCGAGCGGGCGGAACGTGTCGACCATGACCGCGAGCTCGTCGAAGGACTCCGCGCCCAGGCTCGCCTCGATCGACGACGGCTGGGGCCCGTGGGAGTGGCCCCCCGGGTGCACCGAGACCGAGCCCTTGGCGATGCCGGAGCCCTTGCGCGCCTCGTAGTCGCCGTCGACGTAGAACATGATCTCGTCGGAGTCGACGTTCGAGTGGTAGTACGGCACGGGGATCGCGCGCGGGTGGTAGTCCACCTTGCGCGGCACGAAGTTGCAGACGACGAAGTTGTTCGCCTCGAACACCTGGTGCACCGGCGGCGGCTGGTGGACCCGCCCGGTGATCGGCTCGAAGTCGACCACGTTGAACGCGTACGGGTAGAGGCAGCCGTCCCAGCCCACGACGTCGAACGGATGCCGCGGGACCACGTGGACCGTCCCCGACAGGCCGCCGGGGCCGGAGCCTCGGTGCTTCACGAAGACCTCGACGTCCGTCCCCTCGCGGACCTCCGGCTCGCCGGGCCCACGCAGGTCGCGCTCGCAGTACGGGGCGTGCTCCAACAGTTGCCCGAACCTCGACAGGTACCGCTTGGGAGGGCCGATGTGGCTGTTCGCCTCGATGCAGTACGCCCGCACCGGACCGTCCGGGACCCACCGGTGCGTCGTCGCACGCGGGACGATCAGGTAGTCCCCCGACCCGAACGGCAGGTGCCCGAAGACGGTCTCGAGCGTGCCGCGCCCCGACTCGATGAAGACGCACTCGTCGCCCGTGGCGTTGCGGTACAGCGGGGACGTCTGCTCCCCGACCACGTACGAGAGCCTCACGTCGGCGTTGCCCAGCACGAGGCGCCGGCCCCGGACCAGATCTCGCTCGGCATCGCTGAACAGGTCGTGCAGGCGCAGGTGGCGCGGCAGCAACGGCTCGTTGGGAGCCGTGGCCTGGTCGGGCAGGTCCCACGTCCGGGCCTCGACGATCGCTGACGGCACGCCCACGTGGTAGAGCAGGGACGAGTCCGAGCTGAAGCCCTCCTCCCCCATCAGCTCCTCGCGGTACAGCGACCCGTCGGCCGCCCGGTGCTGGGTGTGACGCTTGGGCGGAACGAGCCCCGCGCTGCGGTAGTGGGCCATGTCAGGGCCTCCCGGGCCTAGAAGTTGCCACGCCGCGCCTGCTCGCGCTCGATCGCCTCGAACAAGGCCTGGAAGTTGCCCTTGCCGAAGCCCAGCGAGCCGTGGCGCTCGATCAGCTCGAAGAACACCGTCGGCCGGTCGCCGATCGGCTTGGTGAAGATCTGCAGCAGGTAGCCGTCCTCGTCCCGGTCGACCAGGATCCCGCGACGCTGCAGTTCCTCGATGGGCACGCGCACCTCGCCGATCCGCTCCCGCAGCGCCGGGTCCGTGTAGTACGAGTCGGGCGTGGCGAGGAACTCGATCCCCGCGTCGCGCAGCCGGTCGACGGTCTGCACGATGTCGGGCGTCGCCAGGGCCAGGTGCTGCACGCCGGGACCGCGGTAGAACTCCAGGTACTCGTCGATCTGGGACTTCTTCTTGGCGATCGCGGGCTCGTTCAGCGGGAACTTCACCCGGTGGTTGCCGCTGGCGACCACCTTGCTCATCAGGGCGCTGTACTCGGTGGCGATGTCGTCGCCCACGAACTCGGCCATGTTGGTGAAGCCCATGACACGGCGGTAGAAGTCGACCCACTCGTCCATCCGGCCCAGCTCGACGTTGCCCACCACGTGGTCGAGCGCCTGGAAGATGGGAGGCGCTCCCGGGTCGCGCCGCAGGGTCGACGACCGTGCCACGAAGCCCGGCAGGTAAGGGCCGGAGTACCGGCTGCGGTCGACCAGCGAGTGTCGCGTGTCGCCGTACGCGGCGATCGCCGCCATCCGCACGGTGCCGTGCTCGTCGGTGACGTCGTGCGGCTCCTGCAGGATCGTCGCGCCCTGCTCGCGGGCGTGGCGCACGCACACGTCCACGTCGGGGACCTCGAGCGCGACGTCGACGACCCCGTCGCCGTGGAGGCGGTGGTGATCCATCACAGGGCTGTCGGGCGCGACGCCACCGCGGAGCACGAAACGGACGGCGCCACTCGCGACGACGTACGCGTGATGGTCGCGGTTGCCGGTCTCGGGGCCGGAGTAGGCCACGAGGTCCATGCCGTAGGCGGACATGAAGAAGTGGGCCGACTGGGTGGCGTTGCCGACGTCCCACACCAGCGCGTCCCAGCCGGTGACCGGGAACGGGTCCGTCGTGGCATCGTGCTCGACCAGGCCGACGAGCTGGCGCAGCTGATCGAGGTCGAGGTGGGCGAGCCGCTCGGCGTCCGTGAGATCGAGAGTCATGTGACTCAGGACACACCTGAGGTCGGCGCTGGGCAACCTCCACCCCCGGAACTGTCCACGCTAGACATTCAGCGCACAACAACCGGGTCGGAACTGTCCAGATTGCTAGGCTCGATCCATGGTGGACCGTTTGGATGTCGCGCTCATCGAGGCCATGCACGACCACCCCCGGGTCGGTGACCTGGAGTTGTCACGACTCCTGGGCGTCGCCCGAGCGACGGTCCAGTCGCGCCTGCGCAAGCTGGAGGAGTCGGGCGTGATCACCGGGTACGCCCCCGACATCGACCTCGCGGCCGCCGGCCACCCGGTGCAGGCGTTCGTGACGCTGCAGATCGTCCAGGGCTCCATCGACGCCGTCACCGAGGAGCTCATGTCGCTGCCGAGCGTCCTCGAGGCCTTCATCACCAGCGGTGAGGCGGACATCGTCTGCAAGATCGCCGCGACGTCCCACGAGGACCTCAAGGACACGCTGCTGCACATCAGCGGATCCGGGTCCGTGGCCCGCACCAGCAGCGTGATCGTGCTGTCCGAGCTCGTCCCCCCTCGGGTCCTTCCCGTGCTGCGCCGGGGAGCGTCCGATCCTCCGCCGCGCGCGCCCGCTTTCCGCTGAGGCCCCTTCAGCTGCGACCAGCCAGGGTGGACCATCGAAGGTATGCGGCAGATCGTGGTGGTGGCGCAGGGCGCACGTGCGTCCTCGATCGCCGACGCGCTGCGCGCCGCTGGATTCGAGGTCCACGTGACCTCGGGGGGCAGTGGGCTCGCCGACGCGCGCCACGACGAGGCCGACCTCGTCGTGCTCGATCCGGACAGTGCGGGGACGCACGGGGTCGCCATGGTCGAGCGTCAGGGCGAGGAACGACCGGCGCTCCCGGTCGTCGTCCTGGCTGCCGGGACCGACGACCACGAGGTGGTCTCCCGCGTCCGGGAGCACCTCCGGCGCACGGACCCGTCCCCGGGCGGCGGCGAAGACCTGTCCACCGGCGCACTGCGGCTCGACGCCCGGGCCCGGCGCGCCTGGGTGGGCGAACGCGAGGTCGCGCTCTCACCGCGGGAGTTCGCCCTGGCCAAGACCCTGCTGCGCCATCGCGGGCAGGTCCTCACGCGCGAGCAACTGCTCGAGCACGTCTGGGGACACGAGAACGGACTGCGCTCGAACGTCGTCGACGTGTACGTCGGCTACCTGCGCAGGAAGCTCGGCAGCGACGCGGTCGTCACGGTGCGCGGCATCGGCTACCGCGCGGGCTGACTCAGACCAGCGGACGCCACGGGCGCAGCAGCCGCTCGTACAGCCGCGCGATGGTGGGACGCGACCGCCACGTGGCGACGTCGAGCACCTCGGCCTTCTGGGCGTCGCGCTCGAAGATGCGGCTCATGCCCCGGGCCAGCTTCTCGTCGAGGATCTCGAGGTTGATCTCGTAGTTGCCGGTCAGGCTCAGCCGGTCGATGTTGGCCGTGCCGATGGTCGACCACTCGCCGTCGATCGTCATGGTCTTGGCGTGCACCATGTGGTCGCGGTAGCGCAGGATCTCGATCCCGGCCTCCAGCATCGGACCGAAGTAGCTGCGGGCGATGAAATCGGCCACGACATGGTTCGACACCTTCGGCACCAGGATCCGCACGTGCACGCCGCGCCGGCTGGCGTCGATCAGCGCCTGCAGGATGTCCTGGTCGGGGATGAAGTACGCCTGCGTGATCTCGATGGTCGACACGGCACGGTCGATGGCCTCGAGGTACATCCCGCGGATCGGGAAGATCAGCTGGCGCGGGACGTTGCGGTGGGCCCGCACGTGCGGATCCCACGTGGCCTCGGTCAGGGCCCGGATCTTCGTGCGGAACAGGCTGTCGTTCCAGAAGTCGATGACCGCGTTCTCGAGGTCCCACACCGCCGGACCCGTGAGGGCCACGTGGGTGTCGCGCCACTCGTTCGCGTAGAGGCTGCCGATGTTGTACCCACCCACGAACCCGATGGCGTCGTCGACGACGAGGATCTTGCGGTGGTCACGGCCCCACGAGCGCGGGCTGAACACGTTCAGGCGCCGCGGCAGGATCGGGTAGCGCATCATCTTGATCCCGTGACCGAACCGGAAGAAGCGCGGCGGCACGACGAGGTTCGCGAACCCGTCGTAGATCACGCACACCTCGACGCCGCGGTCGGCCGCGTCGCGCAACGCCTGGCGGAACCGGCGGCCCATCGCGTCGGCCTTGATGATGTAGGACTCCAGCAGGATGCGGCGACGGGCCCCGGCGATCGCCGCGAGCATGTCGTCGTACAGCACCTCGCCCGAGACGTAGACCTGCACCTCGTTGCCGCCGCCGATCGGGAAGTGCTCGGCGGGGACGCGCGGCAGCGGAGGCGTGCCCTTGGCACGCAGGCGCTTGCGGATCGAGGTCGTCGCCATCAGCGAGACGATGGCGCCCACCTGGACCAGCAGGCCGCCGAGGAGGACACGTCGGACCCACCCGCGAGAAGACGAAGATCCGAACGGCATGGCGTTCAGCCTAGGCCGTCTCAGACGAAGACTGCGACCGGGCGCGCCCCGGCGCCCGCGGACTCGTACAACGCCAGGAAGGAGCCGTCGGGCGCGAACATCGCGACCGGGGCGCCGGGCGGCAGCTGCAGGTCCGGAAGGGCCCGGCCGAACCGGACGGCCTGGGCCTGCTGCTCGGAGAGCTCGGCCCCCGGGAAGGAGGCGCGAGCGGCGTCGTCGAGGCCGACGATCTCGAAGGACTGCGCCAGCTCGTCGAGCGTGCGGGCGCGGTCGAGGCCGAAGCGGCCCACGCGAGTGCGCCGCAGGCTGGTGAGGTGTCCCCCGACGCCCAGCGAGGCGCCGAGATCGCGTGCCAGCGCACGCACGTACGTGCCGCTGGAGCACTCGACCCGGACCTGGGCGTACGCCCTCGTTCCGGGCGTGAAGTCGAGCAGCTCGAAGGTCGAGACCTCGACCGCGCGGGCGGCCAGCTCGACCTGCTCGCCCGAACGGACCCGGGCGTAGGAGCGCTTGCCGTCGACCTTGATCGCCGACACCGCGGACGGCACCTGCTCGATCTTGCCGGTCAGCGGGAGCATCGCCTCGCGCACCGCCTCCGCGCCGAGGGACGAGGCGTCGGCGGTGCCGGTCTCGTCCCCCTGCGCGTCGTCGGTGACGGTCGTGGCGCCCAGGGCGATCGTCGCGAGGTACTCCTTGTCGGAGCCCGCGACATAGCCCAGCAGCCGCGTCGCACGGTTGACCCCGACCACCAGGACTCCGGTGGCCATCGGGTCGAGCGTGCCGGCGTGGCCGACCTTGCGCGTGCCGGCCAGCCGGCGGATGCGCGCGACGACGTCGTGCGAGGTCCAGTCAGCGGGCTTGTCGACGACGACGAGCCCGCTGGCCGGACCACCCGGTGACTCAGTCGTCACCGGGCTCCTCGTCGTCCTCGCGCACCTTGTACGGATCCGGCTCGCCGGCGTACGCCGCGCCCTGGGCCCGCTCGGCGACGCGGGCGTCGGACTCGCGGGCCTTGGCCAGCAGCTCCTCGATCTCGCGCGCCGTCTCGGGCACCGAGTCCAGGAAGAACTCGAGCGACGGCGTGTGCCGCACCCCGAGCTGACTGCCGACCTCCTTGCGGATCAGGCCGGTGGCGCTGATCAGCGCCGCCGCCGTGTCCGCCCGAGCGCGCTCGTCGCCCATGACCGTGTAGAAGATCGAGGCGTGCTGACCGTCACCGGTCAGCCGCACATCGGTGATGGTGACGAAGCCGAGCCGCGGGTCCTTGACCCGCCGCTCGAGCATCGTCGCCACGATCTCCTTGATGCGGTCGGAGAGCTTGGCCTGACGTGGACCTGCCATGTCAGTCGCGCTTCTTCTCGACCAGCTCGAAGGCCTCGATCACGTCGCCGACCTTGATGTCGGAGTACGAGACCACGACACCGCACTCGAAGCCCTCGCGGACCTCGGACGCGTCGTCCTTCTCACGGCGCAGGGACAGGACGTCGAGGTTGTCGGCCACGACCGAGCCGTCGCGCACGATGCGAACCTTCGCATTGCGGCGGATGGACCCGCTGGTGACCATGCAGCCCGCGATGTTGCCGCCCTTGACCTTCGACGACTTGAAGATGTCGCGGATCTCGGCGGTACCGAGCTGCTGCTCCTCGTAGATCGGCTTGAGCATGCCCTTGAGGGCCGCCTCGATCTCGTCGATGGCCTGGTAGATGACCGAGTAGTACTTGATCTCGACACCCTCGCGGTCGGCCAGCTCCGTCGCCTTGCCCTGCGGGCGGACGTTGTAGCCGACGATGACCGCGTTGGACGCAGCCGCCAGGTTGACGTCGGTCTCGGTGATCGCGCCGACACCGCGGTCGATGACCCGCAGTGCGACCTCGTCGCCGATCTCGATGTTGGCCAGCGAGTCCTCGAGCGCCTCGACCGAGCCGGCGCCGTCACCCTTGAGGATGAGCAGCAGCTCGTCGGTCTCGCCCTTCTCCAGCGAGGACATGAAGTCCTCGAGGGTCCGGCGACCCGAACGCTTGGCCAGCAGCGCGTTGCGCTCACGGGCCTCACGCTTCTCGGCGATCTGACGGGCCAGGCGGTCGTCCTCGACCACCATGAAGTTGTCACCTGCGCCGGGCACGGCCGTCAGGCCGAGCACGAGCGCCGGACGCGACGGGGTCGCCTCCTCGATGTTGGCACCGAACTCGTCGAGCATGGCGCGCACACGACCGAAGGCCGGTCCGGCCACGAGCGAGTCGCCGACCCGCAGCGTGCCGCGCTGGACCAGCACGGTGGCGACGGGGCCACGACCGCGGTCGAGGTGAGCCTCGATCGCGAGACCCTCGGCCCGCTGGTTCGGGTTGGCACGCAGGTCCAGCTCGGCGTCCGCCGTCAGCACGATGGCCTCCAGCAGCGCGTCGAGACCGATCTCGGACTTGGCCGAGACGTCGATGAACATCGTGTCTCCGCCGTACTCCTCGGGCACGAGACCGTACTCGGTCAGCTGGCCGCGGACCTTGGTCGGATCGGCGCCTTCCTTGTCGATCTTGTTGACCGCGACGACGACCGGGACACCGGCGGCCTTGGCGTGGTTGAGCGCCTCGACCGTCTGCGGCATGACGCCGTCGTCGGCCGCGACCACGAGGATCGCGATGTCGGTCGCCTGGGCACCACGGGCTCGCATGGCGGTGAACGCCTCGTGACCCGGGGTGTCGATGAAGGTGATCGCGCGCTCGTTGCCGTCGACCTCGGTGGTGACCTGGTAGGCACCGATCGACTGCGTGATGCCGCCGGCCTCCTTGGCCGCGACGTTCGCCTGACGCAGGGCGTCGAGCAGCTTCGTCTTGCCGTGGTCGACGTGACCCATGACGGTGACGACCGGCGGGCGCGCCGTCAGATCGGAGTCGTCGCCGACGTCCTCGCCGAACTCCAGCGAGAAGGACTCGAGCAGCTCGCGGTCCTCGTCCTCGGGCGAGACGACCTGGACGTCGTAGTTCAGCTCCTCACCGAGCAGCTGCAGCGTCTCGTCGTTGACCGACTGGGTCGCGGTGACCATCTCGCCGAGGTGGAACAGCACCTGGACGAGCGATGCCGCGTCGACGCCGATCTTGTCGGCGAAGTCGGTCAGCGAGGCGCCACGTGCGAGGCGCACTGCCTCGCCGTCGCCCTTGCGGACGCGCACGCCGCCGATCGACGGCGCCTGCATCTGGTCGAATTCCTGACGCTTCGCGCGCTTGCTCTTGCGACCACGACGCACGGGGCCACCGGCGCGGCCGAAGGCACCCTGGGTGCCGCCGCGCTGGTTGCGACCGGGTCCACCGGGACGACCGCCGCCCGCGGGGGGACCACTGAAGCCGCCGGGACGAGCGCCGCCACCGGCACCGCCGCCGGGACGGCCTGCGCCGCCACCGCCACCGGGACGACCACCGGGACCACCGGCGCGACCGCCGGGGCCGGGACGGCCACCGGGACGTGCCGGGGTGACCGACGACTGCTTGGGCATCATGGCCGGGTTCGGGCGGGGCATGCCCGGACGTGCCGGAGCGGCGCCGGCGCCACCCTCACGTGCGGCAGGCGGCCGCGGGGCGCGGTCCTGCTGCATGCCCTGCTTGGACGAGAACGGGTTGTTGCCCGGACGCGCCGCAGGGGTGCGAGGACCAGGACGGGGGCCGCCGGTGGGCAGGCCGCCGGCCTGACCCGGACGCGGCGTGGAAGCCGGACCCGGACGCGGGCCCGGGGTACGGGTCGGAGCGGGGCCGGGACGGGCACTCGTGGACTCGGCAGCCGGGGCCGGAGCCTCAGGAGCCGGAACCTCGGCCGCAGGAGCCTCCGGGGCCGGAGCCTCGGGAGCTGCGGGCGCGGGTGCCTTGGGACCGGGGGTGGGAGCCGGGCCGGGCTTCGGCGCGGCGGGAGCCGACGGGGTGGCCGGCGGTGCGGCGACCTCGGCGGCGGCGGACTCGGCGGGAGCCGGCGCGGGGGCCTTCTCCTTCGCCTGGGGGGCCTCGGCCGGCTGGGCGGCGGGGGCCTTCTTGGGGGACTTCTTGGCGCCCTGCTCGCGCAGGCGGTCGCCGTGCTCCTCCTTGAGGCGGCGCACGACAGGCGCCTCGACGGTCGAGGACGCGGACTTCACGTACTCGCCCATCTCCTTGAGGGTGGACAGGACGACCTTGCTCTCAACACCTAGCTCGCGGGCGAGCTCGTGGACTCTTACAGCCACTCTTCTCCTTCAGGGATCCGGCCCCGAAGGAGGCACGGATCAGTAGTTGACGTACAGGCTCATTGGGAAGTACTCATCGAGTGCTCATGAGCGTGTGCTCCGATTTCCGTTTCGAGTGGCACCGGTCGGTACCACGGGTGGTCAGGCTCTCCGGGCGACTTCGGCTCGCACCCAATCAGCGACGGCGTTCGTACTGACGGGCCCTTCGAGACGAAGCGCCCTGACGAACGCCCGCCGGTCGAGGGCGAGCTTCAGGCACCGTTCCGCGGGGTGCAAGTGCGCTCCGCGGCCCGGTCGAGATCCGCCGGGATCGGGCTCCACGGTCCATCCCGTGTCATCCCGGTCGGCGACGACTCTCACCAGAGTGGTCTTGTCCGCACGCTGCCGACATCCGACGCACGTACGAATCACCATCGTCAAGTCTAGCGGCTCTACCGGGAGGACGACGAATCGCCATCGGGCACGGGCGCGGTGTCGGGCCGGATGTCGATCCGCCAACCGGTCAACTTCGCTGCGAGGCGGGCGTTCTGGCCCTCCTTGCCGATCGCCAGGGAAAGTTGGAAGTCCGGCACGACGACCCGCGCTGAGCGCATCGTCTCGTCCACGATCGTCACGCCCTTGACCTGGGCCGGCGACAACGCGTAGGCGATGAACTCGGCCGGGTTCTCGCTGAAGTCGACGATGTCGATCTTCTCGCCGTGCAGCTCGCTCATCACCGAGCGCACCCGCTGGCCCATCGGACCGATGCAGGCGCCCTTGGGGTTGACGCCTGGAGCGTTCGCCTTGACCGCGATCTTCGTACGGTGACCGGCCTCGCGGGCGATCGCGGCGATCTCGACGGTGCCGTCGGCGATCTCGGGCGACTCCAGCGCGAACAGCAGCTTCACCAGGTTCGGGTGGGTGCGCGACACCTTGACGCGGGGCCCGCGCATGCCGCGCTCGACCTCGTAGACGTACGCCTTGATCCGCTCGCCGTGGGCGTAGCGCTCCTCGGGGACCCGCTCGTTCACCGGCAGGATCGCCTCGATGTTGCCCAGGTCGATCAGCACGTCGCCGGGCGACCGGCCCTGCTGGATGACACCGGAGACGATGTCGCCGACCCGGCCGGAGAACTCGCCGAACTTGCGCTCGTCCTCGACGTCGCGGATGCGCTGCATGATCAGCTGGCGGGCGACCGACGCGGCGAAGCGACCGAAGTCCTCCGGGGTGTCGTCGAACTCCTCGGTGAAGGTCGCCGGCTGGGGCTCGCCGTCCTCGGTGGGCGGCGGGGTGACCCGCTCGCGGGCCCACACGGTGACGTGGCCGGTCTTGCGGTCCAGCTCGACGCGCGCGTGCTGCTGCGCGCCGCCGGTCTTGTGATACGCGGACAGCAGCGCGGTCTCGATCGCGTCGACGACGAGGTCGAAGCTGATCCCCTTCTCGCGCTCCAGCATCCGCAGCGCGGACATGTCGATGTCCATCAGACGTCCTTCCGGTTCAACTCGATCTGGACGACGGCCTTGACGATCTCGTCGTACGGGAAGCGGGTGGTGTCACCCGAGATGCTCAGCTCGACGCCGCTGTCGTCGCTCGAGCCGATACGGGCCTCGAAGCGCTCGCCGTCGGTGAGCTCGACCGCGACGAGGCGGCCGGCGTTGCGGCGCCAGTGGCGCGGCTCGACGAGGGGGCGGTCGACGCCACGCGAGGCGACCTCGAGGGTGTAGCGGCCCTCCCCCATCACGTCGGACTCGTCGAGGACGGCGGAGATGGCACGGGTGGCCTCGGCGACCTGGTCGATGCCGACGCCGCCATCGCGATCGACGGCGACGAGCAGACGGCGGCGCTCGTCCTTGCCCAGCAGCTCGACCTCTTCGAGGTCAAGTCCCAGCGAGGCGGTCACGGGCTCGAGGAGACTCGATATCCGGTCGATGATCGGGGTCGTCATCTCTGGTCCTCTTCAGTTGTGGTGCGTGAACACCCCATCTTATCGAAGTGCGCTCGCTCGGTAGTCTGCGGTCGTGAGCAGCCGTCGTGTCGTCCTGGCAGCCGCCGGTGGCGTGGCCGTCGCGCTGGCCGGCCTCTTCGTCACCGACACCTTCGACGACGCCCTGCGTGCCGTGGGCGCGAAGCCCAAGCCGCTCCCCCGTCCCGAGGACACCTCCTTGATGAAGGCCGTGGTGGACGACCAGCAGCGGGTGCTGGCCATCGCACGCGGAGCCGACAACACCGCCGTCGCGACCCTGCTGGCCGCCCAACTGGAGCAACTCGGCGCCACCCCCGGGACCACGACGACCGCGGGTGACCTCGCGGGAGCGCTGCGCACCGCCTCCCGCCATCGCGCGACCGACGCCCGGACCGCGATCTCGCCGGAGTTCGCCCAGGTTCTGGCCTCCCTGTCGGCCGGCCTCGCCCAAGCGGTGACGCTGGCATGAGCGCCGAGACGCAGCTGCGCCTCACCGAGCGCTGGCTGGCCCTCGAGCACGAGGCGATCTGGGTCCTGGGACTCGTGGGCGCACGCTTCCCCGACCTGGCCGGCGCCGCACGCAAGGACCTGGCGGCGCACCGGACCACCCGGGATCGGCTCGGCGGCGTCGTCGAGTCGCTCGGCGGCCGCCCGGCGGGCCCGCGACCCTCCTACGCGGTGACCGATCCGCGGGACGCCGCCGCCGCACGGGCCCTGGTGCAGGACGTCGAGTCGCGCATCGCCGCCACCTGCGTCCGGTTGGTGGCCGTCACCGAGGACAAGGCACGTGACCGCGCGGTCCGCGGCCTGCGCACCGCAGCGCTGGGCCAGGTGCGCTGGGGCGCGGAGCCCGAGCCGTTCCCCGGGCTGGACTGATCAGTCCGCCGGCACCAACTCGAGGACGTCGAACGTCTTCGGCGTGATCTCGTACTGGGGCCGCGCGATGTACGTCTCCGGGGTCGCGGGCCGACCGTGCCACACGAATTGGACATCCTTGATGCGACGGAGCTCACCACGGGCCATGTCGAGCAGGAACGCCTGGGTGCCACCCTCGAGCAGGATCGAGAAGGCCGCCCACCGGTCGGAGGCCGTCAGATACACCGAGCCCGCGTTGCCCACGGTGATCTGGAAGCGGCCGTACTTCGGCGATTCGATGAGGATCGGCTTGCCGTCCTCGCTGTGGCTCATCCGCACGCCCGACTCGTTCGCGTAGAGCTCGGGCCCCGGCAGATTCGATCCGTCCACCTCGCCGTCCGGGCCCTTCGCCGGATCCCAGCGGACCAGGCGGTTGGCCAGGACCACCTCGAGCAGGCCGTCGGGCCCTGCGAAGAGATCGGTCGCACCCGGAACGATCTCGGTGGGCTCACCGCTGCCGTCGATCGGCACCGCGAACACGGACGTCCGGCCTCGGGCACCGCGCACCTCGTTCACCGTCGCCTCCGTGTACCCGACGAAGTACACGGTGTCACCGCGCACCACGGGATCGACCAACCCGGTGGGCCACGGCGGGTTGGACTTGCCCGCGCCCTTCGCGCTGACCAGCAGGGTCTCGCGGCCGGTCTCGAGGTCGTGGACGTAGAGGTCGCCGAGGCTGATGTCGTAGGTCTCGACCCACAGCACACGGTTACCGTCGATCGTCGTGGCGCTGTAGCCCAGATCGTGCACCAACGGCGGCGCGGGCCGAGCCGTCCGGGGCCGGTCGGACAGCACGCGGGTCTTGCCCGTTGCGGGGTCCCGGGCCATGAGGGCCGCCTGGCGCGGGTCGCTGTCACCCGGCCGCTTCGAGATGTCGAACCGACCGGGGAATCGCTGGTAGATCTCGGTGCCGTCCTCGGTCCAGCCGGCGAAGGCGGCCGAGCGGTCGCCGAGGCGACCCAGCACCTTGCCGCTCACCGTGTAGTCCTGCCCCTCCTGCGCGAAGGGCGTGCTGGCGTCGGCGACGAGTCGCGTGGGCTCGGCGTATCCCTCGGGGTCGCCGGACCCCTCACCCGAGCAGGCACCGAGGCCTGCTGCGAGGACGAGAGCCGAGACTCCCGTGATCACACGTGAACGGACGGTGCTGCGCATCGTGGACTCCCCCATCCATTCGCTGTAACTGGCGTTGACGGATTCTGGCAGATCAGCGCACGAACTCGATCACGGGTTCGGTGGGATAGGGGTCCCAGCTGGCGAGGACCCCGAGGAAGTACGAGGTGGTCTGTAGTCCTCTCAGGTTCCGGGACGCGGGCACCCGCAGCAGCTTCTCGCCGATGACGTCGAACACGTACTGCGTCTGGTCGCCGTCGTCATCAATCGTGAACCGCACCCACCGCCCGTTCGCCTCCAGCCACGCGAACCTGCCCGATGCACCCGTGACCACGAAGCGTCGGTCACCGGTGTCGATGGTCAGCTCCTGGGGCTCGCCGGCACACGCGACCGTGACGCCCTCGCCGGCGGAGACGCCGCAGTCGGCCGGCAACTCGGTGCCGTCGACCTCGCCCTCGGCACCCCGCTCGGGGTCCCAGTCCACGACGCGATCCTCCAAGGCCACCTGCAGCATCCCCTCGGCCGGCGCCAGCACCGACTGGTCGCCGAAGACGTCGGTCGCGCCCGCGGCCACGAGCTCGGGCTCCCTCGAGCCGTCGACCGGCACGCGATACACGGACGTCCGCGCGGGCAGCCGCTGCGGGTCGTCTCCGTCGATCCCGACGAAGTACACGTGCTCGCCGTGGATCACGGGCCCGGTCTCCGAGGCGTGGGCCACCGATCGGACGAGGCGCCGCTCGGTACCGGCGCCCATGTCATGGACGTACAGATCGCCGCTCGGGCCGTTGCCTCGGATCTCGAACCAGGCGACGAGATCGCCCGCGACCACGGTGGACACGATCTGCAGCGCATTCCCGGGAATCCGGTCGCGCGCCACCTGTCCCTGCCGCCGGGCGCGGTCCGACACCACCGTGGTGCGCCCCGTCTTCGGGTCGCGTGCCACCAACGCCACGGCGTACGGGTCGTCGCCCTTCGGGTCGCCGTCGGCGCTGTGGGCGTGGCGCTCGAGGATCTCGGTGCCGTCCGCCGTCCACCCCGCCAGCGAGGCGGCACGGCCGTCGATCCGGGTCGGGACGAGCGTGACGACGTCGTAGTCCTCGCCGACCGTCAATTCCGGCACGGAGTCCAGCGACAGCACGGTGGGGCCCGACGGCTCCGGTGACGACTCACTCGTGCACGCCGTCAGGCCGAGAACCAGCAGGACGAGGATTGCGGTACGTCTCACCGGCTCATCCTCACGGCGGTGTCAATGCCGACGGCCCGTTTCATCGCTCGGGGTTGTCGAGGCAGTCGGTCTGGGCGCGCACCTCGAGGGCGCCGTCCTCGTGCACGAAGACCCCGCCGTTGAAGCCCTCGGCGTAGAACGACACGCCAGGCCCCGAGGGCCACTGCTGAACCCCGTCGTGGCGGATCCCCAGGTCCTCGATCGCCGCGATGGCCCGCGCGAGACTCGCGTCGGCGTCCTCGACGACACCGGCAGCAGCCTCGTACGAATACGAGATCTTGTTCCACTCGTTGCCGCCCAGCCCGCCGCACGGGACGTCGCGGGCCGGAGCCTCGACGGAGGCCTCACCCTCGGATGCGGACTCCAGGATCGCCATGCCGGCCTTGCGCAGGTCCGCGAGCGACCCCTGGGCGGACAGCCCGTCGGGATCGCCAGAACAGGCGGACAGCGCGAGCACCAGCACCACCGCGATGACAGGGCGTCGCGCCCCGAGCAGTCCCCCGACCACGAGCTCAGGCCGTCAAGGCGGCGACCAACTCCGCCACAGGCACGTCACGGCGCTCGCCGGTGGCGCGGTCCTTGACCTCGACGACACCGTCGGCCAGGCCCTTGCCCACCACGACGATCGTCGGGACACCGATCAGCTCGGCATCCTTGAACTTCACGCCGGGCGACATCTTGGGTCGGTCGTCGTACAGGACCTCCAGGCCGGCGGCCTCGAGGTCGGCGACGATCGCGTCGGCACCCTCGAACAGCTCGGGCGCCTTGCCCGCCACGACGAGGTGGATGTCGAACGGTGCGACCTCCCGGGGCCAGACGATGCCGGCCTCGTCGTAGGAGCCCTCGACGACCGCGGCGACCGCACGCGAGACGCCGATACCGTACGAGCCCATCGTGACCGTGACGAGCTTGCCGTTCTCGTCCAGCACCTGCAGGCCGAGTCGCTCGGCGTACTTGCGGCCGAGCTGGAAGATGTGGCCCATCTCCATGCCGCGCGCCAGCTCCAGCGGACCGGAGCCGTCCGGCGCCGGATCGCCGGCGCGCACCTCGGCGGCCTCGATCGTGCCGTCGGAGGTGAAGTCGCGACCGGCGATCAGGTCGAAGACGTGCTTGCCGGGCTGGTCGGCGCCGGTGATCCAGCTCGTCCCGTCGACGACCCGCGGGTCGGTCAGGTAGCGGATGCCGGTGGCCTTCTCGGTGCCCAGCACGCCGGGGCCGATGTAGCCCTTGGCCAGGTCCGGGTACTTGGCGAAGGCGGTCTCGTCGAACGCCTCGACCTCCGCCGGGGACACCTGCGCCTCGAGGCGCTTGGCGTCGACCTCGCGGTCGCCGGGCAGGCCGATCGCCAGCGGCTCGGTGGAGCCGTCGGGGTGACGCAGCATGACGAGCACGTTCTTGAGCGTGTCGGCCGCGGTCCACGGACGGTCGTCGCGCGGGAACGCCTCGTTGGCGTGGGCGACGAGCGTCTCGATCGTCGGGGTGTCGGGGGTGTCCTCGACGTGCGACGCCGGCAGCCCGTCGAACGGGATCGGGTCGGGCACGACCGTGGTGACGGCCTCGACGTTGGCCGCGTAGCCGCCGGGCGAACGCACGAAGGTGTCCTCGCCGTTCTCGGAGACGACCAGGAACTCCTCGCTGGCCGAGCCGCCCATCGCGCCGGAGTCTGCCTGGACGATCGCGTACTCGAAGCCGAGACGGTCGAACACGCGGATGTAGGCCGCGCGGTGCGCCTGGTAGGCCGCCTCGAGGCCCTCGTCGGTCACGTCGAAGGAGTACGAGTCCTTCATGATGAACTCACGGCCGCGCAGGATGCCGGCGCGCGGACGCGCCTCGTCGCGGTACTTGGTCTGGATCTGGTAGAGGATCGCGGGCAGGTCCTTGTACGAGCCGTACAGGTCCTTCACCAGCAGCGTGAACATCTCCTCGTGGGTGGGCCCGAGCAGCATGTCGTTGCCGCGACGGTCCTTGAGCCGGAAGAGGTTGTCGCCGTACTCGGTCCAGCGCTCGGTCGCCTCGTAGGGATCGCGCGGCAGCAGCGCGGGGAACCGCACCTCCTGGCCGCCGATCGCACCCATCTCCTCACGGACGATCGCCTCGACCTTGGCCAGCACGCGCAGGCCGAGCGGCAACCACGAGTAGATGCCGGGGGCGACGCGACGGACGTAGCCGGCGCGGACGAGCAGCTTGTGGCTCGGCACCTCGGCATCGGCGGGATCGTCGCGCAGGGTACGGAGGAACAGCTGGCTCATGCGCATACGACGAGGTTATCCGTCCGGGCCGGCAACCCGGCGGGCACCCGACCCGTTCAGGTGGCGCTGGAGCGCGCCAGGTTGAGCGCCGCGCGGATCAAGGGCCACTGCAACGGCAGGCGGGCGAGGACCCCCGCCTTGAAGGCCGGCGAGGCACGGCGGCTGCCGACGACGTCGACCGCCATCTGCACGTTGGCGGGGAACACCGCGGCCAGCAGGCCGGCGGACGCGAGCGCCCCGACCCGCCGGGTCCGGGGCGCGAGCACGGCCGCGGCACACACGAGCTCGGCGACACCGGACACCAGCACGAGGTCACGGCGCCGCGGCAGGAACCGGGGCACGATCCGCTCGAAGGTCTGGGGCCGGACGAGGTGGACGACCCCCGAGACGGCGAACGGGACGGCGACGAGCGCCAGATCGGTACGACGAGGCATCGTGGCCTGCTTTCGGGAGGGGCGGTGCGAACCGTGGAGTGTCACAGCAGGATCGAGGCGAAGGTCTCGACCTCGCGGAAGCCGACCCGCTCGTAGGCGCGTCGCGCCGGAGTGTTGTGCTCGTTGACGTAGAGCGTGACCGCCGGGGCGACCGAGCGGCGCACCTGCCGGACCACCGACGCCAACGCCGGGGCGGCGACGCCGGTCCCCCGCAGCTCCGGGTGCACCCACACGCCCTGCAGTTGGCAGCCGGTGTCGGTCGCGGCGCCGACCTCGGTCTTGAACAGCACCGTGCCGTCCTCGATGATCGCGTAGGACCAGCCCATCGACACCAACTGCGTCACCCGCGCGCGGTACCCGTGCGGGGAGCCGACGGACTCCGGGTGCACGCCGACCTCCTCGGTGAACATCGCCACGCAGGCGGGATAGAGGTCGTCGACCTGGTCCAGCCGCACGGGCTTCACCCGAGGGTCCAGCTGGACGTCACTGTCGTGCTTGAGCACCATGAACGGCTGAGCGGGACGGGGCGACCGCGCGGGTCCCCATTCGTCCTTGACGAGGTCCCACAGCGGCAGCACCGCGGTCGCCGGCCCGACCAGCGAGCTGGGCTTGTGTCCGTGGGACAGCAGGCGCGCCCCGAAGGCCTCGATCGCTGCGGGCGTGGCCTGCGCCGGGACGACGTTCGCGCCCACGTGCAACAGCGAGATCGCCACGCCGTCCTCGAAGTAGCCCCACAGCTCGGCACCGAACCACCGGCGGTCCAACCGAGTGGAGTCGACGCGGTGACGCACGAACATGTCGATCAACGGCTCGCGGTCGAGCACGTCGTGGACGATCTCCAGGTCCGCACGTCCCAACGGCCTCACATAGGAGGACGTCGCCGCTGACTGGTCACAGACCTCGGTCATGGCACGAGAGTACCCGCGGAGGCATCGGATCAGCGTCCGTCAGGACACCGAAACCGACGCGCCGCCGCCCTCGACCGGCTCCATCGTCTCGGCGATCCGCATCGCCTCTTCGATGAGGGTCTCGACGATCTGGCTCTCGGGCACGGTCTTGATGACCTCGCCCTTGACGAAGATCTGTCCCTTGCCGTTGCCGGACGCCACGCCGAGATCGGCCTCGCGGGCCTCGCCCGGTCCGTTGACGACGCAGCCCATGACGGCCACACGCAGCGGCACCTCGAGCCCGTCGAGTCCTGCGGTGACCTGCTCGGCGAGCGTGTAGACGTCGACCTGGGCGCGGCCGCACGACGGGCAGGAGACGATCTCGAGCTTGCGCGGGCGCAGGTTCAGCGACTGCAGGATCTGGATGCCGACCTTGACCTCCTCGACCGGAGGCGCCGACAGGGAGACGCGGATCGTGTCGCCGATGCCCTTGCTGAGCAGGGCGCCGAACGCCGTGGCGCTCTTGATGGTGCCCTGGAAGGCCGGGCCGGCCTCGGTGACGCCAAGGTGCAGCGGCCAGTCGCCCCGCTCCGAGAGCAGCTCGTAGGCGCGCACCATGACCACCGGGTCGTTGTGCTTGACCGAGATCTTGAAGTCGTGGAAGTCGTGCTCCTCGAACAGCGAGGCCTCCCAGACGGCCGACTCGACCAGCGCCTCGGGCGTGGCCTTGCCGTACTTCTCGAGCAGACGCTTGTCGAGCGAGCCCGCGTTGACGCCGATCCGCAGCGAGACGCCGGCGTCCTTGGCCGCCTTCGCGATCGCACCGACCTGATCGTCGAACTTGCGGATGTTGCCCGGGTTGACGCGCACGGCCGCGCAGCCGGCGTCGATCGCGGCGAAGACGTACTTGGGCTGGAAGTGGATGTCGGCGATCACCGGGATCTGCGACTTGCGAGCGATCGCCGGCAACGCCTCGGCGTCGTCCTGGCTGGGGCACGCCACGCGCACGATGTCACAGCCGGCGGCGGTCAGCTCGGCGATCTGCTGCAGCGTCGAGTTGATGTCGGAGGTCAGCGTCGTGGTCATCGACTGGACCGAGATCGGGGCGTCTCCACCGACGTCGACCGAGCCCACCTTGATCTTGCGCGTGGGGCGCCGGGGAGCCAGGACCGGCGGCGGCGCCTCGGGCATGCCGAGGTCGACCCCGCTCACGAGAGTCTCACCGGATTGACGATGTCCGCATAGATCAGAACCACACCCATGACTATAAGGACGAGCCCAACCACGTAGGCGACCGGCAGCATCTTGGCGACGTCCACGAACCCCGGATCCGGCTTCCCGCGCAGACGGGCGAAGGTACGCCGGAGCTGCTCCCACAGGGCCCCCGCGATGTGCCCACCGTCCAGCGGCAGCAACGGGATGAGGTTGAACAGCCACAGGAACAGGTTGAGGCTCGCCAGCAGGCTGATGATGCGCTGCGCGCGCTCGCCCCAGCTGGGGTCGTTGTACGTCACGAGCTCGCCGGCGACCCGGCTCGCGCCCACCACGCTGACGGGCCCGTCGGACTCGCGCTCGCCGCCCAGGGCGGCCTTCACGACGCCCACCATGCGCGCGGGGAGGTGCACCAGGGCGTTCGCGGTGGCGCCGATCATCTCGCCCATCTGGTCGACGACGTAGACCGGTCCCTGGCGCTCGGTCGCGAACTCGGGCGCCACGCCCAGGAAGCCCACGTTCTCGACCCGCTGCGGATCGTCGACGGAGGCACGCGCCAGCACCGAGGTGTTGACCGTGACCTCGTTGGCCGCTCCGTCGCGCTCGTAGCCGATCGTGGCCTCGCGGTCGCCGTTGCGGCGGATCAGCGTGGTCAGCTCGTCCCAGTCGTCGAGCGGCTCGCCGTTGAAGGTGGTCAGGACGTCGCCGGGCTCCAGCCCGGCCTGACGCGCCGGAGTGATCGGATCCTCGTCCGTGCACGCCCGGCCCGCCTCGGCGTCGGTGATGGCGCAATCGGAGACCTGGGCCACGGTCGTCGTGGGCGTCGGCACGCCGAACGCCATGAACGAGATCGCGAACAGGACCGTGGCGATGAGCAGGTTCACGGTCGGGCCGCCGGCCATCACGATGACCTTCTGCCACCAGGGCTTGCGGTAGAACAGGCGGTCCTCGTCGGCCGGGTCGACGTCGACGTACTCGGCGGCCCGCGCGTCCGTGGCCATCTGGGTGAACAGGCCCGTGTCCGACGAGCGGAGGACCAGGTGGCCGTCGTGATCGCGCTCCTCACGCTCGGGCGGGAGCATCCCGACGAGCTTGACGTAGCCGCCCAGCGGGATGGCCTTGAGGCCGTACTCGGTCTCGCCGCGCTTGACGGACCAGACGGTGCGGCCGAAGCCGACGAAGAACTGGGTGACCTTGACACCGAACTTCTTGGCCGGCCACATGTGCCCGACCTCGTGCAGGGCGATCGACAACGCGACACCGACGAGGAAGACGATGACTCCGAGGGCGTACATCATCGGCCCATCACCTCGGCCCGGGACGCGACGACGGTGCGGGCCCGCTCACGCGCGGCCGCGTCCGCCTCGAGGACTCGCCCGACCGTGAGGTCGCCGCTCGCCCAGTCGGGGTCGGCCAGGTGCTCGTCGACGATCTCGGCGACCGTGTCGACGATCCCGAGGAAGTCCAGGTCGCCGGCCACGAACGCATCGACACAGACCTCGTTCGCGGCATTGAACACCGCCGGTGCGGTGCGTCCGAAGGCACCGGCACGGCGGGCGACGCCGATCGCCGGGAACGCGTCCTCGTCGAGCGGGAAGAACTCCCAGGCGGTCGCGGAGGTCCAGTCGCAGGGGGCGACGGCGCCGGGGAGCCGGCGCGGCCAGGACAGGCCGAGCGCGATCGGCAGCTTCATGTCGGGCGGGGACGCCTGCGCCATCGTGGAGCCGTCCACGAACTCGACCATCGAGTGCACGACGGACGTGGGGTGCACCACCACGTCGATCCGCTCGTACTCGATGCCGAACAGCAGGTGGGCCTCGATGACCTCGAGCCCTTTGTTCACGAGCGTGGCCGAGTTGATGGTGATGACCGGGCCCATGTCCCACGTCGGGTGCGCCGCGGCCTGCTCGGGCGTGACGTCGCGCAGGTCCTCGCGGGCGAGGCCGCGGAACGGACCGCCGCTGGCGGTCAGGACGAGGCGGCGCACGTCGTCGATCTCCTCGCCCCGCAGGGCCTGGGCCAGGGCGGAGTGCTCGGAGTCGACCGGGACCAGCTGCCCGGGCTTCGCGGCGTCCAGGACCAGGGAGCCGCCCATGATGAGCGACTCCTTGTTGGCCAGGGCCAGCGTGGCGCCGGACTCCAGTGCCGCGAGGGTGGGCAGCAGGCCGACGGCGCCGGTCATGCCGTTCAGGACGGTGTCGGCGGGGATCCGGGCGGCCTCGACGGCGGCGTCGGGCCCGGCCAGCAGGCGGGGCAGGCGGTACTCCCCCGCGGACCAGCCGCGGCGTTGCGCCTCGGCGTAGAGGGCCAACTGCACGTCCTGGGCGGCGGTGGCGTTGGCCACGGCGACGACCTCGACCCCGAACTCGAGCGCCTGGGACGCCAAGGTGGAGGGATCGGCGCCACCGGCGGCGATCGCCACGACGTCGAATCGATCGCGATGGGCGCGCACGACGTCGAGCGCCTGCGTGCCGATCGAGCCGGTGGAGCCCAGGACGACCACGCGAGAACTCATGGGATCCATTGTGGCACCGGGCCCCGAAGCGCGGACCCGGCCCGATGAAGTGCTCAGGTCAGCGTGCCGCCGTGCAGCAGCGTGGCCAGGACGTCGCCGAACCGGCGCTCCATCCGCTCGCCGTAGTCGCCGGAATCGTGGACCTCCGCGGCGGCCGGATCGACGCGCCCGGCGCGCAGGACGAGATCGAGCTCGTACTCCTCGCCGCCGACGTTGATGACCGCCGGATCACCGGTGATGGTGAAGGAGGCCTGCTCATCGGGCTCGGCGCCCAGCCGGACGATCGCCAGCACGCTGACCACCCAGACGTGCCGGTCGGGCACGTCGAGGTGGACCGGTACCCCGGCACGCAGTCCCAGCTCGCGCAGCCCTCCGGCCAGCGATGCCGACTCGTGCAGCAGCTGGGCGTACGAGAGCGTTCCGGTGGGGGTCACCAGCGCCGAGTCGTCGGCGCGACCCCGGATGACGTTGAGGTCCAGCGCCCGGAAGGCCACGCTGTGGGGTCGTGCCATCAGTGTCCCCTGAAGATCGGCTCGCGCTTCTCGGCGCGGGCGGTGGCGGCTTCCTTGACGTCCTCACTGGCCCAGACGTCGGCGAAGCTCTGGGCGATGCGCTCGTCGTCCTGCGTCGAGCCGTTGAGCACGAGCTTGTTGTGCGCCAGGGTCAGCGGGGCCAGGCGGGCGATCTCCTGGGCCCACGCGATCGCGTCGTCGAGGGTGCCCGCCCGGTCGGCGAGCCCGCACGACAGTGCCTCGTCGTGACCGATGGTGTCGGCCGCCAGCATGACGCGGCGGGCGCGGCCGGTACCGGCGAGCTGCGCCAGGGTGCGGATCGTCCACGCGTCGACGGCCATGCCGTTGCGCGCGGTGGGGACCGCGAACCGGGCTCGCTCGTCGACCACCCGCAGGTCGCAGGCGATCGCGAGCTGCGTGCCGGCCCCGATCGCCGGCCCGTTGACCGCGGCGATGACGGGGACCGGCACCAGGGTCAGACCGTGGAGCATCTCGTAGAGCGCGGAGATGAACGCGTCGCCGTAGACCCCGTCCAGGTCGGCGCCGGCGCAGAACGCGGTGCCCTCCCCCGTCACCACGATCACGCGGGCGCCGGACTGCACGGCATCGGCCGCGGCCGCGTGCAGCGCCTGGCACAGCTCGAGGTTGAGGGCGTTGCGTCGATCGGGACGCCGCAACGTCAGGACGACGACGTCGCCGTCGCGCGCGGTGGTCAGCAGGTCGGACATGCGATCCAACCTAGCGACCGACCACCGCGCGGACGGCGCTGCCTCACTTGACCTCGGTGCTCCGCACCCGCAGGAAGCCGAGCGTGCCGGGGATGACGATCCACAGCACGAGGGTGACCACCAGTCGCAGGTAGTCGACCGGGCCGACGTCGATCGGATCGCCGAGGAACGTCGTCCCGTCGCGCAGCATCATCAAGGCATAGTCGATGTTGATCCACGGCAGCAGGTCCTGCGCCCAGCCGAACAGTGCCATCAGGATCGGGTAGACCATGACCGGCAGGATCAGCGCCACGATGTAGAACACCGCGATCGCGGCAGGGGTGTTGAGCAGCAGCATCGCCAGCGCGAAGGCCATCCAGAAGAACAGCAGCTGCGACGCGACAGTCCAGGCCAGGTCCCCGATCGGGACGTTCCAGACCACGTCGTGCGGCGTGATGATTCCGTAGATGACGTTGCCGAGGGCACCGAACGCCACGGCGATGACGATCGTGGCCAGCGCGAGCACGCTCACGGCGACGAACTTCGCCAAGATGACCCGCCCGCGGTTGGGCTGGAGCGTGAACGTCGTGAGGTGGGTGCGCTGGCTCCACTCGCTGCTGACGATCAGGATCGCGAACACCGGCAACAGGAGCGAGACCGGCAGCGCCATGATCTCGGCGAATCCGCCCGCGGTGATCGTGACGTCGTCGTTGAGTCCGATCACCAGCAGGGTCAGGGCCATGGCCAGCAGGATGAACACCCCGGTCAGGCCGAACAGCCAGATGCCGCCGCGGGTGTCGATCATCTTGCGGACCTCGACCTTGACCTCGCGGCCGAACGGGACGCCCGGACGCGAGAGGTCGATCGTGGGGTTGGTCGTGGTGGTGCTCATGCGAGGGCTCCTTCTGCGGCGATGACGTCGCGCTGGTCGTCGGCGGTCAGCTGCAGGAACTTGGCCTCCAGGCCGGCCCCGTCGGCCTCGCGCAGTTCGAGCAGGGGGACGCCGGCGGCGGCTGCCGCGAGACCGACCTCTTCGGGTGTCGCCGGCGAGGTGACGGCGTCGGATGTCTGGACCGCCTCGAGGCCCGCGGCCTGCATCGCGCGGATCAACGCGGCGTTGTCGCGCGCACGGACCCGTGAACCGGTGGTCCTCAGCAGGTCGTCCTTCGTCCCCATCGAGACGATGCGCCCGTGACCGATGAGGATCAGGTCGTCGGCGATGATCTGGATCTCGTGCAGCAGGTGCGACGAGAGCATGACGGTGCCGCCGCGGTTGGCGTACTCGCGCAGCAGTTGGCGCATCCAGTGGATCCCCGCCGGGTCGAGCCCGTTGGCGGGCTCGTCGAGGATCAGTACGCGCGGATCGCCCAGCAGCGCATGGGCGATGCCCAGGCGCTGACGCATGCCCAGCGAGTAGTTGCGCACGCGGCGCTTGGCCTCCTTGGGCGTGAGGCCGACCAGGGCGAGCATCTCGTCGACGCGGGCGCTCGGCAGGCCCATGGTCTGCGCGCCGATCGTCAGGACCTCGCGGCCCGTGCGACCGCCGTGCTGCGCGGAGGCGTCGAGCAGGACGCCCACCTGGCTCGCGGGGTTGGGGATGTCGGCGTAGTTGACGCCGCCGATCGTGGCGGTGCCGGACGACGGGCGGGTCAGCCCGGTGATCATCCGCATCGCGGTGGACTTGCCGGCCCCGTTCGGGCCGAGGAAGCCGGTGACACGACCGGGCTGGCAGACGAACGAGACGTCGTCCACGGCCCGGAAGTCGCCGTACGACTTCGAGAGGTTCTTGACTTCGATCATGGCTCCACCCTGCCCGATCAGGTGGCCGTCCGGCAGCCTCCGACACGCTCGGACTGTTAGCCGAAGGTAGGGGGTCGGGTCGCCGAACGCTCGACGCGTCCGACCGGTCGGCGCGCCTATCCTGAGGCGGTGACGATGCCCGCGCCCCCGATCTCGCGGTGGGGCCACGCCTGGCGGATCGCCTTGGTCCTGTCCATCTCGCTCGTCGCGTGGGTGCCCCTGGCGGAGTACCAGTGGGACCGCGTGCGCTGGTGGTTCTGGCTGGACCTGGCCGTCGGCGTCCTCTCCTTCGTCGCGGTCTTCTGGCGGCGGCGGTTCCCCGTCGCGGTCGCCCTCACCACCAATGTCGCGGCGGGCTTCTGTCTGAGCGCGGGCGGCCCCGCGACGCTCGCCCTCTTCTCGCTGTCCACGCGCCGGCGGTGGCGCGAGATCCTCCCGGTCAGCGCGGTCAGCTTCGTCTCCGGCGCTTGCTTCATCCTGTTCGCCGACCCGAACGCCGATCGACGCGAGCTGATCCTGGTCGATCTGGCGTTGATCACCACGATCATCGCGATCACGGTCGGCTGGGGCATGTACGTGGGCTCGCGGCGTGAGCTGCTGGCCACGCTGCGCGACCGGGCCGAGACCGCCGAGTCCGAGCAGGCGGCCCGCGTCGCGCAGGCGCGGATCGCCGAACGGGCACGCATCGCGCGCGAGATGCACGACGTCCTCGCCCACCGGATCTCCATCGTCACGATGCACGCCGGGGCCCTGTCCTACCGCGACGACCTCTCGGCCGAGGAGGTCAGGACGACGGCGGCCACGATCGAGCAGAGCTCGCGACTGGCGCTGGTCGAGCTGCGCGAGGTGCTGGGCGTCCTGCGCGAGGGAGCCGGCGATGCCGAGCCGGAGCCCCCGCAACCGACCGCCGCGGCGATCCCCGACCTGATCCAGCGATTCCGCGACGCGGGGATGAACCTCGCCGTGACGGGGTCGGTCCACCCCGTGGACATTCCGGCGCCCACCGGTCGCACCGCCTACCGCGTCGTGCAGGAAGGGCTCACCAACGCGGCCCGGCACGCACCGCGCACGCGGGTCGAGCTGACGATGTCCGGCGGGCCCGAGACCGGGCTCGCGATCGAGGTGACGAACCGGATTCCGGCAGGGACCCGGGCCTCGGACCCGCCGCCCGCGTCGGGTCTGGGTCTCATCGGCCTGACCGAGCGAGCGGCGCTGGCCGGCGGATCGCTGGAACGCACGACGACCGCGGACCGTCACGTCCTGAGAGTGTGGCTACCGTGGGCACCGTGATCCGCGTCCTCATCACCGACGACGATCCGCTCGTGCGGGCGGGCCTGAGCCTCATGCTCGGCGGAGCCGCGTCGCTCGAGGTCGTCGCCGAGGCAGCCGACGGGCGCGAGGCCGTGGCGGCCGTCCGCGAGCACGCGGTGGACGTCGTTCTCATGGACCTGCGGATGCCGGTCATGGACGGCATCGAGGCCACGCGCGCCATCGTGGCCTCGCCCGAACCACCCAAGGTGCTCGTCCTGACCACCTTCGACGCCGACGACTACGTCGTCCGCGCGCTGTCCGCGGGCGCCGCCGGCTTCCTGCTGAAGGACACTCCCCCGCCGCAGATCGTCGATGCGATCCAGAAGGTCGCGGACGGCGAGCCGATGCTCTCACCGACCGTCACCGAGAACCTCATCCGGCGCGTCACGGCCGACTCCACGGACACCCGGCGCAGCGGTGCGGCCCGACTCGTGGACACCCTCAGCGAGCGCGAACTGGAGGTCGCCCGGGCCATCGGTCAGGGCAGCTCCAACGCCGAGATCGCCGCCGAGCTGTTCATGAGCGTCGCCACCGTCAAGGCCCACATCTCGCGCATCTTCACCAAGCTCGACGCCGGCAACCGCGTGCAGGTCGCGATCACCATGCACGAGGCTGGCCGGCTGTAGTCGCCCGACTTTCGGCCTCGCGCCGTCCCCCTGCCCGACTTTTGGAAAGCGTTTCACCCTTCCCGCCGGGAAAAGGGTGAAACGCGTTCCAAAAGTTCCGCGGGATGTCGCCGGTCCTACTCGGACGCCGCCAACTGGCCGCAGGCCGCGTCGATCTCGTCGCCGCGGGTGTCGCGGATCGTGGTGCTGATGCCCTTGGCCACGAGACGGCGGACGAACTCGTCCATGTCCTCGTCGCGCGACCGGGTGAACTTCGAGTCAGGGATCTCGTTCAGCGGGATCAGGTTGACGTGGACCCAGCCCCAGTCGCCGTACGAGTTGAGCACGTCGGCGAGCAGGTCCGCGCGCCAGGCCTGGTCGTTGATGTCGCGCATCATCGCGTACTCGATCGAGACGCGGCGCTTGGTGGTCTTGGCGTAGTTCCACGCGGCCTCGACGGTCTCGGCGACGCTGGAGCGGTTGTTGATCGGGACCAGCTCGTTGCGCAGCTCGTCGTCGGGCGCGTGCAGGCTGAGCGCGAGGGTGACGGGGATGCCCTCCTCGGCCAGCTGGCGCATGCGCGGCACGAGGCCGACGGTCGAGACCGTGATGTTGCGGGCGCTCATGCCCAGGCCGTCGGGCGCGGGGGCGACCATGCGGCGGACGGCGCCGATGACGGCCTTGTAGTTGGCCATCGGCTCACCCATCCCCATGAACACGACGTTCGAGAGGCGGCCCGGGCCGCCGGGCACGGCGCCGGACTCCATCTGGTGCGCGGCGTCGACGACCTGGTCGATGATCTCGGCCGTGCTCATGTTGCGCTGCAGACCGCCCTGGCCGGTGGCGCAGAACGGGCAGGCCATGCCACAACCGGCCTGGCTGGAGACGCAGATCGTCGCACGGTCGGGGTAGCGCATGAGCACCGACTCGACGAGGGCGTTGTCGAACAGCCGCCACAGGGTCTTGCGGGTCGCGCCCTTGTCGGCCTCGAGCACGCGCACCTGGTCGAGAAGCTGCGGCAGCAGCGCGCCGACGATCGCGTCGCGCTCCTTCGCCGGCAGGTCCGTCATCAACTCGGGGTCGCGCTCGTGGCGCGCGAAGTAGTGGTGCGCGACCTGCTTGACCCGGAACGGCTTGAGACCGAGCTCCTCGGCGGCGGCCTTGCGTTCGTCGCCCGAGAGGTCCGCCAGGTGTCGCGGCGGCTTGCCGCGCCCCCGGGCCGGAGCCATCACGAGAGGCAGCGGCTTGGGGTTGACTTCCGCCACATCGACCTCGTTCGCCATGACTCCAGTCTCCCAGACCGTCCCCACTGAGGACGAATCCGCGAGATCAGGCGACCTGGTACCGCGGCGACAGGGACGCGACGAACTCGAGCTTCTCGAGCACCGGCGCCGCGATCACGAAGGGGTACAGCGGCTCCTTGCCCATCGAGCGGTTGATCTGGTTCAGCGCGACCGACAGCGGGATCCAGACCCCGGCGACGAGATCACGGAACGAGCGGAACGCGCTCGGGTCGACCGTCGTGAGGCCCAGCGACTGCGCCGTGTCGATCGTGTCGGCGATGTGCAGGAAGTGGGCGAAGGTCTCGGCGAAGTCCTCCCACGGGTGCATCGTCGCGTAGGCGCTGATGTACCGGGCCCGCCACCCCGCGGGCGGACCCTCGGCGTAGTGCCGGTCGAGTGCCTCGCCGTAGTCCTGCCGCTCGTCGCCGAACAGCTCGCGCGCCCGCTCCAGCAGCTCGTCGCGGACCAACAGCGCCTCGTAGTAGTGGCCGGTCTCGTGGCGGAAGTGGCCCAGCAGCGTGCGGTACGGCTCGTCGAGATCACGCCGCAGGCGCTCACGGTGCACGCTGTCACCCTCGGCCAGGTCGATCGTGACGACCCCGTTCTGGTGTCCCGTCGTGACCGGCACGTTGGCGCTCGAGAGCAGGTCGAACGCCAGGCCGTTCTCGGGATCCTGGGCTCGCGTGACGATCGGCAGCTCGAGCGCGTCGAGCTCGACGATGAGGCGGCGCTTCGCGGACTCCGCCGCCGGAAAGGCCTTCATGCCTGCAGCGTCCGAGTCGGCGGGGCGGGTGCGGGTCAACGCGCAGTTGAAGCACAGGCTGCCCTTGACCTGGGTGAGCCAGGTGCACGCCGACAGCTCGCGATTGCGGCACAGCCACCAGGTGTCGCCCTCGGCGTCCATGTAGCGGCCGTCGTCGTCGACCGGGACGATCGCCTTCTCCTCCCGGGAGAACCCGAGTGCCGATCCGCAGGAGACACACGTGGTGTTCTCGAAGTACAGGACATTGCCACACTGACGACACTCGAATGCACGCACGCCACCACCTTGGCGTCCCCGGACGGTGTCTGCCAGTCCGGGGACGGAGATCACACGAGGGGCGCGACGTCGACCTGGACGTCGAGCGTGGAGGACTTCGCGTCGGTGTAGATGATGCCCTTGACCGGCGGGACGTCCTTGTAGTCCCGACCCCACGCGACCGTGACGTACCGGTCGTTGACCCACTGGTCGTTCGTCGGGTCGAGGGCCAGCCACGTGCCGTCCGGCAGCCACACGGCCGCCCAGGCGTGGGAGGCGTCGGCCCCGACGATCCGCTCGCGACCGGGCGGCGGCGTGGTGGCGAGGTAACCGCTGACGTACCCCACCGCCAGACCGTGGGAGCGCAGGCAGGCCAGCGTCAGGTGCGCGAAGTCCTGACAGACCCCGGCCCGCTGGGCGAACACGTCGTCAATCCGGCTGGTGACGGTGGTCGCGCCCTTGTCGTACGTGAAGTCGGCGTGGATCCGGTGCATCAGATCCGTGACCGCCTCGCCGACGGGCCGACCCGGGACGAGCGACGCGGCGGCGTAGTCGTGGGCCTGCCGTGTCTGGTCGACGAGGGTCGACGGCAGCGCGAGGTCGACGGCGCGCCAGGCCCCCTCGACGCCGGGCCGTTCGGCGGGCCGGGCCTGCTCCCACGGCGTGGCGAGGGCGGCCGGACTGTGCACCGGCAGGCTGACCTCGACCTCGCTCGTGGCGTCGACCACGAGCGTCCGGTGCGGCGAGGTCACCTGGAAGTAGGTGACGGTGTTGCCGTAGTAGTCGGCACTGCGACTCGTGTCGGCGGGGGTGGGCTCGATCCGCACGTCCACCGACTCGACCTGCTGGAACGCCGAGGTGCGGGGCACCACGTGCGCGATGCCGTAGCTGTTCGAGACGTCCTCGTCGTAGGTGTACGTGGTCCGGTGCCACACGCGGTACCTCATGCGTCCGTCCCGCCCGTCGAGAAGCCGAGGGACCGCGGCGTCGGGCCGGTGGCGAAGTGCACCTCGGCGACGGCGTCGGAGAGCCGCATCAGGTGCTGCGCCGTGGCCTGGGCGAACCGCACGAAGTTGGGCCGGGTCTCACCGTCGAGATCCAGCAACGCCCCGACGTCGAGCCGGTCCAGCTCCGCCAGGAGATCGTCGACCAAACGCTCCGGGCGGGTCGACCCGCTCGACCCGGGCAGGGTGGCGAGGGACGCGTCGACGGCCAGCAGGTTGAACCGCAGCGAGCGCGGGTTGGTCTCGTCCAGCAGCAGCAGGTCCAGCACCGACGCGGCGCGCACGACGCCACGGTGGCGGCGTCGATGCGTGACTGCACTCTCGGCCGCCTGGAGCACCGCCTGGTGGACGTCCCGGTCGACGTCGAGGCCGCGACGCACCGACAAGGTCGGGCCGATGAGCTGGCACAGCTGCAGGCTGCGCTCGATGCCCCGGCCGATCTCCATGAGGTGCCAGCCCTCGTCACGGACCATGTTCCCGGTCACGCCGTGCAGGGACAGGATCGCCGTCAGCATGCGCCCCGCGCTCTCGCCGATCTGCCACCCGTGCGGGTTGGCGGCGAGCAGACCTCGCGCCCGGTCCATCGCGCCGAACACCCGGAAGAGGTCGGGCGAGACCTGGTCACGCACGCTCTGGGCGATCTCCTTGAGACGCATGACCGTCTGGCCGACCGAGCCCGACCGGTGGGCGTCCAGCAGCAGGGACCGCAGATCCCCCTCGAAGTTCGCGGGGTCGTACGAGGACGGGCTCAGCGACCGCATCACCCCGGCCACCACCGCCAGCGTGCGTCCGCCGCTGGAGTGCGGTCGGCCCTGGAAGTCCTCGGCCAACTCGTGCGTGGCGATCGCGAGGCGCAGCAGGTCCTCGACCCGCTCGGCATAGCGGCCGAGCCAGAACAGGTCGTCGAGCACGCGCGGCACCGGCGTGACCGGAGCGCGGGCGTGGGTGACCGGAAGGACGTCCGGCAGGCCCTGGTCGGGCTCGTCGGGCGAGCCCTTCAGCACCCACACGTCCTTGCTGACCTCGATCTGGTCCGCGGACGAGCCGACCGGCGCCGCGGTGGCGAGCCCGCCGATCATCGGTCGGTAGCTGGAGCCGTGGCGCAGCGTGAACGCGCGCAGGGTCAGCGCGTGGGGCTCGAGACGCCCCTGGTCGAGCGTCGGCGAGACGGACACGCCCACCGGCTCCTGCCCGACGTAACGGTAGGGCTCGGCCACGATCGCCTCCACCAGCCGCTCGCGCGACGACGTGTCGACGTCGAACGGCGGATCGATCCGCCGGACCGTCAACTCGTCCAGCCGGTCCAGCAGCTGGTCGCGACCCTCGGGAGTGCCGGCCCACACGGTCGGTACACCGGGCAGGCGCAGCGGCTCGTCGAGGAGCTGCTCGCACATCTCGGACATGAAGGGTATGAGGGCCGCGTTCTCGACGACGCCCGAGCCGAGTCCGTTGATGACGGTCACCGTCCCGCGGCGCACCGCCTCGGTGAGGCCGGTGACGCCCAGCTGGGACTCGCCGCGCAACTCGAGCGGATCGCTCCACTCCGCATCCACGCGACGCAGGATCACGTCGACGCGCTCCAGGCGGCCGAGCACGCGCATCCACACCGCGCCGTCCCGGGCCACGAGGTCCGTGCCCTCGACCAACGGGAAGCCGAGGGTCGACGCGATGAAGGCCTGGTCGTAGGCCGTCTCGGAAGTCGGCCCGGGCGACAGGACGACGACGCGCGGATTCTCGACCGTGGGCGGGGCGGCCTGCATGAGCGACACCCGCAGCACCTGGAAGAACGGGGCCAGGCGGTGCAGGCCCGCCTCGCGGTACGCGACCGGCAGCACGCGCGAGAGCACCCGGCGGTTCTCCATCGCGAAGCCGATGCCCGACGGGGCCTGCGCGCGGTCGGCGAGGACCTGCCACTCCCCCGTCGGAGTACGGCCCAGATCGGTTCCGGTGATCACGAGCTGGCGCTGGTGCGCCGCCGTCGCCCGCGCGACGGCGCGCAGGAAGCCACTGTGGCCGAACACGATGCCCGGCGGCAGCGTCCCGCGCGCGAGCAGCTCCTGCGGGCCGTAGAGGTCGACGAGGATCGCGTTGAGCAGCTCGGCGCGCTGCGCCAGGCCCTTCTCGAGCGTCGCCCATTCGTCGGCCGAGATGACCAGCGGGACGGGATCGAGCCGCCAGGACCGCTGTTGACCACCCGGCGGCGTGTAGACGACGCCCTCGTCGGCCAGCAGCCGCGCGATCTCGTCGCTTGCCCGGGTGAGCTCCGGCAGGGTCACGTCGACCGCCTCGGCCGCCAACCGCTTCCAGGCCGCGCGCAGAGTCCCGTCGGGACTGGCGACCTCGTCGTAGGGGGCGGCCGACTGGCCCAGCGTCGGCTGGATCACCGAGGCGGCGTAGTCGCGCAGGACGGTCATGGCCTCAGACCAGGAGGTACATCACCAGGTACGCGACGGGCGCGACGGCGATGAGCGAGTCGAGCCGGTCCATGAGTCCGCCGTGGCCGGGGAGCAGGTCGCCCATGTCCTTGATCCCGACGTCGCGCTTGATGAGCGACTCGCACAGGTCGCCCAGCGTCGCGAAGCAGACGCCTGCGATGCCCAGCACCAGACCGGCCCACCACGGGCCCTCGAGCGCGAAGACCACGATCAGGATGCCCGCGGCGACGCTGGCCACCATGGAGCCCGCGAAGCCCTCCCACGACTTCTTCGGCGAGATGGTCGGAGCCATCGGGTGCTTGCCGAAGAGCACGCCGGCCGCGTAGCCGCCGATGTCGGAGGCGATCGTGACCAGGATGAACGCCACGACCCGCCAGGGGCCGTCGTCGGCGGTGAGCATCCGCAGGACGAACGTGCCCATGAGGAACAGGTACGACAGCAGGAAGATGCCCGCGGTCGCGTCGCGCACGAACCCGGCGCTGCCCGACCGCAGCCGCCAGGCCATCGTCGCGATGACCGTCAGGGCCATCACGGCCGTGGCGGTCTCCATGTCGTCGTAGTAGCCGACGACGAGCATCGTGACGCCGCCGGCCAGCACGGGCGGCAACGGCACGCGGATGCCCGCGGTGGCGAGCGCCCGGGAGAGCTCGAACGCCGCGACGACGAGCGCCACGACGACGACGATGCCGAACAGGTCCTTGAACCAGATCAGCGACAGCAGGACGACGGCGACGAGGGTGACGCCGACGGCGATCGCGGCCGGCAGGTCCCGACCGGCACGGCCGGTCTTCTTCTGCGCAGCCGGATCGGGTGTCGGGACGTCAGACGTCAAGGAGCTCTGCTTCCTTGGACTTCAGGGCCTCGTCGATGATGTCGACGTGCTTCTTGGTCAGCGCGTCGAGGCGCTTCTCGGCGCCGGTGACGTCGTCCTTGCTGATCTCGGAGTCCTTCTCGGCCTTGTCCATCGCCTGCTTGGCGCTGCGGCGCACGCCGCGGACCGCGATGCGGCCGTCCTCGGCCTTGGACTTGGCGAGCTTGATGTACTCCTTGCGGCGCTCCTCGGTCAGCTCGGGCAGCGTCACCCGCAGCACCTTGCCGTCGTCGGAGGGGTTGACGCCGAGGTCGGAGTCGCGGATGGCCTTCTCGATGGCGGACTTCGCCCCGAGGTCGTAGGGCGCGATGATCACGGTGCGCGCCTCGGGGACCTGGAAGCTGGCCAGCTGCTGCAGCGGCGTGGGCGTCCCGTAGTAGTCCGCCGTGATCTGCGCGAACATCGCGGGGTGCGCGCGGCCGGTCCGGATTCCCTCGAATTCGTCGCGAGTGTGCTCGACCGCCTTCTTCATCCGGGTCTCGGCATCGCGCAGTGTCTCGTCGATCACGTCATGCTCCGTTGCATCGTCGGGTGCCCACGCTCACGCGTGGACGAGTGTTCCGATCATCTCACCACGCAGGGCACGGGTCACCGCACCCTCGTCGTTCATGTTGAACACCATCATGGGCAGTTCGTTCTCCATGCACAGCGCGAAGGCGGCCGCGTCGACCACCTGCAGGTTGCGCTGGAGGGCTTCGTTGAAGGTGATGCTGTCGAAGCGCTGGGCCTCGGGGTTGCTGCGGGGGTCGGAGTCGTAGACCCCGTCGACGCCGTTCTTGCTCATCAGCACGACGTCGGCCTTGATCTCCAGGGCGCGCTGGGCCGAAACCGTGTCGGTCGAGAAGTACGGCATGCCGGCGCCGGCGCCGAAGATCACGACGCGGCCCTTCTCCATGTGCCGGATGGCGCGGCGCGGGATGTACGGCTCGGCGACCTGCGCCATGGCGATCGCGGACTGGACGCGCGTCTCGACGCCCTGCTTCTCGATGAAGTCCTGCAGCGCGAGCGCGTTCATGACGGTGCCCAGCATGCCGATGTAGTCGGCGCGGGCACGTTCCATGCCCCGCTGGCTGAGCTCGGCCCCGCGGAAGAAGTTGCCGCCACCGACGACGATCGCGACCTGCACGCCCTCGCGGACCGCCTGGGCGACCTGCTCGGCCGCGTCGTTGACGACGTCCGGGTCGATGCCCGTGGCTCCTCCACCGAAGACCTCACCGGAAAGTTTGAGAAGAACACGGCGAGCCATGGGTACGAGATTATCCGATGGCGTCCCCGCTGGTGCACGCAGCGTCGACTTCGGTGCCCGCGCACTGGAGTGACTGCCGAGAAGCCCGGGAAATGCACGAGGGCCCCGTGGATCGCTCCACGGGGCCCTCGTCGATCAGGTGCGGCTCAGGCGCCGACCTCGATGTGGCTGAAGCCCTTGATGGTGATGCCGGCTTCCTCCGCGACGGCCTTGACCGTCTTCTTGTTGTCGGTGACGCTCGCCTGGTCCAGCAGCACGTTCTCCTTGAAGAACCCGTTGACGCGACCCTCGACGATCTTGGGCAGAGCCTGCTCGGGCTTGCCCTCCTCCTTGGCCGTGGCCTCGGCGATCTCGCGCTCCTTGGCGACGGTCTCGGCGGGCACGTCCTCGCGGGTCAGCCAACGCGGGCGCATGGCCGCGATCTGCATCGCGATGCCGCGGGCGGCGTCCTCGTTGTCACCCTCGTACTCGACCAGCACGCCGACGGCCGGCGGCAGGTCGCTGGCACGACGGTGCATGTAGGTGGCGACCTGACCCGACCGGGCGCTGACGCGACCGAGCTCGAGCTTCTCGCCGATGACGGCGGCCAGGGCGCTGATCGTCTCGGCGACCGTCTTGCCGTCGTCGAGGGTGAGGTTCGCGAACTCCGCGGCGTCGGCCGGCTTGGCGGCATCGGCCGCGGCAGCCAGGCGCTCGGCCAGGGCGATGAACTGGTCGTTCTTGGCGACGAAGTCCGTCTCGGAGTTCAGCTCGACGAGCGCCGAGCCCGAGTTCGCGACGAGACCCGACGAGGCCTCACGCTCGGCGCCGCGCTTGGCGGCCTTGGCGGCACCCGAGATCCGCAGGATCTCGACGGCCTTGTCGAAGTCGCCCTCGGCCTCGGTGAGGGCCTTCTTGGCGTCCATCATCCCGGCGCCCGTGGCGTCGCGGAGCTTCTTCACATCGGCAGCGGTGATTGCCATGTTTCGTCCTCGGTTCTGGTGACGCCGGCCCGACGGGTCACGTCGGGCCGGCAGATGGTCAGGGATGGCTCAGGACTGGGCGGGCGTCTCGACCGCGGGGGCCTCGGCGGCCGGAGCCTCAGCAGCGTCGGCCGCGGGGGCCTCGGCAGCGGGGGCCTCGGCGGCAGGCGCCTCAGCGGCGTCGGCAGCAGGCGCCTCAGCAGCGTCGGCCGTGGGGGCCTCAGCGGCGGGAGCGGCGGCCTTCGAGGCGAGCAGCTCCTTCTCCCAGTCGGCCAGCGGCTCCTCGGCGCCGAGCTCCTGGCCCGGGGTCTCCTCGCCGGTCTTGGCGCCACCACGCGACATGAGGCCATCGGCCACGGCGTCGGCGATGACCCGCGTCAGCAGGCCGACCGAGCGGATCGCGTCGTCGTTGCCCGGGATCGGGTAGTCGACGTCATCGGGATCGCAGTTGGTGTCGAGGATCGCGACGATCGGGATGTTCAGCTTCTTGGCCTCGTCGACCGCGAGGTGCTCCTTCTTGGTGTCGACGATCCACACGGCGTTGGGCACGCGGCCCATGTCGCGGATGCCGCCCAGGGTGCGGTTGAGCTTGATGTACTCGCGACGCATCTGAAGGAGTTCCTTCTTCGTGCGGTTGGAGCCCGCGACGTCGTCGAAGTCGACCTCCTCGAGCTCCTTCATGCGCTGCAGACGCTGCGACATCGTCTGGTAGTTGGTCAGCATGCCGCCGAGCCAGCGCTGGTTGACGTAGGGCATGCCCACGCGCTTGGCCTGCTCCTCGACGGGCTCCTGCGCCTGGCGCTTGGTGCCGACGAACAGGATCGTGCCGCCGCGGGCGACGGTGCTCTTGACGAACTCGTACGCCGAGTCGATGTAGGACAGCGACTGCTGCAGATCGATGATGTAGATGCCGTTGCGCTCGGTCATGATGAATCGCTTCATCTTGGGGTTCCAACGACGGGTCTGGTGCCCGAAGTGAACGCCGCTCTCGAGCAGCTGACGCATGGTGACGACGGCCATGGCCGTACTTCCTTTCAAACCAAGTTGACGCACCGCCGGTCGACGATGCCCTGGTGTCCGACGCGGGCCACCCGACGAAAATCAGGACCCGGGCCGCGCCCCGTTCGGTTCTCACGTCACGGGAGAGGACACGCGAATTTCCGCCCCGGAAGGCAGATGGGTCAAGTCTAGTGCACGGCCCACGTCCCGAGGAAATCGGCACCACCGGAGGGCGAAGCGCGGGCCGTCCACACCGGCCGGGGCCGTCGATCGGCCCGTCCACAGGGGTCGGCGGCCGGGTTCCGCCGGGGACTCCCGGGCGCTTGGCTCGTCCTCATGGCCCGACTCCGCCTGCTCCTGCTGACCGTCCTCGTGATGGCGATCGCGTCGCCCGCTCACGCCTCGCCATGGCAGTGGCCCCTGGGCGACCACCGGATCGACCGCCCCTTCGACCCACCCGCGTCGGACTACGGAGCCGGACACCGCGGCGTCGACATCCCCGGCCGTGCCGGCCAGACCGTCCGGGCCGTGGCCGCCGGGCGCGTCACCTTCGCCGGTCGGGTGGCCGGGATCTGGACGATCACCGTCACCCACGGCGACGAGCGGTCCACCTACCAGCCGGTCTCCCCCGCCGTTCGCGTCGGCGACGCCGTGACCGCCGGTCAGCCGTTGGGCCGGTTGCTGGGCGGCCACCCGTCGTGCCGACGGACCTGTCTGAACCTCGGCCGGCTGCGTGGCGAGCGGTACCTCGATCCGGCCGACCTGCTGGCGACGTCCGGCTCCTACCGGTTGATCGATCCGGAGGGGACGCCGCCCGACCCACCGGACCTCGTCGGCGGCGACCTGCCCCTCGACGGCCCTGTGACCTCCGCCTACGGGATGCGCGTCCATCCGCTCACCGGCGTGCGCAAGCTCCACGACGGCGTCGACATCGGCGCGCCGTGCGGCACCTCCGTCCCGGCGGCGGGCGCCGGACAGGTCGGTCGTGCCGGCGCGAACGGCGCCTACGGCCTGCAGGTCGAGATCCGCCACGCGGCCGGCGCCGTCACCTCCTACTCGCACCTGTCGTCCCTCGCGGTGCGCGTCGGGGAGCGGATCGGGGCCGGCACCGTCGTCGGGCGGGTCGGCTCGACGGGCGCCTCGACCGGGTGCCATCTGCACTTCATGCGGCTCGTCGACGGACGGCCCGTCGACCCGCTGGGCCGTCCGGGTGCGGGTCAGGCGCGGGGGTGAGCCTGGGTGAAGGCCGCGCGCAGCCGGTCGGCGCTCACGTGGGTGTAGATCTGCGTCGTCCCCATCGAGGCGTGCCCCAGCAGCTCCTGCACGGACCGCAGGTCGGCTCCGCCCTCGAGCAGATGGGTGGCGGCCGTGTGGCGCAGGCCGTGCGGACCGACGTCGGGCGCGTCGGGCACCGCCGCGACCCGCTCATGCACGATGCGGCGCACGACCCGCGCGTCGATCCGTCCGCCCCGCGCACCGAGGAAGAGCGCCGGTCCGCTCCCGGCCACGGCCAGCGCGGGTCGTCCCCGCTCCAGCCAGGCGGACAGGGCGTCGGCAGCGGGCACGCCGTACGGGACCATCCGCTCCTTGGCGCCCTTGCCCAGGACGCGCAGCACCCGGCGCGACGTGTCGAGGTCGTCGACGTCGGCTCCCACCAGCTCGCCCACCCGGACACCGGTCGCCCAGAGCATCTCGATGATCGCGAGGTCCCGCAGACCGGTGGGACCGTCGTCCTCGACGGAGTCCACGATCGCGTCGACGACGGCGCGCATGTCGATCTGGTTCAGCGCGGGGGGCAGCGTGCGGTGGGCCTTCGGAGCGGCCAGGAGGGCCCCGGCATCACTCGTCGCGCGACCGGTGCGCTCGAGCCAGGCCGTGAAGACCCGGGCGGCCGTCGAGCGCCGGGCCATCGTGGTGCGCGCGCGACCCCGCGTCTGCAGGTTCGCCAGCCAGCTGCGCAACGTCCGGATCGTGAGCTCGGCCGGGTCGGCCACGTGCAGCAAGGTCGCGTGCTCCGCCAGGCTCGCGAGGTCGGTCAGGTAGGCCCGCACCGTGTGCTCCGACAGGTCGCGCTCCTCGCACAGGTGCCGCTCGTAGTCGGCCAGCGTGCGCGCCCAGGCCTCGGAGAAGTCACCCACGGACCCACTCTCGCATCGCCTCGGCCCGGATCCACGGACGTGGGTCGCGGCGGGCGGCGCCGCGCCGGTGCCGGCTCGGTCCGGTGCAACAGCATCCGCATCGTCTCCGCGTCGGCTGTCGACGATCACACCGGGTCCAGGCGGACCTCCGTGGCCTTGATGCTCAGCCAGACGTCGTCACCGGGGACGAGCTGCAACTCGGCCGCCGCAGCCGGGGTGACGTCCGCGATCCAGCCGGAGACCTCGATCCGGCACGTCGCACCTCGGGACTCGATCGCGCCGACCGTCCCCGGCAGGACGTTCCGCGGGCTGCCCGCCGGCCGCTCCCGGTGCACGGCCACGGCCGTCGGGGCGAAGGTCGCGGTGGCCCTCGCCCCGACGGCCAGCGGTGTCACGGCGATGCCCGTCAACTCCCGACCGTCTGCCGCGCGCAATCGGTCCGCGCTCGTCGCCACTCCCTCGACGAGGTTCACACCGGCCAGTGCCGCCCCGAACGCGCTGCGCGGGTGGAGCAGCACCTCGCGCGTCGGCCCCTCGTGGACGATCCGGCCGGACTCGACCACGACCGCCCGATCGGCGAGCGACAGCGCATCCAGGGGATCGTGCGTCACCAGCACGGTGGTGGTGTCCTCCAGGACCATCCGCAACAGCCGCCGCAACGCGGGCACCGCCTCGACGTCGAGCGCGGCCAGCGGCTCGTCCAGCAGGACGACGTCCGGCTCGACCGCCAGGGCCCGGGCGATCGCCACGCGCTGGGCCTGTCCACCCGAGAGCTCGCGCGGGCGCCGATCGGCGAGCGCCGAACCGCCCACCCGGTCGAGCCAGGCGTCCCCGCGCACCGTCGCGTCCGCCAGCCCTCGGCTCCGCGGGCCGAACGCGACGTTCTCGCGCACGGTCAGATGAGGGAACAGCCGAGGCGCCTGACCCAGCAGCGCCACCGAGCGTCGGTGCGGAGGCACCCACACGCCCGTCGCGGCCAGCACCTGCTCCCCTGCCATCACGTGGCCGTCGGCCGGTCGCCACAGCCCGGCGACCGTCGCGAGCAACGTCGACTTCCCCGCTCCGTTCGGGCCGAGGACCGCCAGCGTCTCGCCGTCGGCCACGTCGATCTCCAGCGCCATCGCCCGTCCCGGGTCATCCACCCGGGCGGTGAGGCTCACCACGGGGACCGCCCCGGACGGTGCACCAGAGCGATCACCACGAGGGCCACCGCCACCAGCAGGAAGGACAGCGCGATCGCGGCATCGGGGTTCACCTCACGCTGCAGGTAGATCTCGGTGGGCAGCGCGCGGGTGACCCCCTGGAGGCTGCCGGCGAAGGTCACGGTCGCGCCGAACTCGCCCAGCGCACGGGCGAACGACAGCACGGTGCCGGCGATCAGTCCCGGCGCCACGAGCGGGAGCGAGACCCGCGACAGCACCCGCGACGGCGCGGCTCCGAGGGTCGCGGCCACGTCGGCATAGCCGGGATCGACGGCACGCAGGGCGCCTTCGAGTGTCACCACCAGGAAGGGCAGGGAGACGAACGTCTGCGCCAGGACGACGGCGACGGTCGTGAAGGCGATCTCGATCCCGAAGGCCTCCAGGTGCTGACCCAGCCAGCCCCGGCGGCCGAACGTCGCCAGCAGCGCGATGCCCCCGACGACGGGCGGCAGCACCAGCGGCAGCAGCACGAGCGCCCGCACCACCGACGCCCAGCGCGCCGACGAGCGGGCCAGCGCCAGGGCGAGCGGCACACCGAGGACGACGCACAGCGCGGTGCTGGCCGCCGCGGTGCGCAGGCTCAGCCCGAGGGCCGCGCGTGACTCCTCGGTCGTCACCAGCGAGAGGAAGTCGCGCCACTCGACGCGCAGCACCAGCCCCGCCACCGGAAGGACCAGCAGGGCGAGGCCGACCAGGGCCGGCACCATGACCCACGCGGGAACGTCGGTGCGCTTCACGGTGTCCCGAAACCTGCGGTGGTGAGCACCGTCCGGGCCTCGTCGCCGGACACGAAGTCGACGAACTTCGCAGCCAGCGCGGATCGGTCAGGCCCGCCCAGCGCGGCGACCGGATAGCGGTTCACCACCGCCGCGGCACCGGGGACCTCGACGCTGCGCACCCGCTCACCCGCCGCCAGCGCATCGGTGCGGTAGACGAGGCCCGCGTCGGCCTGGCCGGCGGTGACCTTCCCCAGGACGTCGGAGACGGACTGCTCCTCGCTGACCGGGTCGACGCGCGTCCCGGTGGCCTCGAGCAGCCGCCGCGACGCCGCTCCGCACGGCACCTGCTCCGCGCACAGGACGAGCCTCACCCCCTCGTCGGAGAGGTCCTCGACCGACGTGATGCGGGCGGGGTCGCCCGCCGGCACCACGAGCACGAGGGTGTTGGTGGCGAAGACGACCGGGGACAGCTCGGCCACGCTGTCCTGCTGGACCCGCGCCATCGTGGGCTCGTCCGCCGGCGCGAACACGTCCGCCGGCGCGCCGTCGAGGATCTGGGCGGCCAGGGCGGACGAGCCCGCGAAGGAGAGCCGCACGTCCACGCCCTCGTGCCGGTCCTCGAAGTCCCGGGCGATCTCGGTGAACGCCGGAGCCAGTGAGGCGGCGGCGAACACGGTGACCGTGCGGCTGTTCGTCTCGGCACTCCCCGCCCCACACGCGGCGGTCCCCCACAGCACGAGCGCCGCCGCGGCAGCCGCGAGTGCTCGCCTCACGGGGCCCCGCCGGGGGTCTCCAGCGCCACGTTCGTCGCCTTGACCACCGCGACCGCCACGACGCCGGGCTCGAGCCCCAGCTCGCGCACCGACTCGGTACTGACCAGCGAGACGACCCGGTGGGGACCACACTGCAGCTCGACCTGGGACATGACGCGGTCGCTGATCACCTCGGTGACGATCCCGACGAACCGGTTGCGTGCCGACCTGCGCACGGCGGTCGGGTCCGTGACGGACCGGCCCTCGGCCCGCACGTACTCCGCCAGGGCACGCCCGTCCACCACCGTGCGGCCCGAGGCGTCCTTGTCCGCGGGCAGTCGGCCGGCGGTGACCAGTCGGCGTACGGTGTCGGTGCTGACACCGAGGAAGTCCGCGGCGTCTAAAATCCGCACCTGAGCCATGAAATCGATGTTATCGGCTCAGATGCGACATCGACAGGAGTCGAGATGAGCAGATCGGTCGACGAGCACGCCCGTGAGGTCGCTGCGATGATCTCGCGTGCCGCGCACCGGCGAGCGCAGGACCGACCCGTCGAGCAGCCCGTGACCGCCGCCCTCTCCGGCCGACTCGCGGCGCCGGCCGTCTCCCGTCTCGACGTCCCCGGGTTCGACAACAGCCAGATGGACGGGTTCGCCGTGCATGCGGCCGACCTGGCGCGCGCGGGAGAGGCTCCGGTGGCTCTGCCGACCGTCGCGCACGTCGTCGCGGGCGATGCCGCTCCCCCGCGACTCGCTCCCGGCACCGTCGCACCGATCATGACCGGCGCGCCGCTGCCCCCGGGCGCGGACGCCGTCGTCCCGGTGGAGAGGACGCGGTCCGGTGAGTTCGGACCCGTCGACGGAGGCGCCCTCGTCGAGTTCACCGAGCCCGTCGCGTCCGGCACGTTCGTCCGAGGACGCGGCACCGACGTCCGGGAAGGCGAGGCCGTCCTGGAGGCCGGCGCTCCCCTGCACCCCGCGGCTGTCGGCGCCCTGGTCGTGGCCGGCATCGACACTGTCGAGGTCGCCCCTGCCCTGAGACTGGCGATCGTCGCCACCGGCGCGGAACTGGTCAGCGGCGCGGTCCCGGACTCGAATTCGCGCGTCCTGCTCGCCCACGCCCACGAGCTCGGGCTGGAGGCGAGCGCACACCTCGTGCCGGACGACCCGGGAGAGCTCGAGGCGCTCCTGGACCGGTTGGCGCCGCAGACCGACCTCATCGTCACGACCGGCGGTGTCAGCGCCGGGACCCGCGAGGTGGTGCGTCAGGTGCTCGAGCCCCGTCCGGGCGCATGGTTCGACCACGTCGCGGTGCAGCCCGGCGGACCCCAGGGCCTGGCGGCGTGGCACCACGACGACCGGGTGGTGCCGGTCGTGTGCCTGCCGGGCAACCCGGTCAGCGTCCTGGTCTCGTTCGAGCTGTTCCTGCGCCCCCCTCTGGCCCGGGCGGCCGGGCGCATCGCCCAGCGCCCGTCCGGGACCGGGCCCCTGGCAGAGCCGCTCACCTCGCCGCCGGGCCGCCTGCAGGTCCGGCGCGGCCGGCTGCAGCCCGACGGCAGCGTGAGTCTCGTCGGTGCGGCAGGATCGCACCTGCCCGTCTCCTACGCGCGGGCCGAGCTGCTGGTCCTCGTGCCCGAGAACGTCACGGCATGCGACGCCGGGGATACCGTGGAGTGGTGGAGGATCGCATGAGTGAGGGAGCCGGCGACGCGGGACTGTCGCACTACCGCGCCGATGGCAGCGCGCACATGGTCGACGTGTCCGGCAAGGCCACGACGCGGCGCGAGGCCAGGGCCTCGGGACGGCTGCGTACGCGTGCCGACGTGGTCGCCCGGATCATGGCCGGCGACCTCCCGAAGGGCGAGGCACTCGCGACGGCCCGGATCGCGGGAATCCTCGCCGCCAAGCAGACGCCGTTCCTCGTGCCGATGTGCCATCCGCTGCCGCTCTCGGCGATCACGATCGACTTCCGCGCCCTGGCGGACGCCGTCCACATCGAGGCGACCGTCGCCACCACCGCGCCCACGGGCGTTGAGATGGAGGCGCTCACCGCGGTCAGCGTCGCCGCGCTGACCTTGTTCGACATGGTCAAGGCCGTCGACGCGACCGCCGTGATCGAGTCGGTCCGGGTCGAGTCCAAGTCGGGCGGCACGCACGACTGGGAACGCGATGACTGAGTCGGCCCGGCGTCGGCTCGGGGTCGTGGTCTCCTCGACGCGTGCCGCGGACGGCCGGCGCGAGGACCTCACGGGACCCCGGATCGCCGACTGGGGACGGGCCCACGGCTTCGACGTCACCGGGCCGCACGTGGTGCCGGACGGTCCCGAGGTCGAGGCCGTGCTGCGCCGACTCGTCGACGAGCGATGCGCTCTGGTGCTGACCACCGGCGGCACCGGCCTCACGGCGGACGACCACGCTCCGGAGGCGACCGCCGCGATCATCGACCGCCCCGCGCCGGGGATCGCCGAGGCGATCCGGGCCCGTGGCCTGCTCACGACGCCGCACGCCGCCCTCTCACGAGGCACGGCTGGCATCAGTGGAACGACCCTGGTGGTCAACCTCGCCGGGTCGACGGGGGCCGTGCGCGAGGGTCTCGAGGTGCTCGAGGGGTTCATCGACCACGCGCTGGAGCAACTCGGTCACGGCCGCGCGTCGGACCGACCGCTGCACACCTGAGGCGGTCGCCGTCGCTCAGGTGCGCTGCAGCAGCAGGACGCTGTCCCGGAGCACGACCTCGTCACCGTTCGGCGCGAACGCGCGCCGGTCACGGACCTCGGCGATCACCGTGCGCCAGGAGTCGGCCGGCAGGTCCAGCATCTGCAGATCGTCCGCCGGCGACGGGAAGTCCGCGGCGTCGACGGGTGCGTGCTCATGCTCGTGGTCATGGGCCCACGGCGGCGCCTCGGCATGGGCGATGACCAACAGGTGCCCGCCCTCGGCGACGCGACCCGCGGCGGACCGCAGGATCCGGGCCCGGTCCAGCCGGACCGGCGACTGCAGGAACGAGGCGGTCACGAGATCGAATCGTCGCGGCGAGGACCAGGTGTCGAGGTCCGCGGCGACCCACGTGACTCGCTCGCTCAGGCCGGCACGCTCGGCGGCCACCTCGGCCCGGGCCAGGGCCGTCGGCGAGATGTCGATGCCGGTGACGTCCCACCCCCGCTCGGCCAGCCACAGGGCGTCCCCGCCCTCTCCCGCACCGAGGTCCAGAGCCGTGCCCGGCGTCAGGTCGGCAGCGACCCGTGCCAGCGCGACGTTCACGTGACCGGACCAGACTCCGTCGCGGGAACTGTACGTCCGCTCCCAGTGGGCGAAGACCTCATCCGCCTCAGCGGGATCCATCGCCGACCATTCGTTCACGGGTATCAACCTACCCGCCCGGGTTCGGTGGGACCCGTGATGTCGCGAGACCATCCGGCCTCCGTGACCGACACCACGCCGTGCCCGCGCAACTCGCGCAGGGCCCGATGGACCGCGACAGGACTGAGACGCAGTGCCGAGGCGATCTGCTCGGCCGGCTGCGGTTCCGCCTCGAGCCGCACCCAGACCCGCCGCGCGGCCGGGCCCACGTGCGGCAGCCCGTCGTCGACCAGGCCGAACGTGTCGGCCACGACGTCGCGGCCCGAGGTGACGAGCAGCGCCTTGCCCTCGCGGATTGCCCGATGCGTTCCACAGGACGCCTGCGCCGTGATCGGTCCAGGGACCGCCATGGTCGTGCGTCCCAGCTGGTCGGCCCAGTGCAGCGTGTTGAGCGATCCGCTGCGCCCGGCCGCCTCCACGACCACCACCCCGACGCTCAGGGCCGCGATGATCCGGTTGCGTACGAGGAAGCGGTGCCGCTGCGGTTGCGCGCCGGGTGGGAACTCACTGATCACGAGGCCCTCCTCCGCGATGCGTCGCAGCAGTGCGGCGTGGGCGCGCGGGTAGTCGACGTCGACGCCGCAGGCCATCACCGCGACGGTGGGACCACCGCCGAGCAGGGCGCCGCGGTGGGCGCACGCATCGATCCCGAAGGCAGCGCCGCTGATGACGGCGTGACCCTGGTCGGCGCAGTCGGCGGCGATGTCGCTGGCGGCCTCGGCCCCGTACGTCGTGCACCCACGTGCCCCGACGACCGCGATCGGCGCCGAGGCGATCGACGTGAGGTCACCGCCGCCGCGAACCCACAGCCCCAGCGGGGCCCCGGTGACCTGTCCGATGCCCTCGAGCTGGTCGAGGTCATCCAGGGCCACGGGCCATCCCGGCGAGCCCGGGACGACCCACCGCGCCCCGACCACGTCGGCCCGGCGCAAGGCGGCGTCCGCCTGCCGCGGCGCGGCCGCCGCGCCGTCATGCCACCGGTCCGGGATCTCGGCGCCACCGCGCACGACGGACTGCCACAGCTCGAGGGGGTCGCAGCGCTCGCGCCACGTCACGAGCCGGGGATCGCCCGCCTCGGCCACGAGCGAGAGCATCATCGCGGCGCGGGTGGGACTCCTGGTCACGCGGCCTCCAGGAGTCGCGCGACGTCTCCGCCGATCGGGCTGCCCCGGCGCAGGTCCAGCGCCGTCTGCACGTCGTCGATCGTCGGCCGGTCGTGGCCGCACAGGTCGGCGATGCTCCAGGCGAGCCGCAGGACCCGATCGGCTGAGCGCGGGGTGACCTTGTGCCCGCGCACCTGGTGCTCGAGCAACCGGGTTCCCTCCTCCTCGGCCGGCCACCCCTTGCGCAGGTCCACTCCGGGGACGGCCGCGTTGACGCGCCACGGGGTGCCCGCCAGACGCCGCCGCTGACGAGCGCGGGCCTCGGCGACCCGAGCCGCCAGGTCGGCCATCGCGGGACGGGCGCCGAGTCCGTGGACGAGCTCGCGCCGGGACGGCTCGACCAGGGTGCGGTGGATGTCGATCCGGTCGCGGATCGGCCCGGACAGACGATCGGCGTACCGACGGCGGGTGGCCGCCGAGCACTCACACCGCTGCATGACCGATCCGGCGTGTCCGCACGGACACGGGTTGGTGGCCAGGACGAGTTGGAAGCGAGCCGGGAACACCGCCGTCTGAGCCGAGCGCGAGACCACGACCTGTCCGCTCTCGAGCGGCTGGCGCAGCGCCTCGAGCACGTTGATGGCGAACTCGGGAGCCTCGTCGAGGAACAGCACCCCGTGATGGGCCAACGACATGGCACCGGGGCGGACCACGCGACTCCCGCCGCCCACCACCGCTGCGGCGCTGGCCGTGTGGTGGGGCTCGAGGAACGGGGGCCGGATGAGCATGGGCACGTCCGACGGCAGCACGCCGGCGAGCGAGTGCAGCGCACTGACCTCGAGGGAGTCCTCCGGCTCGAGATCGGGCAGCAGCGCGGGCAAGCGCTGCGCCAGCATCGTCTTGCCGACACCCGGCGGGCCCGTGAGGAGCAGGTGGTGGCCACCGCTGGCGGCGATGACCGTGGCCAGGCAGGCGTCGTCCTGACCGACCACATCGGTCAGGTCGAGCCGACCGGACGGGATCACCCGGCTCCAGGCGGCATCGGCGGACTCGTCCAAGGGCGGCACCGGCGGATCGTCCGGCTCCTCCTCGCCGCGCAGCATCGCGACGACCTGGCGCAGTGAGCGCACCCCGACCACCTCGATGGTGGGCACGAGACGTGCCTCGGCGAGGTTGGACTCGGGGACGAAGACCCGCTCGAAACCGGCCTCGGCCGCGGCGAGCGTGGCCGGCAGGACACCGCGGACCGCCCGCAGTCGTCCGTCGAGCGCCAACTCACCGAGGAACACGGTGCGCGCCAACCCCTCGGTCGGTACGACCGACTTGGCGACGAAGACCCCCAGCCCCATCGCGAGGTCGTAGTGCGGACCACTCTTGGGCAGGTTCGACGGCGCGAGGTTGATCGTGACGCGCGTGTCGGGCCACGCCGTCCCGGAGTTCACGACGGCGGAGCGCACCCGGTTGCGGGCCTCGCTGACGGTCGTGTCGGCCAGGCCCACCACGACGGTGGCGGAGAGGCCCGAGGCGATGTCCACCTCGACCTCGACGGGTCGACCCGCGAGGCCGTCGAGCGCGATCGATGCGATGGCCGCCATCAGGCCACCCCGGCGATGCGCTCGACCTGCGGTCCCCCGCTGCGCGGCACCCACACCGTCACGACGTCGATGCGGACGCCGTCCGGGTGGACCTGGTGCAGGTCCAGCCACCGCGAGAGGGAGCGCCGCAACTGGGTGAGCTTGCGATCGGTCACCGACTCGAGTGCCGTGCCGTGACTCGTGCTGGTCCGGGTCTTGACCTCGCACACCACGAGCGTGTCCCCGTCGCGGGCGACGATGTCGATCTCGCCGTGGTGGCAGGTCCAGTTGCGGGCCAGGATCACCATGCCGAGACCCCGGAGGTGGTCCGCGGCGATGCGTTCGCCGTAGGCACCGAGGGCTTGGTTGCGCGCGTAGGTCATGGGGCGAGCCTTCCGGCTCGGCGCGACCCCGAGAAGGCTCTGCGGAGGGCCTGTGGACACGCTGGCCCCGGGCCACGGGACTGTGGACGGACCTCAGGGGTCGGAGGATTCCGCGACGACCTCACCGTCGCGGTAGCGCTCGGACAGGATCCGGTACGCCCGGGTCCCGAAGGCCGCCAGCGCCAGGAACACCATGACCAGGCCCGCGAACCAGAAGATCAGCGCGATCCCCCGTGCGTCGCCGTGGCCCACGAGCCACGCCCACTGCTGCGCTCCGGCCTCGGAGTCGAGGTGCGGGATGACCCAGAACTCCGCGATCGGCGCGACGAGAAACGCCGTCACCGGAGCAGCGGCCGACTCGAAGGCCTGCGCGAATCCGAAGACACGTCCCTGACTGCGGAACGGGACGACCCGCTGGATGATCGTCTGCTCGGCGGCCTCGACCGCCGGCACCAGCAGCAGGAACAGCCAGATGCCGCCGATGCACAGCCACGGCCACTCCCGCAGGGTGAACGTCGCGTTGATGACCCCCATCGCGACCAGCACCCACAGCATCGTGCGCAGCGGGTTGGCGCCCAGTCCCCACCGGGCGATCATCAGACCGCCGAGGATGAACCCGGTCGAGGCCAGTCCGAAGATGAGCCCCCACTGCTCGACGGTGAAGAGCGTGAGCCCGTACGGGTCCATGAGTGCCATGAAGACGCCCGAGACCAGGTTGTTGAAGGTGGTCAGGACGATGAGCGCGAACAGCCCCGGCACGAGCGCGATGGCCGCGAGCGCACCCCGCACGTCCACCGTCGGGACCGCGTCCGCCGCGAACTCGGGACGGTCCTCCGCGATCTGCACGAAGAACAGGTGCACCAGCGTCGCGATCGTCAGGACGTTGGCGATCAGCAGCGTCCACCCCATGCCCAGCTGGCCGATCGCCAGCCCGCTGAAGACGCTGGTGACGATGAAGGCGATGCCCTGCACCGTGCCCACCAGCCCGTTGGCCCGGTCCCGGCGGTTCTGCGGGACCAGCAGGGTCACGAGGGTCGACAGCGCGATGTTGCGCATGCTCTCGACGACCGAGCCGAACAGCACGATGCCGGCGAACAGCCAGAACCACGGACCGGACATGTCGACGATGGCTCCGGGCCCGACCACCGCGTAGAGCGCCCCGGCCGCGGCGAAGGACGCCATCGTCACGAGGCTCGAGCCGACCAGCACGGCGCGCTTGCGATGGCGGTCGACCAACGTGCCGAAGAGCATCGCGAAGAGCGCCAGCATCAGCATGTAGGCGCCCCCGACGATGCCGGTGGCCAGGACCGACCGCGTCTCGAGGTAGACCCAGAAGGTCAGGGCGAACCACAGGAAGCTCGTCGTGACGTTGGCGACGAGGGTGTTCACCAGGACGTGGGCGAACGTCCGCGCGCCGTCGGGGGCCGCGGTGGGTGCTGACGACATGGCCGTCAGGAGGGAGGGAGCTTGACGTCGGAGTCCTGGAGCTCCTCGACGTTGACGTCCTTGAACGTCAGCACCTTGACGTTCTTGGCGAAGCGGGCCGGACGGTAGATGTCCCACACCCAGGCGTCGGCCATGGTCACCTCGAAGTAGGCGTCACCGGACTCCGACCGCACCTTCACGTCGACCGCGTTGCACAGGTAGAGGCGCCGGTCGGTCTCGACCACGTACTTGAAGATCGACACGACGTCGCGGTACTCGCGGTACAGCGAGAGCTCCATCTCGTTCTCGTACCGTTCCAGGTCCTCGGCGCTCATCCGGCCACCGCCTCTCGCGTCGTGTCGGTCATCGTGACGACCGCTTCGGGTCGTGGCTCGCATCCGGGCAACGACCAGGAGCGGCGATGGTGGACCGTCGGTCCGTGCTGCGCGAGCGCAGCGATGTGCTCGGGCGCCGAGTACCCCTTGTTCAGGTGCCAGCCGTACTCGGGGTGCTGGGCCGACAGCTCGACCATCATCGCGTCGCGCGTCGTCTTGGCCAGAATGCTGGCTGCCGCGACGGCGGCGCACCGCATGTCGGCCTTGATCATGGTGATGACCGGCGGCAGGTCGTCGATCAGGTCGGGCGGCCCGAAGAGGGCGGACTGATCGGGAACTCTGAGGTAGTCGTGGTTGCCGTCCAGGAGCACCGCGTCGGGGCGCACGGTCAGCTGGGCCAGGGCACGGTGGCCGGCCAGTCGCATCGCGGCGATGATGCCGTACTCGTCGATCTCGGCGGGGCTGGCGTGACCGACGCCGTGGACCGGTGCCCAGCGGCGGATCTTGGGGACCAGCGCCTCGCGGGCCTGCGGAGTGAGCAGCTTGCTGTCGCGGACGCCCTGCGGTGCGGTGCGGGTCTGCTCGGTCACGACGACCATGCCGATCGTGACCGGGCCGCAGAGTGCTCCGCGCCCGACCTCGTCGCTGCACGCCAGGGCCGTGCGGCCCTCGCGCAGCAGCCGGCGCTCGACGCGCAGGGTCGGCGCCGAGGTCACGGAACCTCGTCGAACGCGTTCGAGTCCTTGATCAGTCCGAAGCGATTGAGCGGCCACACCCTCAACCATGCCTTGCCGACCACGTCGTCGTCAGGAATGAACCCTCCCCCGGGCTCACCGAGATGAGCACGGGAGTCGGCCGAGTTCCCGCGGTTGTCGCCCTGGACCCACAGGTAGCCCTTCGGCACCTTGACGTCGAAGGTCTGGTCGGCGTTCATCTCCTGGTCGGCCAGGTAGGGCTCGTCGACCGGCTCGCCGTTGACCGTGGTGCGTCCCTGCTCGTCGCAGCACACGACGCGATCGCCGCCGACGCCGATGACCCGCTTGATCAGGTGTCCACCGGACGGGAAGAGCCCCACGACCTCGAGGGCACGCTGCACGCCGTTGGACGACTCGTCGACATCGGGGCCCAGCCAGTTGCCCGGGTCGCGGAAGACGACGATGTCGCCCCGCTCGGGACCGCCGGACCAGTAGGACCACTTCTCGACCAGGAGCTTGTCGTCCTGGACCATCGTCGGGACCATCGAGTCCGACGGGATGTAGAACGCCTGGAAGAAGAAGGTCTTGACGATCAGCGCCAGGACCAGGGCCGTGGCGACCAGGAGGAGGGATTCCTGCCACAACGGCAGTTGACGTTTCTCCTCGGGCACCAGATGAGCCTACCGGCTGGGCGGAAGCGAACCGGGCAACGGGGGCCGCGTCACGGACGCGGTACGCGCTCGAACGCGTCGGTGCCCCCGACCCCTCCGAAGCGGTCCAGCGGCCAGACCCGCCACCACAGTCGGCCGACCACCAGATCGACAGGCACGAAGCCCTCGCCGGCGTCGTCGACGTGCAGGCGCGAGTCCTTGGAGTTCCCCCGGTTGTCCCCCTGGACCCAGAGCCGCCCGCGCGGAACAGTCACCTGGAACGTCCGCTCGGCGTTGTCCTGCGCATCGGCCAGGTAGGGCTCGTCGATGGGCTCCCCGTTGACCAGGGTGCGGCCCTCGGCGTCGCAGCACCGCACCTCGTCACCGGCGACGCCGATGACGCGCTTGACCAGGTGTCCCCCGGCCGGCGACAGGCCCACCGCCTGCAGCGCTCGTTGCCACGGCGAGGGCGGATCGACGTCGGAGAGCCACTGCCCCGGGTCCTTGAACACGACGACGTCGCCGCGCTGGGGCTCCCCCGCCCAGTACGACCACTTCTGGACGACGATCTTGTCCTGCTCGGCCAGCGTCGGGACCATCGAGCTCGACGGAATGACGAACGCCTGGAAGAGCAACGCCTTCACGACCAGCGCGAGCACCAGGGTGGCCACGACGAAGAGCGGGACCTCGAGCCACCACGGCACACGCCGCCCGCGGGAGGTCTCGTCGGTCACGCCGAGATCCTAGCCAGCGAACGGCAACGACCCCGCTCCTGGACAGGAACGGGGTCGTCGCGGAGACGGGAGATCAGATCTCGCGCTTCTCCTTGATCTTGGCGGCCTTGCCGCGCAGGTTGCGCAGGTAGTACAGCTTGGCGCGACGGACGTCGCCGCGGCTGAAGATCTCGATCTTCTCGATCACGGGCGAGTGGAGCGGGAACGTACGCTCGACGCCGACGCCGAAGCTGACCTTGCGGACGGTGAAGGTACGGCCGATGCCCGAGCCCTGCACCTTGATGCAGACGCCCTGGAACATCTGGACGCGCGAGCGGTTGCCCTCGACGATGTTGACGTGCACCTTGAGGGTGTCGCCCGCCCGGAACTCGGGGATGTCGTCACGCTTGCTCTGCGCTGCGATCTGGTCGATGACGTTCGTCATGTTCTCTCCTCGCCGGTGCCACAAGTCACCTGGCGGATGTCGGTGTTGCTCGAAGAATTCGGGTGGTGCGCTGAGGAGACTCCCTCGTGGCAGAGTCGACCGGCACCAGCAGTCAATGATGCCACAGCGCCCCGCCCCCGAGGAAATCGGGGACGGGGCGCCGGTGACACGTGATCAGTCGAACTTGTAGGCGGCGCCGCCGTGCAGGATGTTGTCCAGACCGGCGACCTCCTCCTCCTCCGTGACGCGGAAGCCGACCGTGGCGTCGATCGCCTTGCCGAGGCCGAAGGCCACCGCGAAGGAGAACACCGCGACGAAGACGGCCGGGATGATCTGCGCGATCAGCTGGTCGAGGTCGCCGCCGGTGAACAGGCCCGTGTCCGTGGCGAAGAAGCCCAGGTACAGGCAGCCGATGAAGCCGGCCACCAGGTGCAGGCCGACCACGTCGAGCGAGTCGTCGTAGCCGAGCTTGTACTTGAGGTCGATCGCGAAGCAGCAGACCGCACCGGCGAACAGGCCCAGGACGATGGCCCAGAACGGCGTCAGGTTGGCGGCGGACGGCGTGATCGCGACCAGGCCGGCGACGATGCCCGAGGCGGCGCCGACGGCGGTCGGCTTCCCGTCCTTGAAGTGCTCGACGACGATGTAGCCCAAGATGCCCGCTGCCGGAGCGGCGATCGTGTTGAGGAAGATGATCGCGGCGGTGTTGACGTCGACGGCGGCACCGGTGTTGAAGCCGAACCAGCCGAACCACAAGATCGCGGCGCCGATGAGGACCAGCGGAACGTTGTGCGGCTCGGCGTCCGCCTTGCTGAAGCCGACCGTGCGCTTGCCGAGCACGAGCGCCAGGGCGAAGGCCGCGGCGCCGGCGCTGATGTGGACGACCGTGCCACCGGCCCAGTCGATCGGGACCGCGTCACCGATCTCGAGCGTGCCGATCCAACCGGTGAGTCCGTCGTCGTCGAAGCCCCACACCCAGCCCTGGGACGGGAAGTAGACGATCGTGGCCCACAGACCGGAGAAGAGCATCCACGGGAAGAACCGCGCGCGGTCGGCGACGGCACCCGAGATCAGTGCGGTCGTGATCACGGCGAAGGTCGAACCGAAGGCCACACCGGCCAGACCGGACGCGCCGTCACTGGTCGCGAGGTCCTGCAGGGCGAAGTCCGAGAACGGGTTCGCCAGCCAGCCGTCGATGAGGTCGGACTCGCCGGCCGAGCCCATGTTGAAGCCGTAGAGGATCCACAGCACGAAGACCAAGCCCATGGCGCCGAAGCTCAGCATCATCATCGAGATGACGCTCTGGGCCTTGACGAGGCCGCCGTAGAAGAACGCCAGACCCGGCGTCATGAAGAGAACAAGGGCTGCGCAGATCAGCAGCCAAATCGTCCCGGGTTCCATATCAACCTCTTCGCAGTAGGTAACACGTGGAAAGCGCCGGGGCTCCCTTGCCGTGGCGCGTCACCGATACTGCTCACCTGCGATTACGTGACGGCACCTCAGCCGTTACGAGCGTGTTACCCGAGGTCGTCGCGTGTTAAATCGGGGCGACGTTGCTGCGTCCTGAGTTGCGACTGCTCACGCCGCCACGCCGCGATGCGGCCGTGATCGCCCGACAGGAGGATCTCGGGCACGTCCAGGCCGCGCCAGTGGGAGGGCTTGGTGTACACCGGGTACTCGAGCAGGCCGTCGGCGTGCGACTCCTCGGCCAGCGACTCGGGGTTGCCCATGAACCCCGGCAGCAGGCGCACGACGGCCTCGATGATGGCCAGTGCGGCCACCTCTCCCCCGTTGACGACGAAGTCGCCCAGGGAGATCTCACGGACCTGCCACCGCGTGGCGGCGTGGTCGATGACCCGCTGGTCGATGCCCTCGTACCGGCCACACGCGAACACGAGGTGCTCGGCGCCGGACAGCTGCACGGCATCGGCGTGGGTGAACGGGGCGCCCGACGGCGTGGGGACGATCAGCACGGCCTCGTCGGTGCACACGGCGTCGAGGGCTTCGCCCCACGGCTCGGGGCGCATGACCATGCCGGCGCCCCCGCCGTACGGGGTGTCGTCGACGGTGCGGTGACGGTCGTGAGTCCAGTCGCGCAGGTCGTGGGCGCGGAAGTCGACCAGTCCGGAACGCCGCGCCTTGCCCGGCAGGGACAGGTCCAGCGGCGAGAAGTAGTCGGGGAAGATCGAGAGCGCGTCGATGCGCACTAGCGGACCTCGTCCGCTTCCTCGGGGTTCAACAATCCGGGACGGTCCTCGACCGTCACGGTGCCGGCCTCGAGATCGACCTCGGGCACGAGGGCCTCGACGAAGGGCACCTGGACGGTGCGTCCGTCCAGATCGAGCACCAGGGTGTCGTGGGCCGGCAGGTGCAGGACCTCGACGACCGTGCCAATCGTCTCGCCCGCGACGACGACCGACAGCCCCAGGAGCTGACGGTCGTAGTAGGCGTCCTCGTCCTCGGGGATCTCATCGGGGTCGACCTCGACCTCGAGGATCGCCCCGTGCAGGCCCTCGGCCGCGGTGCGGTCGGGGACCTCGGCGAACGTGACCAGCAGGCGGCCGGAGTGCTCGCGGCTGGCGGTGATCGTCAGCTCGCCACCACGACACAGGACCGACGAGCCCGGGGCGAAACGCCGGTCGGGCTCGTCGGTCCTGGGATCGACGGTGACGTCGCCACGGATCCCGTGGGCACGGCCGATACGGCCGACGACGACTCTCATCTCGGGTTCAGCTGCGCCGGTCGACGTCCACGAAGTCGATCCGCGCGCCGTCGGCACCGGCGATGGCCGATGCGACGGTGCGGATCGCCGTGGCCGTGCGGCCCTGGCGACCGATGACCTTGCCGAGGTCGTTCGGGTTGACCCGAACCTCGAACAGCTCGCCGCGTCGCGTCTGCTTGGGGCGGACGCTGACCTCGTCGGGGTTGTCGACGATGCCGGCGACGAGGTGCTCGACGACCTCCTGCATGGGTGCGGCCATGATCAGGCCTCGTCGGCCTTCGTGTCCGCGGCGGGGGTCTCCTCGGCCGGGGTCTCCTCGGCCTTGGTCTCCTCGGCGGGGGCGTCGTCAGCCTTGGCCTCGGACTTCTTGGCCTTGGTGGTGGCCGACTTCTTCGGCTCGGCGTGCAGGTCCTTCAGAGCAGCGTTGAAGAGCTCGGCCTTGTCGGCCTTCGGCTCGGGCTGCTTGAGGGTCGACTCGCCACCGATGTCACCGGTGAGCTTGAGGATCGCCGCGACGGCCTCGGTCGGCTGGGCGCCGACGCCGAGCCAGTACTGGGCGCGCTCGGTGTCGACGTTGATCGTCGACGGATCGGTCTTGGGGTTGTACGTGCCGATCTCCTCGATGACGCGACCGTCACGCTTGGTGCGGCTGTCGGCGACGACGATGCGGTAGAACGGCGTGCGGATCTTGCCCATCCGCTTGAGGCGAATCTTGACTGCCACGAGTGTGGTGTCTCCTTGGTGTGTTGAGCTGTGGTGACGGCGACCCGACATGTGGGGCATGCCCGGTCTTCATCGAGGGCCGGGGTCGGCGGGTGAGAGGGCCACACCGATTCCGGACGCAATCACTCATTCTGCCAGACAGGGCAGCCGTGATCCAATCCGGCTCACGCGCAGGCGGCCGGTGCCACCCGCGCGCCCCTCCTCACTGCTGCGCGAGGGCGACGATGTGGTCGATGACCTGGTCGAGCGTGAGGTCCGTGCCGTCCACGACGACGGCGTCGTCGGCTTGCGCCAGGGGCGAGGCGGCGCGGTTGGAGTCGATCGCGTCACGGCGGGCCAGGGCCTCGCGCATCGCATCGGCGTCCTCGACTCCGAGCTCGGCGGCACGCCGCTTCGCCCGGGCGACAGGGTCGGCCACGAGGTAGATCTTCAGGCCGGCGTCCGGCGCCACGACGGTGCCGATGTCGCGACCCTCGACGACGATGCCCCCGGTCGCCCGGGCGATCGCCTCGCGCTGCAGCGACACGAGGAGCTCGCGCACCTCGGGAACCGTCGCGACGGGGCTCACCGCCGAGGTGACCTCGTCCCCGCGGATGGGGCCGGACACGTCGACACCGTCGGCGGCGATCGTCGGGCCGGCGGGGTCCGTGCCCGAGGTCAGGACGACCTCGTGGGCCGCCGCAGCGACGGCATCGGCGTCGTGGACGTCCACCCCGCGCTGGAGCAGCGCCCAGGTCATGGCGCGGTACATCGCACCGGTGTCCAGATACGCGTAGCCCAGCCGCGAGGCGACCCCGCGGGAGGTGCTGGACTTGCCGGACCCGGAGGGGCCGTCGATGGCGATGACGTCGGTCATGGATCTCCTCAGCGGAACGCGGCCCAGCCGCGTTCGATCAGTGCGGTGTGAAGTACGTCGGCGGCGGCGGCCTGCACCACGACCTCGACGACGCCGACGAGGCGCCCGAGCTCGTGATCGATGCGCATGTCCTCGATGTTGACGCCCGCGGCGCCGATGTCGGAGAACAGGCGCGACAGCTCGCCGGGGGTGTCGTCGATGGACACGAAGACGACCCCGAGGGCGGTCGGCTGCTCGCCGTGCTTGCCCGGGACGCGGCTCACGCCGTCACGGCCACGATCGAGGTGCTCGGCGACGGATCCGTCCCCGGCACGCACGGCGGCCCGGAGGTCGTCCAGTCGAGCCGCGAGGTCGTCGAGGATGTCGCCGACCTGACCGGCGTTGCTGCCGATGATGTCGACCCACAGGCCACGGTCGCTGCCCGCGATGCGGATGACGTCACGCAGTCCTTGGCCCGCGAGGGCGAGGTCGTCGGTGGGCGCCTCGGTCAGCAGACCGGCCGTCAGCGACGACACCAGGTGCGGCACGTGCGAGACGAGGGCGACGGCCCGGTCGTGCGACGCCGCGTCCATCCGGCGGACCACGGCACCGACCGACGTGGCGACGCGCTCGACGAGAGCCACGGCGTCGGGGTCGGTGCCCTCGGTGGGCACGACGGCCCAGGCGCGTCCCTCGAAGAGCAGGCCCGACGCGGCCATCGGCCCGGAGCGCTCCTTGCCGGCCATGGGGTGGCCGCCGACGAAGCGCGGGTCGGTGACCTCGGCGCAGATCGAGCCCTTCACGCTCGCGACGTCCGTGACGACGGCCTGCGGGAACTCGGCGAGCGCCGACCGGACCGTCTCGACGACCGCGGCCGGCGGAACGGCGACGACGACCAGCGCCGGGGACTCGACGGGATCGGGCGATCCGGCACCGACGGACGCCGCGATCTCGAGGTGGGACGCACTGGCGTCACGCAGGTGGACCGGCACGTCGAGGTCACGCAGCGCCAGGGCGACGGACGTGCCGATCAGGCCACAGCCGATGACGAGTACCGGGCCCGGGACGACGGCATCGGGCAAGGGGGCACTCATGCCTCCACGCTATCGAAGAGCGCTCCGAGCTCTTCGCGCGACAGGTCGCGCATGGCACCCGACCGAAGGTCGCCCAGTCGCAGCGGCCCGAACGCGGTGCGCGTCAGCTCGATCACCGGATGGCCGACGGCATCGAGCAGGCGCCGCACGATCCGGTTCTTGCCACTGTGCAGGTCGAGCTCGACCAGGCTCTTGCCGCGGCTGCGGTCACGGACCACGAACCGGTCGACGACGGTGACGCCGTCCTCGAGCTCGACGCCCGCGCGCAGCGTGCGCCCGATCGAGTTCGCGACCGTGCCGTCGACGAGCGCCACGTACGTCTTCGTGACCTCGAAGGACGGATGGGCCAGTCGGTGCGCCAGGTCGCCGTCGTTCGTCAGCAGCAGCAGGCCCGAGGTGTCCGTGTCGAGCCGACCGACGTGGAACAGCCGGTCGTCGCGGTCACCGAGCAGTCCGGTCAGGTCGGGCCGGCCCTGCTCGTCGGCCATCGAGCTGACGATCCCTCGCGGCTTGTTGAGCAGCACGTAGGCATGGTCCGACGGCGGCGGGATGCGCTTGCCGTCGACGCGCACGATGTCGGAGGTCGGGTCGACGCGCGCGCCGAGCTGGGTCACGACCTCGCCGTTGACCTCGACGCGCCCGGCCACCATGAGCTCCTCGCAACGGCGCCGGCTGGCGACCCCGGCGGCCGCCAGGACCTTCTGCAGACGGATCGGCTCAGCCACGGTCGCCGCCTTCGGTCGCGGCCGGCGCATCGGCGACGGCCGGCACCTGGTCCTCCGGCACGGCCTCGCGCTCGGCGGTCTCCTGCGCGACCCGCTCGAGCTCGCTGTCGAGGTCGGCCAGGTCGGGGAGCATCGGCGCCAGCTCGGGCAGCTCGTCCAGGCTGCTGAGCCCCATGCGCTCGAGGAAATAGTTCGTCGTGCCGTACAAGATCGCGCCCGACTCGCCGTCGTGGCCGAGCTCCGTGATGAGCCCTCGCGTCACGAGCGTGCGCACGACGCCGTCGACGTTCACGCCACGGATCGCGGAGATCCGCGAGCGGCTGATCGGCTGGCGGTAGGCCACGACCGCGAGCGTCTCGAGCGCCGCCTGGCTGAGCTTGGCCTGCTGGCCCTCGAGCACGAACGCGGCGACGACGTCGGCGTACTCCTCGCGGCTGTAGAACCGCCACCCGCCGGCCAGCTCGCGCAGCTCGAAGCCCCGGCCCTGCTCGGTGTACTCGGCGGCGAGGTCGCGTAGCGCCTGCTCCACCTCGGCGGGCGGGCGCCCGACGGCCTGCGCCAGCACGAGGTGCTCCAGCGGCTCGTCGGCGATCATCAGCACGGCCTCGAGGGCGGGGCGCAGCTCGACCGGCGCTCGTTCGGGCTCGACCGGGTTCTGCACCGGCTCGTCCGGCTCGGTGAACCCCTGCTGGTCAGTCTCGGTCATCGTCACTTCCGGTCGTCTCATCCACGGTCACTGTCTGCGTAGCCTGCTCGGTTTCCTCGTCCGCAGGCCCCGGCTCGTCGAACTCGTCCCCCACGTCGATGTCGCCGTCGTCCGAACCCGTCCACCGGACGGTCAACTCCCCCAGCGGGACGGCCTGCTCGAACGACAGCATGCCCTCGCGGAACAACTCCAGCAGCGCCAGGAACCGCGCCACCTTGGTCTGGCCGTCGGGCGCGTCCTGGGTGATCGCCCGGAAGGTCAGCGAGCGTTCGCGACGCAACCGGTCGACCACGAGGTGGGCCTGTTCCCGGACGCTGACCGACGGAGCGTGGAGGTGGGCCAGGTTGACCAGCGGCACCTGCTTGGGCGCCAGGGCGGCGGCGGCGAGGTCGGCGAGGTCCTGCGCCGTGGCGCGGATCTCGACCTCGGGCAGCAGCGTCGCGAAGCGCGGCTCGAGCGTGACGGCACGCGGGTGACGCAGTTGCTGGTTCTCGAAGCGCTCGGCGAGGATCGCCGCCACCGTCTTGAACGCGCGGTACTGCATGAGCCGGGCGAAGAGCAGGTCGCGCGCCTCCAGCAAGGCGAGGTCCTCCTCGTCCTCGACCTCGGCCTGCGGCAGCAGCCGCGCGGTCTTCAGGTCCAGCAGGGTCGCGGCGATCAGCAGGAAGTTCGTCGTCTGCTCGAGGTCGTCCTCGAGCTCGCGGGTGTAGGCGATGAAGTCCGACGTCACGACCGACAGCGCGACCTCGGTGATGTCGAGCTGGTGCTTGGAGATCAACTGCAGGAGCAGGTCGAAGGGACCCTCGAAGTTGCCCAGGGTCACCGAGAAGCCGGCGTCGGGGGCGTCGGTGGACGCCGACTCTGCGACGGACACCGAGGAGCTCATTCCTCGCCGAGGCGACGGGCGAGCTCGCTGTCCGCCCCGCGGGTCTCGAGGTCGGCGAGCGCACCGGCGATCGCCGCACGCACCAGCCGGCCGCGGTCCACCTTGCGGCCCAGCACGGACCGCAGCTCCAGACGCGCCTGCTCGATCGCCAGGAGCTCGTCGCTGGTGAGGTAGACGGTCATCTTCTCGTCGTGCTTGACCCGGCCGCTGCCGGCCGGAGGCACGGCGGGCGGGTCCTGGTCGCGACGGCCACTGGGCACGGTGGGCCGGAACAGCTCGTCCGCCCCGGGCAGGTTCACGCGCCGGGACACCGCTGCAGCACCTCCTTGGCCAGCTGCCGGTAGGCCTCGGCACCGGGCGAGGTGGGGGCGTACTCGGTGATCGGCTCGCCGGCGACGGTGGAGTCGGAGAACTTCACCGTGCGGCGGATGACGGTGTGGAACACGGCGTCGCCCCAGCCGTCGACGAGCGTCTGCAGGACCTCGCGGCCGTGCAGGGTGCGGCTGTCGAACATCGTGCCGAGCAGGCCGATGACCTTGAGGTCGAAGTTCGTGCGGTCACGGACCTTCTCGATCGTCTCGTTGAGCAGCGCCACGCCGCGCAGGGCGAAGTACTCGCACTCCAGCGGCACGATCACGCCGTCGGACGCGGTGAGGGCGTTGACCGTCAACAGGCCGAGCGAGGGCTGGCAGTCGATCAGGATCACGTCGTAGTCGCCGCGGACGTCGCGCAGGGCACGCGCCAGGACCTGCTCGCGGCCGACCTCGGTGACCAGGCGCATCTCGGCCGCCGAGAGGTCGATGTTGGCCGGCACGAGGTCCAGGTTCTTGACGGACGTCTCCATGATGATCTCCTTCATGGAGAGCTCACGGTCCATCAGCACGTGGTAGATGCTCTGCTCGATCTCGTGGGCGTTGTAGCCCAGTCCGACCGTCAGGGAGCCCTGCGGATCGAAGTCGACGAGCAGGACGCGGCGGCCGGTCTCGGCCAGTGCGGCACCGAGGTTGATGGTCGTCGTGGTCTTGCCGACGCCACCTTTCTGGTTGCACATCGAGATGACGACGGCGGGGGCCTGAGTCGCTCGGGGGCCGGGCTCCGGGAGGTCGGGCATCGGGCGACCGGTGGGGCCGAGGGACGTGCTGGGCATAGCGGCCACTGTACCGCTCACCCCAGCGCCCGGGGATGGGACGCCGCGTACGTCTCGCGCAACTTGTCGATCGTCACCAGGGTGTAGATCTGCGTCGTCGTGACGGAGGCGTGACCGAGCAGTTCCTGCACGACCCGGACGTCGGCCCCGCCGTCGAGCAGGTGGGTGGCGAAGGAGTGACGCAAGGTGTGCGGCGACACGTCGACCGTCAGGCCGGCACGGCGCGCGGCCTTCGTCAGCACGGTCCAGGCGCTCTGTCGCGAGAGCCGTCCGCCGCGCGCGTTGAGGAACATCGCCGGACCGCTGCCCGTCGCCGCGGTGAGGTGCGGACGCGCCTTCGTCAGGTACGCCTCGAGGGCGTCGCGCGCGAAGGACCCGAGCGGAACGATGCGCTGCTTCGAACCCTTGCCCGTCAGAAGGACGGAGGACTGGTCGAGGTCGACGTCGTCCACGTCCAGGCCGACGGCCTCGGAGATCCGCGCTCCCGTCCCGTAGAGCACCTCCAGCAGGGCACGGTCGCGCAGCGCCAACGCGGTCCCGGGCTCCCCCGCCGCGACCAGGAGCGCCTCGACGTCCTCGAGCGGCAGGGCCTTCGGCAGCCGGGAGGCCGGTCGCGGCGGCCGGACGGCCGAGCTCACGTCGTTGGCGACGATCTGCTCGCGCAGGCAGAACTTGTGGAAGCCCCGGACCGCGACGATGGTGCGGGCGACGCTCGACGTGCCCAGCGGCGGGTGGTCCTCGTCGCCGGTGCGGAGCGCGGCGGCGAAGGCCGTGACGTCCGCCTCGGTGATCGCGGCGGGATCGGTCAGTCCGCGGTCCACCAGGAACGCGGCGTAGCGACGCAGGTCGCGGCGGTACGAGGCGAGCGTGTTCTCGGCCAGTCCCCGCTCCACCCCGAGGTGGGACAGGTACTCGGCCACGACGCGCTCGACCGCCGCCTCGCTCACGTCCGGGCCACCGCCAAGATGGCGACGATCGTCTTGGCGTCGATGATCCGGCCGTCGAAGCAGGCTGCCACGGCCTCCTCGACGTCGACCCACCACTGCGCCATGTCGGCCTCCTCGGCCTCCCGCACGGTGCGATCCGCGTCGGGCACGGGCCGCAGGTCCGTGGCCCGGAAGACGGTGATGCGCTCGGTCGAGTACCCGACGGTGGGCGCGAGGGTCAGCAGCTCGTGCCACGTGTCGGCCAGCAGGTCGGTCTCCTCGGCCAACTCCCGCGCGGCCGCCACCTGGGCCGACTCGCCCTCGACGTCCATGATCCCGGCCGGGATCTCGAGCAGCCGACCACCTTGCGCATGCCGGTACTGCTCGACCAGCAGGATGCGGCGCTGCTCATCGACCGCCGCGACGGCCACCGCGCTCTTGGGCCGGACCACGACGCGACCGTGACGCCCCTGATCGGGCGCCACGATCGTGTCGACCGTGAGTGTCAGGTAGTCGTTGTGGAACCCGACCTCGGACGCGGCGACGGGCCAGTGCGTCTCCGGCGGGCGCAACGACGTCGCGAGACGACCGGGCAGCCGCGGGTGAACCATCGACTCACTCACCGGCTGCGTCCCTCATACGTTCTCGACCGGCAGCCGCATCTCGAGCTTGCGCTTCAGCGCCGCCGCGATCAGGCCCGAGAACAGCGGGTGCGAGCGCGTCGGACGCGAGCGCAGCTCCGGGTGGGCCTGCGTGGCCACGTAGAACGGGTGCACCTCACGCGGCAGCTCGACGAACTCGACCAGGGTCGAGTCCGGCGACGTGCCCGAGAAGACCATGCCGGCCTCCTCGAGGGGCTTGCGGTACGCGTTGTTGACCTCGTAGCGGTGACGGTGCCGCTCCTCGACCTTGTCCGAGCCGTACAGCTCGCTGACGATGCTGCCGGCCTTGAGGCTGGCCGGGTACAGGCCCAGTCGCATGGTGCCGCCGAGATCGCCGGCGCCCTCGACGAACTCCTGCTGCTCGGCCATCGTGGCGATGACCGGGTGCTCGGTCGCGGGATCGAACTCCGACGAGCTCGCATCCTCGATGCCGAGCTCGGTCCGTGCGTACTCGATGACCATGCACTGCAGGCCCAGGCAGAGCCCGAGCGTCGGGATCTGGTGGGTGCGGGCGTACGTCAGCGCGCCCAGCTTGCCCTCGATGCCGCGGATGCCGAAGCCGCCCGGCACACAGATGCCGTCGACGTCGCCGAGCTGCTCGGCGGCGCCGGCCTCGGTCGCGCACTCGTCCGACGGCACCCAGCGCAGGCGGACCTTCACGTCGTTGGCGAAGCCGCCGGCGCGCAGCGCCTCGGCCACCGACAGGTACGCGTCGGGCAGGTCGATGTACTTGCCGACCAGCGCGATCGTGATCTCCTCGGACGGGTCGTGGACCCGGCGCAGGAGGGAGTCCCACTCGGTCCAGTCGACGTCGCGGAAGGGCAGGTCGAGGCGGCGCACGACGTAGGCGTCGAGGCCTTCGGCGTGCAGCACCTTCGGGATGTCGTAGATCGACGGGGCGTCGATGGCCGTGACCACCGCGTCCTCGTCGACGTCGCACATCAGCGAGATCTTGCGCTTGACGCCGGCCGGCACGGGACGGTCCGAGCGGCACACGATGGCATCGGGCTGGATGCCGATCGAGCGCAGCGCTGCGACCGAGTGCTGGGTGGGCTTGGTCTTGAGCTCGCCCGCGGGGCCGATGTACGGGATCAACGAGACGTGCAGGAAGAAGACGTTGTTGCGGCCCACCTCCTGGCGGACCTGACGGGCCGACTCCAGGAACGGCTGGCTCTCGATGTCGCCGACCGTGCCGCCGATCTCGTGGATCACGACGTCGACGTCCGGGCCGCCCATCGAGAGCATCCGGTCCTTGATCTCGTTCGTGATGTGCGGGATGACCTGCACGGTGTCGCCGAGGTAGTCGCCGCGACGCTCACGGGCGATGACGTCGGAGTAGACCTGACCGGTCGTGACGTTCGCGCGGCCGACGAGGTCCTCGTCGAGGAAGCGCTCGTAGTGGCCGATGTCGAGGTCGGTCTCGGCACCGTCGTCGGTGACGAAGACCTCGCCGTGCTGGAACGGGTTCATCGTTCCGGGATCGACGTTGAGGTAGGGGTCGAGCTTCTGCATCGTGACGCGCAGGCCGCGCGACTTGAGCAACCGGCCGAGGCTCGACGCGGTCAAGCCCTTGCCGAGCGACGAGACGACACCGCCCGTGACGAAGACGTGCTTGGTGACGGTGTTAACTGCCAACGTGACTCCCGTGGTTCCGATTCGAGTGAGGAACCGGGCGGTGCCTGCGGCCGCACCCGTGGTCTGAGGAACCGTCCGTGAGGATCGATTCGACTCTGGGTTCCACGGAACTCCAGCCTACCATCGAGCGAGCACCGCGCGGACCGCGCACGCGGGACGCGCCGAGAGTGCTCAGTTCGGCACCGGGCCGTCCGCGGCCCGCGACGTGCCCCAGGCGCCCGATTGACCGGCCGCCTCACGCACCAGCGCCAAGATGGCGGACACGCGTCCCGTGCCGGTGTCGGTGACGTCGACGGTCGAGACGTTCGCGGCGGCGTCGCTGCCGCGGACCGCGTTGACCACACCGTTCTCGCCGGACGAGACGGGGCCGACCACGGCGACGCCCTGGCTGCCGGCGTCCAGGCTCGTGACGAGGCTGGAGACGACGGTGCCCTCTCCCCCGGCCGACGCGCCGGACGGACCGGACACGACCAGCGCCAGCTGCGCGGAGCGGTCGGGATCCTGGTCGGGGTCGAGCAGTCCGCCCTCGACGAAGGCCGAGCGGATCGTGCGCGACGTCTCATCGAGCGCGCCGTCGCCCTTGGCGGCCAGATAGCCCCGGGCGATCGCGGTGCCGATCTTGTCGTACGCGCTCGAGGCGGTGGCCGCCTGCGGGTCCGACTGCGTCGCGACGCCCTCGGCGAACTGGCGGTTGGAGGGCGAGAGCAGCTTGGCGGTCAGCTCGACCTGCCCGGTGACCTGCGCCCCGGAGGTCGTGAGGTTCTCGATCAACGAGTCGACCTCGTTGTCGCGCGCGCCGGGCGTGGTCAGCAGCAGCACGGTCCGGCCCTTGAGCTTGTCGCGCAGCAGACCCGGCGACGTCAGCGTGGCGTACCCCGCGTCGAAACCCGCCAGGGCGGGACTCACCTCGGCCCGGTTCGAGTCGGAGGCGGTCGTCACGGCGTCGCTCTCGTCGAGCAGGCCCGCCCCCAGCGCGATGCCGGCGGCGAGTGCCAGCAGCACGGCGGCCAGGGAGATGACGTGGTAACGCAGAGTGATCACGAGAAGAGTCCTTCGATCCAGGAGGAGAAACGGTCGGTCACGGGCGCGAGCCACTCATGACCGAGAGGGGTAGTGGCGACGGCGACCGCGACCGCGAGGACACCCGCCAGCAGCAGCAGGAACGGCGTCAGCCAGCTCAACCGCTGGCGCGCGAACCAGGCGACGGCGTGGGCGTCGACCACCCGCGAGCCGGCGCGCAGACGCGCGATGAAGGTCCCGGCGGCGTCGGCGGTGTCGCCGTCGACGATGTCGACGAGTCGGGACGGGCGCCCGACCTGCACGATGACCGCAGCCTCGTGGTGGTCCGCCAGCAGGACGGCGAGATTCTCGGGTGCGCCCGCAGCCGTGAACACGACCGGCTGGCGGCCGTGCGCCTCGAACAGCTCGGGACGGTCGAGGTGACCGGTGGCCGACACGATCACGACCTCCCCGGATCGCTCGATCATGCGTCCGGAGATGTCGTCCGCCCGGCCCACGACCAGATGGGGCCGCAGACCGGCGGCGATCAGGTGCTCGGCACCGGCGCCGACGCCGACCAGCACCGGATCGTGGTCATGGATGAAGGCGCGGATCGACTTGAGGTCCCGGGCCGCGTCCGGCGCATCCGCCACGATGACCACCGGACGGTCCTTGATGGTGGTGGCCACGGCCGGAATGCCAGCGCCCTCCAGCAGCATTGCGCGGTCGCGACGCAACGTGTCGGCCGCGTTCGTCACGATCGAGTCGAGCTGGTGGGACAGGCCGGAGGACGCGGACTCCACCTGGTCGCGGACCCGGGACGGCGTCATCTCGATGCCGGTGGCGACGGTGTCCTCTCCCCGGAGCACCACCCCCTCGTCGATCCGCACGACGTCACCGCTGCGCAGCGTCTGCCACAGGCCCTCGCCCACCCGGTCCACCAGCAGGACGCCGGCGTCGACCAGCACCTGGGGCCCGAGGTTCGGGTACCGGCCGGACGACGACGGCGAGACGTTGAGGACCGCGGCGACGCCCCGGTCGACGAGCGACTGGGCGGTGTCGGCCTCGAGGTCGAGCTGGTCCAGCACCACGACGTCCCCCGAACGAACGGACGAGAGGTCCGCGGGTCCGCGACACAGTCGCGCCGGTCCGACGACGCCGGGCCCGTCGGGCACGGCAGGATTCCTGCGCTTCAAGATGGGCATGATGCCTTCCATGCAACCGGCGAACGATGAGAGTTCAACCTCGACACGCCGAGGGGTCGGGGAAAAGGTCGGGCTCAGGGAGTGCGGGCCAGGTCGAGCAGCTCGCGGGCGTGCTGCTGCGCGGCGGAGGAATCGTCCAGACCCGCCAGCATCCGAGCGAGCTCGTCGACCCGGCCCGACTGGTCGAGCCGGATCACGCTGCTGCTGGTGACCGTGCCGTCGTCGGACTTGCTGACGATGAAGTGCGCGTCGGCGAACGCCGCGACCTGCGGCAGGTGCGTGACGGCGATGACCTGCGCGTGTTGCGCCAGCCGCGCCAGCCGCCGGCCGACCTCCACGGCGGTGCGCCCGCCGATCCCGGCATCGACCTCGTCGAAGACCAGGGTGGGCACCGGGTCGCGACCGGCCAGGACGACCTCGATCGCGAGCATGAGCCGGGACAGCTCTCCACCACTGGCGGCCCGCGCCAGCGGCCGGGGCTCGGCCCCGCTGTTGGCGGCGAACCAGATGTCGACGTCGTCGGCCCCGTGGGGACCGGGCTCGCCGCGCACCACCCGCACCTCGAGTTGGGCCGAGGGCAGGGCCAGGTCGGCCAGCTCGGCGCCGACCTCGCGGGACAGCTGCTCAGCCGCGCTCGTCCTGGCCTCCGTCAACTGCCGGGCGAGGTCCACGACGGTCTCCCGCGTGGTCCGGACGTCCTCCTCCAGGCGCTCGATCGCGGTGTCGTCCAGATCCAGCTCGAGGACCTCGGCACGGGCGCGCTCGGCCCACGCGATGACCTCGTCCAGACTCGGGCCGTACCGGCGCTGCAGGGCGGTCAACGCGGCGCGACGGTCCTGGACCGCGGCCAGGCCGCTGGGGTCCAGCTCGATGTCGGCGGCGTACGCGGCGAACTCCGAGGCGATGTCGGTCAGGTCGATGGAGGCGCGCTTGAGTCGCTCGGCCAGTGCCTCGATCCGCGGGTCGTTGCCGGTCACGGGATCGACCACCGACTGGGCCGCGGCGATCGCGGCGGCAGCGGAGTGCTCGTCCTCCGACAACACGGTCGACGCACCCGCCGCGGCAGCGGCGAGCGACTCGGCGTGGGCGAGACGGTTCTCGCGCTGGACGAGCTCCTCGTCCTCCCCCGACTGGGGGTCGACGGCGTCGATCTCGTCCAGGGCGTGCCGCAGGAGGTCCAGCCGCTGCAGGCGCTCGCCGGCGTGGGTGCGCAGGTCGGTCAACCGCGCCTGCAGCTCGCGCAGACGCTCGTACGCCGGGCGGTACCGCTCGAGCAGGTCGGCGACCGCGCTGCCGGCGAACCGGTCGAGGGCTCCGCGCTGCTCCTGGGGCCGGACCAGGCGCTGCTGGTCGGACTGGCCGTGCACGGCCACCAACGAGTCGGCCAGGCGCGACAGCAACGCCGCCGGGACGGTCGAACCACCGGCCAGCGCGCGGCTGCGGCCCTGACTGGTCAGGACGCGGGCGAGCACGAGCTCGTCGTCGTCGACGTGGCCGCCCGCCTCCTCGACGAGGGCCGCCACCTCGGGCGTCGCCAGGACCGACGCCTCGATGCGGGCGCGCTCCGCGCCCCGGCGGACGAGGGCCAGGTCGGCCCGCTCACCACGCAGCAGACCCAGCGCCGTCACGACCATGGTCTTGCCGGCACCGGTCTCGCCGGTGATGACCGTGAAGCCGGGACCGAGGTCGAGCTCGGCCTCCTCGATGACGCCGAGCGACTCGAGTCGGAGATAACGCCACATCAGCGGTCCTCCGCGGCCCGGCGAGCCGCACCGGACGATCCGCGCCAGCCGGCGACGGGAAGCTCGAACTTGCGCACGAGCCGGTCGGCGAAGGAGGCGGGATGGACACGAGCGAGCCGCACGGGCTCGACACCGCGACGCACCTCGACCCGGGCGCCGATCGGCAGCTCGGCGGCGCGACGCCCGTCGCACCACAGGATCCCCGACGCCGCGTGTCCGACGACCTCGACCGCCAGCGTGGACTCGGGCGAGACCACCATCGGGCGGGCGAACAGGGCGTGGGCGCTGATCGGCACCATCAGCAGGGCCGACACCTCGGGCCACACGACCGGTCCCCCGGCACTGAAGTTGTAGGCGGTGGAGCCCGTCGGCGTGGCGCACACGACACCGTCGCATCCCATGCGCGAGACGGGCCGGCCGTCGATCTCGACGACGACCTCGAGCATCCGCTCACGGGAGGCCTTCTCGACGGAGGCCTCGTTCAGGGCCCAGTTCGTGGCGACCATCTCGCCGTTGTGGAAGACCTGGACGTCGACGGTGAGTCGCTCCTCGACGGTCAGACCGCCGGCGATGACGTGGCGGGCGACGTCGGCCAGGTCCTCCTCGTCGGCCTCGGCCAGGAAGCCGACGTGGCCGAGGTTCACGCCCAGGAGCGGCGTTCCCGTGCCGCGGCACAGCTCGGCGGCGCGCAGGATCGTGCCGTCCCCACCGAAGACGACCGCGAGCTCGCAGTCGGTGGCGGCACCCGGTGTCGCGGCCACGGCCACCAGGTCGACCGCCCCGGCCGCCTCGAGGTACCCGACCTCGTCGGTGAGCGCCCGCACCTCGATCCCGGCGGCCTGCAACGACCTCGCGAAGTCGGCGGCGAGCTTGGGAGCCCCGTCCCGCAGGACGTGGACCGCGAGCAGCACGCTCCTCATGATCCGCTTCCTTCCTTCTGGTTCCCGACCGACAACGGGCCCGCAGCGACCGCGGCGCGCGCCGCTGCCTCGTCCGGGGCCGGCGCGTCGGTCCTGAGCCAACAAAAGTACTCGACATTGCCGGCAGGTCCGGGCAACGGACTGGGCGCGAGACCCCGGGTTCCCCAGCCGCCTGCCCAGGCGGCGGTGGTGACCCCGTGGACCGCGGACGCGTGCAGCTCCGGGTCGCGAACGACGCCGTTCTTGCCGAGGTTCTCGCGGCCGACCTCGAACTGGGGCTTGACCATCAGCACCATGTCGCCCTCGGGTCGGCACACCCGCATGAGGGCGGGCAGCACCAACGTGAGTGAGATGAAGGACAGGTCCGAGACGACCAGGTCGACCGGCCCGCCGATGAGCTCGGTGTCGATGGCACGGACGTTCGTCCGGTCGAAGACGTGGACCCGCGGATCGGACTGCAGCGCCCAGACCAGCTGGCCGTAGCCGACGTCGACGGCGACGACCTCGCTGACCCCGCGGCGCAGCAGCACGTCGGTGAATCCACCGGTGGACGCCCCGGCATCGAGCGCGCGCCGTCCTTCGACGCGCAGGCCCTGCGGCTCGAAGACCTCCAACGCCCCGAGGAGCTTGTGCGCTCCGCGCGAGGCCCAGCCGGGATCGTCGCCGTCACGGACGACGATCGCCTGGTCGGTGGTGACCTGGGTGGCCGGCTTGCTCGCGGCATTTCCGCCGACGAGCACCCGTCCCTGTTCGATGAGTCCCGCGGCCTGGTCGCGTGAGCGTGCCAGTCCGCGGCGCACCAGCTCGGCATCGAGCCGCACCCGGCGGCTCATCGACTCACCCTCGGTCCCCGGGGGTTCCGGCGAGGTGGTCGCGCAGCACCCGGTGGACGGCTTCGAACACCTGCGGGTGCTCGGCCACGTCGAGGTCGTCGAGCGCAGCCAGCAGTGCGACGGCCTCGTCGGTCGTGGCAGCGTCCGGACGGTCGTCGCCGGCCGGCGTGGGTTCGCTCATCATGCCCCGATTGTCGCATCGACGGTCACGGTGATCCCTGATTCGGCGCGCGCGGCCCAGCCGAGCGCCACCACCGCGCGGAGGGTCTCGGTCGGACCCCCGCTCGTCGCGACCCGGAGCACGCCGTCGGCGATCTCGGCCGATGCCGATCCGCAGGTGGCTCGGTCACCTTCGACGACGACCTCGGGATGCGCGTCGTGCAGGGCGGACAGGTCAAGCCCCACGTAGTCGGGAAGCTCGTCCTCGGCCGCGTTGACGACGTCGGCCAGCGAGCTGACGCCGGTGAGGACGAACAGGGAGGGAATCGATGCCCGGCGCGCACCACTGATGTCGGTGTCGAGCCGGTCCCCCACCATGAGCGGGGCCCCCGGCGAGATGCGTGCGATCGTCTCCTCGAACAGTGGCGCATACGGCTTGCCCGCGACGACGGGCTCGCGCCCCACGGCCAGTCCCACGGCATGGACGAGCGCGCCGTTGCCCGGCGCGATGCCCTCTGCGGTGGGGATGGTCAGGTCGGTGTTGCTGGCGTACCAGGGCAGTCCGGTCTCGATCGCGTAGGCGGCCTCGGCCAGATCACGCCACCCGAGCTGCGGCGCATATCCCTGGACGACCGCAGCCACCTCGGGGGCGTGACGATCATCGACCGGGACGAGACCGCGCTCCTTCAGCGCGGTGCGCAGTCCTTCTCCGCCGATCGCGAACACGGTCGCGCCTGCGGGCAGGTCGTGCGCCATGACGCCCGCGATCGCCTGGGCCGAGGTCACGATGTCGTCGACGGTGACCGTGAGCCCGAGGTCTCGCAGGTGGTCCGCCACCGCGGAGGGCGGGCGGTTGGCGTTGTTGGTGAGGTAGGCCAACCGCGCTCCCTCGACCGACGTCAGTGCCTCGACGGCACCGGGAACGGCGTCACCACCGCGGTAGACCACCCCGTCGAGGTCGAGCAGGACCGCGTCATGGGACGCGATCAGAGGGCTGTCGGTCGCGGCCAAGGTCATGCGTTCGAGGCTACCGGGGACTCAGGCAGCCGGGTCAGCGACCCGAGGTCGACGTAGACGCGACTGGATACCCCAGAACCGTTGCGGGAGAAGAGCCGTCGGAGCTCGCCGCTGACCTCGACCCGGTCCCCCGGACCGAGCCGGCCGGCCTTGGCACGGAGCCGCGCCGTCCAGGCAGAACAGTCGAAGGTGTCGACGCTCTGGGACGAACGACGGCGTGCCGCCGCACTGCGATCGACGATCAGGCGGAAGGAGACGATCTCGTCCCCACTGGGCAGCGTCCGTCGTTCCGCCACGTCGGCGACACGGCCGCGCAGGAGGACGTGGTTGTCGGCATCGGTCATACAGCCAGACTGACCGCGCCACGGCGCCACCGACAGGGGCGGTGAGCAGGCTGTGGACGCCGCGCTCCTCGCGCGCCGGACCTGTGGACCGCGTCAGTTTTCGAGTTGGTTGATGCGGTCTTGGGCGTCGGTGAGTCCGTGGGTGTCGGTGCCGGCGACGCGGTGGAACCAGGTGATGGCTTCTTGGGTGCGTCCGGCTGCGGCGAGGGTGTCGGCGTAGGCGTAGCGCAGGCGGGTGATCCAGTCGTGGCGGCTTTTGGTGTTGAGGGGTTCGGATTCGAGGAGTTGCAGGGCGGCGTCGGTTTGGCCCAGGTCGCGGCGGGCGCCGGCGATGACGATGGTGAGTTCGGTGTTGCCGGCTTCGTCGAGGGCGGCGCGGGTGGCGGGGGTGTCGTATTCGAGGGCTTTTTCGGGGCGGCCGAGGGCGCGTTCGGCGTCGGCCATCATGGGGGCGTAGATGCCGCGGCCGGTCATGCGTTTGGCGGCGCGGAACTCGGCGAGGGCTTCGGCCCAGTTGCCCAGGGCGTAGGCGGTTTCGCCGGTGGCTTCGCGGACCAGGCCGACGCGCATGGCGCGGGCGCGGGCGGCGAGGGCGTGTTTGTGGGCCAGTTCGGGGTCTTCGTGGAGCAGGATGCCGGCCATGACGAGGTGTCGGGCGACTTTGTCGGCGAGTTTGTCGGGCAGGCCTTGGAGCTCTTGGCGGGCGAACTTGTCGAGGTCTTTGGCTGAGACGTCGTCGGGGATCGGGGGGCCGTCGTAGGTCTTCTGGGCGTCGGAGCGGTCCGGTCCGGAGGCGCGGCGGTCGCGGTTGGGGCCGCCGGTGGTGGGGCGGTTGCCGGTGGTCGAGCGCGGGCCGGCGGGGCGGTTGGTGCCGGGTCGGTCGGAGTTGCGGCGGGCGCCAGAGCCGGGGGTGCGGGGGCCGCCGGTGGCCGGGCGGGAGTTGCTGCCGCCGCTGCGCGATCCGCTGCCGCTGCTGGTGGGGCGCGATCCGGAGCCAGTGGGCTTGCCGCCGCTGCTGGAGGGCCGGCTGCTGCCGCTGCTGCTGGGACGCGAGGTGCCGCCGCTGCGGGATCCGCTGCTGGTGTTGGGGCGGCCGCCGCCGCTGCGGGAGCCGCCGCTGTTGTTGTTGCGGCCTCGGCCGGCGGGGTTGCGTGATTCAGCCATGTTCTCGGGTCCTTCCGCGAGGTGTGCCCTCACGATAGGGGCACAAATGCAGCAAGGCCGCTCCCAAAGGGAGCGGCCTCGCGCTAATGATTGTCCGGCGACGTCCTACTCTCCCACACCGTCTCCAGTGCAGTACCATCGGCGCTGAAGGGCTTGACTTCCGGGTTCGGAATGTTACCGGGTATTTCCCCTTCGCCATGGTCGCCGAAACTCTATAGAGATATCAACAAGCCTTGGTGACTCTTTCGAGTCTGGCTCCCGATCATATCTCGGGAACCTCACAGTGGACGCGGTCAAACTTTGTAAGAAACAAGCCCTCGGCCTATTAGTACCGGTCAGCTCCATGCATTGCTGCACTTCTACTTCCGGCCTATCAACCCAGTGGTCTGCTGGGGGCCTTACCTGGTTAACCAGTGGGAAACCTCATCTTGAAACATGCTTCCCGCTTAGATGCTTTCAGCGGTTATCACTTCCGAACGTAGCCAACCAGCCGTGCTCTTGGCAGAACAACTGGCACACCAGAGGTTCGTCCACCCCGGTCCTCTCGTACTAGGGGCAGCCTTTCTCAAGTTTCCTACGCGCGCGGCGGATAGGGACCGAACTGTCTCACGACGTTCTAAACCCAGCTCGCGTGCCGCTTTAATGGGCGAACAGCCCAACCCTTGGGACCTGCTACGGCCCCAGGATGCGACGAGCCGACATCGAGGTGCCAAACCATCCCGTCGATATGGACTCTTGGGGAAGATCAGCCTGTTATCCCCGGGGTACCTTTTATCCGTTGAGCGACGCCGCTTCCACATGCCAGCGCCGGATCACTAGTTCCGACTTTCGTCCCTGCTCGAGCTGTCACTCTCACAGTCAAGCTCCCTTGTGCACTTACACTCGAAACCTGATTGCCAACCAGGCTGAGGGAACCTTTGAGCGCCTCCGTTACATTTTAGGAGGCAACCGCCCCAGTTAAACTACCCATCAGGCACTGTCCCTGATCCGGATAACGGACCTAGGTTAGATATCTAGTACGACCAGAGTGGTATTTCAACGTTGACTCCACCTGAACTGGCGTCCAAGCTTCACAGTCTCCCACCTATCCTACACAAGTCGAACCAAACACCAATACCAAACTATAGTAAAGGTCCCGGGGTCTTTCCGTCCTGCCGCGCGTAACGAGCATCTTTACTCGTAGTGCAATTTCGCCGAGTTCATGGTTGAGACAGCGCCCAAGTCGTTACTCCATTCGTGCAGGTCGGAACTTACCCGACAAGGAATTTCGCTACCTTAGGATGGTTATAGTTACCACCGCCGTTTACTGGGGCTTAAGTTCTGTGCTTCGCTTGCGCTAACACGTCCCCTTAACCTTCCAGCACCGGGCAGGAGTCAGTCCATATACGGCGTCTTTCGACTTAGCATGGACCTGTGTTTTTAGTAAACAGTCGCTTGGGCCTGGTCTCTGCGGCCTTCAACGCTTCTCAGAGCAAGTCTGATAACGCATCCGGCCCCCCTTCTCCCGAAGTTACGGGGGCATTTTGCCGAGTTCCTTAACCATGATTCTCTCGATCACCTTAGTATTCTCTACTTGACCACCTGAGTCGGTTTGGGGTACGGGCGGCTTTGAATCTCGCTAGATGCTTTTCTCGGCAGCATAGGATCACTCACACTCCGCTAAGCGGGTGGCATCGGCTCTCAGACATATGAGTGACGGATTTGCCTATCACTCGTCCTACGACCTTACCCGTGGACTACCATCGCCACGGATGAGCTACCTTCCTGCGTCACACCATTGCTTGCCTACTACCAGATCGGGTCATGCGCTCTGCCGCACCATTGTCTCCGAAGAGACGGAAGGTGCGGTTTCGGGCACTTAGCATCACTGGATTCAGCATGGGCGATTCAACGCCGGTACGGGAATATCAACCCGTTGTCCATCGACTACGCCTGTCGGCCTCGCCTTAGGTCCCGACTTACCCAGGGAAGATTAGCTTGACCCTGGAACCCTTGGTCATTCGGTGGAAGAGTTTCTCACTCTTCATTCGCTACTCATGCCTGCATTCTCACTCGTGTCGCATCCACGGCTGGGTTACCCCGCCGCTTCGCTCGCGACACGACGCTCCCCTACCGATCCACACGGCTGGACCACGAAGGCCTACCTCATGTGTGAATCCCATAGCTTCGGTGGATTGCTTGAGCCCCGCTAAATTGTCGGCGCGGAATTACTTGACCAGTGAGCTATTACGCACTCTTTCAAGGGTGGCTGCTTCTAAGCCAACCTCCTGGTTGTCTCTGCGACTCCACATCCTTTTCCACTTAGCAATCGCTTTGGGACCTTAGCTGATGGTCTGGGCTGTTTCCCTCTCGACAATGGAGCTTATCCCCCACTGTCTCACTGCCACGCTCTCACTTACCGGCATTCGGAGTTTGGTTGAGTTCAGTAAGCTTGTAGGCCCCCTAGCCCATCCAGTGCTCTACCTCCGGTAAGAAACGCGTGACGCTGCACCTAAATGCATTTCGGGGAGAACCAGCTATCACGGAGTTTGATTGGCCTTTCACCCCTATCCACAGCTCATCCCCCAGTTTTTAACCTAGGTGGGTTCGGTCCTCCACGCGGTCTTACCCGCGCTTCAACCTGGCCATGGATAGATCACTCCGCTTCGGGTCTAGATCGTGCAACTCAAGCGCCCTATTCGGACTCGCTTTCGCTACGGCTACGGCACTCGCCTTAACCTTGCTACACAACGCTAACTCGCAGGCTCATTCTTCAAAAGGCACGCTGTCACAATTCCCTAAGGAACAGCTCCAACGGATTGTATGCACACGGTTTCAGGTACTATTTCACTCCCCTCCCGGGGTACTTTTCACCTTTCCCTCACGGTACTAGTCCGCTATCGGTCATCGAGGAGTATTTAGGCTTAGCGGGTGGTCCCGCCAGATTCACACCGAATTTCAGGGGTTCGGTGTTACTCGGGATGACGCACAAGAGCCATGAGCTTACGGTTACGGGGATCTCACCCTCTATGTCACGACTTTCCAGTCGGTTTCACCTTCACTCATGGTTTATGACTCTTTGACTGCTCGGCAGAACAATCTGTGCGGTCCCACAACCCCTGGATGCAACGCCTGCCGGCTATCACACACCCAAGGTTTAGCCTAGGTCCGGTTTCGCTCGCCACTACTACCGGAATCACTATTGTTTTCTCTTCCTGTGGGTACTGAGATGTTTCACTTCCCCACGTTCCCTCCAAACGCCCTATGTGTTCAGGCGCAGGTACTCAGACTTTCCTCTGAGTGGGTTTCCCCATTCGGACACCCCCGGATCACAGCTCGGTTGTCAACTCCCCGGGGCTTTTCGCAGACTCCAACGTCCTTCATCGGCTCTCGATGCCAAGGCATCCACCATGTGCACTTAGTAGCTTGTTATTACTACAAAGATGCTCGCGTCCACTGTGAAGTTCTCAAAATACGATCGGTCCCGTACAAATTTCCACGCCTACATCATTCCGAAGAATCATGTGGTTCGTGGGGTGTACGGTCCGAGGAATCCAACATTAGATGCTGATCCCTCAGGACCCAACAGTGTGCCTGAGTTGACGCCGTGTCCCACCGAGTTTCCACGCTCCCCCGAAGAGGAGCAGTACTGACGATGTTCCGCCGGCGACAAGCCAAATAGTCGACGTCCACTAGTGAGCTGGACCGCGTCAGACATTTGCTGACGAACGAGTCCGCCTGGACTCCACGAGGGAGCCAGATGCTCCTTAGAAAGGAGGTGATCCAGCCGCACCTTCCGGTACGGCTACCTTGTTACGACTTCGTCCCAATCGCCAGCCCCACCTTCGACAGCTCCCTCCGTAAACGGTTGGGCCACTGGCTTCGGGTGTTGCCGACTTTCATGACGTGACGGGCGGTGTGTACAAGGCCCGGGAACGTATTCACCGCAGCGTTGCTGATCTGCGATTACTAGCGACTCCGACTTCATGGGGTCGAGTTGCAGACCCCAATCCGAACTGAGACCGGCTTTTTGGGATTCGCTCCACCTCGCGGTTTCGCAGCCCATTGTACCGGCCATTGTAGCATGCTTGAAGCCCTGGACATAAGGGGCATGAAGACTTGACGTCATCCCCACCTTCCTCCGAGTTGACCCCGGCAGTCTCCTATGAGTCCCCACCATTACGTGCTGGCAACATAGGACGAGGGTTGCGCTCGTTGCGGGACTTAACCCAACATCTCACGACACGAGCTGACGACAGCCATGCACCACCTGTATACCGACCACAAGGGGGCGCCTATCTCTAGGCGTTTCCGGCATATGTCAAACCCAGGTAAGGTTCTTCGCGTTGCATCGAATTAATCAGCATGCTCCGCCGCTTGTGCGGGCCCCCGTCAATTCCTTTGAGTTTTAGCCTTGCGGCCGTACTCCCCAGGCGGGGCGCTTAATGCGTTAGCTGCGGCACGGAGACCGTGGAAGGTCCCCACACCTAGCGCCCAACGTTTACGGCATGGACTACCAGGGTATCTAATCCTGTTCGCTCCCCATGCTTTCGCTCCTCAGCGTCAGGTAATGCCCAGAGAACCGCCTTCGCCACCGGTGTTCCTCCTGATATCTGCGCATTCCACCGCTACACCAGGAATTCCGTTCTCCCCTGCATACCTCTAGTTTGCCCGTATCGTAAGCACGCTCAGGGTTGAGCCCTGAGTTTTCACTTCCGACGTGACAAACCGCCTACGAGCCCTTTACGCCCAATAATTCCGGACAACGCTCGGACCCTACGTATTACCGCGGCTGCTGGCACGTAGTTGGCCGGTCCTTCTTCTGCAGGTACCGTCACTTTCGCTTCGTCCCTGCTGAAAGAGGTTTACAACCCGAAGGCCGTCATCCCTCACGCGGCGTTGCTGGATCAGGCTTTCGCCCATTGTCCAATATTCCCCACTGCTGCCTCCCGTAGGAGTCTGGGCCGTGTCTCAGTCCCAGTGTGGCCGGTCACCCTCTCAGGCCGGCTACCCGTCGTCGCCTTGGTGAGCCATTACCTCACCAACAAGCTGATAGGCCGCGAGTCCATCCCATTCCGCCGGAGCTTTCCACCACCAGAAGATGCCTTCGGTGGTCGTATTCGGCATTAGCCAGCGTTTCCACTGGTTATTCCGATGAATGGGGCAGGTTACTCACGTGTTACTCACCCGTTCGCCGCTCGTGTACTCCCGAAGGAGCCTTACCGCTCGACTTGCATGTGTTAAGCACGCCGCCAGCGTTCGTCCTGAGCCAGGATCAAACTCTCCGTTGAAAATCTCCCACACCCGAAAGCATGGTCAACATCTAGAAAATTTGATTCCTGACAAGTTATGACTGCTGACAGTCATTAGTTGTCGGAATTGTCCCTGCGGCTCCGCGCGAAAACCAAACCACTTAAGGCCCAGAATTCCTTCGTTTGCCGCCGGGGTACTGATAATAATTCGTCGACTTTTGGCACACTGTTGAGTTCTCAAGGATCAGACGCACACCACCAACCCACCATCACTGGCAAGCCCGCAGGGCAACTCGTCTAATTTACATCGCCGTTTTCACCAGGTCAAACCCGGGTCGGTCACGATGTAGCGCTACGTTTTCCGCGGCCAGTCTCCGGCCCTCTCACGAGTGCCTGGCGTTAACCGCTTCGGTCTGCGCTTCGCTGCGCCGTTCGGTGCAACAAGAAGAACATTACACAGACGTTTCCGGCGATGGCAAATCGCATCCGCGGTGTGCTGCGTCACACCTGGAATCGCAGTCGTTTTCGTGCCCGTTGGGGCCTCTGAGGCCCCTGTGACCGGCCGAGCAACGACGAACGGCGGCCGACCACCGGACTCCGAGGAGACCGGCGATCGACCGCCGTCGAGCGCGATCGTGGGGTCAGACGACGCGGACGCCCGACACCGAGCGCTTGCCCTTGCGCAGGACCACCCAGCCGCCGTGCAGCAACTGGTCGCCGGAGAACGTCTGGTCGGGGTCGTCCACCCGCTCGTTGTTGACGTACGCTCCCCCGTCCGCGACGGCACGACGCGCGGCCGACTTGGACTCCGCCAGTCCCGAGGCGATGAGGGCGTCGACCAGCGTGGTCTCCGGGGAGACCTCCACGGCACCGGCCTCACGCAGCGCGGCCGCGAGGGTCGACTCGGGCAGGTCACGGAGCTCCCCCCGGCCGAAGAGCGCACCGGAGGCCAACTCGGCCGCCTGGGTCTCGCTCTCGCCGTGCACGAGCGTGGTCAGCTCCGCCGCCAGCCGGCGCTGGGCGGCTCGCGCCCCCGGCCGCTGCTCGTGCTCGGCCATCAGGGCGTCCACCTCCTCGACGGACAGGAACGTGAACTGCTTGAGGTACTCCCCCACCTTCGAGTCCTCGGCCTGGATCCAGGACTGGTAGAACGCGTACGGGCTCATCAGGTCCGGGTCGAGCCAGATCGTGCCGGACTCGGTCTTGCCGAACTTGGTCCCGTCGGCCTTCGTGATCAGCGGCGTGGCCAGCGCGTGGACCTTGCCGCCGTCAGCCCGCCGGATCAGCTCGACGCCGCCGGTCAGGTTGCCCCACTGGTCGCTGCCGCCGGTCTGGAGCACCGCCCCGTGCCGTCGGTAGAGCTCGAGGTAGTCCATCGACTGCAACAGGATGTAGCTGAACTCGGTGTAGCTGATCCCCGACTCGAGCCGGCTGGCCACGACGTCGCGCGCCAGCATCCGGTTGACGGGGAAGTGCTTGCCGATGTCGCGCAGGAAGTCGACCACGGACATCGGCTGGGTCCAGTCCAGGTTGTTGACGACGGTCGCGCCGTTGTCGCCCCCGAACTCGACGAAGCGCGAGACCTGGGCCTGGATCCGGTCGACCCACTCGGCGACGGTCTCCTTGGAGTTCATGACGCGCTCACCGGACTGCTTCGGATCGCCGATGAGGCCCGTCGATCCGCCCACGAGCAGCAGCGGCCGGTGGCCGGCCAGCTGCAGGCGCCGGGCGGTCAGGATCTGGAGCAAGTTGCCCACGTGCAGGCTCGGGGCCGTCGGGTCGAAACCGACGTAATACGTGATCGGCCCCGCATCCATCTCGGCGCGTAGAGCGTCGAGGTCGGTCGAGTGCGCGATCAGTCCGCGCGCCTGCAGGTCGTCGATCACATGGTTCGTCACACGGCCAAGGTTATCGGCGCTGGAATCGCAGCCCTCACGAGGCTGCGGGCGTGGGCAGCCCCGCCGAGGCGATCGACGGGCTCACGAGCCTGGGGATCGGCGCGACGACGCTGCGTCGACGCGTCAGGGCTTGACGGCGATGACGGGCATCGGCGCGTCGAGCAGGATCATCTGCGTGACGCGGCCCATGAGCATCTTGCCCACGGGGGTGCGCTTGCGGATGCCGATGACCAGACGATCGGCACCCGAGTCCACGGCCTGGTCGATGACCACGTCGGACACCGACAACGACGCAGCACGGCGGACCTCGTACTCGATGCCCTCGAGGTCGAAGCGCTCGGTGAACTCGGAGAGGTCGATCTCCTCCGGCTCGTCGAACTCCGGATCGATCTCGCTGACCGTGATCAGCACGAGCTTCTCCTTGTTCGCCTCGGCCTTGGCGGCGGCCCACAGGACCGCAGCGCGGCCGTAGTCGTCCGGGCGGTACGCGACGGCGATGGTCATGGAGCGAGACTATCGCCGTCGTCGCGGGAATGGCGGGGTGGCACCCCGGTGTTGTCACGTGCGTGAACAACTCCTCCCCCCGTGCGGTCAAGGTCGACATCTGGTCCGACATCGCCTGCCCCTGGTGCTTCGTCGGAAAACGCCGCTTCGAGCGGGCCGTCGCCGACTGGGACGGCGACGTCGAGGTCGAGTTCCACAGCTTCGAGCTCGCGCCCGACACGCCCGTCGACTTCGAGGGCAGCGAGGTGGACTTCCTGGCCCACCACAAGGGCATGGACCCCGCGCAGGTCGCGCAGATGCTGCAGCAGATGACAGTTCTGGCCGCCGAGGAGGGCCTGTCGTACGACTTCGACGCGCTGCGTCACACGAAGACGCTTCTCGCCCACCAGGCGTTGCACTTCGCCAAGGCGCACGGCCGCCAGAGCGAGCTGAAGGAGCGCCTGCTCTCGGCCTACTTCGAGCAGGGCCGCCACGTGGGACGGATCGACGAGCTCGTCGAGCTGGCCACGGAGGTCGGCCTGGACGGCGAGGACCTGCGCCGCGACCTCGAGTCGGGCCGGTACGCGGCCGATGTCGACGCCGACATCGCCCAGGCGCGCGCCTACGGGATCACCGGGGTGCCGTTCTTCGTGTTCGACGGTCGCCTCGGCGTCTCGGGCGCGCAGGCTCCCGAGACGTTCCGTGAGGTGCTCGAGCGCGTGGTCGCGGAGGCCTCGGCATGAGCGGTCCGTTCGAGATAGTGGGCGACGACGACGCGCCCACGTGCGTCGACGGCGTCTGCGAGATCCCGTCGGCCGCGAAGCCGTCGGAGACCGACGATCACGCCCGAGGGTGGCGCCGGTAGGCCGACACGGTCGGGTCGTCCTCGGCCCAGAACCGCCACGGCGCGTCGGCGTTGAGCCGCACACCCACCCGGGGACCGGCCACGAGCGTGGGCCGATCGACCCGCTCGCCGAGGTACACCGGCACCGGCTCGAGCAGGTCCGTTCCCAGGTCCAGACTCGTGATCCCCAGCGCCTTGGTGAAGTTGCCCGGACCGCGGGCGAGGGCGTGATCGGCCACGGGGCCGCGGCGCTGTCGCGCCACCTCGATGCCCTCGACGATCTCCCCCGCGCGGATCAGGACGGCGGCGGCCTGCTCGGTCGGACCCGTCACGACGTTCGCGGCGTGGTGCCCGTGGATCCGGTAGACGTACAGCCGCCACGGCGGGCCGTACATGATCTCGGAGCGCGGTGTCCGCACGAAGGCGTGCGAGGCCGGGTCCTCGATCCCGCCGTACGCCTCGACCTCGGTGATGCGCGCGACCACGCCGTGACCGTGCAGCAGTCGGCCGACCAGGTCGCGCGCGCGTTCGGTGACCTCGGGCATGGGCCCTGACTATCACGCTCGCCAGGTGGCCTGCCTCGCGGGAGCGTAGCGTGATCTACATCACACTTGCATCCCACGAGGAGCCATCGTGTCCACTTCCCGCCGTCGTTCCCTGACCGCCGTCGCGACCCTCGCCCTCGCCGCCGCACTGGTGGCCCCGACCCCCGCCACCGCCGCCGAGCGGCCCTCCCCCGGACACCGGAAGGCGCCTGTCCCGACCGAGCGTTACGTCGCCATGGGCGACTCGTTCGTCTCCGGCCCCGGCATCGAGCGCCAGCTGGACGGGTGCGGGCGCAGTGACAAGAACTTCGTCCGTCTCGTCGCCGCCGGCCTGCGCGTGGCGTCGTTCAAGGACGCCAGCTGCGGGGCGGCGCAGACGAAGAACTACTGGGAGCCGCAGGTCGTCAACGGCTACACGAACCCGGCACAGCTCGACGCCCTGGATCGCAGCACCACGCTGGTCACCCTGGGGACCATGGGCGGCAACGACGTCGGCCTGGTGCAACTGGCCACGCAGTGCATCGCCGTCGGGTGCAGCACCCTTCCGCCGGAGCAGTACACCGCCGCCATCGACGCCCTCGTCCCCGTGTACCGACGGGTGATCCGCGAGGTCCGCGCGAGGTCCCCGCGCGCCCAGATCGTCGCGGTCGGCTACGGCACGTACGTGCCCCGCGAGCGGTGCGCGGCGCTCGGCAACGCGACGGAGGCCGACCTGGCCTACCTCCAGGGCATGATCGACCGACTGAGCGACATGATCGGCAAGGTCGCCCGGGAGCAGCGCATCGCCTTCGTGGACATGCGCGCGATCAAGGGCTGGCGGGAGCACACGGCCTGCGCCGAACCCGCCGACCAGTGGATCCGCGGTCTGAACCCCTACGGCGACGGCATACCGCTGCATCCCTCGACCACCGGCATGGAGCAGATGGGCGCCCAGGCCCTCAAGGTCATCAGCCCGCTGGTCGCGCGCCGCGCGGCGGAGCGACGGGTCAAGGCGGCTGCCGCGAGCGTTCGGGTGCGCGCCGTCTGCTCGGGTCCGCGCCGGAGCAGGAAGGTCACGATCCGCACCACCGGCGGGAAGGGACTCGTCGCGGTCGCCTCCTTCCGCGTCGGCCGCCAGTGGGTCGGCACCGACCGCCGAGCCCCGTTCTCGGTCAAGCGCACCGCGCGGTGGGTGAAGCGACAGACGGCGCGTGGCCCCGTGCGGGCCACCGTCGTGCTGCGCGCCGGGGACGTCCGACTGCGGACCACGGTGGCGACCCCGCGTCCGCCCTGCCTGCGCTGAGCCGAGCAGGACGGGGTCGAGCGATTCGGTGATTTCACTCAAATCACACCAGGCCCAGGGGTAATGTGGTGTCTCCGGCGTGTTGAGGAGAGAGAGGCACCATGCCCGTCTCCGTCAGCCCGTGGCGCTCCGCGATCGCGGCGCTCGCCCTGGCCGCGCCGCTGCTGACCGTGGCGCCTGCCTCGGCCACCGAGGGCGGGGTCGCCCCCGTCTGGGACCGCACCGCGAACGGTGAGCGCTACGTGGCCCTGGGCGACTCCTTCGTCGCAGGTCCCGGCCTGCCGGGGACACGCGATGCCGGGTGCGGTCGCAGCGAGGTCAACCTGCCCAGCCTCCTGGCCGCGCAGCTCGACGTGGCGTCCTTCACCGACGCCAGCTGCAGTGCCGCCCGAACCACGCACCTCTGGACGCACCAGCAGGCCAACGACACGCGGAACCCTCCGCAGCTCGCGGCGCTGGGGCCGGACACGACCCTGGTCACCCTGGGCCCGATGGGCGGCAACGACGTGGACGTGCCCGGCCTGGCCTGGACCTGCGTCTCCGTCGGCTGCAGCCAACTGCCGGTCGAGCCCCTGTACGCGGCGATCGACGAGCTGGCCCCGGTCTACCGCTCGGCGATCGCGGAGGTGCGCCGGCGGGCGCCGCGGGCCCAGATCCTCGCGATCGGCTACGGCGTCTTCGTGCCGGACCGGTCCTGCGACCGACTCGGGCAGGCCACCCCCGCCGACCTGAGCCACCTGCAGGGCGTCGTGGATCGCTTGAGCGACACGATCCGCACCGTCGCCGCCGACGAGGACGTCACGTTCGTCGACCTGCGGGCGATGGCGGGTTGGGACGAGCACTCGGCCTGCGCCGATCCCGCCGACCAGTGGATCCGCGGGCTCGAGGCGTTGGAGGACGGTGGCGCCCCGTTGCACCCCTCGGCCCTGGGCATGTCCGCGATGGCGACGCACGTCCTGAAGACGATCCGGCCCTCCGAGACCGCCTCACCGACCGAGGCCGAGCCGGCCCCGCCGACCGAGGCCGAGTCCGCACCGGCGACCGCAGGTCCCTCCGCCCCGCCCGTGGTCACGCCCGCGCCGGCGACACCGGGACCGACGACGCCGACCCCCGCTCCCACCACCCGTCCGCGCACGGCGACACCTCCGCCGCCCTCGTCGGCGCAGCGTGTCACCGCGGCCGCGAAGTCGCTGCGGGTCCGTGCCCAGTGCGTCGGGCCGCGCCAGCAACGACGCGTCCGGCTGAGCGTCTCGGGCGGGCACGGACTGGTCACTCGGGCGACGTTCCGCATCGGCAAGCGGCCCATCGCGACCGATCGGCGGGCGCCCTTCGCGACCACCCGTCGCGAGTCGGCGTTGCGGCGCGCGAAGGTCCGAGGTCGAGTGCTGGCGGCGGTCACGCTGCGGCACGGCGCGGTGGTCCGCACCACCACCGTCTCGACGCGACTGCCGGGCTGCCTGCGCTGACCGCCGGCGACGCCGGAGGCACTGCGACCCGCCGTAGGCTTCGGGACATGTCGGAGATCGCCCAGCCCGTCGACCTCGCGGTCGGTCGCCGTTTGAACCCGGACGCCGTCGGCTGGACCCGCCGCCCCCTCCACCGCACCAGCCTGCCGCGGACCGGGCGGGTCAAGCGTTGGGAGTACTGGGGCGTCGTGACGCGCCGCTTCGTGCTCGGACTGACGATCGCCGACCTGGACTACGCGAACCTCACGCAGATCTACGCCTACGACCGGCTGCGGCACCGCGAGGTCAGCCTCGACACCACCGATCTCGGTCCCCTGCGCCCCGGTCTGCCCGACACGCTCCCCCCGTTCACCGCGTCGAGCGGGCCGCTGACCTTCTCGGACCACGGTCGCGGCACGCGCATCAGCGTGGAGCACGAGCGCGTCAAGGTCGCGCTCGAGGCGGTCGGCGGGGACGACGCGCTCGGCGTCGTCGTCCCGTGGAGCTCGCGCCGCTTCCAGTACACGCTCAAGGAGGTCGCCCGTCCCGTCAGCGGCACCATCGAGGTCGACGGTGAGCGCGAGGCCGTCCTGGCCGGCTGGGGAGTCCTCGACCGTGGGCGCGGCGTGTGGCCCTACCGCATGACTTGGAACTGGGGAGCCGGCATCGGTGACGTCTCGGGGCGCCGGATCGGGCTGCAGGTGGGTGGCCGCTGGACCGACGGCACGGGCCAGACCGAGAACGGCCTCTTCGTCGACGGCCGCCTGCACCACTGGACGGACGACCTCACCTGGGAGTACGACCTCGAGGACCCGGAATCGACCTGGACGGTCACCGGACCGGACCTCGAGGCCGTCCTGACCCCGTTCCACCGACGGGTCGCGTCGACCCAGCTCGGCGTGATCGCCTCCCGCACGCACCAGGCGTACGGCCGGTGGTCCGGCTGGGCGCGGGGCAGCCGCGGCGTCAGCTACCGCCTGGACGGCCTCGTGGGCTGGGCCGAGGAGGCACGCAACCGCTGGTGAGGCTCAGATGCGGCTGCGCAACTCCGCCAGCTGCTCGGTGACCCGGGCCTGCGCGGTGCCGCCGCGGCCGTCGCGCGAGGCGATGGAGCCGGCGACCGTCAGGACCTCCCGCACTCCCCCGGGCTCGGACGCGCCCGCCAGGTGCGGCGAGATCGCCGCGAAGTCCTCGTCGGAGAGGTCCCACAGCTCGATGCCGCGCTCCTCGCACACGCGCACGCACGCGCCGGAGAGCTCGTGGGCGACGCGGAACGGCACGCCCTCACGGACGAGCCACTCGGCGATGTCGGTCGCGAGCGCGAAGCCCTGCGGCGCGAGCTCGGCCATCCGGGTGGTGTTGAACTCCAGGGTCGCGACCATGCCGGTGAAGGCCGGCAGCAGGACCTCGAGCGTGTCGATCGAGTCGAAGACCGGCTCCTTGTCCTCCTGCAGGTCGCGGTTGTAGGCCAACGGCAGCGCCTTGAGCGTGGCCAGCAGACCGGAGACGTTGCCGATGAGGCGACCGGCCTTGCCCCGCGCCAACTCGGCGATGTCGGGGTTCTTCTTCTGCGGCATGATGCTGGACCCGGTCGAGTACCCGTCGTGCAGCGTGACGAAGTCGAACTCCTTGGTGTTCCAGATGATGATCTCCTCGGCCAGGCGGGAGACGTCGACGCCGATCTGGGCCGTGACGAAGGCGAACTCCGAGACGAAGTCGCGCGACGACGTGCCGTCGATCGAGTTGGCCGCCGACCCCGTGAAGCCCAGGTCCGCTGCGACGGCCTCGGGATCCAGTCCCAGGGACGAGCCGGCCAGGGCCCCCGAGCCGTACGGGGACTCGGCGCCGACGCGCGCGTCCCACTCGCGCAAGCGGTCCAGGTCGCGCACGAGCGGCCAGGCGTGCGCCAGCAGGTGGTGCGACAGCAGGACCGGCTGGGCGTGCTGCAGGTGGGTGCGGCCCGGCATGGGAGCGCCGAGGTGCCGCTCGGCCTGACCGGCGATGGCCTCGACGAGCTCACGGACCAGCGAGGCCACCTGCCGCGCGTGGTCGCGCAGGTAGGCACGGAAGAGCGTCGCGACCTGGTCGTTGCGCGAGCGTCCGGCCCGCAGGCGGCCACCCAGATCGGCGCCGAGACGCTCCATCAGGCCGCGCTCGAGCGCGGAGTGCACGTCCTCGTCACCGGGCTCGGGACGGAACGCCCCGGACCGGACGTCGCCGTCGAGCGCGGCGATGCCCTCGGTCATGGCGGCGTAGTCCTCGTCCGACAGCAGGCCCGCGGCGTGCAGGACCCGAGCGTGGGCGCGCGAGCCGGCCAGGTCGTAGGGCGCCAGGCGCCAGTCGAAGTGGGTCGAGCGCGAGAGCTCGGTCAGCTCGGGCGACGGGCCCGAGGCGAACCGGCCGCCCCAGAGCCGCGAATCGGCGGGCTCGACGTCGGCGGAACCGGGAACGGCGGGGGTCAGATCAGGCGAGTCAGTCATCGAGGGGCACCTTACGGGCGAGGGAAGTGAGATGGGCGGCGAGGGCCTCGCCGCCGGAGGGGTCGCGCGCGATGAGCATGACCGTGTCGTCGCCGGCGATCGTGCCGAGCGTCTCGGTCATCTGCACGTGGTCGATCGCGGAGGCCAGGAACTGCGCGGCCCCGGGCGGGGTGCGCAAGATGACGAGGTTCGCCGACGACTGCGCCGAGACCAGCAGCTCGCGCAAAAGCCGCTGCAGGCGGGTCTGTGCCGCCGAGGAGTCGGAGGCCGCGCGGACACTGCGGTCGCCGCCCTCACCGGGGACGGCGTAGACGAGCGTGCCGTCGCCCTGGCGTACGCGGACCGCGTCGAGCTCGTCGAGGTCGCGCGAGACGGTGGAGGCCGTGGCGTTGACGCCCCGCTCGCGCAGGAGCTCGACGAGCTCACCTTGGGAGTGGACGTCGCACGAGCCCAGCAGATCGACGATCAGCTGCTGACGCGCCGCCTTCGTCGCGGGAATCATCGCCGGGCCCCCGGGCGCCGTCATGACCGCTCCAACAACCAGGTCAGGATCGCCTTCTGGGCATGGACGCGGTTCTCGGCCTCGTCCCACACGACCGACTGCGGTCCGTCGATGACGTCGGCGGCGATCTCCAGCCCTCGGTACGCGGGCAGGCAGTGCAGCACGATCGCGTCGGGGTCCGCCTGCGCCATGAGGTCGGCGGTGACGGAGTAGTCGCCGAACAGGGCGACCCGCTCGGCCTTCTCGTCCTCCTGGCCCATCGAGACCCACGTGTCGGTGATGACGACGTCGGCGCCGGCGACCGCAGCGACGGGGTCGGCCGTGATCGTCACGGAACCACCGGTCCGGGCCGCGATCCGCTCGGCGTCGGCCACGATCGCGGGATCGGGCTGGAAGCCCTCGGGAGCGCCCACGCGGACGTGCATGCCCGCCGTCGCGCCACCCAGGACGTACGAGTGACCCATGTTGTTCGCGCCGTCGCCGACGTAGGCCACCTGCAGTCCGGCCAACGCGCCCTTGTGCTCGATCACGGTGAGCCAGTCGGCCAGGATCTGGCACGGGTGGAAGTCGTCGGAGAGGGCGTTGACGACCGGCACGCCGGCGTACTGCGCCATCTGCTCCAGACCCTCCTGGGCGTAGGTGCGCCACACGACGGCGCTGGCCATGCGGCCGAACACGCGCGCGGTGTCGGCGATCGGCTCGCCGCGACCGACCTGCGTGACGCCGGTGTCCATCACCACGGGGTTGCCGCCGAGATCGGCGACGCCGACGGCGAAGGACACCCGGGTGCGGGTCGAGGACTTGTCGAACAGCACCACGACGGACTGCGGGCCGGCCAGCGGCTTGCGCGAGTACGGCTCGGCCTTGAGCTCGGTGGCGAGCGCCAGCACCTCGGCCTGCTCGGCCGGGCTCAGGTCGTCGTCGCGCAGGAAGTGCCGCGTCATGCCAGCACCTCGTCGATCACGGCCGACAGCGTCCGGACCGCATCGGCGGCCTCGTCCTCGGTGAGGATGAGCGGCGGCGCGAGCCGGAGCCGGTCGGGAGTCGGGGCATTGACGATCAGCCCGGCGTCGAGGGCCGCCCGCTGGACGTCGGCAGCCCGCGGCTCGGTCAGCACGACACCGCGCAGGAGTCCCCGGCCCGTCACGGCCGCGACCCGCGCATGGCGGCCCAGGCCGTCGGTGAGCTGGTCGCCCCGGCTGCGCGTCGCGCTGAGGAGGTCCTCGGACTCGATCGTGGACAGCACCGCCAGAGCGGCCGCCGTGGCGACGGGGTTGCCGCCGAACGTCGTGCCGTGGTTGCCCGGCCCGAGCAGCGAGCCGGCGTCGCCGAGCGCGACGAGCGCACCGATCGGCAGCCCTCCGCCCAGGCCCTTGGCCAGCGTGACCAGGTCGGGCCGCACCCCGGAGGGCGAGTGACCGAACCAGTCGCCGGTGCGGCCGATGCCGGTCTGGACCTCGTCGAGCCACAGCAGCGCACCGTGCTCGGTGGTGATCCGGCGGGCGGCCGCCAGGTAGTCGTCGGGCGGCACGATGACGCCGGCCTCACCCTGGATCGGCTCGAGGAGCACGGCGGCCACGGTCTCGTCGACGGCGGCGGCGAGCGCTTCGGCATCGCCGTACGGCACCCACCGGACGTCGCCGGGCAGCGGCTCGAACGGCTCGCGGTACGCGGCCTTGGACGTCAGCGCCAGCGCGCCCATCGTCCGGCCGTGGAACGAGCCCTCGGCGGCGACGATCGTGGTGCGCCCGGTGCGCCGGGTGGCCTTGAACGCGGCCTCGTTCGCCTCGGTGCCGGAGTTCGTGAAGAACACCCGGCCGCCGGCCTCGCCGGCGTCGAGCAGCTCGAGCAGCTTCTCGGCCAGCTCGATCTGCGGGGCCGAGGCGAAGAAGTTGCTGATGTGGCCCAGCGTCTGCAGCTGGCTCGTGACGGCTTCGAGGATCGCGGGGTGACCGTGCCCCAGCGCGTTCACGGCGATGCCGCCGAGCAGGTCGAGGTAGCGATTGCCGTCGGCGTCCCACACGTGGGAGCCCTCGCCGCGGACGAGCACCCGCAGTGGATCGCCGAACGTGTTCATGAGGGACGAGCGGTACCGCTCCATCCACTCCGGGCCGCCGGGACGCGGCTCGCGGCCGTGGATGACGACCCCTTCGGGGAGGTTCACGCCTGCTCCTTCGCACTCGTCGTGTAGAGGGCCGACCGGATCTTGGTCTGCGCTCCGTCCAGCACCTGCGTGCCGACGCCCTCGTCGGTGAAGATCTCGAGCAGCACGGCGTGCTCCTCGCGACCGTCGACGACCGTCGCGCGCTTGACCCCACCACGGACCGCCTTGAGGCAGGCGGTCATCTTGGGGATCATGCCGCTCGCGAGGTCCGGCAGGATCGCCTCGAGCGACTCAGGGCTGATCTCGCCGATGACGTCGCTGCTGGTCGGCCAGTCGGCGTACAGGCCCTCGACGTCCGTCAGCACGAGGAGCTTCTCGGCGCCCAGTGCGACGGCCAGCGCGGACGCGGCGGTGTCGGCGTTGACGTTGAGGACCTGACCGTCGGCGTCGGGAGCGATCGTCGAGACGACCGGGATGCGGCCGGCCTCGATGAGGTCGATCACGGCCTCGGGCCGCACGCCCACGACCTCGCCGACCAGGCCGACGTCGACGGGCTCGCCGTCGACGAGGGGCATCGTGCGCTCGGCGCGGAAGAGGCCGCCGTCCTCACCCGACAGACCGACGGCGAGATCGCCGTGCGTGTTGAGCAGGCCGACGAGCTCCGGGCCCACCTGGCCCTTGAGCACCATCCGGACGACCTCCATCGCCTCGGGGGTGGTGACGCGCAGGCCGCCGCGGAACTCCGAGTCGATCTGCAACCGCTCGAGCATCGCGCTGATCTGGGGGCCGCCACCGTGCACCACGACCGGCTTGAACCCGGCCAGGCGCAGGAAGACGATGTCCTCGGCGAAGGCGCGCTTGAGCTTCTCGTCGGTCATGGCGTTGCCGCCGTACTTCACCACGACGATCTTGCCGTGGTAGGCCTTCAGCCACGGCAGGGCGTGCGCCAGCGTGGCGGCCTTGGTCGTGGCTTCAGCCCACGCCTCGGGTGCCCATTCGGTCAGTCGGTTGTCGCTCATGTGCTTCCTCAGGTCGAGTAGGCGGAGTTCTCGTGCACGTAGGCGTGCGTCAGGTCGTTGGTCCAGATGGTGGCGCTGTGGTCGCCGGCCTTGAGGTCGATCGTCACGGTGACCGATCGCGGCTCCAGGTCGACCAGGTCGATCGACTCGCCGACACCGGAGTTGCGGCACACCCACACGTCGTTGACGGCCACGTCGAGGTCGATCGGGTCGAACTGCGCGGTGGTCGTCCCGACCGAGGCCAGGATGCGGCCCCAGTTGGGGTCCTTGCCGTAGATCGCGGTCTTGAACAGGTTGCTGCGGGCCACGGAGCGCCCCACCTCGAGCGCATCGGCCTCGCTGGCGGCGTTGATCGTGGTGATCGCGATCTCGTGGTCGGCGCCCTCGGCGTCGGCCAGCAGCTGCAGCGCGAGGTCGCGGCACACGGTGGTCAGCGCCTCGGTGAACTCGTCCGGATCGGGCGACACCCCGGAGGCGCCCGAGGCCATCACCAGCACCGTGTCGTTCGTGGACTGGCAGCCGTCGGAGTCGAGGCGGTCGAAGGACACCGCGGTCGCCGATCGCAGCGCGGTGTCCAGCGTCGTGGCGTCGACGTCGGCGTCCGTGGTGATGACGACGAGCATCGTGGCCAGCGCCGGGGCGAGCATGCCCGCACCCTTGGCCATGCCGCCGATGACCCATCCGTCGCCGCCGGCCGTGGCCTGCTTGTCGACGGTGTCGGTCGTCATGATCGCGGTCGCCGCGTCGTGGCCGCCCTCGGGCGACAGCGCGGCGAAGGCGGCGTCCACCCCGGCGAGCACCTTCTGCTCGTCGAGGAGGCGGCCGATGAGGCCCGTCGAGCAGACCTGCACGTCGATCGCGCCGATGCCCAGGTGCTCGGCGACCCGCTCGGCCGTGCGGTGCGTCGCGGCGAATCCCTCGGGGCCGGTGTAGCAGTTGGCGCCACCGGAGTTCAGGATGATCGCCCGGGCGCTGCCGCCCTTGATCGCCTGCTCGCTCCAGATGACGGGGTGTGCCTTGCAGCGGTTCGAGGTGAAGACGGCGGCGGCGGCCGACGACGGGCCCTCGTTGACGACGAGGGAGATGTCGGGCTTGCCCGAGTCCTTGAGCCCGGCGGTGACGCCCGCGGCCCGGAACCCCTGTGCAGCAGTAACGCTCATGGCGCGACTCCGATCGTGGTCAGGCCGGTGGTCTCGGGCAGGCCGAGGGCGAGGTTCATCGACTGGATCGCGCCGCCCGCCGTGCCCTTGACCAGGTTGTCGATGGCGGTGACGGTGACGAGGCGGCCGACCCGCTCGTCCACCGCGATCTGCACGTGGGCGACGTTCGCGCCGAGCGTGGCAGCCGTGGTGGGCCACTGCCCCTCGGGCAGCAGCGCGATGAACGGCTCGTCGCCGTAGGCCTTCTCGTAGACGGCCCGCGCCGCGTCTGCGTCGACGCCCGGAGCCAGCCGCGCGGTGGCGGTGGCCAGGATGCCGCGCGCCATCGGCACCAGGGTCGGCGTGAACGAGATCGTCACGTCCTCGGCGCCCGCCCGGGTGAGGTTCTGGGCGATCTCGGGGATGTGCCGGTGCGTGCCACCGACGCCGTAGGGCGAGGCCGAGCCGAGCCCCTCGGACGCGAGCAGATGCGGCTTGAGCGCCTTGCCCGCGCCGGAGAAGCCGTTGGCCAGCACGGCCACCAGGTCGGTCGACTCGACGATCCCGGCGGCGACGGCCGGCTGCAGTCCCAGCGTGACCGCGGTGACGTTGCAGCCGGGGACGGCGACCCGGCGGACTCCGGAGAGGGCGTCGCGCTGACGTCCCTCACCGGTGATCAGCTCGGGCAGTCCGTACGGCCACGTGCCGGCGTGCTCGCCGCCGTAGTACTGCACCCACGCATCCGGGCTCTCGAGCCGGTGGTCGGCACCGCAGTCGATGACGAGGACGTCATCGGGCAGCTGGGCGGCGACCTCGGCGGACGCCCCGTGGGGCAGCGCCAGGAAGACGACGTCGTGACCGGCCAGGTTCTCGGCCGTGGTCTCGCCGACGATGCGGTCGGCCAGCGGCAGCAGGTGCGGCTGGTGCTGGCCGAACCGCGTGCCCGCGGTCGACGCGGCCGTCAACGCCCCGATCTCGACCTGCGGGTGCTGCAGCAACAGCCGGAGCACCTCTCCCCCGGCGTAGCCGGTGGCCCCCGTGACAGCAGCTCTGATCATCGCGCTCAGTCCGTCCCGAACTCCATGGCGGCTGCCTCGAGCGCGGCCTCCTCGTCACCCTCGACGGAGGGGTTGGCCTCGATCCGCATGGCGCCGCCGGCGGGCAGCTCACCGAAGAGCGTGCCGTTCTCGACGAGCACCTGACCCTGGTCGAGCGGCTGCGAGGCGTACATCTCCAGCTTGGCGCGCGAGTCGGCGATGTCGAGGTTGCGCATCGTCAGCTGGCCGATCCGGTCGACCGGGCCGAACGCGGCGTTCTCGGTGCGCTCCATCGACAGCTTGTCGGGGTGGTACGAGAAGTTCGATCCCTGCGTGTCGGTGATCGTGTAGTCCTCGCCCCGCCGCAGCCGCATCGTGACCGAGCCGCTGACCAGCGAGGCGATCCACCGCTGGATCGACTCACGCAGCATCATCGCCTGCGGGTCGAGCCACCGGCCCTCGTACATCAGCCGGCCCAGCCGACGGCCGTGCTGGTGGTAGTTCGCGATGGTGTCCTCGTTGTGGACGGCGTTGACCAGCCGCTCGTAGGCGATCCACAGCAGTGCCATGCCCGGCGCCTCGTAGATGCCCCGGCTCTTGGCCTCGATGATCCGGTTCTCGATCTGGTCGGACATGCCCAGGCCGTGACGGCCACCGATCGTGTTGGCCTCGTGGACCAGGGCGACGGGGTCGTCGAAGCGGACACCGTTGATCGCGACCGGCCGGCCCTCCTCGAACGTGACGGTCACGTCCTCGGCGTCGATGTCGACGGCCGGGTCCCAGAACTTCACGCCCATGATCGGGTCGACGGTCTCGAGGGAGACGTCGAGGTGCTCGAGGGTCTTGGCCTCGTGGGTCGCGCCCCAGATGTTGGCGTCGGTCGAGTAGGCCTTCTCCTGGCTGTCCCGGTACGGCAGGTCGTGGTCGGTGAGCCACTGGCTCATCTCCGCGCGCCCGCCCAGCTCGTGGACGAAGTCGGCGTCGAGCCAGGGCTTGTAGATCCGCAGCTCGGGGTTGGCCAGCAGGCCGTAGCGGTAGAACCGCTCGATGTCGTTGCCCTTGAAGGTCGAGCCGTCGCCCCAGATGTTGACGCCGTCCTCCTGCATCGCGCGCACGAGCAGCGTGCCCGTGACGGCGCGGCCGAGCGGCGTCGTGTTGAAGTACGTGCGGCCCGCCGACTTGATGTGGAAGGCGCCGCAGGCCAGCGCGGCCAGACCCTCGTCGACGAGGGGGCGCTTGCAGTCGATCGCGCGGGCGAGCTCGGCGCCGTACTCCATGGCGCGGCCGGGAACGCCGGAGATGTCCGGCTCGTCGTACTGGCCGAGATCGGCCGTGTAGGTGCAGGGGACGGCGCCCTTGTCGCGCATCCATGCGACGGCGACGGAGGTGTCGAGACCGCCGGAGAAGGCGATGCCGACGCGCTCGCCGGCTGGCAGACTGGTGAGGACCTTGGACATGTGGAACATTCTTGCACACCACTGCAAGTAATTGCACCGCGGGTCGCGCCAGGTTGCCCTAGGCTCCGGGCCATGGCTCGCGTCCTGCTCCGCCTCGTGACCGCGGTCGTCATGATCGGCCTGCTGCTCGTTCCCGCCCTCGCGACGATGAGCGACCCGACCGACAGCGCCGTCGCCGACCCGGTGACGATCACCGAGTATCGCGCTGACTACGACGTCGCCGAGGACGGCACCCTCACCGCCACCGAGAAGATCACGGCCGACTTCCCGACCGGGCGCCACGGCATCTTCCGGTACTGGGACCTGGCCGACCTGGCCGACACCGGCGTGCGGTACCGCCCCCGCGACGTCAGGATCCGGCTCGACGGCGAGCCCGTCCCCGTCTCGGCCTACTGGGAGCAGGGCCGGCGGTTCCGCGTCGCGCAGATCGGCGACCCCGACGCCTACCTGACGCCCGGGTCGCACACCTACACGCTCCAGTACCGCATCGACGGCGTCCTCGGTCCCAACCCCGACCGCCTCGCCGGATCGAGCGCCAGCTGGACCGGTGGCGACTCCGATCGCTCGGAGTTCGTGTGGCAGGTCGTCGCGGCCGGCTGGAGCATGCCGATCCGCCAGGCGGACCTGCGCATCACGCTCCCCCACCCCACGGACCGGCTCGAGTGCTCGATCGGCGACGGCCGCACCTGCACCGTCGCTGGCGACGGAACCCGGACGCTGCGCATCACGGCCTCGGACCTCGAGCCCAACACCCCGGTGGTCCTGCGGGCCGCGATGGACGCGCCGGCCCCCGATCGACCCCACCTCCCGTGGTCGATCGACTGGGACCGCCTGTTCGGCAGCTCGCTCAACCCGTTCCTGCTGGTGATGCTCCTCGCGGCCGTCGCCCTCGGGGCCGGTTACCTGCTCGATCGTCTGTCCCGCGAGCGGCGGCCCGGACTCCCCGTGCTCTTCGAGCCTCCCGCCGGACTCGGACCCGTGCAGGCGGCGTACATCGTGGATGAACGCGTCCCGCGGCGCGCTCTCACGGCCACCTTGATGCACCTGGCCGAGCAGGGGCACGTCGAGCTGCACGAGAACAGTGGCAGCTGGACCGTCAAGGGCACCCTCGCCAAGGACGCGTGGGACACCCTCGATCCCGTCGCGCAACACGTGGTGTCCGGGCTGGGCCTGCGCGGCCAGAACGGCCCCACCTTCACGGCCGACGGAACGCCGCGCTCGGGCAAACGGCTCTCCGCCGTGAAGTCGGCCATCCCCGGGGTGGCCGAGGCGTGGGCCACCACGAGCGGTGCGACCGTTCGCACGCGCAGCGTCTGGACGTGGCGCGTGCTGTTCATCGTCGCGGTGGCCGTCGTCGCCGTCGCGACGTTCTTCGGTCTGACCGGCCTGTACCTCATACCGTTCGCGGCCTTCGCCGTCGGCTCGGTCGGCGTCCTGATGCCCGGGGCCGGCTCGCGCCGGACCGCGAAAGGTCGCGAGCTGTGGTCGCGCGCCGGCGGGTTCGAGCGCTTCCTGGGCACCGACGCCTCGCAGGACCGCTTCGACTTCAGTGGCCGCGAGCAGCTCTACACCGCGTACATCCCCTATGCCGTCGCGTTCGGGGTGGCCGACCGGTGGGCCCGCAAGTACGAGGTCGCCACGGGACAGTCCGCTCCGATGCCCCACTGGTACCCCGTCGCGGTCGGGGCCCACGTCGGTGGTGGCTCCGTGCTACTCGGCGGTGGCGATGCGTACAGCGGCTTCGAGCGCGCGGTCTCGAGCTCCATCAATGCCTACAGCGCCACCCAGTCGTCGTCCTCCTCGGGCGGCGGGGGTGGCGGTGGAGGCGGGGGTGGCGGGTTCAGCGGCGGTGGCGGAGGCGGCGGAGGTGGCGGGTCGTGGTGAGTCCGCACGGCGGCACCCTGCCGCGCACTAGAGTCACCATCAATCCAAGACCCCGGAGGTACCTGTCTTGATCTGGATCATCGTCGCGATCGTCGTCGTCCTGGCCCTCGTGCTGTTCAGTGTGGTGGCGTTCAACAGGCTGCGTACCGCCGACATCGGCGCCCAGGAGGCGCTGGGCGGCATCGACGTCCAGCTCACCCGCCGGGCCGACCTCATCCCCAACCTGGTGAACACCGTGAAGGGCTACGCCGCGCACGAGCGCGGCGTCTTCGAGGAGGTCACCGCTGCGCGTGCCGGCGTCACGGAGGCGGCGCGCTCGGGCTCCGTCGAGCAGCGGGCCGTCGCCGAGGGCCGACTGGACCGCGCCCTGGTCGACGTGATGGCGGTGGCCGAGGCGTACCCCGACCTCAAGGCCTCGGCGAACTTCCAGCAGCTGCAGTCCGACCTGCGCGACACCGAGGACAAGCTCTCGTTCGCGCGTCAGTACTACAACGACGCCGTGCGCCGGCTCAACGAGCTCGTGCGCACGATCCCGTGGCTGTTCTTCACCGGCCTGGCCGGGGTCAAGGAGCGCACGTTCTACGACGCGCCCGACGGCCAGGACACCGCCCCGTCCGTCCAGTTCTGAGCGCGCCTCGACTCACCCCAGTCCCGAGATTTGCTCCGAGACTGACCTTTCAGAGCCTCTGAAAGGTCGGAAGGGGAGCAAATCTCGGGCTGCGGGAGAGGTCAGAGGACCTGCGTCATCCAGCCGTGGGTGTCCTTGGCGCGGCCGTACTGGACGTCGAGCAGAGCCGAGCGGATGTCGGCGGTGACCTTGCCGGACTCGCCCTCGGCGCTGACGACCTCGCCGCCGTCCCACTTGAGCTTGCCCACCGGGGTGACGACCGCGGCGGTGCCGCAGGCGAAGACCTCGGTGATCGTGCCGTCGGCGACACCGTCGCGCCAGTCGTCGATCGAGATCCGGCGCTCGACGACCTCGTGGCCGAGATCCTTGGCGATGGCCAGGATCGAGTCACGGGTGACGCCCTCGAGGATCGAGCCGCTGAGCTCGGGCGTGACCAGGGTGCCGTCGGCGTGGACGAAGTACAGGTTCATGCCGCCGAGCTCCTCGATCCACCGGTTCTCGACGGAGTCCAGGAACGCCACCTGCGCGCATCCGTTGGCGGCGGCCTCCTGCTGGGGCAGCAGGCTGGCGGCGTAGTTGCCGCCGCACTTGGCCGCACCCGTGCCACCGAAGCCCGCCCGGCTGTACTGGCTGGACAGCCAGATGTCGACCGGCTTGACCCCTTCGGCGAAGTACGCGCCGGCGGGCGAGGCGATCACCGAGTAGGTCACGTGCTGGCTGGGCCGCACCCCGAGGAAGACCTCCGAGGCGAACATGAACGGCCGCAGGTAGAGGCTGCGCTCCTCACCCGTCGGCACCCACTCGCGGTCGGTCTCGATGAGCGCCTTGACCGATCCGATGAACCAGTCCACGGGCAGTTCGGGCAGCGCCAGCCGGTGGGCCGAGCGCTGCATCCGCAGCGCGTTGGCCTCGGGCCGGAACAGCCACACCGAGCCGTCGGCATGGGTGTAGGCCTTGAGGCCCTCGAAGATCTCCTGGGCGTAGTGCAGGACCGCGGTCGCCGGGTCGAGGGACAGCGGGCCGTACGGCACGACGCGGGCGTCGTGCCAGTCGCGGTCCGGCGTCCACTCCGCCAGGAACATGTGATCGGTGAAGTAGTTGCCGAAGCCGGGATCAGCGAGGATCTCGGCGCGATCGGCGGCGCTGCGCGCGTTCGGATTCGTTTCGATCCTGGGAGAGAACGCGGGGGTGGTCATGCCGGACACGATAGTCCTTTCGCGGGGGTGGGAGGTCAGGTCGTCAGGCGACCGGTACCTCCGTGGCCACGCGCTCGGCGATGGCCTCCCCCACCTCCTGCGTCGAGCGGGGCTGACCGTCGCGCGCGGCGATGTCGGCCTCGACCGCGGCGGTGATGCGCTGAGCCTCGGCGGCGTGCCCCAGGTGCTCGAGCAGCAGACCGGCCGACAGGATCGCGGCGGTCGGGTCGGCCTTGGACTGACCCGCGATGTCGGGAGCCGAGCCGTGGACCGGCTCGAACATGCTCGGCGACGTGCGGTCGGGGTTGACGTTGCCGCTGGCGGCCAGGCCGATGCCACCGGTGATCGCGGCGGCGAGGTCGGTCAGGATGTCGCCGAACAGGTTGTCCGTGACGATGACGTCGAACCGGCCCGGATCGGTCGCCAGGAAGATCGTGGCGGCGTCGACGTGCAGGTAGTCGACCGTGACGTCGGGGAACTCGGCGCCGACGGCCTCGACCGTGCGGCTCCAGAGGTGACCGGCGTGCACGAGCACGTTGTTCTTGTGCACGAGCGTCAACTTGCGACGCGGGCGGGCCTGCGCGCGGGCGAAGGCGTCGCGGACGACGCGCTCGACTCCGAACGCCGTGTTGAGGCTGACCTCGGTGGCGACCTCGTGGGGCGTGCCCACGCGGATGGCGCCGCCGTTGCCCACGTACGGACCCTCGGTGCCCTCACGCACGACGACGAAGTCGATCTCGCCGGGGTCGGCGAGCGGCGTCGGGACACCGGGGAACAACTTCGACGGACGCAGGTTCACGTAGTGGTCCAGCTCGAACCGCAGCCGCAGCAGCAGTCCGCGCTCGAGCACGCCCGACGGGACCGACGGGTCGCCGACGGCGCCCAGCAGGATCGCGTCGTGCCCACGGATCTCCTCGAGCACCGTGTCGGGCAACGTCTCGCCCGTGGCGTGCCAGCGGCGCGCCCCCAGGTCGTAGGCCGTCCGGTCGAACGTGAGGCCGGAGCCCTGCGCGACGACGTCGAGAACCTTCAGGGCCTGGTCGGTGACCTCGGGTCCGATGCCGTCTCCGGCAACGACCGCGAGCGAGTAGGTGCTGGTCATGTGTCCCATCCTATGACTGGCGATCTCAGATGCTGAAACTCGGGTCTCGGCATCCGGTCGTCAGTTGTCCTCGGGGACGATGTCGAATTCGCCGGCCTCGTCGCGCAGATGGGCCGGGCCCCATTCGATGATGGCGGTGGGTGCGTACATGGGTGCTCCTCTGAAGGAAAGTGGCGGGGTGTCGTGCGGGATCCGACGGGACCGACGACCCTGCGGGGCCACGAGCTGAGACGGGTGACGTCGATCAGCGATTTCAGAGGAGGAGAACCAGGTCCTGGTCCAGAACATCTGCTGCAGAGTCGTCGAGCCAACGCCGAAACTCCGCGGCAGGTGTGGCCCTAGGAGGTCCTGCCGCGGCAAGCGATGAGTACGAGCTGCTTCCGCATGGCCGCGAGCATACACGCCGAGAGGGTCAGCGGAACCCACCTTCTGGGGAGCGTCTCAGACCGTGACTGCCACTGCCGTCCCGCGAGCCACGTGGAACACTGGTCTGATGAGCGCACCGGCCGAAGTCCCCGAACTGGTCGCCCGCGCGCTGGACCTGTCCCGGCGCCGCGGGTTCATCACCTCGACCCGCAGCGAGACCGGCCGACTGCTGGCCGCCCTCGCCGCGTCGCGGACCGGCACCCTCGCCGAGTTGGGCACCGGGTGCGGCGTCGGATCGGCGTGGCTGTCCAGCGGCGCCCCCAAGGGCGCCCACATCGTCACCGCCGAGCTCGATCCGGGCCTCTCGAAGGACGTGCAGGGCATCTTCCACGACGCCGAGAACGTCGAGGTGACGTGTGGCGACTGGACGGTCCTGGAGCAGTACGCCCCGTTCTCGCTGCTGTTCGTCGACGTGCGCGAGGTCATGGCCAGCATCGACCTGCTGGCGGATCTGCTCGAGCCCGGAGGCATCGCGGTGCTGGACGACTTCGTCCCGTCGCCGTTCTGGCCGCCGATCGTCGACGGCCAGGTCGACACGGTCCGCGAGCAGTGGCTGACCGACGAGCGCTTCGCCGCCGTCGAGATGCTGATCGATCCCGACGCCAGCCTCATCATCGCCACGCGTCGCTGATCTGGGCAGAAACGCGAATCGCGCCTAGGGTCAGCCCCACAGGGTTCCCGACGGAAGGCGCACGTCATGTCCGATTCGCACACCGCCCATCACACCCGCAACACCGGCGGCGTCCGCGTCGTCGGACTGCTCTCGATCCTGGCCGGGATCGTGCTGATCATCGCCGGCGCGGCCACCTGGTACGTCGTCACCGACCAGCTCAAGGCCCAGGACATCACCGTCGCCGAGGACGCCGAGTGGTTCGGCGGCAAGCAGGTCAACGGCCCACTCGACGCCTACTCCGAGGCCCAGGTCATCGAGAAGCACGCCCTGGAGGCGACGGGCGGCAAGACCTACGCCCAGCTGGAGCAGGACGATCCGGTGCGTGAGGTCGCGATGAACGCGTCGTTCCTGCGCGCCTCGCTCTTCACCTCGGTCGTGGCCTACGGTGTCGCGGCGTTCGCCATGGGCATGGGCGTCCTGTGGCTCCTGCTGGGCTGGTCGTTGCGCAAACTCGCCTGAGCCCTCCGTTCACGCGGCGGCCGGCTCCGGCTCCGGCCCCGCGGGACGGATCTCGAACCACGGCAGGAAGACCTGCACGATGGGACCGATGCCCAGCGCGTAGAGGACCGTGCCGAGGCCCACCGTTCCCCCGAGCGCGAAACCGCTGACCAGCACGAGGACCTCCAGACCGGTGCGCACCCGCCGCACGCTGGCCCCGGTCCGACGCACGACGCCCGTCCACAGCCCGTCCCGCGGACCGGTGCCCAGACCCGCGCCCACGTACATCGCACCGGCCAGGCCGTTGCCCACCACGCCGAGCAGCAGGAGCAGCGATCCGAGCAGCACGCCGTCGGCCGGCGGCAGGACCGCGAGGGTGGCGTCGGCGGCGACCCCGATCACGAGCACGTTCAGCACGGTGCCGATCCCGGGACGCTGGCGCAGCGGGATCCACAGCAGGAGCAGCAGCGCGCCCACGGCGATCACGACCTGCCCGAAGGTCAACGGCACGTGATGCGTGACGCCCTCGTGGAACACGTCCCACGGGTTGAGCCCGAGCCCCGCTCGCACCATGAACGCCATCGTGGCGCCGTACAGCCACAGGCCGATCAGCAACTGCACCATCCGCCGCGTCATCGACGCGGCTCCGGCCGCCGAGCGATCCGCGCCGTCGGCACCCGCCGCAGGCCGTCGCGCCGGACGGCTCGCACCGTCGCCGCCATCGCCCACACTGCGAGGGCCAGCATCATCCACCAGAACATTCCCCCAGCATGCGCGCGATTGGACTTGGTTTCCATGGCCAATCGCGCCAAGGTGGCCACATGAACAGAGCAGCGCCCCTCACCGCCCGCCGATTGGCCACTGTCGTGGGGTCCTGGGACGCCGGAGCCGGACCCACGTACCGGCGGCTGGCGGCGGCGATCCGCACCGCCGTGATGGACGGCCGCATCACCACCGGCACCCGCCTGCCCAGCGAGCGCAGCCTCGCGGAGGCCACCGGACTGAGCCGGACCACGACGACGCGCGCCTACGAGGTGCTGCGCGAGGACGGCCTGGTGCGCACGCGCCAGGGTTCGGGCACCGTGGTGGAACTGCCGTTCGGCGTGTCGGGCTCGATGAGCATGCTCGCTCGCCCGGACCGCCCGGACGGTATCGCGATGACGGCCGCCGCCTCCGAGGCCCCCGACGGATTCTCCGCACTGGTCGAGCGTGCGATGTCCGCCCTCCCCTCGGTCCTGGCGACGGACGGCTATCTGCCCGACGGGCTGCCGGTCCTGCGTGAGCGGATCGCCGCACGGTACTCCCGCCACGGAATGCCGACCGACCCTGACCAGATCATCGTCACCACGGGCGCCCAGAGCGCACTGTCGCTGTTGGTCTCGGCCCTGGTCCGGCCGGGAGACCGCGTCCTGGTGGAGGGCTGCGGCTATCCGCACGCCTTCGACATGCTCCAGCGCGCCGGGGCTCGCCTCCTCCCCCTGCCCATCGCCGACTCCCCCTGGCCCGTCGACGAGGTCGCGAGGCTCGCGCCCGCGGCCCGGTTGGCGCTCCTCGTGCCCGACTTCCACAATCCGACCGGGGCCTCGATGTCGTCCGAGGCGCGTGCCGAGATCGCCCGGTCGCTGGCGCACGGGTCCGTCACCACGATCATCGACGAGACGCTGCGGGACGTGAACGTCAGCGGACTCCCCCAGCCCGAGCACTACGGCGTGCACGCGCCGGACGCGATCGTCGTCGGATCCGTGGCCAAGTCGCTCTGGGGCGGGCTGAGGATCGGCTGGATCCGGGCACCCCGCACGCTCGTGCCGCGCCTCGTGCAGGCCCGCATGGTGCGTGACCTCGGCACCGCGGCGCTGGACCAGCTGATCGTGGCCACGGCGCTCGAGGACGGGGAGATCGACCTGCGCACGCGGACCGCCGATCTGCGCGAGCGACGTGACGTCCTGCTGGACGCCGTCGGCCGCCGCCTGCCGGACTGGCAGGTGAGCCGGCCCGACGGAGGACTCTCGGCCTGGGCGACCCTGCCGGCACCGTTGAGCTCGGCACTGACGTCCGTGGCGCTCGACGAAGGGCTCACCCTGACACCCGGCCCGCGGTTCTTCCCCACCGTGCCCATCCTCGGTGAGCACCATCTGCGGTTGCCGTTCGCCCTGCGTCCCGAGATTCTCGAGGAGGCGGTCGTCCGGCTGGCCCGCGCGTGGGCCCTCGTGACCACCGGGCAGACCGGCGGCACGGCCGACCCGGACGCCGTCGACCTCATCGCCTGAATGACGTCGGTCACGGCGTCCTCGCTCGTGTTGCGAGTCACCCGCCGGGCCCGCAGAGTTCCATAAGGCCGCCCGTTCGGGGCCGGCCTCGAACGGGCGAGGAGCGGCATGGACCTGTTGCGAAAGAAGAGTGTCGACGACGTCATCCACCAGAACGACGACGTCGGCCCCGACGGCGACTCGCCCGACGGCGCCGGTCACCTCCAGAAACACCTCTCGGCCAAGGACCTGGTCGGGTTCGGCATCGGCATCGTGATCGGCACCGGCATCTTCACGCTGACCGGCCTGCAGGCCAAGGTCAACGCCGGTCCGGCCGTGACCATCTCGTTCCTCATCGCCGGTGCGGTGGCCCTGCTGGCGGCCCTCTGCTACGCCGAGCTGGCGTCCGCCGTGCCGACCGCCGGCAGCTCGTACACCTACAGCTACACCACGATCGGCGAGATCTTCGCCTGGATCATCGCGTGGGACCTGATCCTGGAGTTCGCGCTCGGGTCGGCCGTCGTGGCTCGTGGCTGGTCCGGATACCTGGCCGGTGTCTTCGACCTCCCGGACAAGTGGTTCGCAGAGGAGGGCTCCGTCGTCAACGTCGGGGCGATCTTCATCGTGGTGCTGCTGGGCTGGGTCGCGATGCGCGGCATCCGCGAGTCGGCGTGGGTGACCAACGGCCTGGTCGTCATCAAGGTCTCGGTCTGCATCTTCGTGATCGCGGTGGGCGCCTTCTTCGTCAAGACCGGCAACCTCGTCCCCTTCATCCCCCAGTCCGCACCTCCCGAGGGCGGCGAGGAGGCCAGTGGATTGCACGCCCCGCTGTGGCAGTTCGTGTCAGGCGTCGAACCGGCCACCTTCGGCATCACGGGCATCTTCGTCGCGGCCGCGGTCGTGTTCTTCGCCTACTCGGGCTTCGAGGCCGTCGCCAACCTCGGAGAGGAGACCAAGAACCCCAAGCGCGACATGCCGCTCGGCCTGCTGGGAACCCTGGGCATCTGCACCCTGCTCTACGTCGGCGTCTGCTTGGTGCTGACCGGCATGGTCCACTACTCCAAGTTGTCCGAGGGTGACGCCGTGGCCGATGTCTTCGACCAGGTGGGCCTGGAGTGGGCCGGCATCCTGATCGGCGTCGCCGCCGTGGCCGGCTTGACCTCGGTCATCCTGGTCGACCTGGTCGCGATGCCGCGCATCGGCTTCGCCCTGGCGCGCGACGGGCTGCTGCCCGAGGCGTTCCGCCGCATCCACCCCACGTGGGGCACTCCCGTGCTGATGACGGGCATCACGATCGTGGCCGTCGCGTTGCTGGCCGGCTTCGTGCCGATCTCGATCCTCGCCGAGATGGTCAGCATCGGCACCCTGTTCGCCTTCGTCGTCGTGGCGATCGCCGTGATCGTCCTGCGCCGCACGCAGCCCGACATGAACCGGCCCTTCCGCACGCCGTGGGTGCCGCTGGTGCCGATCGTCACCGTGGCTTCGTGCTTCGGCCTGATGGCCAGCCTCAAGGTGGACACGTGGCTGCGCTTCGTGGTCTGGCTGGCGCTGGGCTTCGTCGTGTACTTCCTCTACGGCTACAAGCACTCGAAGCTCCACCAACAGGCCGCGGGGAAGGAGTCGGCGTGAGCATCGTCGTCGGGTTCGGGTCGGACACCCGCAACGCCGCTCCGCTGGAGCTGGCGGCCGAGCTCTCGCGCACCACCGGCGACGAGCTCGTGCTGGTCAGCGTCATGCAGGACAGCTGGGGGTCGCTGCGCGACTTCGCGGGGGTCGAGGACGAGTGGCGTGCGGACCTCCGTGAGCAGGCCGAGGAGGCGATCGCCACCGCGCGCGAGCATCTCGGCCCCGACGTCCAGCCGACCGCGGTCACCAGGACGGCGACGTCGGTCCCCCAAGCACTCCTGGACGAGTGCATCGCCCGCCGGGCCCGGATGCTCGTCGCCGGGTCGGCCTCGCACGGCGCGCTGGGCCGGATCGCGTTCGGCAGCACGAACGACCGCCTCGCACACAGCTCGGTCGTCCCCATCGCGCTGGCCCCCCGGGGCTACCGCTCCCACGACGACGGCATCCAGCGCCTCGTGGTGGCCGTCGACCCCACCGCGTCGGACGTCGCGCTGCACCAGCCCATCGCCGATCTCGCGTCGTGGCTGAAGGTGCCGGTCGAGATCGTCACGTTCGCGGTGCGCAGCGGCTCACGCACGGCGTACTCGGCCTTCGCCGACCAAGGTGTCCAGCAGGCGTGGAGCACCTTGGTCCGCAACCATCAGCAGGAGCTGGCGGACAAGATCCGCGAGCTGGCGCCCGACACCGAGGTGACGACCGACCAGGTCACCACGGCCGAGCGCTGGTCCCTGGCACTGGAGTCCTACCAGTGGCGCGCCGGCGACCTTCTCGCCGTGGGATCGAGCCGGCACGGCCCCGTGGCGCGCGTCTTCGTCGGCTCGACGGCGACGCGCATCGTCAACCACAGCCCCGTGCCGGTCGTGCTGCTTCCCCGGCCCCGGCCCCGGACACACTGAACGCGGCGCCCCACACCGACCCGAGGGTCGGCGGGGACGCCGCGTCCGGAGACTTCAGCCGCTCAGCGAGCCGCGCTGCCCTCGGTGTAGTCGTCGTCCGACTGCTTCCAGGAGAAGTGCGAGCGCAGCGTCTTGCCGGTGGCCTCGATCGGGTGACCGGCCTCCTTCTCACGCAGCTCGAGGAACTCCTTGCCGCCGTTGTCCTGATCGGCGATGAACCGCTCGGCGAACGCGCCGGACTGGATGTCCTTCAGCACCTCGACCATGCGCGCCTTGACGCCTTCGTCGATGACGCGCGGGCCCGAGACGTAGTCGCCGTACTCAGCGGTGTCGGAGATGCTCCAACGCTGCTTGGCGATGCCGCCCTCCCACATCAGGTCGACGATGAGCTTGAGCTCGTGCAGGACCTCGAAGTAGGCGATCTCGGGCTGGTAGCCCGCCTCGGTCAGCGTCTCGAAGCCGGCCTGGACCAGGTGGGACACGCCACCGCACAGGACGGCCTGCTCACCGAACAGGTCGGTCTCGGTCTCCTCGGTGAAGGTCGTCTTGATGACGCCGGCGCGCGTGCCGCCGATGGCCTTCGCGTACGAGAGCGCGAGGTCCCAGGCGGTGCCGGAGGCGTCCTGCTCGACCGCGATGATGTCGGGGATGCCACGGCCCGCGACGTACTCACGACGCACCGTGTGGCCGGGGGCCTTGGGCGCGACCATGATGACGTCGATACCTTCGGCGGGCTTGATGTAGCCGAACCGGATGTTGAAGCCGTGGCCGAACACGAGGGCGTCGCCCGTGGTGAGGTTCGGGGCGATGAACTCGGTGTACACGTGACGCTGGACCTGGTCGGGCGTCAGGATGACGATGACGTCCGACTCCTCGACGGCCTCAGCGACGGACAGGACGCGCAGGCCCTCGGCCTCGGCCTTCGCCTTGCTCTTGCTGCCTTCGAGCAGGCCGATGCGCACGTCGACGCCCGAGTCACGCAGGTTGAGCGCGTGGGCGTGACCCTGGCTGCCGTAGCCGATCACGGCCACGTTCTTGCCCTGGATCAGGGACAGGTCGGCGTCGTCGTCATAGAACAGTTCAGCCACGATGGGGTTCTCCTTGTTGAGGGGTCTGGGACGCAGGCACGTGCGCCCGCGTGATGGAAGCGAAGAGGCTCAGCCGGCGGCCGTGCCGGGGACGGTGCGCAGCGTGCGGTCGGTGATCGACCGCGAGCCGCGGCCGATCGCAACGCGACCGGACTGGACGATCTCGCGGATGCCGAACGGCTCGAGCACGTTGAGCATCGCGGTGAGCTTGCCGGAGTCGCCGGTGGCCTCGACGGTGACCGAGTCCACGGCCACGTCGACGATCTTGGCGCGGAACAGCTGCACCGTCTCGAGGACCTGCCCGCGGGTCTGCTGGTCGGTCTTGACCTTGATCAGCATGAGCTCGCGCTCGACGGCGCCGCCGGAGTCGAGCTCGACGATCTTGAGCACGTTGACCAGCTTGTTGAGCTGCTTGGTGACCTGCTCCAGAGGCAGCTCGTCGACGTTGACGACGATCGTCATGCGCGAGACCTCGGGGATCTCGGTCTGGCCGACGGCCAGCGAGTCGATGTTGAAGCCGCGGCGCATGAACAGGCTCGACACGCGAGCCAGGACGCCGGGGGTGTTCTCGACCAGCACGCTCAGAGTGTGTTGGGGCATCAGAGGTCTTCCTCATCCCATTCGGGGGCCAGATCGCGGGCGATCTTGATGTCGTCGTTGCTCGTGCCGGCCGCGACCATCGGCCAGACCATGGCGTCGCGCTCGACCACGAAGTCGATCACGACGGGCACGTCGTTGATGCTCATCGCCTTGGCGATGACCTCGTCGAGCTCGTCCTCGCTCTCGCAGCGCAGGCCCACGCAGCCGTAGGCCTCGGCCAGCTTGACGAAGTCGGGGATCCGGCGCGCCCCGATGGACTCGGGACCGGAGTGCAGGTCGGTGTTGGAGTAGCGGCCCTCGTAGAACAGGGTCTGCCACTGGCGCACCATGCCGAGCGAGGAGTTGTTGATGACCGCGACCTTGATCGGGATGCCCTCCAGCGCGCACGTGGCGAGCTCCTGGTTGGTCATCTGGAAGCAGCCGTCGCCGTCGATGGCCCACACGACGCGATCGGGGGCGCCGACCTTGGCGCCCATCGCGGCGGGCACGCCGTAGCCCATCGTGCCGGCGCCACCGGAGTTGAGCCACTGGCGCGGGCGCTCGTACTGCACGAACTGGGCGGCCCACATCTGGTGCTGTCCGACGCCCGAGGTGTAGATCGCCTCGGGACCGGCGGCGGCGTTGATGCGCTCGATGACCGTCTGGGGCGCGAGGCCGCCGTCGGTCTTGTCGTACGCGACCGGGAACTTCTCCTTGACGCCGACGATGTACTTCCGCCAAGCGGTGTACTCGCCCGTCAGCTCGTCCTCGTCGGTCTGCTTCTGCAGCGCGCGGATGAGGTCGGCGATGACCTCGCGGGCGTCGCCCACGATCGGGACGTCCGCCACGCGGTTCTTGCTGATCTCGGCCGGGTCGATGTCGGCGTGGATGACCTTGGCGCCGGGGGCGAACGTGTCGAGGTTGCCGGTCACCCGGTCGTCGAAGCGCGCGCCGAGGGTGATCAGCAGGTCGGACTTCTGCAGGCCCAGGACCGCCGCGACCGAGCCGTGCATGCCGGGCATGCCCAGGTGCAGCTCGTGCGAGTCGGGGAACGCGCCGCGCGCCATGAGCGTCGTGACGACGGGGATCTGCGTGAGCTCGGCGAGGATCTTCAGCTCGGCTGCGGCCTCGGCCTTGATGACGCCACCGCCGACGTACAGCACGGGACGCTCGGCCTCGGCGATGAGCCGGGCGGCCTCGCGCACCTGCTTGTTGTGCGGGCGGGTCGTGGGTCGGTACCCGGGCAGCGCCAGCTCGTGGGGCCACTCGTGGGTGGTCATCGCCTGCAGCGCGTCCTTCGCGACGTCGACCAGGACCGGGCCGGGACGGCCGGTGGAGGCGATGTGGAAGGCCTCGGCGACGACGCGCGGGATCTCGGCCGGGTCGGTCACGAGGAAGCTGTGCTTGGTGATCGGCATCGTGATGCCGCGGATGTCGGCCTCCTGGAAGGCGTCCGAGCCGATGACCGTGCTGGCGACCTGGCCCGTGACGGCAACGATCGGCACCGAGTCCAGGTAGGCGTCGGCGATCGCGGTGACCAGGTTCGTCGCGCCCGGGCCCGAGGTCGCCATGCAGACACCGACCTTGCCGGTGGCCATGGCGTAGCCCTGGGCCGCGTGGCCCGCGCCCTGCTCGTGTCGAACCAGGATGTGTCGGATCGAGGAGTCGTACAGCGGGTCGTACGCCGGCAGAATCGCGCCGCCGGGGATCCCGAAGATGACCTCGACTCCGGCCTTCTCCAGCGATCGGACGAGGCTTTGCGCCCCGGTCATCGTCTCCGGTGCCGTCTCGGTCATTGCCTTACCCGTCTCGTCTGCCGGCCACCCCGTGATCGCAGCCGGTGCTCGGTTCCCCATCGTATTGCCTGCCTCTCCTGGTCCATTCATCGCATGAAAAAACCCTCGGCCGTGAGGCGACGAGGGCGGGACGCGCGCGGTGTGGGCCGGCGCGTCAGCGAAGTACGAGAAGCAGGGAGTGCATGGGAACAGTGTGCTCCGACCTCCTCACGTGGTCAAGTTGTGAGACCGGAAGTCCACGATGTGGACTGGAGCGTCCTCAGTGCAGCGCTGCGAGGGTCGCCGTAGGCAGGTCGCGGTCGGCGTAGACGAGGCGGACGCCGCCGGGCACGTCCCGGTCCGGCCCCCTCCAGACCTGCGTCAGCCCCGCCCGTTCGGCGGTGCGCCGCGACGCCTCGTTGTGCTCCAGCAGGTAGGCGACCACCGGGGCATCGGGAGCCACCGTGGCGGCCGCCTGCATCGCGGCCTCGACGAGCTCGCCCGCGTAGCCCTGACCGTGGTGGTCGGCCGAGACCCGGTAGTACAGGTTCCAGGTTGCGGTCGGCTTCAGCCGCACTCCCCCGATGCCCACCAGGTCGCCGCCGTCGCGCCGACGCGCGGTCCAGTAGCCGAGCGCGTCGCGCTCCCAGTCCGCGGCGTACATCGTGATCTCGTCACTGGTCTGCTGCGCGCTGGTGTGCACGCCCGACGGCAGGTGGCGCCAGACCCGCGGGTCGGCATGCAGCGCGTGCAGGTCGGCGAGGTCGTCCTGCGACACCGCCGTCAGCACCAACCGCTCGGTGGTCAGACTCGCGAGATCCATCGGCTCACCACGGGAAGGGCTCGAAGTCCTTGAGGAAGACGCCGTGCAGGTCGACGCCGGCCTCGCCCCGGACGATCGGGTCGTACACCCGCGCGGCACCGTCGACGAGATCGAGCGGGGCCTTGAAGCCCTCCTCGGCGAGGCGCTTCTTGGTGACGTGCGGACGCTCGTCGGTGATCCAGCCGGTGTCGACGGCCGTCATGAGGATGCCGTCGGTCTCGAACATCTCGCGGGCGCTGGTGCGGGTGAGCATGTTGAGCGCGGCCTTGGCCATGTTCGTGTGCGGGTGACCCGGGCCCTTGTAGCCGCGCGAGAACTGGCCCTCCATGGCCGAGACGTTGACGACGTACTTGCGTCGCGCCGGCGACGCGGCCATCGCGGGGCGCAGCCGACTGACGAGGATGAACGGCGCGACGCTGTTGCACAGCTGGACCTCGAGCAGCTCGAGCGCGTCGACCTGGCCCACGTGCTGGACCCAGCTGTTGGTGTCGACGATGTCGGGCAGCAGACCTCCGGCGTCGATGCGCGCGAGGTCGGCCGAGCCCGCCTCGAGGGCGATCGACGTGAGCTCCTCGGCGGTCACGGCATCGCGGGCCAACTCCTGGTGCGTGGTGACAGAGCCGACGAGCGAGGCGGGGTGGGCGTCGCTCGTGTGGCCGAACGTGACCAACTCGGGCGTGTAGCCCTCGGGCAGCGGCTGGGACTCGGCCTCGGCGAGCGCCGAGTAGGAGCCGGGCTGGCGCTTCACCGTCTGCGCGGCGTTGTTGATGAGGATGTCGAGCGGGCCGGCCGCGGCGACCTCGTCGGCCAGGCCGATCACCTGGGCCGGGTCGCGCAGGTCGATGCCGACGATCTTGAGCCGGTCGATCCAGTCGGCGCTGTCGGGCTGGGCGCTGAAGCGGCGGACGGCGTCGCGCGGGAAGCGCGTCGTGATCGTGAGGTGGGCGCCGTCGCGCAGCAGCCGCAGCGCGATGTACATGCCGATCTTGGCGCGGCCTCCGGTCAGCAGGGCGCGCTTGCCGGTCAGGTCGGTGCGGGCGTCGCGCTTGGCGTGGCCCAGGGCGGCGCACTCGGGGCACAGCTGGTGGTAGAACGCGTCGACGACCGTGTACTTCTGCTTGCAGATGTAGCAGCCACGGGCGACGGTCAGCACGCCCGCGGTGGCGCCCTTGACGTTCGAGACCAGCGGGATGCCGGCGGTCTCGTCGTCGATCCGGCGTGGCGAGCCGGTGGCCGTCAGCTCGATGACCTCGCGGTCGGCCTCGTTGACGGCGTCGCGCTTGGCGCGGCGGCGCTGCTTCTTGACGTCCTTGTAGAACTTGCCACAGGCGCGACGCAGAGCGATGTACGCCTCATCCTCGTCACCGAGATACTGCGCCTCACCCAGGACCTTGAGGGCGGTCTCGAGTTCGTCGTCGGTGAAGTTCGGCACCCCGGAATTCTAACGACTGCAACCGAGACGCCGTGGGTCAGCATGGGAGTATCGGCCAGTGACCACGCGCCTCGCCACTTCCCCACCCGGCGCCGTCACCCCTTCCCGCGATCATCGACTCGAGATCCAGGGCCTGCGCGCACTCGCTGCCCTGCTCGTCGTGATCTACCACCTGTGGCCGGGTCGCCTGCCCGGCGGCTACGTGGGCGTCGACATCTTCTTCGTCATCTCGGGCTTCCTGATCACCAGCCATCTGCTGCGCGAGATCGACCGCGACGGTCGCATCTCGTTCGCGCAGTTCTGGGCCCGGCGGGCGCGGCGCCTGCTGCCGGCCGCACTGTCGGTCATCGCAGTCTCCGGCGTCGCCACGTGGCTGTGGGTGCCGCAGCAGTACTGGTCGCAGTTCTTCCGCGAGATGATCGCGTCGGCCGTGTACGTCGAGAACTGGCTGCTGGCCGACGACTCGGTGGACTACCTCGCGCAGGAGAACATCGCCTCGCCCGTCCAGCACTACTGGACCCTGTCGGTCGAGGAGCAGTTCTACCTGGTGTGGCCGCTGCTGGTGACCCTCGGCCTGTGGCTCGCGGTGCGGTTCGGGCGCGACCGGCGACCGATGATCGCGGCCGTGCTCGCGGTCGTCGTGGCGGCCAGCCTGGCTCACAGCCTGTACCTCGTCGCGCAGGGCGTCCCGCAGGCGTACTTCGCGGCGACGACGCGTGCGTGGGAGTTCGGCGCGGGGGCGCTGCTGGCCTTCTCCCCCGGCCTGCTGAAGCGACTGCCCGATGTCGCCCGCTCGCTGGTCTCCTGGGGTGCGTTGGCGTTCATGGTCGCCGCGGGCCTGCTCTTCGACGAGGCGACGCCCGTGCCAGGGCTGCCGATCGTGGCACTCGTGGCCGCGGTCGTGCTTCTCATCGCGGCCGGCTCGCCGGGGTCGGCCCTGTCCCCCATGCCGCTGCTGCGCCGCCGCTCGGTGCAGTGGACGGGTGACGTCTCGTACGCGCTGTACCTGTGGCACTGGCCGCTCATCGTGCTGCTGCCGTTCGTGCGCGGCCGCGAGAACGGCCCGTTCGCCCTGGTGGGGATCCTCGTCCTGACATTCGTCCTGGCGGGCCTGTCCACGCGGCTCATCGAGGACCCCGTGCGGACGTCGACGTTCCTGAAGCACGCGCGGCCGCGGCTGACGTACGGCCTCACGGCGCTCGCCATGGCTGCCGTGATCGTGCCGTCGCTGATGGCGATCAAGTCCAGCGATCGGGCCCTGCAGCGCGATCAGGAGATCGCCGAGTCCATCGCCGAGCAGGCGCCCGCATGCTTCGGCGCCGCCTCGCACGATCCCGAGAAGCCGTGCGACAACCCCGAACTGGATCGGCTGCAGATCCCCGACCCTCGCTCGGCCAACGGTGACCGTCCGCCCGAGGGCTGGTGCTCGCAGCGCCCGGTCGGCGAGGCGATCAAGCCCTGCAGCGGTGGCGACTGGGCCGACCCCGACACGCTCAAGGTCGCGATCGTGGGCGACTCGCACGCGCGCATGATGAGCTCGGTGCTGCGCGAGTGGGCCGACGACGGCAAGGTCGCGTGGGACGGCTACTTCCAGAGCGGCTGCGTGTGGACCACCGCGGACCCGTGGCGGATCAAGTACGTCGACGAGTGCGTGGACTTCAAGCAGCAGATGTCGGCGATCATGGCCGAGAAGGCCGACCAGTACGACCTGGTCATCACGACGGCGCGCGCGGACCGGGTTCCCGGCAGCGAGGACGAGCGCACGGCCGGGCTGCTCGAGGCGTGGTCGGCGGCGACGGACCGTGGCGTGCCGGTCGTCGCGCTCTCGGACATCCCGCTGCAGGCGCGCAACGAGGTCAACGCATGCCTGGAGCAGACGCCCCAGGACCGCCAGGCCGACTGTGCTTTGGACCGGTCGAAGACCTTGGTCGAGCCGGACCCGTTCGTCACTGCGGCCAAGGCCGGTGACCGCACGCACGCGATGGACCTGCGCGACGTGCTGTGCGACGAGCGGAAGTGCCCCGCCGTGATCGGCGGCGTCACCGTCTACGCCGACTCGAACCACCTCACCGACACGTTCGTGCGCACGATGGCGCCGATCGTGTGGCGCGAGCTGGCGCGCGCCGGCCTCACCGGCTGATCACAGCACCCGGACACACGAACGCCGCCCCGGTGGATCACCGGGGCGGCGTTCTTTCGTGCTGGGGTCAGCCGGTGACGGCGCCGTGCGCGGCCGAGCTGACCAGCTTGCGGTACTTGGCCAGCACGCCGGAGGTGTACTTCGGCGGGTTCGGCTCCCAGCCGACCTTGCGCTGCTCGAGCTCGGCCTCGTCGATCTCGACGTCGAGCGTCTTGTTCGCCACGTCGAGCGTGATTGGGTCGCCGTCGCGGACGAACGCGATCGGGCCGCCGTCGACGGCCTCGGGGGCGACGTGACCGACACACAGGCCTGTCGTGCCGCCGGAGAAGCGGCCGTCGGTGAGCAGCAGGACGTCCTTGCCGAGGCCCGCGCCCTTGATGGCGCCGGTGATGGCGAGCATCTCGCGCATGCCGGGGCCGCCCTTGGGGCCCTCGTAGCGGATGACGACGACGTCGCCGGCGACGACGGTGCCGTCCTCCAGCGCGTCCATCGCCGCACGCTCACCGTCGAACACGCGGGCGGTGCCGCGGAAGACCGACTCGTCGAAGCCGGCGCTCTTGACGACCGCACCCTCGGGAGCCAGCGAGCCGTGCAGGATCGTCAGGCCGCCGGTCTTGTGGATCGGCTTGTCGAGCGGGCGGATGACGTCGCCGTCCAGGCCCAGGTCGATGTGCGCGAGGTTCTCGGCCATCGTCTTGCCGGTGACGGTCATGACGTCGCCGTGCATGAGGCCCGCGTCGAGCAGCGCCTTCATGATCACCGGGATGCCGCCGACCTTGTCGACGTCGTTCATGACGTAGCGGCCGAACGGCTTGAGGTCGCCCAGGTGCGGGACCTTGTCGCCGACGCGGCTGAAGTCGTCGAGCGTCAGCGGGACGCCGGCCTCGCGGGCGATGGCCAGCAGGTGCAGGACGGCGTTGGTCGAGCCGCCGAGCGCCATGACGACGGTGATGGCGTTCTCGAACGCCTCGAGCGTCATGATGTCGCGGGCCGTGATGCCCTTGCGCAGCAATTCGACGACGGCCTCGCCGGACTTCTTGGCGTAGTCGTCGCGGCGACGGTCGGGGGCCGGCGGCGCGGCCGAGCCGGGAAGGCTCATGCCGAGCGCCTCGGCGGCCGAGGCCATCGTGTTGGCGGTGTACATGCCGCCACAGGCACCCTCGCCGGGGCAGATCGCGCGCTCGATCTTGTCGACCTGCTCGCGGGAGATGAGGCCCTTCATGCAGGCGCCGACGGCCTCGAAGGCGTCGATGATCGTGACGTCCTTGCCGTCGACGCTGCCCGGCAGGGTCGAGCCGGCGTAGAGGAAGACGCTGGACAGGTCGAGGCGCGCGGCAGCCATGAGCATGCCGGGCAGGGACTTGTCGCAGCCGGCCAGCAGGACCGAGCCGTCGAGGCGCTCGGCCGACATGACGACCTCGACCGAGTCGGCGATGACCTCACGGCTGACGAGGGAGAAGTGCATGCCCTCGTGGCCCATGGAGATGCCGTCGGAGACGCTGATCGTGCCGAACTCCAGCGGGTAGCCGCCACCGGCGTGCACGCCCTCCTTGACGGCCTTCGCGAGGCGGTCGAGGGACAGGTTGCAGGGGGTGATCTCGTTCCAGCTGGAGGCCACGCCGATCTGGGGCTTCACCCAGTCGTCGTCCCCCATGCCGACCGCGCGGAGCATGCCGCGCGCGGCGGTCTTCTCCAAACCGTCGGTGACGTCGCGGCTCCGCGGCTTGATGTCGATCTCGGGGGTGTCAGGGGTCTCGGCCATAGGGGAATCGTACGACCGTCTGGCGCGGGACCGTCGCGAGGTCAGAACAGCGGCACGAGCGCCAGCGCGAGGAACCAGCTGACGAAGCTGCCGACCAGGACGTACTCGGCTCGCGAGCCGTCGCCCTCGTCCCTGGAGATCTCGGGGAATCGCAGGATGCCCTTGGCCGCGAGGATCGCCGCCACTCCCCCGTAGTTGCCGCCGACCGCGAAGGCGAACACCATGACGCGCTCGAGCGGGCCGATGACGCGACCGCCCTTGAGCCGGCGCTCCTCGCCCAGCAGGCCGCGTCCGACGCGATCGAGGACCTCGCGCACGACGGCGTTGGCCGGACCGATCAGCGCCACCGCGATGACGACGGCCAGCACGAACTCGTCGAGGCCGACGTTCATCAGGCCGGGAACGCCGAGGTCCTCGAACCAGTCGAGCAGCGGGGGCGTGTCGCGATCGATGAGCGGCGAGGCCACCAGCGCCAGCAGGCCGGCGACGCCGGAGGCGATCATCCCCGGCAGCCGCCACGACGGCAGGGCGCGGGCACTGGCCCACCAGAAGCCGACGATGACCGGCAGCCAGCCCGCGCCGGGGCCGTAGCCGAGCCCGTGGGCGGTCAACACGACGATCGCGATCATCAGGACACCCTGGACGGCGATCACCCAGGCGGGACCGATCTGACGCAGGTACTGGGCCAGGCAGATGGCCAGCAGGACAAGGGCGAGCAGGGCCATCAGCGCACCAGCTCGAGACCGTCGACGACCGCCAGGGCTCCGCTGCGGCGCAGGGACTGGGAGACGGCAGAGGGCGAGATGCCCTCGCTCTCGGCGAGTTGACGCTGCGTGCGTCCCTGGATGAGCCCGAGCGCCAGCCGGCGCTGGCGTCCGTCGAAGCCGCTGACCACGTGGTCGCGAACCATCAGATAGGCGTTCACCGTTCCCCCTTCATGCACCCAGGTCCGCAGTCCGGACTGTCGGCCGGCGCGCTGCTCGACCTGGCCGATCGCGTCGCGCGCGTTCCACCAAGCCGGACCATCTTGGGTGAGACCGTACTCGGAGCGACCGACGACTTCGACGGTCCCGGCGCCGATGCCGACCCGCGCGTCCATCCCCTCAGGCAGCGCAAGCCGCACGACCAAGGCCGCCAGCAGCGCCTGCTCCAGGGTCTCGTGGGTCGACTGGAACTCGTCGCCGATGGTGGGCGCGGGGGCCTGGATCGAGGGGACGAGCTCATGCGCGGCAGCCAGCGCCTGGATCAGCGCCTCCTGGGCCGCACGCCGCGAGGGCGCGCTGCGCGAGGCCACCAGGTCGCCGATGAGGGCGACGCACTCTGAAGGTCCTGCCTTCATTTCCATGAAATGAAGCATATACCTTTACTTCGAGGAAATGAAGATGATGCCTTCACAGAGATTCGAGCGGCTGCGACGCCGGAGGGCCGGCGGGGTGCTTGGCCACCCAGTTCGTCGCCGCCTTGTGCCCCGCCTCGAACAGGCTCGTGCGCTGCTCGGGCGTCAGGTCGAAGTCGGTGAACCGCACACCCTTCGGCTTGGCGAAGATGCTGCGGTCAATGGACGCCGGATCGCTCACGTGACGGACTTGGGTCGAGTCCACGGTGGTCTTGATGAGGTTCTCCAGCAGCGCGACGGGCGAGGTGACCGGCTTGGCCTTCGCCCGCTCCCCCGCGGGCGAGCTGAGCCGGACGCCGAGCGTGGGCCAGCGGCTGGGCTTGCCGTCGGTGCGGTCGAAGACGTCGATGGGATAGGTGCGGAGCAGGGATCCGTCGACGAGGGTCAGCTTGCCGAACTGCGAGTTCACCTTCACCGGCTCGAAGAAGAACGGGATCGCGGACGAGGCGCGCACCGCCCGGGCGACGGGATAGTCGAACGGATCGCGGTCGTGAGCCTCGAGGTCCCACGGCAGGAACATCGCCCGCTGGCGCGACAGGTCACTGGCGGTGACGACGAGGCGGAACGACTGGTTCTGCGGCAGGGAGCTGCCGGGGTCGTCGAAGTACAGGTCGCCGAAGGTCCGCACGCCGAGGTCGGCCAGGACGCCGCGCAACCACTGGTCCAGGTGCCGCCCGGGATGCGCACCGAGGTGGAACAGCATCCCCCACAGGTCTGCCACGCGCGGCGCCCACTTCAGGTACTTCGCCGCGGGCCGCCGGTCGACGAACGCCATGTAGTCGATCGTGCGCATGATCTCGTCGACCCGGCTGAATGGCTCGTTCGCGTGCTGCATCGCCGCCATGATCGAGCCGACCATCGCGCCGGCGGACGACCCACCGATCCGGGCGAACGAGTACCCGTTCTCCACGAGGGCTGTAGCGGCTCCGACCAGGGCGATGCCCTTGACTCCCCCGCCCTCCAGGACGAGGTCGACCGTGCGCTCGTTGTCCACGGTTCGACTCTAGGGCGTGGGGACGGGCATGGCTGACGGGTAGCAGTTCGCCCCCATTCAGACCGCGTCCTATCGCCCAGAATGCAGCAGAATCTGTCGCAAGGAGATCCTCAATCCACCGATCTAGGCGCCCGCCTGATGAAACACTCGAGCATGCGCACACTCCTCGTGACGATTGCGTGTGCAATCTCGCTCGCGGGATGCACCGCCTCGAGCGACGGGAGCTCGAGTGATGAAACGGACAAGTACACCCAGACGTGGACGAAGTCTTATTCGGAGACGACGTGCGAAGACTGGAACAGCGCGATGACCGACGCGCAACAGTTCGCCGCGGCGGCTGACATGCTCACCGGGGCTCGAAACAACGGCGATGGCGGAACCGGGCTCCCCGCTGACTCTCTCATCGAGCAATTCCAGGCCGGAATGACGACAGCTTGCGTTGTGCCAACCGTGAACCTCGCCGAGATGAGCGCGATGTTATATCTCACCGAGCGGCAGACGTTCAGTCCCTAATTGACAGAGCCCTCAACCCTCCTATCGAGCGACACCGCCGACCCGGACCACTCGCGAAGATGATGGGTGGACTCATACCCACGAGCTCGGAAATGAGTCATTCCAACGCGTAGCGTTCCGCAAGCGGCCGTGCATTCCGGCGCGATTTCGACGACGCGGCTACGAAGCTGGACGATGCTGGCGTAGCAGATGGTCGAACTCGCGGATGACGTCGTGGACGGCTGCTGCGATTTCGGCGTTCCAGTGATCGGCGGTGGGAGTGAACTGGGACCAGTGGCCGTCGCGGAGGTGGCTGAGGGTCAGTTCGCACGTTCCCAGGCTGCTGTCGACGTTGATCCAGAGCTCGACACTGAGCACACCTTCGTAGGAACGGCTCGGAAGTCGGAGGTCCGCGGGCACGTGCTCGTAGAGGTCGCTGGTCTCGGCCTCGTACAGGACCGAGGTGGTCGTTGAAGGGCTCCAACCCTGTGTGCCGAACCAGAATCCGTAGCGATGCAGCACCGGGCCCGCAATGTCGTGGACGGCCCGCTGAACCTCGTCTTGCGCACGCTCGGAGGCTTCGGCACGTTCACGACGGGCTCGGCGCCTGAATGAGTCCATGCCTCATGGTGCCGGAGAAGATGGCCGCCATGCCATCGCACACGGCTGTCGCGTCTATCCGCCGCTTGATGGGCGACACGTGCGCTCGGGGGCCGTGCCGGGCTCGCGCCGATGTCAGGTTGTCGATAGGGAACCGCCTGGTCCGCTTAACCCGCGAACGTTGCGAAGGTCCAATGGTTGCCGTCAGGGTCGGCCACCGTGAAGTCACGCGATTGATAGTCGGTCTGGTCGACGATCTCGCGCACAACCCTCGCCTCCAACTCGAGCGCCCGGGCCAGCACCACGTCCGGATCTGCGGTCACCACGTGCAATGACGCCGTCCCGGGCAGGCACGGCGTGGGCCGCTCTCCCGTGCTCGAGAGCAGGATCCGGCCGCCCTCCGGCCAGTCAAGTTGTGCGTCATTCCGCCGCTATTAGGGGCCGGAAGTTGCGCGAGCCCTCAGGTGCCGCAGTAAGTGGTGTAGCGACCAAAGTCATCTGGTGCTGGTTTGGCGTATCGCTCCAGCCCCGGACGCTCCTCGAACGGGCGCTGAATGACCTGCAACAGCTGCTGAACCGGACCGAGATCACCGCCCGTGGCGGCGTCGAGCGCCTCCTCCACCAGATGGTTGCGTGGGATGTAGATGGGATTGGCGCGGTCCATCGCGACCGGGTCGGGTCCGACCGCCTGCCAGCGCAGCAGCCACTCGTCGATCGCTGCCAAGTCGACGAACAGTCCCCGGAAGGGCTCGGCATCACCGCGGGCTGCCGAGGCCAGCGCGCGGAAGCCGCTGGTCCAGTCGACGTGGTTGCTGTGCAGGAGATCGAGCAGCTCCTCCCCCAGCTTCACCGCGACTGCGTCCTCCAGGCCCACGGGAAGACCGAGCTTCGCCTGCAGACCCGCCGCATACGTGGCCGTGTACCTCGTGGCGAACCTGCCGAGCGACTCCATCGCGAGCTCGACGGCGGTGTCCTGGTCCTGCGCGATCAGGGGCAGGAGCGTCTCCGCGAACCGCGCGAGGTTCCACTGGGCGATCGCGGCCTGGTTGCCGTAGGCGTAGCGGCCGCCGACGTCGATCGAGCTGTAGACCGCGCCGGGGTCGTACGCCTCGATGAACGCGCACGGCCCGTAATCGATCGTCTCGCCGGAGATCGTCATGTTGTCGGTGTTCATGACGCCGTGGACGAACCCGATGAGCATCCACCGGGCCACGAGGTCGGCCTGCGCCTCGACCACGGCCTCGAACAGCGCCCGGTACGGATTGTCGGCAGACGCGGCTGTCGGGTGATGGCGCTCGATCGCGTGGTCGGCGAGACGTCGCAGCAGCCCCACGTCGCCGGTCGAAGCGGCGAACTGGAACGTGCCCACGCGGAGGTGACTGCCCGCCACCCGCGCCAACACGGCTCCGGGCAGCATCGTCTCGCGACGCACGTCGCGTCCGGTGGCGACGACCGCCAGCGAGCGCGTCGTGGGCACACCGAGGGCATGCATCGCTTCACTGATCACGTACTCCCGCAGCATGGGCCCGACGGCGGCCAGCCCGTCGCCGCCGCGCGAGAACGGCGTACGCCCGGAACCCTTCAGGTGAAGATCGCGGAGCCGTCCCTCGCGGTCGGTCAGCTCGCCCATCAGCAGTGCCCGGCCATCGCCCAGCCGCGGCGAGTAGCCGCCGAACTGGTGACCGGCGTATGCCTGGGCGACCGGCGTGGCATCCGGCGGCACCGACGTGCCGGTGAGGAGTCCGACACCGTCGGGCGCCCGGAGTGCGGCCGCGTCCAGGCCGAGATCGGCGGCCAACAGATCGTTGAGCACCAGCACGTTCGGGTCCGGTGTCTCCTCGCCCCGCCACGGCACAGCCAACTCCGGGAACTCAGCGGCAAAGCGGTTCGAGAGTGGTGCCGTCACGGGAGTTGTCGTCACCCCGTCCAGCGTACGGACGTCACGAGGCACGCTCAAAGCTGAACAGTGCCGCTGTCCCCCAGGTCGGGCTGCTTGTCGGTGACGAGGCCCTTCGCCAGCTGGACGGCCGCGGTGACCTTGCCCGGGGACTCCCAGTACTCGGCGGTGGTGCCGTCGATGCGCAGGGCGATGTTGCCGGGGTCCTCGGGGCTGCCGGACATGAACGCGCCGGACGAGGCGTCCCACAGGTCCTCGACTTTGCCGCGGTTCTGCTCGACGTGCGCGGTGCCGCTGAGCGAGACCCAGCCCGCGTCGCTGGAGTAGGCCACGTTCACCCGCGGGTCCGCCTCGAGTGCCTGCACCTTCTCGCTGCTCTGCTCGGTGAGGAACCACGTCGTGCCGGGATGCTCGAAGCCCTGCGCGCCCATGGGCGTGGACACGAGCGCGCCCTCGCGGGACACGTAGGTCAGGACGGCGATCCGAGCGTCGCGCATGATCTTGGTGACGGTCTCGAGCTGGTCGTCGTGAGTGGTCATTCATCGACCCTCACATGCGCGTCGGACTCGCGCCTCCCGGAGGGCTCAGGCGACTTGGTACGTCAGGCAGTCCGCCACGTCGGCGCCGGGGCCGACGCGGATCGAGTCGGCGTGGCACTCCAGCGCGTCGTTGTGGGTGCAGTCCGAGCGGTGGCACGCGCCGACCGACGCGGTCGCGGTGGGCAGGCCACCGGAGACGCTGATGTCGATGAACGTCCCGCAGCCGGCGTCGGAGCCGGTGATGTTGATCGCCCCGGCGTGACACTCCTGGTCGGCGTTGTACGAGCACCCTGCGACAGCGCAGTCGTGGACGAGTGGCAGTTCTTTGATCGACATGGTCGCCTCCAGCGATGGTCCTGTTTCGACGGTACGACTGCACCCCCTGACTGAGGGAAGACTCAGAACACGGCCAATTCGGCAGTTCGTCGACGTCGAGGAGTTCTGTCGGTGGGGCCCACTACGTTGGACCCATGAGCCCGAACCGCATCGCCGTCGCGTGTGACGCCGCGCGCCGTCGACGCGCGATCGCGGACTTCGAGGAGTGGTCGCTCATCGTCGGTCACCACGACCGACAGACGGCCGAGATCGACCGCACCGACGACCTCGTGCTGTCCAAGGAGCTCGCCAGGCGCGAGGTCGTGCTCGAGCTGGCTCAGGCCCTGCATGTCACCGAGCGCACGATCTGGGCGATCGTCTTCGAGAGCCGGACGCTCCGCGAGCGCACGCCAGCGGTGTGGGAGGCGTTCCGTGCGGGCGACCTCGATGCGGCGCGCGTCTCCGCGATCGCCGACTGTGCCGAGCGACTCCAGACCCGTGCGGCGTGGACGATGCTCGAGCATTCTGCTCCCGAGTACGCCGCCACCCACACCGTCAGCGAACTCCGGTCCTGGCTGCGACGCCTGCGTGCCCGCCTCGAGCCTGAGGAGACGAAAACCGAGACGGTCAAGGCGGTCGAGGACCGGCGCGTGTCCATCACCCACAACGACGACGGCACCAGCTGGCTCAACGCTTTGCTGCCCACCGGGGTGGCCATCGCCGTCGGCGCCCGCCTGCGCAAGGCCGCCAAGGCACTCCCCTCGATCGATCCCGAGACCGACGAGAAGGACCGCCGCACCCGCGACCAGAAGATGGCCGATCTGCTCGCGCACTGGCTCACGTGCTCCGAGGGCACGGCCACCGACATCCGCGCCGAGATCGCCATCAGCATCGCCGCCACCGACCTCATCGGGCTCACCGACGGGCCTGGCCTCACCCTCGACGGCGAGCCGGTCGGCAGCGAGTGGGTCCGCGAGCTGGCACAGTCCGAGCACGCCGTCCTGCGTCGGCTCGTCCTCGACCCGATCGGTCAGGTGCTCGACACCACGGTCCTCAGCTACCGGCCACCGCAGTCACTCAGGCAGGCGCTGCGATGGCGGGACGGCACCTGCCGCGTCGCCGGGTGCCGGGCACCCGTCCACGAGACCGATCAGGACCACGCGATCGACTACGACTCCGGTGGCGACACGTCGGCATCGAATCTCCGATGCCTGTGCCGCAAGCACCACAACATGAAGTCACACGGTCACCTCGACGACCGCTACCTCGACCCGCCCCGGCGCTACGTCGAGCGCTACCTGCCGTGCCCGCCGATCGTGACGGTGATCGACATGATCGACCCCCGCCGCATCACCGCCTGAGCGTGCTCAGGACAGCTTCTCGATGATGAGCTCGCGCACCCGGCCGGCGTCGGCCTGCCCGCGCATCTCCTTCATCACGAAACCGATCAGCGCACCGGCCGCAGCCTGCTTGCCGTCGCGGATCTTCTGCGCGGCGTCGGGGTCGTTGGCGATGGCGCGGTCGACGGCATCGCCGAGCGCCCCGTCGTCCGACACGACCTCGAGGCCACGGGCGACGACGACCGCCTCGGGATCGCCCTCGCCGGCCAGCACCCCCTCGAAGACCTGACGGGCCAGCTTGTCGTTGATCCGCTTGGCATCGATGAGGCCCTGGATCTGCGCCACCTGGGCCGGCGTGATCGCCAGCGCCTGCAGATCCGTGCCCCGCTCGTTGGCCGTGCGGGCCAACTCGCCGAGCCACCACTTCTTGGCGGACTGAGGCGTGGCGCCGGCGGCGATCGTCTCGACGACGAGGTCGAGCGCACCCGCGCCGACCGTGTCGCGCATGTCCAGATCACTGAAGCCCCACTCGGCCTGCAGGCGCTTGCGGCGCTCGGCCGGCGGCTCGGGCAGCGTGCCGCGCAGCTCCTCCACCCAGGCGCGGTCCGGCGCGACGGGCGCCAGGTCCGGCTCGGGGAAGTAGCGGTAGTCGTCGGCGTCGGACTTCGGACGACCGGCGGACGTGGTGCCGTCGGACTCGTGGAAGTGACGCGTCTCCTGCAGGATCGAGCCGCCGGCGTCGAGGATCGCCGCGTGACGGCCGATCTCGTACCGCACGGCCCGCTCGACCGAGCGGAACGAGTTGACGTTCTTGGTCTCGGTGCGCGTGCCCAGCTGGTCGGAGCCGAGCGGCTTGAGCGAGAGGTTCACGTCGGCACGCATCGAGCCCTGGTCCATGCGGGCATCGGAGACGCCCAGCGCCACCATGAGGTCGCGGATCTGGTTGACGAACGCACGCGCGACCGCGGGCGCCTTGTCGCCGGGGACCTCGATCGTGCGGGTGACGATCTCGATCAGCGGGATGCCGGCGCGGTTGTAGTCCAGCAGCGAGTGATCGGCACCGTGGATGCGACCCGTGCTGCCGCCGACGTGCAGCGACTTGCCGGTGTCCTCCTCCATGTGCGCGCGCTCGATCTGGATCCGGTACGTCTCGCCGTCGACGTCCACGTCGATGAAGCCGTCGAACGCGATCGGCTCGTCGTACTGCGACGTCTGGAAGTTCTTCGGCATGTCCGGGTAGAAGTAGTTCTTCCGCGCGAAGCGGCACCACTCGGCGATCTCGCAGTTGAGCGCCAGACCCATGCGGATCGCGGACTCGACAGCCTTCGCGTTGACCACCGGCAGCGCACCCGGGAGGCCCAGGCACACCGGGCAGATCTGCGTGTTCGGCTCGGCACCGAACTCGGTCGGGCAGCCGCAGAACATCTTCGTGTTCGTGTTGAGCTCGACGTGGATCTCCAGACCCATCACCGGCTGGTAGCGGGTCAGCGCTTCCTCGAACGGGACGAGCTTCGTGGCAGTGGCGCTCATCGGGCGACCTCCAACTCGGGAGCCTGCGCGGCGAACGGACGGCCGTCGCGCTCGGCGACGAACCGCTCGAGGGCGGCGGCGGCGTTGTACAGGCGGTCGTCGGCCATGGCGGGGGCCAGGAACTGCATCCCCACCGGCAGACCCTCGGACAGGCCGATCGGCAGCGAGATGCCGGGGACGCCTGCGAGGTTGGCCGGGATCGTCGCGATGTCCTGGGCGTACATCGCCAGCGGGTCGTCGAGCTTCTCGCCCAGCGGCCAGGCCACGGCCGGGGACGTGGGCGAGGCGAGCACGTCGACCTGCTCGAACGCGGCCTCGAAGTCGCGCGCGATGAGCGTGCGGACCTTCTGGGCCGAGCCGTAGTAGGCGTCGTAGTAGCCGCTGGACAGCGCGTAGGTGCCCAGGATGATGCGGCGCTTGACCTCGTCACCGAAGCCCGCGTCGCGGGACGCGGCCATGACCTGCTCCGCGCTGGGGTCGGCGATGCCCTCGGGCATCACCCGCAGGCCGTAACGCATGGCGTCGAACTTGGCCAGGTTGCTGCTGACCTCACTCGGCATGACCAGGTAGTAGGCGGCCAGGGCGTGCACGAAGCTGGGGCACGAGACCTCGACGATCTCGGCGCCGGCCTTCGCCAGCAGCTCGATCGACTCCTCGAAGCGCTGACGGACGCCCGGCTGGAAGCCCTCGCCACCGAGTTCGCTGACGACGCCGACGCGCAGTCCGGCCACGTCCGCACGGCGGGCGGCCGCGACGACGGGCGGGACGGGGAGGTTCAGGCTGGTGGAGTCGCGGGGGTCGTGACCGCCGATGACCTCGTGCAGCAGTGCCGCGTCGAGGACCGTGCGGGTGACGGGGCCGGCCTGGTCGAGGCTGCTGGCCATCGCCACGAGGCCGTAGCGCGAGACTCCGCCGTAGGTGGGCTTGACGCCCACCGTGCCGGTGACGGCGCCGGGCTGACGGATCGAGCCGCCGGTGTCGGTGCCGATCGCCAGCGGGGCCTCGAACGCGGCCACCGCGGCAGCCGAGCCGCCGCCGGAGCCGCCGGGGATCCGGTTGGTGTCCCACGGGTTGCGGGTGGGGCCGTACGCGGAGTGCTCGGTGGACGAGCCCATCGCGAACTCGTCCATGTTCGTCTTGCCCAGGATCGGCAGACCCGCGGCCTTCAGCTTGGCCACGACGGTGGAGTCGTAGGGCGGGATCCAGCCCTCGAGCATCTTCGAGCCGCACGTCGTGGGCAGGCCCGTGGTGGTCAGGACGTCCTTGACGGCGATCGGCACACCGGCGAGGCCGTGCAGCGACTCACCCTCCCCACGGCGACGGTCGATGTCGGCGGCCGTCGCGAGGGCGCCCTCGGCGTCGACGTGCAGGTAGGCGTGGATCTCGCCGTCGACCGCACCGATGCGGTCGAGGTGCTGCTGGGTGACCTCGACGGAGGTCACGGAGCCGTCGGCGAGCGCCGCGGCGATGTCAGCCGCGGTGGAGCGGAGCATGTCGGTCATTCTTCTCCCAGGATCTTGGGCACGAGGAAGCGCTGCTCCTCGCTGGCGGGAGCGCCGGCGAGCGCCGCTTCGGGCGTCAGGCTCGGTGTCACCTCGTCGGGCCGGAACACGTTGGTGACCGGCACGGGGTGGCTCATGGCAGGGACATCGTCGCCGGCGGCCTGCTGGACGACCTGGACGTAATCGAGGATCGCGGGCAGCTCGGCACCGAGGCGATCGAGCTCGGACTCGGACAAATCGATCCGCGCAAGACTCGCCAGATGGGCGACGTCATCGCGGGAGATCTCGGGTGACGACATGGTTTTCATCCTAGTCGGGCCCGCATTCTCGCTCCGCGCCGGTCGCAATGGGTGAGGATGAGCCGCATGCTCCGCCAGGTCACTGCTCTCGCGTTGGCGTGTATCGCGCTCGCGAGCTGCTCAGGCGGAGCATCCGACCCCTCCCCCGGGGCGCAGCCGTCGGACTGTCCCACGGTCCAGATCATCGGCCTGCTTGGTCAGGGGCAGTCGCTGGATGCGAACGGCGGGCTGGGCACCGAGGTCCGGCTCGTCTCGGAGGAGCTCGCGGACGACGTCGCCGACCTGGGCACCGTCCGGACGACGGCGATCCGGCACCAGAGCCGACTCGGCGGCTGGGACGACTACCTCGAGGACGTCGCCGACGGGCGGGCCCGATTGGGCAGCGAGATCCGCTCGATCGTCGCCGCGTGCCCGGACGCTCTCATCACCGTCCTCGGATTCAGCCAGGGGTCGCAGATCGCACAAGAGGAGCTGGCCGATACGGAGCTCGCTCGGCACGTGGACGCGCTCGTGCTCGTCGGCAGTCCGCTGCGCGATTCCCGAGAACCCTTCATGCCCGTGATGTTTCCCGGCGGGATCCCCTCGGGCGAGGGCCGACTCGCTCCAGGACCCGACCTGGGTCACTTGGGCACCCGGACCGTGGCGGCCTGCATCACGGGTGACGCCGTGTGCGCGGGAGGATCGGACGACACGATCCATCGCGAGGCCTACGAGGACCCCAAGGTCGCCCGCGCCATCGCGGACTCCGCGGCGTCCTTGCTGCGGCGCTGACTACAGCGCGTCGGGGCCGCCCTCCAGCAGCTTCTTGAACTGTGCCTCGTTGAGGATGGTCAGTCCGAGGTCTTCGGCCTTCGCCGCCTTGGAGCCGGCGTTCTCGCCCACGACGACGTAGTCGGTCTTCTTGCTGACCGATCCCGAGGCCTTGCCTCCGGCGGCGATGATCGCCTCCTTGACGGAGTCGCGGGTGAAGTCCTCGAGGCCGCCGGTGACGACGACGGTGAGGCCGTCGAGCACTCCCCCGGCGGTCGACGCCGCACCCGGGCCGGGATGGTCGGGGATCGCGAAGCGCACCCCGGCGGCCTGCCACTGGTCGACGATCTCGCGGTGCCAGTCGACCTCGAACCACTCGATGACCGAGTCGGCGATGATCCCGCCGACGCCCTCGACCGCCGCCAACTCCTCGCGCGACGCAGCGCGGATCGCCTCGATCGAGCCGAAGTACTGCGCCAGCGCTCGCGCGGCGACCGGGCCGACGTGGCGGATGTTGAGCGACACCAGCTGACGCCAGAAGTCCTTGGTCTTGGCCTTCTCGAGCTCGTCGAGCAGCACCTGGGCCTGCTTGGACGGGTCGCCGGTCTTCACCCGGAACGGGGTGCGGACGACGGGCTCGCCGGTCTTGTCGTCGAGCTTCGGCTCGCCGGTCTCGGCGTCGCGCACCTCGACCTCGATCGGCACGAGCTGATCGAGCGTGAGGGAGAACAGTCCGGCCTCGGAATCGAGCGGAGCGCCCTTGCCCTGGGTGAGCGCGGCCGCGGTGACCTCGCCGAGCGCCTCGATGTCGAGCGCGCCGCGCGAGCCGACGTGCTCGACCCGGCCGCGCACCTGGGCGGGACACGTGCGCGCGTTCGGGCAGCGCAGGTCCTTGTCGCCCTCCTTCATCGGGCGCAGCGGCGTGCCGCACTCGGGGCACTTCTCGGGCATGACGAAGGCGTGCTCGCTGCCGTCGCGACGCTCGACGACCGGACCGAGCACCTCGGGGATGACGTCGCCGGCCTTGCGCAGCACGACGGTGTCGCCGATCAGCACGCCCTTGGCCTTGACCACGTCCTGGTTGTGCAAAGTGGCCTGGCGCACGACGCTGCCCGCGACGCGGACCGGCTCCATCCGGGCGTAGGGCGTGGCGCGGCCAGTGCGGCCGACCGAGACGACGATGTCCAGCAGCTTCGTCTGGACCTCCTCGGGCGGGTACTTGTAGGCGATCGCCCAGCGCGGGGCGCGGCTGGTCTCGCCGAGCTCGGGGTGCAGGGCGAGCTCGTCGACCTTGACCACGAGTCCGTCGATCTCGTGCTGGAGGGAATGGCGCTGCCCGCCGAGCTCCTCGACCCGCGCCAGGACGTCGTCGACGCTGTCGAGGACGCGCGTGTTCGGGCTGGTGGGCAGGCCCCACTGGTGGAGCAGGTCGTAGACCTCGCTCTGGGCCGACACCGGCGGGCGCTCCCATGCGCCGATGCCGTGCACGTAGAGGGCCAGCACGGCGATGCGCTCCTGCCCCGCCTCCAACTCGAGCCCGGACTTCTTGTCGAGCTGCTGGCGCAGTCCGCCGCTGGCGGCGTTGCGCGGGTTGGCGAAGGCCGGGAACTTGCGCGCGGCGCTGGCGGTGGCGCGCTCCTCGCTGACGCCGCGGGCCATCGCCTCGGCGGTGGCCCGCTCGCGCAGCGCGGCCTGGAAGGCGTTGAGTCGCTCGAACTCCTCGATGCCGATGAAGACCTCGCCCCGGACCTCGACCAGGGGCGGATGACCCTCGCCCGCGAGCTTCTCGGGGATGCCCGCGACCCGGACCGCGTTGACGGTGACGTCCTCGCCCACGCGACCGTCACCGCGGGTGGCAGCCGACGTGAGGACGCCGTTCTCGTAGCGCAGGTTGATGGCGAGACCGTCGATCTTGGCCTCGGTGAGCCAGCGCACCGACCGGCCGGCCGCGCGCTGCGTCTTGGCGCACCACTCGCGCAGCTCGTCGGGCGAGAAGACGTTGTCGAGGCTGAGCATCCGCTCGGCGTGCTCGATCGGCGGCAGCGCCGAGGCACCGGCGGCCGCACCCACGTTGATGGTCGGCGAGTCCTGGCCCTGCAACTCGGGATGGAGGCGCTCGAGCTCCTCGAGACGGTGCATCCAGCCGTCGTACGTGGCGTCGTCGACCAGGGACGTGTCCTGGCCGTAGTAGGCGTCGCGCGCGCGCTCGATCTGCTCGGTCAGCTCGGCGGCCTCGGCACGGGACGCCTCGACTCCGGGATCCTCCACGGGCACTGCCTCATCACGCGATTCCGCCATGGCGACGAGCCTAGTGCGCCCCTCGGACACCGACACCGGCGAAGGTCGGTGCGGTCGAGTTGCCCCCGCCGCCGACGGACCTAAGGTGCGGAACATGAGACTGCGCCGCGTGACGACCCGTACGCGGGGGTGGACCCGCCGCCGGGCCGGACGCGGCTGGACCTACCTCGACGAGGACGGCACGGTCATCACCGGTGAGGACCGCGAGCGCATCGAGGCGCTCGTCATCCCGCCGGCGTGGCAGGACGTGTGGATCAGCCCGTGGCCGAACGGTCACCTGCAGGCGACCGGCGTCGACCAGGCCGGGCGGACGCAGTACCTCTACCACCCGGACTGGGTGCACCGGCGCAACCTCGAGAAGTTCGACCGGATCAGCCAGATCGCCGCCGAGCTGCCCAAGTTGCGCGCCCTGGTCGGTGACCACATCACCGCGCACGACGGCTCGCGTGAGCACGCCGCGGCCGTCGCCGTCCGCATGCTCGACTCCGGCTCGTTCCGCGTCGGCAACGACGTGTACGCCCGCCAGGGCAGCTTCGGCCTGACCACCCTGGAGCGGCGGCACGTCCGCGCCAAGGGGAGCACCCTGGTGTTCACGTTCGTCGGCAAGTCCGGGGTCGAGCACAACGTCGTCCTGGAGGACGAGCCCGTCGTCGACGCGATCAACCGCATGCGCCGCCGACGTGGCGGCGGACCGCGGCTTCTGGAGTACCTCGCCAACCGGTCCCGCTATTCCCTGGACTCCTCCGACGTCAACACCTACCTGCGTGAGCAGACCGGCCTGGAGATCAGCGCCAAGGACCTGCGCACGTGGGCCGGGACGGTGCTGGCCGCCGAGGTGCTCGCGCTGTCCGATGAGCCCGGGGAGACGAACGCGTCCCGAGCCCGCGCCGTGCGGTCGGCCATGACCGAGGTCTCCCTCGCACTGGGCAACACCCCGACCGTCGTGCGCAGCTCGTACGTCGATCCGCGTCTCATCAGCCTGTACGAGTCGGGCACGGTCATCCCCCGCCAGTCGTTCGAGGACGCCGTCGACCCGCTGGAGCGGCGCCACGCCATCGAGCGCGAGACGCTGCGGCTGCTGCGCCAGGCGGACTGACTCCCCACCCACTCGAGATTTGCTCCGGAGTCAGCCGAAGGAGGCGGCGGCGGAGAGCGCGGCCTCGAGGGCTCGTCGCGACTCCGGCGGGGTGTGACCGGCGAGGCCGCAGGCGGGAGTCACGGCGCCGCGGCCCGCGAACGACTCGACGGCGAAGCCGAGCCGTCCCATGAAGTCCTCGACCCGCGGGGCGTCGGCGCCGCCGAACCACAGGTCGGTGCCCGCCTCGAACGCCTCGGACCAGTCGTCGGACGGGCTGGCGAGGGACACGTCGAAGGCGATCGCCTCGAAGCCCACGCCGGCCAGCAGGCCGATCGGCACGTCAGGAGCGCAGGTGTGCACGACCGGCTGTGCGCCGGCGGCCCGGATCGCCTCGACGACCGGCTTCAGCAGAGCGTCGGCGCCCGGAGCGTCGATCGAACGGTGCCGACCGAAGCCACTGGCCGTCGGGATGGACCCGGACAGGACGGCGCTGATCGCAGGCTCGTCGACCTGCACGATCAGCTCTCCGGTGAAGCGACGACGCAGCTCGGCGACGTGGTCGCCGACGGCCTGGGCCAAGGCCTCGGAGAGCTCGCGGCGGGCGCCGTGGTCGGCCACGACCTTGTCGCCCCGAGGACGCTCGACGGTGGCGGCGAGGCTCAACGGCCCGACGATCTGCTGCTTGACCCGGACGTCCTGGCCGGCCAGCAGCTCCTCCATGACGTCGAGGTCCTGACGCAGGGCCGAGCGGGCCCGGCGCTGGTCCATACCCTCGCCCGGAGCGAGGCGCCAGCCCGCGGGCTGGAGGTCGATCGGCAGCGGCACCAGGCCGAGCGTGCGACCGAGCATCCCCGACGGCGCACCGCGGCCGGGCAGCTCGGGCACGAACACGATCCCGTCGGCTCCGAAGGTGTCGGCGACGTACCGGGCGACCGGTGCGAACTCCTCGCCCGGCATCGACCCGATCCCTGTGGCACGCATGCCTCGATTGTCCCCCACGACGCTGCTGGGAGGATCGTCGCGTGACCGTCCGACCCGCCAAGACCGCCGACCTGCCCGACCTGGCCGATCTCGCGGCCCGCACGTTCCCCCTGGCCTGCCCGCCGGACATGCCGCAGGAGAGCATGGACGCCTTCATCGCCGAACACCTCACGGTCGCGCGCTTCGAGGAGTATCTCGCCGACCCGGTGGCCCAGGTCCTGGTGGCCGACGACGACGGCGCGCTGGCGGGTTACACACTCACGTTCTCGCGCGAGCCGTACGACGAGCACCTGGCCTCCCTCGTGCGGCACCGTCCCACCGTCGAGCTCAGCAAGTGCTACGCCGACCCGGACGCCCACGGCACGGGCGTCTCGTCACGACTCATGGAGGCCGTCCTCGAGGCCGCGCGCACGGCCGGCGCGGCCAGCGTGTGGCTGGGCGTCAACGGCCGGAACGCCCGCGCCCAGAGGTTCTACGCCAAGCACGGCTTCGAGGTGGTCGGCGAACGGCGCTTCGTCGTGGGCGGTCGCACCGAGGACGATCTCGTGCTGGAGCGTCAGCTGGCCTGAGCCGGTGCGGGCTGCAGCTGCCGGGCCACCGCCCGCGCGGCGACGCGGCCGGCCCGGTTCGCCCCGATCGTCGAGGCGGACGGCCCGTACCCGACCAGCTGGACCCGAGGGTCCGCCACCGCGGTCGTGGAGGTCGCGACGGTGTCCCCGAGCTGGATCCCGCCGAGCGGCGAGCGCAGCCGCAGCGGCGCGAGGTGCTCGACATCGGGTCGGAACCCGGTCGCCCACAAGATCACGTCGACGCGCTCGAACGTCCCGTCGGCCCAACGCACGCCGTCGGGCTCGATCCGCTCGAACATCGGCCGCCGCTCGTAGGCGCCGAGCCGCGCGGCCTCCTCCTCCTGGGGCCGCCGCAGCAACCCGGTGACGCTGACGACACTGCGCGGCGGCAGACCCCGACGGACCCGCTCCTCGACCTGGGCGACGGCCTCGCGACCGGCCTGCTCGTTGAATTCACCCGTGCGCCACACCGGCTCACGGCGCGTCACCCACACCGTGTCGGTGATCGGCCGCAGCATCCCGAGGAACTGCACCGCGGACAGTCCGCCGCCCACGACCAGCACCCGCTTGCCTCGGAAGTGCTCGGGGTCGGGGAACCCGGCCGTGTGCAACTGCTCGCCCCGGAAGGAGTCGCGCCCCGGGTAGGACGGCAGGAACGGACGCCGCCATGTTCCGGTCGCGTTCACGAGGGTGCGGCTGTGCCACGTCCTGCCGTCCTGCGCCTCGACGCGCAGGGCGCCGTCCTCGTCGCGGACCGACTGCACCACGACGGGGCGCTCGACGGGCAACTCATACCGGCGCTCGTAGTCGCTGAAGTAGCCGGGCACGAAGTCGTTGGCTCGCTCGGGCCCTCTCGCCGGGGGCACCGGCGCGTCCGGCAGATCGGAGACGCCGTGCACGTCGGACATCGTCAGGGAGTCCCAGCGGTGCTGCCAGGCGCCACCGGGACGCGGGTTCGCGTCGAGCACCAGGTGCGACACCCCGAGTCGCCTGAGGTGGAACGACGTCGACAGGCCTGCCTGGCCGGCTCCGATGACGATGCTGTCCCACACGTCAGCCTCAACGACCGGGACGCGGCGCCGATTCCCGTCAGGCGGCGACGGAGCGACTGGTGCGCGCGATCGTGGCCGAGCCGACCACCCGGGTGCCGTCGTAGATCACGCAGGCCTGACCGGGAGCGATGCCCGTCGCCGGGTCGAGCAGCTGGACCCGCACCGTGTCACCGTCCACCGTGACCGTGGCGCGATGCTCGTCGCCGTGCGCGCGCAACTGGACGGTGCACTCGAGCGTCTCGGTCGGCGGCTCGGCGCACCACAGCGGCTTGATGCCCTCGATGGAGTCGATCGCCAGGTGCTCGCGCGGGCCCACCGTGACGGTGCCCGAGACGGGCTCGATGTCCAGGACGAAGCGCGGCTTGCCGTCGGGCGCGGGCACGCCGAGCCGCAGGCCCTTGCGCTGGCCGATCGTGAAGGCGTAGGCGCCGTCGTGCGAGCCGACGGGCTCGCCGGCCTCGTCGACGATCACACTGGGCTTCGGACCGAGCTTGTCGGCGAGCCACCCGGCGTTGTCGCCGTCGGCGATGAAGCAGATGTCGTGGCTGTCGGGCTTGTTCGCGACCTGGAGCCCGCGCCGGGCCGCCTCCTCGCGCACGAGGGTCTTCGGGTCGTCGCCGAGCGGGAAGACCGATCGGCGCAACTGGTCCTGGGTCAGGACGCCCAGCACGTACGACTGGTCCTTGCCGTGGTCGACCGCGCGGTGCAGCTCGACGACCTCGCCGGTGGGGCCGTCGGACGTGACGAGCCGGGCGTAGTGGCCGGTGACGACGCCGTCGAAGCCCAGCGCCACGGCCCGCTCCAGCACGGCGGCGAACTTGATCTTCTCGTTGCAACGCAGGCACGGGTTGGGCGTGCGGCCCGCCTCGTACTCGGCGATGAAGTCGTCGACGACCTCGTCGGCGAACTCGTCGCTCATGTCCCACACGAAGAACGGGATGCCGATCGCGTCGGCCGCGCGACGCGCGTCGCCGGCGTCCTCGATCGAGCAGCAGCCGCGGGCGCCGGTGCGGTACGACTTCGGGTTGCGGCTGAGCGCCAGGTGGACGCCGGTGACGTCGTGGCCGGCGTCGACGGCGCGCGCGGCGGCGACGGCGGAGTCGACGCCGCCGGACATCGCGGCGATGAGCCTCATCGGGTCCGGCTCCGCACGAGTCCGGCCGTCCGGGCCCGCTCGTGGACGGCGGGCAGGACCTCGAGCAGGCGGTCGACGTCGGCCTCGGTGGACGTGTGGCCGAGACTGAAGCGCAGCGAGCCACGGGCCGCGGCGTCGTCGAACCCCATCGCGAGCAGCACGTGGCTGGGCTGCGGCACACCGGCCTGGCAGGCCGAGCCGGTCGAGACCTCGACGCCCTGGGCGTCCAGCAGCATGAGCAGGGCGTCGCCCTCGCAGCCCGGGAAGGTCACGTGGGCGATGTTCGGCAGCCGGTGCTGGGGACCGGGCTCGGAGTCGCCGTTCACGACCGCGTCCGGGATCGACCGCGTGATGCCGTCGACCAGGCGGGCACGCAGCGCCTCGATCCGAGCCGACGCCTCGACCTGGGTCTGGACGGTGAGGTCGAGCGCCGTCGCGAAGCCGGCGATCATGGCGGCGCCCAGCGTGCCCGAGCGCAGGTCGCGCTCCTGGCCCCCGCCGTGGAGCAACGGCGTGGCCGTGACCTCGCGGCGGATCACCAGGGCGCCGACACCGACGGGACCACCCAGCTTGTGGGCCGTCACGGTCATCGCGTCCAGTCCGGTCGCGCCGAAGTCCAGCGGCAGGTAGCCCGCGGCCTGCACGGCGTCGGAGTGCACCGGGATGCCGTGGCGACGCGCGATCTCGACGACCTCGGAGACGGGCTGGATCGTGCCCATCTCGTTGTTCGCCCACATCGTGGTGATCGCGGTGACGTCGTCGGGGTTCGCCTCGATCGACTCGCGCAGCGAGTCCAGGCGCACCCGACCCTGACGGTCCACGGGCGTGACGTCGATGCGGGCACCTTCGTGAGCGGCGAGCCAGGTGACGGGGTCGAGCAGGGCGTGGTGCTCGATCGAGCTGAAGACGACCCGGTCGCGGCGCGGGTCGGCCGACCGGCGCGACCAGTACAGCCCTTTGATGGCCAGATTGTTGGCCTCGGTGCCGCCGGAGCAGAACACGACCTCGCTGGGCCGGGCGCCGAGTCGCTCGGCGATCAGCTCACGCGATTCCTCCACGACGCGACGGGCGCGACGGCCGGCCTCGTGCAGACTCGACGGATTGCCCGTGCGCAGGAGCTCGGCGTGCATGACCTCGACCGCCTCGGGCCACATCGCGGTGGTGGCCGCGTGGTCGAGGTAGACGCGATCGGGGGTCGTGGTCATCGTCTTCAGCGTAATGGGGGCCCTGAACGACGGCACCGCGCCGTGGACCATCGGTTGCCGAGCCTGCGCGGCGCCCTTACATTGACGGGCAACGTTGGGGGGAGCGCGTGCGGGTCGAACTGGAACATGCCCGGCTGCTGGACGCCACACAGGCGATCCGGCGGCTGACCGACGCCCTCGAGCGCGAGGTCCACGCCGCGACGAGCTCCTCCCCCATCGCACTGCCCACCCTCGGATCCCTGCCCGCGAAGGCGGCGTGGCTGAGCGAACAGCTGCCGATGCTCGGCGAGCTGGCGACCATCTCGATGCTCCTGGACGCCGACGGGGACGGGCACACCAGTGTCGTCGTCCCCGGCGACACCTGGGACACCTCGACGATGCTGCGCGACGTCGCCGACCAGCGATTCGGCCCCGGGTTCACCGAGGCCACCGGACTCGCCGGCGAGGAGCTCTCGGCGCTGCTGCTGACGCTGGGCTCCGTGGGGCAGGAGCTGCCGGCCGGCTCGGTGATGACGCCGAAGGACCTGCGCCAGTTCATCATCGACCATCCGAAGGTCGCCGAGGCGCTGCAGAACACCGTGCCGTACGGCGACGGCCCGGCGGGAACGCTGCGCTCGCTCACCGGCGCGTTCATCACCTCCGCCGACGGCGCCGCTGCGGCCTTCGAGCAGCGCCGCATCGCGGGGCGCGACCTCTTCGCGAACCTCTCCCCCGCCGACGCCGCGATCCTCGCCATGACCTACCCCTCGATCGTCGGCAACCTGCCCGGCGTCCCGTTCACGAACCGGGCCGACGCCAACACCGTCAACATCGTCGCCGCACTGGCCGACGAGCGCCGCGAGCTGGCGGACAAGAAGGACCAGCACGCGAAGAACCAGGACGACTGGGACTTCCTCGGCCTGAACAACAACGACCTCGACGGACCGATCAAGGATCTGGAGAAGCGCATCGACCTGTACGAGTCGATCCTCAGGGACAACCGGACGATCGTGTACTTCGACGCCGCCGGTGACGGGGCGATCGCCGAACTGCACGGCACGATCGACCAGCACACGAAGAACGTCGGGGTCCTCGTGCCGGGCACGGGAACGAGCATGACCAACTTCGAGACCAACGCGTCCCGAGCGCGGCAGTTCGTCGCGAACGACACGTCCGGCGGACTCGCGATGATCTCGTGGATGGGCGGCGACCTGCCCGACGGCGTGGCGATGGACGCCCCCTCCGCTTCCTACAGCCTGGATCTGGGTCCGCGTCTGGCCGAGTTCTCGCGCGACCTCGACCTGGAGGTCGGCCGCAAGGGAACGAGCGAGACGCGCGTGACCGTTGCCGGACACTCCTACGGCGGAGCCGTCGTCGGTCGTTCCGAGCTCAGTGGCCTCCTCGCCGATCGCGTGCTCCACATCGAGTCGGCCGGCATGGGACACGACGTCGACGACCGGGACGACCTCCCCGCCTCGCAGTCGCGCGTCGACCGCTACTCGATGACCGCACCCGGCGACTTCATCGAGCTGACCCAAGGGCTCCAGGTCAAGGGCGTCGGCCACGGCGCGGACCCCGACGACTTCGACGGCACCACACGCCTGCACACCGGTGACGACGTCGACGGTGAACCCACCACGGGCTTCGACGCGCACTCGGGCGTGTTCCAGCACCAGAGCGACTCGTGGAGGAACATGTACGCGGTGTTCACCGGGGGTGAGGTGCAGACGTACCGGTCCCCCCACTACGAGCACGTGTCCACCGGTCATGGCACCGTCACGTACCAGGACGGCTGGAACGACGACGGCGAGAGGATCGACATCGAATGAGGCGCGCGCTGGTGGCGCTCATGCTCAGCGGGATCGCCCTGTCAGGGTGCGGCAAGGAGGACGACATGGACCTACAGGATCGTGCAGAGGCGCGCGCTGTCGAGGCTCGCGCGCACGTGGACGACCTCGCCCAGCGCCTGGGCACCGACCCCGAGGTGGTGCAGGACGAGATCACGACCTGCGTCCCGGGCCAGGACGACAGCGGTCTCGACCTCATCTACACGGTGCACGTCACGACCGGCGTGGATGCGGCCGAGCGTCTGCCCGGCGACATCGCCGAGCATTTCGCGGCCGAGGGCTGGCAGGTCAAGCGCGACCACCGGGAACCGGGCTCGGACGAGGTGAGCCTACGGTTCACCAAAGGGACGTTCACGATGGGCGCCAACCTCAACACGTCGAACGGACGCGCCGCAGTGGGCGGGTCGGGCGGATGCGTCCGCTGACGTTTCCTCGGCACGAGGGACACCTGATCGCGGCTCTCGTCGTCTGCGTCAGTCTCTCCGGATGCGGCGAGAGCGGGTCCGAGCTCGAGAAGCGCGCTGAGGGCCGAGCCGACGAGACCCGCACACTCGTCGACGACCTCGCGGCACGCGTCGGCACGAACCCCGAGGTCAAGCAGGACGCGACGCTCGACTGCGTCCCGGGCCAGGACGACAGCGGGCTGAACCCCACGTACACGGTGCACGTCGCCACCGACGACACCTCCGCGGCGCGACTGACCAGTGAGGTGGCCGACGAGCTCGACGCCGAAGGGTGGACCGTCAAGCGCGACTCCGTCGACCCGTCGGCCGAGGAGGTCGAGGTCCGGTTCGCCAAGGGCGAGTTCAACGTGGGCGTCCTGATCAACCAGGAGGCCGGGCGAGCGTCGGTCGGCGGCTCCGGCGGCTGCGTCCGCTGATCAGGAGATCTGCGAGCCCGCCCCCGGCAGCAGCTCGTCGACCAGCGTGGCCGTCGTCGGGTCCATCGGCTCGCCGCCGAGGGCCGCGTGCAGTTGGTCCACCGCGGCCGCGACACCGGACGTGCCACCCGCGGCATGACGCGAGCGCAGCAGGATGCGCCACGCCTCGTCGTGCGTCGGGTAGACCCGCAGCACCGCACCGGCCGCAGCAGCAGCGCCGGCGGGATCGCCACCGTCCTGCATCAGCTGGGACAGGCGCATGGCCGCGTCGATGACGAGCTCGCCGATCGTGCGCGGCAGGTCGAGCGTGGCGACCCAGGCGTACCGGCCGCGCGGCGCGCCCTCGAAGGCGGGACCGCGAACGAGCTTGAGCGCTCGGCGCAACAGGTCGATCTCGTCGCGCGGGAAGTCCGCTCTACGGCTGGCGATGACCAGGTGGCGGAAGGCGTCCCAGTCGCACACGACGTCCGGGCCCAGGACCAGGCGTCCGTCGAGGCTCTCGCGCAGGCGGTGATGGCCCTCGCGGTCGGTGCCGAGCCACACCCGCGCCCGCTCGATGTTCGCGTCGCGCACCTCGGGCGTGACGCCCAGCGGCCACACGGCACCGGCCAGCACCGTCGGGTGGACACCCTCGGGGTGCAGCGCGAGGAACGCCACGATCTCGGTCAGGACGGCGGCACGACGCTCGGTCTGCTCACCGGGGCCGTCGACCAGGACGGGTCCGAGGACTCCGACGCGGCTCGTGGCGGTGAGCCACGCGGCGTCGTCGGCGGCACGGCGAGGCAGCGAGATCGCGATGCGGTCGCCGTCGCCCTCACGGGTCGTGAGTCCGGCCGAGGCGAACAGCGACGCCACCGCCTCGGCGTGGTGGGCGCCGATCCGGTTGGCGGTCACGGCCAGGCCGAGCTGGGGCACGTGCAGCGTGCCGTGCTCGTCAACGTGCAGCCGCCAGCGAGCCGCCTCGTGGTCGCCGATGGCGACGGCGGCCAGTCCGGACCGGGACCCGGCCAGGGCGGCTAGGCGCTGCATCGCGAAGCCGGGGACCTGCGTGCCGATCGCGAGCACGGTGACCTCGTCGTCGACCTGGCGGCCGGTGAGCACGTCCTGCTCGCGCGCGGCCTCGACCTGGCTCGCCGCGGACTCGACGTCGGGCGCGAGCGAGATCCGCTCGGCCACCGACTCGACGGCCGACGGCAGCCCGGTGGCCACCACCCGAACCGATCGCGACCACGGGCTGACCGCGGCCTGCAGCGCCAACGAGGTGACGACCTCGCTGCTGACATGGAGGTCGCCACCGATGGTGATGAGTCCACCGGAGGACGCCAGGTCCACCAGGACGTCGCGGCCGGAGCTGTCGACACCCAGGCTGACCAGCGAGGGGTAGGCGGGCTCGGCGTCGGCCGGCGGGTCCAGCGTCGCGAGGTCGTCGGCGAAGCGCCACACCGCTCCTCCGTCGACGGCCTCCCAGCCCTCGACGGCCTCGGGGACCGCGGGGGCCAGGTGCAGCTCGATCTCGTCGTGGCCGACCACGGCCGCGTACGCCGACGGCACGGCGACACCGGCACGCTCGCACGAGGCGCTCAGCTGACGCAGGACCGACTCGAGCACGCGGGACCGCTCGGGATCCGCGGCCAGACGCAGGTCGGCCTCGGCCTCGCGGGCCGCCTCGTCCGGCTCGCCGCCGGGACGGCGACGGCGCGACACCGCCAGCGCGCCCAGCAGTCCGCTGGCGAGCAGGCCCGCACCCATCCACCAGGCGCCCGTCTCGGACTGGTCCTGGACGACGGACAGCTCGGCGTCCGCACTGGCCGAGTCGGCACTGTCGCCACCACGGGGCGCGGGCGCCGGGGTGGCCGGAGCCTCCTGCTGCACGGCGACACGAGAGACGCCGACCGCATCGGCGGGCATGATCAGCTGCCAGCCCGGCTGGATCAGGCGCGCGAGCTCGAGCTTGCGCCCGTCGAGCTGGGTCTTGTCCTTGTTGAGCTCGTAGATCTCCTTGTACCGGAAGCCGTCGCCCAGGTGGCGCTCGGCGATGTCCCACAGGTTGTCGTGGTAGCCCTCCTTGGGCGCCTTGACGGTGTAGACCAGCTCGCCCTCGAGGCGATCGGCGACGCGGTCGGCGCGGCTGGGCTTCTCCTCGGGCGCGGGCGTGGCCGCCTCGACGGTGGCAGTGGCCACGGTGGTGGACGCCGGGGCCAGGTCGGAGGCGGACGGACCGGTGGCGGCGCCGGCCGGACCGGCGACCAGGCCCGTCAGGAGCAAGCCGCCGATGAGGGCACGAGCCAGGTGCTGCAGCGGGCCCGCCAGCGGGACCGTGCGGGCCATACCGCCCCGCCGCGTGGCGATGATCTCGAGCACGACGCACACGACGAACACCAGCCAGAGCAGCCAGACGATGCCGACCAGGACCGAGACGAGATCCTCCGGACCCAGCTGACGAGCCAGGTCACGTAGCGACGGCACCTCGGTCGGGATCGGCGGCGAGCCACCGAGCAGCAGCAGGGCCACGGGAAGGCCGATGAGGAGCGCCACCAGGGCCAAGGCTGCCCCGATCCGTGACCCGACGGACGCGCCGTCCTCGACCGGCGCGGGCGCCAGCGTCTCGAAGCGACTGGCGTCCGGGGTCGTGATGGGTTCGGTCATGCGAGGTCTCCTCGTAGGGGGTCAGGAGGTGGCGGCGGTCGCGGTGGCTCGCGCCGAGACCGGGTACTGGTTGATGCCGATGAGCTTGAGCATCGTCGTGTCGCTCGTGTCACGGAGCCGGATCGAGACGGAGTCCACGTTCACCTCGATGGAGAACTGGCCGCCGTCGTAGCCGCGGGCGCTCAGGAACTCGGCAGCCATCGCCCGCGCCAGGCCCGGGTCGATCGCCAGTGCCCCGCCCTCACGAAGCTGCGCGACGTTGACCGCGTTGGCACCCGCGCGCGCGGCCTGCTCGGCGTCGTCGGCGACGCGCATCCGGGTGTTGATGCCGATGCCGCCGTCGACCACGAGGCCGGCGCAGAGCATGAGGACGAGCGACATGCCGAGCACGAAGATCGTGGCACCGCCGCGCTCACGGCGGTCCCTGGCGTGGATCCTCATCCGAACCTCCTGTACTGGTCGATCGGGGCGCTGCTGCTGGACTCGAAGTCGCGGCTACCGGTCAACCCGATCAGGCCGAGCCCGGTGTTGCTGACGCTGCAGCGCACGGACACCTCCACGACTCCCCCGGCCTCGAAGTCGCCGTTGATCCCGGCGATGCGGCAGGACGAGAAGCTGTCGTTGACGTCACTCGCGTCCGCGGCGGCCTGGGCGGCCGCGCGGGCCGCGGGCTCGCTGCGCTCGAAGGACGCCGCGCGGGCCGCGTCGCGGGCGGCGGCGTCGATGTCGGCGCGCACCGCCACGTACCGGCCACCCGCGAGGACCAGCAGCGTGAACATCACCAGGATCGGCACCATGAGCACGATCTCGACCGACATCGATCCGCGCTCGCCGCGAGCACGCGTCCTCATGGCGCCACGTCCTGCTGGTACTCCTCGATGCGTCCCTGGACCACTTCGGTCACCCGGGGCGAACGGAAGAAGGGCAGCAACTGGTTCGCCTGCCCCGACACCTCGGCGCGCATGTTGTCGCCGACCCGCACCACCTGCACCTGCGGGTCCATCAGCAGGCCCCGGCCGAGCGACGTCGCCGAGCTGACGCCCTTGGCGCGCCCCATGTCGGGGTCGCCGGTGACGCGCGCGACGCGTGCCGCCTCACGCGCCGCGGCGCTGGCGGACTGCTTCGCCAGGTACGTCAGCGAGAACTGGATCGTCAGGATCATCGCCACCATGAGCAGGGGCGTGTAGAGGACCAGCTCGATGGCGCTGGTCCCCCGCTCGTCCCGTGCCCGAGAACGCATGGGTCAGGCGCCCTCGATCTGGTTGCCGATGTCTCCGGCCTTGCCCTCGAGCGCGCCCCTGAGGATGAGGGCGACGGCGCCACAGATGGCGACGAGGACGGCCGCGATGACGACCCACTCGACGGCGGACGCGCCCTCCTCACGGCGAGCCTTGTCGAGGCGGGCGCCGAGCACCGTGACGAGGAATCCGAGTGCGGGGTTGAACATGGTGGTTCTCCTTCGATGGGTGGAGTGTCAGATCCCGACGATGCCTGCCAGCGCCGGGTAGATCAGGAAGACGAGGAAGCCGGCGGCCAACAGCAGCTGCGCCACCAGCATGGACTGGGACTGCTCCTGCGCGCGAGACTCGGAGTCGGCCAGCTCGCGCTGGCGCATGGAGGCGGCTCGGGCGGTCAGGGAGTCGCGGACCTTCGCGCCGTCCTCGGCCACGAGGGCCAGTGCCGCGGCGAGGTCGCGCAGCTCCTCGACCTTCATCTCGTCGCCGAGCCGGCCGAGCGCGCTCCAGGGCGTGATGCCCTGCAGCCGCGCGTTCTCGATGGTCTCGCGCAGCCGGACCATGCCCCAGCCCTGACTGACCCCCGCCGCGGCCGAGAGGGCCTCGGGGACGCCACGGCCGCCGGCGAGGTTCATGGAGACCAGGTCCAGGAACGCGCTGACGACGTGGCGGAAGTCGCGACGGCGGTCGGTGGCCTCGGAGTGCAACTGCAGCTGGGCCAGAACTGCAGCGCCGAGGGCGCCCAGGATGGCCAGCCACGCCGGCAGCACGGGGCTGACGACGCCGAAGAACATCATCGGTGCCATCGCGATCGCGGGCGCGAACGCACCGACGATGGCAGCGGCCAAGGTGGAGCCCAGGTGGCTCTCGACGGACTTGCCGACGACGGCCAGGTCGGACTGGATGGTGGCGGGCAGTTCGATCCCGCGATCGGCCAGGAAAGCGGCCAGGCGCGTGCCGAGCCGCTGCGACACGCTGTCCTCGTCGTCTGCGGAACGCAGCGACGGACGCACCCTGCCGCGGCGCCGCTGCGCGTCGAGGCGGGCCAGCTGGGAGGCGGCGGTGGAGCCGAGCACGGGCGAACGGCTGAGCAGCAGCCAGACACCGGCGCCGGCGACGGCACCACACAGCAGGATGAGGGTCATCGCGACTCCTGCTTCGCCAGGAGGAAGCGCTCGGGCATCTCGAACTCCGAGAGCCGGCGCATCCAGATGAAGCCGGCGCCGAACAGCCCGATCACGACGAGCAGCACGAGCTGGCCGATCGGGGTGGAGTACGGCTCGACGTAGGACCGGTTGAAGATGGCCAGGCCGAGCACGAAGGCGACCGTGACGCCGATGACGATCTGGACGCTGCGCCGCGTACTGGAGCGGCTGGCCGCGATCCGGCGACGCATGTCGAGGTCGGAGCGGGCCGACTTGGCCAGCGAGGTCAGGACCTCACGCAGGCCGGGGCCACGCAGCCGCGCGTTGAGGATCAGCGTCGCGACGATCAGGTCGGCGCTGGGGTCGTCGATGTCGTCCGCGAAGCCCTGCAGCGCGGTGGACAGGTTGGTGCGAACCCGCAACCGGTCGGTCAGGCGGATCAGCGCGGGCTGGATCGCGGGCGACGCCGCGTAGGCGGTGGCCGGGATCGCCTGCTCGAGACCGACCGCACCGGCGATCGTGTCGCGCAGGGACTCGGTCCACGCGGCCAGACCCTCGAGCCGGGACATCGCCCGCTTCTCGCTGGCCAGGCCGCCGAACAGCATCGGCGAGAACCACACGAGCAGGCCCACCGCGACGGCCAGGACGGGCCAGGACGTCAGCACGAGGATCAGCAGGCCGGCACCCACGCCGAGCAGAGCACGGCGAGCACTGCCCTTGACGCGGTCGCCCAGGGAGTGACTCGAGCGCAACGGAGCAGGCTCGTGGTCGGACATCCCGAAGACGACCAGCAGCACCCCGGCGCCGATCACGGCGCCGAGGAGCATCACGAGCAACGTCTGGGAGCCCATCAGTAGGCCTGGCCCTCGTACGCCGTCGGACGGTAGCCGTGCTCCTGCAGGTCCTCGATGCAGCTGACCGCGGCCGCGGGGTGCGCGACGCCGTCCTCGCCCTCGGCGAAGACCTCGCTCGACAGCACACGCCCGTCGACGCCGTTGACCTCACGCACCGAGGTGATGACGCGGCGCAGGGCACCGCCGCTGTTGTACTCGTTGCGGCGCTGGACGAAGATCACGAAGTCGATCGCGCCGGCGATCAGCATCATCGTGGCGTCGGCGGGCAGGCGCTCCTTGGACTGGATCGCATACGTGCAGATGCGGTTGAACACCTCGAGCGAGGAGTTCGCGTGGATCGTCGACAGCGAGCCGTCGTTGCCCTGGCTCATCGCGTTGAGCATCGTGACGATCTCGTCGCCGAGGACCTCGCCGACGATGACGCGGCTGGGGTTCATGCGCAGCGAGCGGCGCACCAGCTCGGACATCGCGATCATGCCCTGGCCCTCGGAGTTCGGGAGCCGCTCCTCGAACGCGACGACGTTGGGGTGCAGGTCGGGGAACTCGCCCAGGCCCAGCTCCAGCGCACGCTCGACGGTGATCAGCCGCTCCTGCGCCGGGATCTCGTTGGCCAGCGCGCGCAGCAGCGTGGTCTTTCCGGCGTTCGTCGCGCCCGCGATCATGATGTTCTTGCGCGCGGCGACGGCGGCCGACAGGAACGACGCCAGCTCGGGCGTCATCGTGCCGCTCTCGACCAGCATGTCCAGCGAGACCCGGCTCAGCCGCGAGCGGCGGATCGACAGGGACGGGCGCTGCGTGACGCCCATGACGGCCGACAGACGGCTGCCGTCGGGCAGGCGCAGGTCCAGCTGCGGGTTGGCGGTGTCGAACGGGCGGCTGGTCAGGCCCGAGTAGGCGCCCAGGACCTGCACCAGCTCGACGAGCTCGTCGTCGCTGTCCGCGACGGGAGGCATCCGCTTCTCCTCACCGTTGGAGTAGCCGACGAACACGTTGTCGCACCCGTTGATGTCGATGTTCTCGACCTCGGGGTCGTCGAGCAGCGGCTGGAGACGACCCACGCCGTACAGGGCGGCGTGGATGCCGTCGGCCAGCTCGGCCTCCTCGGCGTGCGACAGCGGGGTGCGCCCGGCCGCGATCTCCTGGCGCGCGTGCGACTCCAGCACGCGGGCGATGATCGCCCGGGCGAACTGGCGCTCGTCCTCGCTGGACATGATGGGCAGGCCGGCGGTGGCGTCCTCGCGGCGCTGGCGGGCCAGCGCGTCGGCGACTTCCTCGCGCAGGGTGCGCAGCAGCTGCTGGTCCATCAGATCTCCTGTCCGACGATCGACGGAGCCGCGAAGGCGCGGATGCGGGGCACGATGTCCACCAGCGAGCGCGAGAACACCGAGCGCAGCACGACGCGCGACGACGAGGCCGGACCGCGCAGGACCACCTTGGGGTCGTGGGCGATGGTGCCGAGCATCGTGACGTCCAGCTCCGAGGCGGCCAGCAGGCGGCCGATGTCGTCGACGGCACGCTTGTCGCGGGGATCGCCGACGACGATGACGCCGACCCCGAACGAGCCGGGCCGGCCCAGGTTCCACGGCTCGCGCACCGTCGCGAGACGGTCGCGCAGGTGGGCCACGGCGGCGATCTCGGAGCGGACCAGGAAGATCACGGCGTCCGAGCCCTCGACGACCGGGCTGGCCGGGGATCCGGGGACGAAGCGGCCGGCATCCACGAGAACGTCACCGGTGTGGGCACGCAGGGTGCGCTGCAAGTGCGGCCAGGCCGGACCGAGGCTCTGGGCCTGGCGAGGTCCGGACGCGCCCACCAGCACGTCGACACCGTCGCGGGTCTGCTGCAGGTGGTCGGCCAGGTCGACCTCGTCGCCGGCACGCACCGCGGCGCCCAGCGAGACCAGGCCGCGCTGCTCGTCGAGGGCGTGGTCGTCGGCATCGCGCTCACGCGTGGCGACGTCGCCACCGATGGGGTCGAGGTCGGCCACGACCACGGGCTCGGGCCAGCGGGCCGCCAAGCCGATCACCGCGGTGCTGACGCCCGGGGACCCCTTGGCCGAGACGAAGCTGATGAGCGTCATCGGTTCACCGCCAGGTTGCGGAGCCGGTCGGAGTCGGTCACCGCCACCCCGCGGTCGACCAGCGACATGCCGATGCGGTTGTTGCCGGCCGCGTCGACGATGGCGTCGGCGATGTCGATGGGGACCAGCAACGTCGCGGCCGACCCCTTGGAGTCGCCGCCACCACCGAGCACGCCACCACCGCCGGACTCGACCGGCGGACGGACCACCAGGGCGAGCGCCAGCGGCACGCTGGTCCCCTCGCCCTCGCCGATGCGCACGACGCGCACCAGGTCGCCGGAGTCGAGGCCGTCGGGCACCCGGCCCTCGACCAGCGGCACCGCGACCTCGGCGAGCTTGCCGCCGCCGAGGGGGTTGGTCCGCACGAGCATCGACGTGTCGAGCAGCTGACCCTTGCTCAGCGGGACCCGGGAGTACGTGCCCAGGACGCTCGACAGCGCACCCGCGGGGACGATCAGGTCGGAGTCGGAGGACACGTTGGTCTCACCCAGGATGTCGCGGGTGATCTCGGTGCCGGCCGGCACGTCGGACCGCAGCACCAGGACGGGATCGCGCGAGTCCATGCGCAGCGCGAGCAGACCGGCCAGGGCGGCTCCACCGATGATCAGCAGCACGCCGAGCAGCGCGAACGCGGGGCGACGGCGACGGGGCGGGGTCGGGCGCGAGGCGCCGGGCGCGGCCCGGCCTCCGACTCCCCGCGCGGTCCGGGCGCGTTGACGGTCCTGAGCCGCGTCGCTGACCGACTCGGTGGTGGTACGCATCGCCATGTAAGTGGGCTCCCTCGCAGACTTGTGGTGCGCCCCGGGGTGGCCGACATGCGTGCTCCCTCGCTCGACCCCCCACAGGAACCAGCACAGCCTAGCCGGATCGGGCCCCCACGTCCTCTCGAGTGGCAAGGTCGCACGTCGTCTCCGTCACACCGAACCGGAGAAGCATCGGCGACCGACCCTCTACCCTGTGACCCATGCGATTGCTCGTCACTGCGGAGGCGGCCTCGTCGGGGGAAAGTCGCGACGCGATCGTCGCCTATTCCGCCGCGAGCACCGTCGGGGATCTCGAGTCCCTGCTGCAGCAACTCTTCGGTCAGCGGCCACTCCACGCCGACGTCGCCGACGTCATCGACCTCGACGCACGACGTGGCGGCGCGGGCGACCGCACCGGTCCCGGCCTGTACCTCGGTTCGCGGCGACTCGACCCGGACACGACCCTCGTGGGCGCCGGGATCCGTCACGGCGCGGTCGTGGGACTCGGCGGTCCCAGTCGGCACCGCGCCCAGGAGCCCCAGGGTCTGGTCGAGGTGCGGGTCAGCTCGGGACGGGGCGCGGGTCGCGTGCACCGCCTCGGCATCGGCACCTGGACCATCGGCTCGGCCGAGCACTGCGCCATCCGGATCGCCGGCGCTCCCGAGATCGCGGCGCGGCTCGAGGTCGACGCCCAGGGAACGGTCGAGGTCACGGCCGACGAGGCAGCCCGTGACCTCACGGTTCCCGTCCCCGCCCGGCGCGAGCCGCCGAGCGAGCCCATCGTTCTCGCGGCGAGCGTCGCCACCCGCCAGCGCCGCAGGTTCCGGCGCAAGCGCCCGGGCCTGAGCGCGCTGCAGCAGGGCCGCCAGGTCGACCCCGGCGCCCCGCTGCCCCTCGTGCGTCTCGACCGCGAGGCCGTGACCGCGCCGACCACCTGGAACGCCGGCGCCGTGCTCGGCGTCGCGAACGTCCTGTTCGAGCTCGGCAGCGTCAGCGCTCCCGACGCGTCCCTGTCCCCCTCGGCGATCGGCCCGGAGCTGGACTACAACCGCCCGCCGCGACTGCACCCGCCGGCGCGCACCAGCGAGTTCTCGCTGCCCAGCGAGCCCAAGCGTCCCGACAAGTCGCCGATCCCGGTCATCATGATGCTCTCGCCCATGGTCATGAGCGGCTTCATGTACTGGCGCACGGGATCGATCTTCTCGCTCATGTTCATGATCCTGATGCCGATCATGATGCTGTTGAACGCCACGGGCACCCGGCGCCAGCAGAAGGTCCGCTACCAGGAGCAGCTGGCCGAGTTCCACCGTCGTCGCGCCGACGTCGAGAAGGCCGCCGTCGACTCGCTGACCTCCGAGCGCGGCCAACGTCGGTCGATCTACCCCGACCCGGCCTCGGTCCTGCTGTTCGCGACCGGCCCGCGCTCGCGGTTGTGGGAGCGCCGCCGCTGGGATCCGGACTTCCTCGAGCTGCGCCTCGGCACGAGCGACCTGCCCTCGGACGTGATCGTCAAGGACTCCACGCGCGAGCAGCACGAGGGGCCGCTGCGCTGGACCGCCCCCGACGTCCCGGTCGTCGTCCCGCTGGCGCCCACGGCCGTCCTGGGCATCTGCGGACCCCCGGACGAGTGCCTCACGACCACCTCGTGGCTCGTCGCCCAGGTGGCCGCACTGCACTCCCCCACCGACGCGTCGCTGTGGGTCTTCACCGACCGCACCAACGCCACGGCCTGGGAGTGGACCAAGTGGCTGCCCCACGCCCGCACCAGCGAGGACCATCCCCGCGCTGCCCGGCTGGCGATCGACGAGGACGATCGCGCGGGCATGATCTCGGAGCTGTCGGCGATCGTCGACCGCCGCAAGGAGCTGGACACCGACGAGCGCGAGTCGCTGCCCTCGATCGTCGTGGTCCTGGACGGCGCCCGCGAGCTGCGCATGGCCCCGGGCATGACGTCGCTGCTGAAGTCCGGCGCGTTCGTGCACGTCTACTTCATCTGCCTCGACCGCACCGCGCGCGAGCTGCCCGAGGAGTGCCGCGCCGTCGTCGAGCTGCACGGCGAGCTGCTCGACCTCGAGACCACCGCCGAGCGTCACATCGACGGCGTGCGCCGCGACATCGTCGACTCGGCCTGGCTCGAGCGCCTCGGTCGCGCCCTCTCGCCCATCCGCGACGTGAGCACCGAGGACCTCAGCTCCAGCCTGCCGGCCGCCAGCCGCCTGCTCGACGTGCTCGGTCTGGACTCGCCCACCGGCGACGATCTCGTCCGGACCTGGGCCGGTGGCGGCCGCACGACGAAGGCCGTGATCGGCGAAGGGCTGGACGGCCCCTTCAGGATCGACGTCCGCGCGGACGGCCCGCACGGCCTCATCGCCGGCACCACCGGATCGGGCAAGTCCGAGCTGCTACAGACGATCATCGCGTCGCTGGCCGTGGGCAACCGGCCGGACGAGTTCAACTTCGTCCTGATCGACTACAAGGGCGGCGCGGCCTTCATGGACTGCCAGCACCTGCCCCACACGGTCGGCATGGTCACCGACCTCGACGGCCACCTCACGACCCGCGCCCTCGAGTCGCTCGGCGCCGAGCTGCGCCGGCGCGAGCACCAGCTGGCCGACGCCCAGGCCAAGGACATCGAGGACTACCTGGCCGCACGTCAGCCCGGCGACGAGCCGATGCCCCGACTGCTGATCATCATCGACGAGTTCGCGGCGCTCGTGGCCGAGCTGCCCGACTTCGTCACCGGCCTGGTCGACGTCGCCCGACGCGGCCGCTCGCTGGGTGTCCACCTGATCCTGGCCACGCAGCGGCCGGCCGGCGTGGTCAACGCCGAGATCAAGTCCAACACCAACCTGCGCATCGCCCTGCGCGTGACCGACGCCAACGACTCCGACGACGTCATCGAGTCCAAGGTCGCGGCCGAGATCCCCAAGTCGTTCCCCGGTCGCGCCTACGCGCGACTGGGCCACTCGTCGCTCACGCCCTTCCAGAGCTCGCGCGTCGGTGGCCGTCCGGTCGGCGACGAGCGAGCCGAGCTGCGCTCGCGCGGGTTCGGCATCGACGAGCTGGTCGCTCCGCCGAAGGCCGCCGGCGACGGCGAGGAGGACGTGTCGATCCCGACCGACCTGGCGACCCTGGTCGGCGCCGTCCGTGAGGCGAACGACCTCATCGGGCTCGAGCCGATGCGCAAGCCGTGGCTGCCGCCGCTGCCCGAGACGCTCACCCTCGACGAGCTCGAGGTCGAGCCGGCGCCCGCGATCGGCGAGAAGGCGGACATCCCCCCGATCGTCTTCGGCCGCGGCGACCTGCCCCACCTGCAGCAGCAGGAGGTCGCGAGCTGGGACCTGCAGCGCGCCGGGCACCTCGTGATCGCCGGTCAGTCCCGCTCGGGCCGTTCGTGGTCGTTGCGGACGATCGCCGCCGCCATCGCCCGGCAGACGGCGCCGACCGACGTCCACGTCTTCGGCATCGACGCCGGCAACAACGCCCTGTTGCCGCTCATGTCGCTGCCCCACGTCGGCGCCGTCGTCACCCGCACGCAGACGGACCGGATCTTCCGCCTCTTCGCCCACCTCGGGCAGGAGCTGACGAAGCGCCAGCAGGTGCTGGCCGAGCAGGGCTTCGCCGACATCGCCGAGCAGCGCGCGGCCGTCGACGGCCCCGACCGGATGCCCTACCTGGTCGTGCTGCTCGACCGGCTCGAGGGCTTCACCACGGCGTTCGAGTCCGTCGACGGCGGCGTGCTGCTCGAACGGCTCGTCGGTCTCCTGCAGGAGGGCGTCGGCGCCGGCATCCGGATCGTGATCGGCGCGGACCGCTCCGGCATCCTGGGGCGCTACTCGTTGCTCGTCGACGACCGGATCGTGCTGTCGATGAGCGATCCCTCCGACTTCTCGGTCGTGGGCCTGCCGACCAAGCAGGTGCCCGCGCACATCCCGCCGGGCCGCGGCTTCCGGGCCGGCGAGCGCCCGCAGGAAGTGCAGTTCGCGATGATCGATGCGTCCGGCGAGGGCACGGCCCAGGTCCGGGCGATCCACGAGCTGGGCCGCCTCGTGGCCGAGCGCTACGGCGATCTGCCGCGCAGCCTGCGGCCTCACCGCATCGACGAGCTGCCGGTGGCGATCAGCCTCGACGAGGCGCTCGGCCTCGAGCCGTCGGACGCGGCACTGAGCCCCAGCTTCATCCCGATCGGCGTGGGCGGCGACACCCTGAGCCTCGAGGGCTTCGATCCGCTCGCGACGGGTCCCGGCTTCCTGGTCGCCGGTCCGCCGCGGTCCGGACGCAGCTCGGCCCTGCTCATCCCGGTCAGTCAGCACCTGCAGCACCGCCGGGACGTCCTGGTGATCGCCCCGAGGCGCTCCCCGCTGCGCGATCTCGACGACCGGCGACTGCAGCTGTTCACCGGCTCCGAGCCCATCGACGAGATCCGTGAGGCGCTGTCGCGGCTGCGCACCCAACACCTCGTGGTCGTCGACGACTTCGAGGTCGTGGGTGCCGACTCACCCCTGGGGCAGCTGCTGGGCGAGACCTACGGCGCCATGCGCGACACCCCCAACGCGATGATCATCGGCGGCGGCATCGACGAGCTGGGCGCGGTCTACCGAGGCCTGCCGGCCGACCTCAAGCGCGGGCGAACCGGCCTGGTCCTGTCCCCTCGCGCGTCCAACGACGGCGACGTGCTGAACGCCCGCCTGCCCCGATCGGTCGGCGCCGCCGTGCCGCCGGGGCGCGGCCTGCTGATCAACCCCACCGGGTATCGCTGGATCCAGGTGCCCAAGGCCTGAGACCCGGCCCAGCATGGTTCGAAAGGCCCGCAACCACGCTATCGTGGCCGGACTCGACCAGAGGGGGGCTGGCGCGGATGGAGACCAACTACTACAAGGTGGCCCTGGGCCATGCGATGACGAGGGTCGCGTTCCAACGCGATCTGTTCGAGGGCTCTCCCTCGCCCGCCAGCGCGATCACCACGCCCGTCGTGGCGAACGACGGCTGGGAGTGCAGCGCCGCCGACGACTGGGCCGACGAGCTGCGCGAGCGGCTCCAGGGCCTGTACGAGGCCTTCGCCCAGGCGCACGCCGACCTCGCCGCCGAGCACGACGCCGAGCCCGACGAGGTCGAGGACGGCCACCGGCACGGGAACGCGTACCGCCCCCATGCGTACGCGCGACCGCACCGCAACATCCCGGTGGGCCCGTGACATGACGGTCAAGATGAACGCCGCCGCCCTCGACGAGGCCATCGCGGCGGCGGGTGCGCTCGCCAGCCGCATCGAGAACGCCCGCTTGGCGTGCTTGCGGGCCGTCCCGCCTGGCGGCCCCACCCTCACGTCCCTGAGCGTCCACGGCATCACGGGCAGCGCCCCCGAGTGGCTGCGTGAGCAGGCGAAGGACCCGCTCGGCGTCGTGCGCGACCTCGCCGACCTGCTGAGCTCCGAGGACGGCTCGTCCGTGACGTGGGACGGGTCCACGACCGGCACGATCGCCGACCTCAAGCAGGAGCTGGCCCGTCGCATCGCCGACGACCTCGACGACCTCGACGACGTGCGCTCGCCGGAGGACCTCGCCCGGGTGGAGGCCGCGACCGCCCTGCTGATGAAGTACGTCGACGACCCCGACGTCACCGCGGCCGTCGCGACGGAGCTGGGACCCGACGGCGTCGCCGCGCTCATCGAGCAGGCGGCGGCGATGACCGGCCCCTACTCGAACTACCCCAACCAGTACGCGACGTACGAGGACTCCAGCTACGGCGAGGAGTACGACCGCGTGCTCGCGCTGCAGGACGACCTCGCCACCGCCCTGAGCGGCGCCGTCGCCACCGCCTCGCGCAGCCGCCGGCTCTCCGAGGACTACGGCCGCGAGCTCGTCGAGAGCGGCGGGCCCTTGGCTCCGGCCGTCCTGTTCGACTACGCACACCGCAACGGACAGGTGTTCGGCTCGGATTTCCTGACCAGCGCCGGCGAGGCGCTGCTCGAGTGGGAGGGCAGCGGCGAGGGGATGTACTGGGCGCAGTTCAACGGTGATCACCCCTTCGGCACGGCCGACCGCAACGAGCTCAGGGACCCCGTCGTGCAATGGATGGAGTCCCTCTCGGACAACCCGCAGGCGTCGCAGGAGGTCTTGCTCGACCCCGACCGGGCCGCCTACCTGCTCGAGCGGCAGTCTCTCGGCGAGGAGACCTCCGGCAACGCGGCCGGCATGGTGCTGCAGACCGCCACGATCGACCAGGCGCTCAATCACGGCTCGTCCGGCCAGAACGCCGCCACCATCGCGACCTGGGCCATCGAGCATTTCGGTGGCGACGCGAAGGCCCAGGACGGCGTCAACGAGGAGCTCGGCGGCATCGTTGCGACCTACATCCGCGACGTCGACCGGATCGCTTTCAACCGCAGTTCCGCCGAGGGCACGGGGACCTACGGGCCGGGCGGCCTGCCGCCGGGCACGAACTTCCCCGGCGAGGGGTTCCCGCCCCACGGGATCATGCTGAACCGCGACTCCCTGACGAACCTGCTGGGCGACATCGGCGGCAACGACCAGGCCGTCTCGGTCATCGGCGGCGCGGCGACCCGGCTCAACGAGGTCCGGCTGCAGCACGGTATCGACGAGGTCATCGGCAGCGGCGTGGACCTCAGTGGCGCGGTGGGCGTCGACAACCCCGTTTTCGCCGCCACCCGGTCGAACGCCGGCCTGCAGGGCTTCCTGTACGACAACATGCTCGAGGGCGGCATCAGCGCCGCCCGCGACAACGTGGCCCAGCGCCGGCGGATGGCCCAATTGCTGCTCCTGCCGACCGAGTTCGTCAAAGTGCCCGGCGGACCGGTCGGGTCGTACGTCGTGGGCGAGGTCAAGAGCCAGCTCACGAACGCGTTCGTCGGCAACGGCGTCTCGGACTCGATCAGCGGCGCCAACGACATGTTCGACGACATCCAGACGCACTCCCAGCTGCAGGCTCTGCACACGTTGGCCACCTCCGACGCCGGTTTGCCCGTCGGCGACCTGCACGACACGTGGCCGGTCGACGAGCACGGCCGGCCCAAGCCGATCGACGAGCTGACCAACGCCGAGCAGACGGACATCATCAACATGGCCAACGGTGGTGGCGACGGCTACGCGTCCGCCGCCTACAGCGGCTCGCTCGACGGTCGCGACCAGCTCCTGAGGCAGTACGGAGGTTCCTGACGTGCGACGAGCGTTGATCCTGGGTGTAGCCGTGTCGTCCCTCCTGGCCGCCAGTGGCTGCCAGGAGCCGTCGTACGACGCGGAGCGCGCGTGCTCCATCCCCACCGACGTCCTCGCAGCGGTGCTCGGCACCGACCGCTTCAGCGCCCCGTCGGAGCGCATCGAGCGACTCCCGTTCACCGAGACGTCCACGCGGGGCAGCGCAGGCTGCCGCATCGACGCCGGGGACGTGAGCCTCTATGCCGAGGCGCTCGTCCTGCCTTCCACCGAGATCCCGCAGCGCGAGGAAGTCATCCGCTCCGAGAGCGACAGCTTCGCGCTGCTCGACGGCATCGCTCGCGCCGACGGCCGGCGCGGCGGCTGGGTGTGCGGGTCCGTCGCCGTCTCCGTCGAGCTCGACGGCAACCGCGACGCCGACCCGTCCGACATGCGCGCGGCCATCGAGGCCGTGGCCGACGAGGCGGGCTGCTACACGGCACCCCCGAGGCCGTGGGACCCCGCGACCACCGGGACGTCCTGACGGGTCAGTCGACCTCGGTCACGGATGCTCCTGGCAGGAAAAGACGCCCGGCCCCTAGGGGAGCCGGGCGTCCAGTCGGGTCAGCGGGGCGACTGCAGGGGCGTCAGCACCGGGTGCTGATCGGCTTCCTTGGCACCCTCGGCGAACTTGTTGTGCTGGAACGCCACGTCGGTACCGGCGTTGGAGAACGCCTGGCACAGCTGGGTCAGAGCCTGCTTGAACTGCACCCGCCGGTTCGTCCCCCAAGTGAAATCACGGGACCAGGATGCTGGCCATGAGCGTAACGGAGAGTTCTGTCCGCAGCAGCCTGAGCGATTTCAGTCGACCTCGGTGACGACCGACTGGATCTCGCCGACCGCGAGGCTCTGCGCCGGTGCGCTGCGGTTCATCGCTGCCGGGAACGAGAGCGGGCCGTTGGGCAGGTTGATCACCAGGTCGTACGCCACCGTCAGGGTCACGTCGTAGGACCCGGCGCGCCGGTAGGCGTGCTCGACGGCGCCGGCCTGACCGACCGCCGCGTTCCGCACCCCGACACCACTGCCGGACCCGCCGTCACCGAAGCTCCACGTGACCTCGCCGGGGGTGAACACCACCGGGATCGTGAGGCCGAACAAGGTGACGTCGACGGTCACCTCGGTCGCCTCGGCCGCGAAGTTGGTCGGGACGTTGACGTACGACATCGCGGCGGGCTCGATCACGAACGACGGCGTCGGCGCGAGAGCGCGGGCCCGGTCGATGATGTCGTCGACCGTGATCGTCGGCGGCTCGGACTCGCGCGGCTCGTCCAGCCCTCGGCACACCACGCCGGCGCGGCTGAAGCCCGCCTCCTCGTCCTCGGCCACGTTGTCCGCGGTCATGCGACGTTCGAACACCCAGTACCGGAAATCGCCTTCCTCGGGGCACTCGTTGGCTCCGCCGCACATCACGTCAGGGTCCATCACGTAGTCGCGGACCCCCGGCCCGGTGGCGCGGACGATGTTGGCCGGGCACCACGGCGTGTGGACCCGTTGGGTCCACGGGCCCGGGATCGGGATCGTCGTGTTGCCGGGAGGCCCGGGGTTCGGGCCCGGGGTCTGACCGGGCTGCGTCGCACACAGGTCGACGGTGCCCTCGCCGTCGTGCGAACCGTCGTAGTCTTCATCGGGACAGTCGGCGGCAGCCACGGGCACCTGGGCGATCTCGATCGCCGTCATGGCCCCGACCGTCATCGTCGTGGTGACCGCCAGGGCACCGACGAGCCGGCACAGGCGGGACGCCGTCATCCCAAGTCGTAGGTCAGGAGCTGCCACTGATCGCCCTTCCACTGGATGTTGGTCTTGAACGGCAATGCCTCGGCGGCGTTGACCGTGCCGATCTTCTTGCCGGTGTCCTTGCGGACGGACTCGCCCTGAGGGATGTCCAGGGCCAGGCGGACCTGGAAGTAGACCTCGTCGTTGACGCTCGGCTCGTCCACGAGGTCGTGACGGGCCGGGCCCGAGCTGACCGTCAGCTTCTCGATCTTGCCGTCGTCGTAGTTGTCGACCCATCCTTGGCACGAGGTGCAGGTGGCGAGATCGGAGATCGCGGTCAGGGCCGGCACGTCACCGGTCGCCATCATGTACAGCACGGTGTCGGCGGCGAAGACGGCGAACGCCTCCGCGCCCTCCTGGCTGAACTCGTCCGCGGGGCGCTGTGGCTTGGCCGTGGCCGACCAGCTCGGAGTCGCCGACGGTGATGGCGAGGCCGACGTGGCGTCGGTCCTCGGCGGGGCGGCGTCGTCATCGTCGTTGCCGCACGCCGCCGTGCCCAGGGCGAGCGACAGGACGAGCGCGGCCAGAGCGGGAGATCGTCGCATGGAGTACTCCTTGAGGGACAGGACGCCCGGCCCCTGGAGGGGCCGGGCGTCTCGTCGGGTCAGCGGGGCGACTGCAGGGGCGTCAGCACCGGGTGCTGATCGGCTTCCTTGGCGCCCTCGGCGAACTTGTTGTGCTGGAACGCCACGTCGGTACCGGCGTTGGAGAACGCCTGGCACAGCTGGGTCAGAGCCTGCTTGAACTGCACCCACGCCTCGTTGAACTCCTTGGCGCCGGTGGACTGCCACTCCTCGTTCGCCTGGTTCAGCGACGCGTCCACGTTGTTGATCATCGTGTCGGTTTCCTGCATCGACTTGTTCAACGTGTTGTACAGCGCGTAGAGATCTTCGATCCGAGCTTGCACCATGGGTATGTCTCCTTCGTCGGTTCGTCCCCCGAGTGAACTCACGGGACCAAGATGCTGGCCATGAGCGTAACGGACACTTCTGTCCGCAGCAGCCCGAACATTCTCGGGGCCCGGCTCCGATCAGCGGGGCGACTGCAGGGGCGTCAGCACCGGGTGCTGATCGGCTTCCTTGGCGCCCTCGGCGAACTTGTTGTGCTGGAACGCCACGTCGGTACCGGCGTTGGAGAACGCCTGGCACAGCTGGGTCAGAGCCTGCTTGAACTGCACCCACGCCTCATTGAACTCCTTGGCGCCGGTGGACTGCCACTCCTCGTTCGCCTGGTTCAGCGACGCGTCCACGTTGTTGATCATCGTGTCGGTTTCCTGCATCGACTTGTTCAACGTGTTGTACAGCGCGTAGAGATCTTCGATCCGAGCTTGCACCATGAGTTTGTCTCCTCAGTCCGTTCGTCCCCCCGAATGCACTCAGCACAGGGACTGTCAGTGATGAAGCATGATGCTAGCGGACGATGCTTCGTTCAGGGCGCGAAGCGACCATGCTCACATGGCCCGTTGTGACCAGATGGGCAGGACGAAAGCCCGAACCGTCTGTAGTCTGCTCACCGAGAGCACACGATCACTTGGGGGAATCGATGACGCCTGAAGACGCCGAGGACAAGACCGAGCCGAACTTGTTCCGCTCCACCCTGCAGTCGGCGAAGTCGACCGTGACCACCTGCGGCGACAACGTGTACTCCGGCTACGGGTCTCCCCTGGACGCCATCGCGAACCCCCTGGCCAACGGCGGGTGGGTCTGCAAGGAGGCCGACACCTGGATCGCCGAGATGAAGGACCAGTGCACCGGGATCACCGAGGCTTTCGACGACGCCGTCACGGCGATCCAGACTCGGATCGGCACCGAGCCAGACAAGGTTCCCGAGAACGACTGGCGGGGCAACAGCTGGCCCCGTCAGTGGCGCGTTCAGAACATGTACTGAGGATGCGGCCATGACCACCGTCAAGATCGACATCGACCAGATCGGCGCAGCCATCACGGCGGCCGAGGACCTCGCCGGCGCCATCGACACCCAGAGCGCCGCGGCCCGGACCGCCTCCCCCATCAGCCTGCCGTCCCTGGCCGACGGCACCGTGGGCAAGAAGTCGCAGTGGATCCGCGACCACCTCGAGGACCTCACGACCCGGCGTGACCTGGCGATCCTGCTGGACACCGAAGGCACCGGTAGCGCCAGCTACACCGTCACCCAGGACACCTTGACCAGCGTCAAGGAGATGCTCGGCGAGGAGCTGGCCGACTCGGTCGCCGACCTCGACCACGAGAGCGATCCCGAGGAGGTCGCCCGCGTCACGGCGATGCTCGACACGTGGAACAAGGACGGCGACGTGATGGCCGCCATGTTCACCGAGCTCGGCCCCGACGGCACCGTCGGCGCCATGTCCAACATCTCCTCCCTGATGGGATACGGCGGCTCCGGCGACCCCGACGCCTACGCCGGCCTGGCCGAGAGCCTGCGCACCGGACTGTCCACCGCCTCGAACGATCCCGGATTCCCCGCCGAGCAGTTCGGCCGCGACCTCGTGCGCTACAGCGTCGCGCCCCTGCTGACCGACGAGGAGCAGCGCGCCTTCGCCGAGAACTTCCCCATGGGCATGAACGGCGCGAACATCCTCACGTACTTCATGCAGGACACGAACTACGACGACGACTTCCTGCTGGGCGCCGCCCGGTCGTTGGACGAGTTCGAGCAGCTCGCCAAGGACGGCAACTTCCCCGCCGACGTCTGGTACAGCCACAACGGCCACGGCCCGCTCGACACGGGCAACGAGACGGGTTGGTACGACGACCCGATGGCCGCGATCATGCACAACTTCGGCGAGAACCCGCAGGCCGGCCTGACCTTCTTCACCGAGGACGCGGATCGCCAGACGTACTACTTCAACGATCGCGAGTGGAAGGCCGACGGCTACGGCGGCATCTCGCACGCCGTCGAGGGCATCGGCACCGACGCCACGAACCTCAAGGACAACGCCGAGGACACGACGAACCTCGTGTCGCAGTTCCTCGACGAGGTGGCCAACAGCTCGGGCTTCACCCCCGAGGACGCCAAGGCAGCCTCCCCGCACATCGCGGACCTGCTGAAGTTCTACATGCCGGCGGTCGACACGACCTTGCGCAACGGCGCGAACGAGGGCGACTCCGGGTCGGGCCCGTTGTCGATCGATCACTTCGGGTCCTTCGAGCACTACCCGATCCTGTTCAAGGACGACCTGGACACCCTGATGAAGGTGGCGATGGGCACCCAGGACGGCACCCAGAGCATCGCCGAGGGCGTCGGTGGCTACCAGAAGACGCAGCTGAACAACATCGCGGCGCAACTGGCGCAGAACCCGGACGACCCGGGCCTGCGCACCGAGCTGCGCGACATCCTGGAGCGCAACGCGTCGCTGCAGGGCTTCACCGAGTTCTCGGTCGGGCAGGTCGAGATCGACGGCGCAGCCGACCGCGACGCCCAGCGTCAGGCCTACATCGACTTGGTCTCCGACGCGGCCGGGATGATCCCGATGCCCGGCGCCGACCAAGTCGGCGACGTCGGAAGCAAGCTGATCGATTACGGCTGGAGCCAGGCGTCCGAATTGGGCAAGGATGCCGCCGGCAACGCCTGGACCTCCGAGGCGGCGGGCGCCACCGACAACGCCGAGGACCGCGCGGAGGCCGGCTCCAACCGGGTCAAGGTCGACTCCTACCTGTCCATGATCGAGTCCGGCCTCATCCCGCGTGACGAGGTGCCCGACCAGTGGTTCAAGAACGGCCGACTGATCGAGCTGGGGGACATCCCGCCCGAGCAGATGGGGTCCTACACGCAAGGCGCCATGAACGGGGTCAACGAATTCGCGACGAACCATGACCTCGAGGGGGCGTACCGCGAGTCGTTCCTCAAGTTCTACGCCCCGGTGAAGTGATGCGCGCGCTCCTCGTCACTGCCGCTCTCGCTGCGGCGCTCGCTCTGGGCGGGTGCGCCGACGACGCCGGCTCGGACTCCGACGACCCGCTGGCCGGGCATCCCGAGCTCCTGCAGGTGTCCGACCTGCCGCCGGTCGACTCGGTCGAGGTGAGCGAGCAGACCAACGTCTCCAAGACGAACTGCGCCGCCATGGACGCGGAGTGGAACCTCGCCGCGTCGAAGGACTTCGTCTACGCCTGGTACGAGCTGGAGGGCGACAGCGACACGACGGTGCGCTCGGCGGTCCAAGGGCCGGCCGCCACGAGCGACGCCATCGACGACACCTTCACGCGGCTCGAGTCGATGATCGCCGAGTGCGTGGCCGGTGGAGCGAGCACCGGCACCTTCGAGCGGTTGGAGGGTCTCCCGGACGGGGCGGTGGGCTTCGTCGCCACGCAGGACACCTCCAACGGCACCCAGACCACCGAGCGCGCCTACGTCAAGCTCGACGATCAGCGTGCGGCGGTCGTCACCGTGGTGCACACCGGTGACGGAGAGGCCCCGGTCAGCGTGACCGAGCTGCTCCCGAAGGCGGTCGAGCGGGCCTCCGACGCCTGACGCTCAACCCTGCGCCATGCGAGCCAGCGCGCGCGCAGCATGTTCGAGCGCGACGCCGTCCACCGACGCGTCGAACGTGAATCGGACGGCGCTCTGGGCGACCTCGCGGTCGAGTCCCATGGCCGTCAGGACGTGGCTGGGCTCGTCGCTGCCGGCGGCGCAGGCCGACCCGCTGGAGCACACGATCCCGCGGGCCTCGAGGTCGACGAGCAGCGACTCGCCCGACCGTCCGGGGAAGACGAAGGACGCGTGCCCCGGCAGACGGTCGCCGGGATGACCGGTGAGGCGCGTCCCCGGTGCGGCGGCCAGGAGACTCGCCACGAAGCGGTCGCGGCGCTCGGTGACTACGGCGGGATCGCCGTGGCCCAGCTCGAGCGCGGTCGCCAGGCCGACGGCGCCCGCCACGTCCTCGGTCCCGGAGCGGCGGCCGTCCTGCTGGCCTCCGCCGTGGACCAGCGGCTCGAACCGCTGCAGCCGGTCGACCCACAGGACGCCGATCCCCTTGGGCGTGCCGAGCTTGTGACCGCTCAGGCTCAGCGCCGTGACACCGAGCGTCCGCACGTTGAGGTCGAGCCATCCCGCGGCCTGGACGGCATCGGTGTGGAAGGGCACGCCACGCTCGGCGGCCAGCGCCGCGAGCTCGGCGACCGGCTGGACCGTGCCGACCTCGTTGTTGGCGTACTGGACGCTGACCACGGTCGTGTCGTCGCGCAGCGCCTCGGCCAACACGGTCGGCCGGACGACGCCGTCGGCGTCGACGGGCAGGACGGTGACGTCGTACCCGAGTCGGCCCAGCCACGCCGCCGATTCCAGCACCGCCGGGTGCTCGACGGCGCTGACGACGACGTGGCGTCCCCGCGGGTCCGCCAGGGCGATGCCCTTGATCGCCGTGTTGTCGGACTCGGTGCCGCCACTGCAGAACGTGACCTCGGACGGCCTCGCGCCCAGCTGTCGCGCGACGCGCGCCCGGGCGTCGTCGAGCCCGTGACGCGCGGCGGCCCCCACCTCGTGGTGGCTGGCCGGGTTGCCGAAGTCGCGGGTCAGGTAGGGCCACATCGCCTCGAGCACCTCCCGGCGCACGGGCGACGTCGCCGCGTGGTCGAGGTAGATCACGACAACCGCACGTCCAGGCCCAGGTCGAGGTTCCTGACCGAGTGCGTCAGTGCCCCCACACTGATCACGTCGACACCGGTCCCTGCGATGGCGCCGATGGTCTCGAGGCTCACGCCTCCGGAGGCCTCGACGAGGGCACGGCCCGCCACGACCTCGACACCTCGACGCAGGTCCTCGAGATCGAAGTTGTCGAGCATGATCGTGTCGACTCCCCCGGCCAGCACGGCCTCGATCTGGTCGAGCCGGTCCACCTCGACCTCGATGTGCGTCGTGTGCGGAAGCCGCGCCCGGGCGGCGCGGATCGCCTCGGTGACGTCCTCGACGAGCGCGAGGTGGTTGTCCTTGGCCATCACGGCGTCGGACAGGCTGAACCGGTGGTTGTGGCCTCCCCCGCACCGGACCGCGTGCCGCTCGAGGGCTCGCAGGCCCGGCGTGGTCTTGCGGGTGTCGGCCACCCGGACGCCCGGTCCGGCCGCCGCGACGTACGCCGCCGTGACCGTGGCGATGCCGCACATCCGCTGGACCAGGTTGAGGGCGATCCGCTCGCCGCGCAGCACCGCCCGCGCGTTGCCGCGGACCGTGGCCAGCGGTGTCCCGGCACCGAAGAGCTCGCCGTCGGCGACCAGCAGCGTGACGTCGAGCCCGGGGTCGAGGGTGGTCATCGCGACCTCGAACACCTCGGCGCCGGCGAAGACGCCGGGCTCGCGGGCGACGAGGTCGGCCGTCGCGACGGCCTCGGCCGGCACGAAGACCTCCGAGGTCAGGTCGCCGTGCGGCGCGTCCTCGTCCAGCGCGTACTCGACGACGCGGCGGATCTGACGACGATCAAGCATGACGCACCCCCACGAGGGTCGAGTGGACCGCTGGGCCGGGCTCGGGCAGCGGGAAGTCGCGGCGGAAGTGGGCCCCGCGCGACTCGGTGCGGGCGAGGGCGGCGGCCACCACGGCACGCGCCACGAGCCACAGGTTCGCGTCCTCGGCCGCCTTCGCGTCGGTCGTCGCCGGCGGCGCCCACCGGGCGAGGACGTCGGCCGCCTCCTGCAGCCCGTCGGCATCACGCGACAGCCCTGCGGCGGACCACATCAGGTGCTGCAGGTCGGTGCGTCCGAAGGTGTCGTCACCTCCGTCGACGTCGAGCTCGAGCGGCGCGGCCCAACGCGCCCGGTCGAACGGCTCGGCCGCCGAGGGCTCCAGGACCGCGTCGGCCACCCGCTCGCCGAAGACCGCGCCCTCGAGCAGCGAGTTCGATGCCAGCCGGTTCGCTCCGTGCAAGCCGGTGCACGCGACCTCGCCGACGGCGAACAGGCCGGGCACGCTCGTGCGGCCCCATCGGTCGGTGCGGACACCGCCCATGGCGTAGTGCGCGGCCGGGGCGACCTCGATCGGGTGACGGGACCAGTCCAGGCCCTGGGACCGGACGACCGCGTCGATCGACGGGAACCGCTCCGCCAGGAACCCTGCGCCCAGCCCCGTGGCGTCCAGCCGGACGGGCGCGCCGCCCTGCCGCGCCATCTGCTCGGCGATCCCGCGGGCGACGATGTCACGCGGGGCCAGCTCGGCGTCGGGATGGACCTCGGTCATGAACCGACGACCGTCGGCGTCGATCAGGACCGCGCCCTCACCACGTACCGCCTCGGACACCAGGTGATTGCCCGGCGTCGCCAGGGAGGTGGGGTGGAACTGGTGGAACTCCAGGTCGGCCAGCACGGCACCGGCGCGCAGCGCGATCGCGACGCCGTCGGCGGTCGCCACCGCGGGGTTGGTGGTGAATGGGAACAGCTGACCTGCTCCCCCGGTGGCCAGCACGACCGCGTCGGCGGTCAGCACCTCCCCGTCGAGCAGACGGACACCGCGGGCAGCGCCGGCCTCGACGACGACGTCGACCACGGTCGTGTTCTCGCGCACGACGATCCCCGAGCCCTCGAGCCGTGCGATCAGGGCCGACGAGATCGCCGCACCGGTCGCGTCTCCGCCCGCGTGGACGATGCGCGCGTGGGAGTGTGCCGCCTCGAGGCCCAACGCGAGCCGGCCGCCCTCCTGGTCGAACCGGACCCCGCGACGGATCAACGTGCCGACCGCAGCCGGGCCCTCGGCGCACAACACCTCGGCCGCGTCGGTGTCGCACAGGCCCGCGCCCGCCGCGACCGTGTCGGCCACGTGCAAGGCCGCGGTGTCGGCAGGCGCGGTCACCACGGCGACCCCGCCCTGGGCGACGGCGGTGTTGGACTGGGCCAGGGGCGCCTTCGCCACGAGGGTCACCTCGACGCACGGGCGCACGGCCAGCTCCAGGGCCGTGGTCAGGCCGGCGACGCCGCTGCCGACCACGATCACGCGGGTCGTCATCAGTGGTCCTGGGGCAGGGCCGCGAGCATCCGCTCGAGAGCGACCTTGGCGTGGGTGGCGACGTCAGGGTCGACGACGATCTCGTTGCGCACCTCACCCTCGACGAGGCCGTCGAGCACCCAGGCGAGGTACCCGGGGTGGATCCGGTACATCGTCGAGCACGGGCACACGACCGGGTCGAGGCAGAAGATCGTCTTGTCCGGGTGCTCCGCCGCGAGCCGGTTGACCATGTTGATCTCGGTGCCGACGGCGATCACGGAGCCGGACGGCTGGGCCGCGATGAACTTGCGGATCGCGTCCGTCGACCCGGCGGCGTCCGCAGCATCGACGACGGGCATCGGGCTCTCGGGGTGCACGATCACCCGGCAGCCCGGGTACTGGGCGCGCGCCTGCTCGATCTGGGCCACCGTGAAGCGCTTGTGCACCGAGCAGAAGCCGGGCCACAGCAACACGCGCGCGTCGTGCAGCACCTCGGCGTCCACCCCCAGGTCGGTGGCGCGGGGGTTGATCATCGGCATCTGCTCCAGCGGGACGCCCATCGCCTTGGCGGTGTTGCGGCCCAGGTGCTGGTCGGGGAAGAACAGCACCCGGCGGCCCTGCTCGAAGGCCCACTCCAGCACGGTGGAGGCGTTCGACGACGTGCAGACGATCCCGCCGTGGCGCCCGCAGAACGCCTTGAGCGCCGCCGAGGAGTTCATGTAGGTGACCGGAACGGTGTCGTCGTCGCCGTAGAACTCGGTGAGGTACTCCCACGCCGCCTCGACCGAGTCCTCGTCGGCCATGTCGGCCATCGAGCAGCCGGCCGCGAGGTTGGGCAGGATGACGTGCTGCTCGGGGCGGGCCAGGATGTCGGCGGTCTCGGCCATGAAGTGCACGCCGCAGAAGACGATCGTCTCGGCATCGGGGCGGGTCAGCGCGGCATTGGCCAACTGGAACGAGTCGCCCACGAAGTCGGCGTACTGCACGACCTCGTCGCGCTGGTAGAAGTGCCCGAGGATCACCAACCGGTCGCCCAGGGTCTGCTTGGCCGCGCGGATCCGCGCGTGCAGCTCGGCTTCGGGCATGCGCTGGTACGCCGACGGCAGCTGGCCGGGACGCACGACCGGCTCGGGGACCAGGTCGTGCTCCGACGCGCCCGGCCCGTACCCGGGAAACCCGTCGAACTCCCACGGCGACTTCGCCAGGTCGGCGTCACACGAGCTGCCCGGCGCCGAGACGATGAGGTCGTTGATCGAGAGGGTCATGGTGTCTCCAGTCGGTAGAGAGCCGGGGGCCGGTGGCTGGTCCCGGTGAGGTGGCGCCCCGTGGGGACGATGCGCGGATTCGCGAGTGCCTGACGGCGGAAGTTGGCAGGATCGAGGCGGACCTGGCGGACCGCCTCGTGGACCTCGCGCAGCTGGGCGATCGTGAACTCCTCGCCCGTGAACGCGTGCGCGATGTCGGAGTAGGTGATCTTGGCGCGCAGCCGGCGCAGGGCGTACTCGACGATGTCGTTGTGGTCGAACGCGAGGTCGGGGACCTCGTCGGCCACGAACCACTCGACGTTCTCGCCGTCGATCGCGCGCGCGTCCTCGTCGGGGCGGACCAGCGCCCAGTAGACGATCGAGACGACCCGGTCGGGCGAGCGGTCGATGCCGCCGAAGCTGTAGAGCTGCTCGAGGTAGGACGGCTCGAGCCCGGTCGTGCGACGCAGTGTGGTGCGCGCCGACGTGACGAGGTCCTCGGCCGGCTCCAGCGGTCCGCCCGGCAGCGCCCATCGGCCGAGGAACGGTTCGCGGATCCGCCGCACCAGCGGCAGCCAGAGCGTGTCGCGTCCGGTGGCCGGGTGCGGGCGCAACGCGAAGATCACGGTGGACACGGCCAACTCGATCCGCTGTTCCATCGCACCCACCTCCTTAGGGTCACAAGGACACTAAGGGGAGGTTATGGTCATGTCAACCCTAAGGTCGCTCTGTCTCAGAAATAGTCACGGACCAGCACGGTCCCGGTCGGCGGCTCGAACTCCCCCGGCCGCAGCACGAGCAGGTCGTACGGGTGGTGCTCGCGGACCCGATGGTCCGGCAACACCGAGGTCAACTCCGTGCCGGACGTGTCGAAGCGGACCGTCGGGGTCATGCTCGAGAACGTGCCGAACATCCACAACAGGGTGTCGCGCGACGCGTCGTCGACCCAGACCAGGTCCTCGACCTCGACGAAGGCATCCCCGCCGACACCCGGCGACCGGTTCCACGCGGCGTAGGCAACGGCACGGCCGTCCTCGTCGAGCGCGAGGGTGACTCCGGTGGCGTCGTTCAGCCAGACATCGTGGTCGAACTCCACCGAGGTGCGCGTGAGCGGCCCGTCGTGCCGGCTGGCCCAGTCGGCATAGATCCGCTTCACCTCCGGCAGGTCGTCCGCCGTCGCGCGACGGAGCTCGCGCTGTCGTGTGAAGCCGCGCAGGGCGGTCGCCGGGACCTCGATCGTGTCCATCGCCCCGACGGTTCGGTACCCCAGGCTCGCGTAGATCCCGGGCGCGCTGGCGAACAGCGTGGCGATCACGTCCCCCTGCGCCCGGGCGTCGTCGTGCAGTCGCTCCATGAGCGGTCGCAGCAGTCCACGGCCCCGGAACTCCGGCGCGATGGCGACGCCCCCGACGCCGCATGTGGGCACCTCTCGCCCTCTGAACCACGAGGCGTACGGCTTGCGCGTGGCGGTGGCCACGAGCTGCTCGTCGAGGAACAGGCCCCACCGCTCGAACGCCGGGTGCTCGACGCGGTCGCCGCCGAGCGTCGTCGTGCCGAATGCCGGGAGCCGCACGGCGACGAGCGCGTCCCGGTCGTCCTCGGTGAGCCTCCGGATCTCCATGGGCTCGAGGTTAGACCCGCTGCTTCGACACCTCCGGCGTCTCAGCGGAAGTCGCGGGAGCGGTGGCCCCGCGGGACGGCGGGGTCGATGAGCCGCTCGATGACCTCGGCGACGAGGTTGACGGCACCCTGCTGGTGCTCGAGCCGGCCCGTGACGACCACCGCCGCACTGGAGCGGGCGACCTGGCGATGGCGCTGCCACACGGTGTCGAACACGACGACGTTGAGCATCCCGGTCTCGTCCTCGAGGTTGAGGAAGGTGACGCCCCCGGCGGTGTACGGCCGCTGGCGGTGGGTGATGAGGCCCGCGACCCGGATCCGCCGGTTCGGCTCGTGCCGGATCAGACCACCCACCGCGAGCACCCCCTGCTGCGTCAGCATCGGCCGCAGGTGGGCGAACGGGTGCTCGCGCGGGGAGATCCTGGTCGACTCGAGGTCGGCCAGCGTCAGCTCGACGTCGCTCATCCCCGGCAGCATCGGCGGCGGCGCGACGATCGCCGTGCCCGGCAGCCGGTCCTGGCTGTCGGTGTAGCCCGCGTTCCAGATCGCCTGCCGCCGGGTCAGCCCGAAGCCGTCGAAGGCGCCCGCCGTGGCCAGCTGCTCCTGCTGGGCCCGGGTCAGCCCGCAGCGGCGCACCACGTCGGCCATGTCGTCGAACGGTCGCTCAGCACGCGCCGCCACGATGCGCTCGGCATCGGCCACCCCGATCCCCTGGACCGACGTCAGCCCCAGCCGCACCGCGTGGTGCCCGTCGCGGCGGTGCTCGGCGTGGTCGGGCTCGGCGGCGGGATCGAACTCCCCCACCGGCGGTTGCTCCTGGGCCGCGCAGGACGCCCGCCCCGTGGGCCCGGTGGCGTCGCCGAGCGGCTCGAGGTCGGCGTGCACCCCCGAGTGCACGATGTCGGGACTCCTGACCTCGACGCCGTGGCGCCGCGAGTCGGCCACGAGCGACTGTGGCGAGTAGAACCCCATCGGCTGCGCCCGGAGCAAACCGGCCAGGAACGCCGCCGGATGGTGCAGCTTGAGCCAACTGCTGGCGTACACCAGCAACGCGAAGCTGATGGCGTGGCTCTCGGCGAAGCCGAAGTTGGCGAAGGCCTGGATCCGGCCGTAGATGTCGTCGGCGAGGTCGCCGGTGATGCCCTTCTGCGCCATCCCCAGGTACAGCTGGTCGCGCAGCCGGTCGATCTTCTCCAGTCCTCGCTTCGAGCCCATCGCCCGGCGCAGCAGGTCGGCCTCGTCCCCGGTGCACCCGCCCAGCACCATCGCGATCTGCATGAGCTGCTCCTGGAACAGCGGGACCCCCAGCGTGCGCTCCAGCACCGGCTCGAGGGTGGGATGCGGATACGTGATCGGCTCCTCCCCCAGCTTGCGCCGGATGTAGGGGTGCACGGCTCCGCCCTGGATGGGGCCGGGACGGATCAGCGCGATCTCGATGACCAGCTCGTAGAACCGGCGGGGCCGCAGCCGCGGCAGGGTGCCGACCTGGGCCCGGCTCTCGACCTGGAACACCCCGATCGAGTCGGCCCGGCAGAGCATGTCGTAGACGCCCTGCTCCTCCTTGGGGATCGTCGCGAGCGTCCACCGCTCGCCGATCGACTCGTCGATGATGTCGAAGGTGTGCTGGATCGCGCCGAGCATCCCCAGGCCGAGCAGGTCGAACTTGACCAGTCCCATGTAGGCGCAGTCGTCCTTGTCCCACTGCAGCACGGTGCGGCCGGGCATCCGGGCGCGCTCGATCGGCACGACCTCGCCCACGGGACGCTCGGTCAGGACCATGCCGCCGGAGTGGATGCCCAGGTGCCGCGGCGACTTCATCGCCTGCTCGGCCAGCCGCACGACCGGCTCGGGGATCGCCTCGGCGCCCTCACCACTGCCGTTCTCGGTGCGGACGGAGGACCACGAGTCGATCCGCTTGCTCCACGCGTCCTGCTGACCCGCCGAGTACCCCAGCGCCTTGGCCATGTCGCGCACCGCGGACTTGGGCCGGTAGCTGATCACGTTGCAGACCTGGGCGGCGTTGCGGCGGCCGTACTTGTCGTAGACCCACTGGATCACCTCCTCGCGACGGTCGGAGTCGAAGTCCACGTCGATGTCGGGCTCCTCGTCGCGGGTGGCCGAGAGGAAGCGCTCGAAGGGCAGCCCGTACTTGATCGAGTCGACCGCGGTGATCTCGAGGGCGTAACAGACCGCCGAGTTCGCCGCCGAGCCGCGGCCCTGGCACAGGATGCCGCGGCTGCGGGCGAAGGCGACGATGTCGTGGACGATGAGGAAGTAGCCGGCGAAGTCCTTGTCCTCGATGACGGCCAGCTCGCGCTGCAGCCGTGTCTCGGCGTCGTCGCGACAGTCGGCGTAGAGCCGGTCGGCCCCCTGCCGCACCAGCTCGCGCAGCCAGCTCATCGGGGTGTGTCCGGGCGGGACGTCCTGCTTGGGCAGCCGCGGCGAGGCCTTGCGCAGGTCGAACGCGCACGCGTCGGCGATCTCGACCGAGCGGGCGACCGCGCCGGGCCACCGGGCGAACCGCTGCGCCATCTCGGCCCCCGAGCGCAGGAACGGCGGCGGCGCCAGCCAGCCGTCCAGCTCGGCCAGGCTGCGCCGGGCCCGCACGGCGGCGAACGCCTGGGCCAGTCGCGTGTCGGCGGGTCGCGCGGCGTGGACGTTGCCGGTGGCGACCGTGGGCAGCCCCAGCTCGGCGGCCCAGCCCGCGAGGGCGTCGTTGGCGGGACCGTCGCCGGGTCCGCCGTGGTCGGTGAGCTCGACGACCACGTGGTCGTGGCCGAAGAGATCGACCAGCCGGCGCAGTCCGCTCATCCCCTCGCGCCGGACCCAGCCCTTGCGGCAGCCGGTCAGCACGACCCAACGGTCGCGACCGCGCTCGGCCAGGTCGGCCAGGTCGTAGGCAGGCCGGCCCTTCTCGTCGCCGGCCAGGTTCGCCTCGGTGATCGCCGAGGCGAGCGCGTGATAGCCCTCGACCCCGCGCGCCAGCACCAGCAGGTGGTCGCCCTCGGGATCGGGGACGCCGTTCTGGGGGCCGGTCAGCCCCAGGGACAGCTCGGCCCCGTAGACCGTGCGGAGCCCGTGCAGCTGGGCGGCCTCGGCGAACCGGGCGGCGCCGCTGAACCCGTCGTGGTCGGTCAGGGCGAGGGCCGACAGCCCCAGCCCCACCGCCTCGCGGACGAGCTCCTCGGGGTGGCTGGCACCGTCGAGGAAGCTGTGGTTGCTGTGGCAATGCAGCTCGGCGTACGGCACCACCGCGGCCGGCACCTCGGGAGTCTCGGGCGTCTCATAGGCGGGCCGCTTGCGCGAGAACGCCGGGCCGTCGCCACCGTCGGGCAACGGCTGGGCCGGGTCGCGCCAGCGTCCGGACAGCCGTGCCTCCAGCTCGCGCCAGGAGATGTCGGGGTTGTTCCAGCCCATCAGAGCCGTCCCGGATCAGTCATAGCGGGCCTCGGTCCACCAGCGGCCGTTCTCGACCACCATGAGCCAGGCACTGCCGTCGACACCGACGACCTGGAAACGGGCCACGCGTCGGGCCGCGGCCTCGTCCCACCAGTGCTCGTCGACCGGCCACGGCCCGGCCCAAGCGGCCACGGGCTGCCAGGCCAGATCGGCCGCAGCGCGGAACCGGGCCGGCCGACCCGACAGCCCGCCGCGTCCGCTGACACTGACCGGGAGCCCTTCGGCACCCACCACCTGCGCGGGCGCCGGCTCGGTGAACACCGTGGCCGGCGCCGGTGCCGGCACGCTGCCGGGCCACGGCCGGTCGACCGGTCGCTGCACGACAGGACGCTCGCCCCACGGCGCCGACAGCCGCCGGTCCGCCGGTGCGCGCCCGCCCTGGACACCGACCGTGCGCACCCCCTCGGGTCCGACCAGCGCCTGGACCCGCGCCACAGATCGCTCGACCTGGTCGTCGGGTCCCCCGCCGAACAGGCTCTCGGCATGGTCGCCCAGGGGCTCGACCTCGACCGGGACGCAGCGCACCGCGACCACCGGTCCACCGGGTGGATCGGCGGACAACTGCCAGCGCAGCCGGTCGAGCACGTCGCCGGACCCGAACCACCGCGGGTGACGCCACACCCGGCTGGACACGCGCGGCTCGCCCGCGACCTCGGCATCGACCTCGATCCGCAGCGTCGAGCAGACCAGACCGGCCCGGTCGAGTCCACGGACGAAGCTCTCGACGCTCTGGCGCGCGCTGAACACCACGGCCTCGGACCGCTCGAGCGCCGGTTCGAAGGCCACGGTGGCCACGAGCTCGGGCGGCGGGGTGCGGCGCGAGATCGGCCGCACCTCCTCACCCTGGGCCCACCGGTGCAGCAGCGCCCCGTGGGCGCCGAACCGCGCCACCACGTCGGCCGCGGGCAACGCCGCGAACTCACCGACCCGCCGGATCCCCAACCGGCGCAGCACGGTGACCAGATCCAGTCCCGGGGTGGTCGCATCCGCCGGCGTGGGCACCTCCAGCACCTCGACCGGCAGCTCGCGCAGGAAGTCGGCGTTGCCGCCGGGGGCCACGATGAGGCAGTCCTGGGCGGGCGCCTGCCGCGCCGCCAGCTCGGCGACGAAGACCCCGTCGGCGATGCCGAAGCGCACGTCCCACACCCCGAGCCCGACCAGGTGCTCGGCCATCACGGCAGCGGCCTCCGCCTCGCCGCCGTAGTACCGCTCGGGCACGCTCAAGGCGCACAGGCCAGGACGCAGTGGCGCCACCCCCGGGCTGAGCTCCTCGAGGGTGGTCAGCACCTGCTCGAAGGTGCGGGCGTCGACCTCGGGGCGGTGGTCGCACACCACCAGGTCGGGACAGCGCGACTGTGCGTCGCGGCGCCGCATCCCCCGGCGGACGCCCTGGGCCCGGGCCGCCAGCGTGCAGGCCAGCACGACGCCCTTGTCGAGCACCGCGAGCGCCTCGGCATCGGCGGTCGAGCCGCCCCGGTTCGCCTCGGCGTGCTCGGCCTGGCGTACGAGAGCGGGCCAGTCGGGAACCCACGCCACCATCGTGCGCATCAGCCGGCCACCTCGATCGGACCGCGACGCACGGCGCGCTCGACCGTCGACCCGCCGACCGGCGCGACGTGCAGCTCGCGGTCGGGGAACCACAGCCGGCGCGAGCCGGTGACCCGGCCACCTCGTTCGACCTCGAGGGTCACCTGCCGGGCCACGAGGTGTCCGTGTCCGTCCTGCACGCCGGTCCAGGCCGGGTCGCGCAGGCGTAGCCGGGCATCGGCGCGAGGCCAGTCACCGACCGCGATCAGGACGCCCTGGCGCCGGTGCAGGCGGGCGCGGAGCCGGGCGACCTCGCGCTCGGGCAGGGTCACGCGGTCGACCATCACGACGCCGACCGCGTCGACCAGGGCGCCCAGCACGGAGGCCGGGTCGGCACCGGCGTCGGGCACCCAGACCGTGCGGTCGAGGTCGACCCCCACCGCGGCGGCCGCCTCGAACCCCACCCGCTCGGTGCCGACCATCGCGCACCAGGCGCCGTCCCGCGAGGGTCCGGCCATCAGCAGCAGGGCCAGACTGGTGGCGTCGACGCAGTAGCTGCCGCCCGGCTGCAACGAGATCAGGCCCTCCAGCGCCGGGTGCGTCGGCATCGACAGCACCGAGGGACGGCCCTGCATCCGGCCGATCTGCGCCCGCAGGTCATCGACCAGTGTGGCGCCAGTGGCAGCAGGGACGGAGGGACTCACTCCTCCATCATCGAACACGTGTTCGATGTCGTCAACACCGGGGTGCACCCCCTCGTGTCGCGTTGCTCGCGCCTGCGCGCTTTGCTAACTTCCCCTCACCACAATCACCATCGGGGGGACCATGTTCCGTATCAAGACCATCATCATCGCCACCGTGGCCGCAGCGGCCACGGCTCTCGCGCCGCAGGTCGCACACGCCGCGCCCGACTGCCAGAACCTGCCTTCCACCAAGTGGAAGTTCACGAAGATCTCGAAGTCCTACAAGCCCACCGGCCTGTACTCGGACTGGGTGCGTCCCAAGAACGCCAGGTTCACGATCACGTACAACCAGTCGGCCACGTCCGCCACGTCGGCCACCGTCAGCTCCAAGCTCTCGGCCGAGGCCGGCACCGTCTTCGTCAAGGCGAAGGCCGAGGTCAGCGGCTCGCTCACGAAGAAGTGGAGCAAGAAGAAGGCGTGGAAGTACACGGCCAGCGTGAAGCGGAACGGGAAGTACAAGTACCGCCTGCGCCAGCGTCAGGAGACGCGCAAGTTCACCGCGACGAAGTACTCGCTGTACCGCGGCGACTGCCGGTACCGCAAGGTGAAGGCGGGCACCGCCGAGATGCCGCGCAGCACCCAGACCTCGCTCATCTGGGACGTCCAGAAGCGCAAGGCCTGAGCCACGCACAGCACTGAGGGGGTGGGCCGACCGGCCCACCCCCTCGTCGCTTCAGACCGTGGTCACAACGCCAGGTCGATGGACCCGCCCGGGATCGCGTCGAGCAGGCGGCGCGTGTACTCCTCGCGCGGGCTGTCGAACACCTGCGACACCGACGAGTGCTCGACGACCTTGCCGTTCTGCATCACCAGGACGTCGTCGGCGATCTGGCGGACGACCGCCAGGTCGTGGGTGATGAACAGGTAGCTCAGCCCCAGCGAGGCCTGCAGGTCGTTGAGCAGCTCGAGGATCTGCGCCTGCACCAACACGTCGAGAGCACTGACGGCCTCGTCGCAGATGACGACCTCGGGATCGAGCGCGAGAGCACGGGCGATCGCGACGCGCTGACGCTGACCACCGGACAGCTCGCCCGGGTAGCGCGACATCACGTTGGACGGCAGCGAGACCTTGTCGAGCAGTTCGCGCACCTTGGCCTCGCGCTCGGCCTTGGAGCCGACATCGTGCGTGCGCAACGGCTCCTCGATCGAACGGTAGATCGAGTACATCGGGTCCAGCGACGCATACGGGTTCTGGAAGACCGGCTGCATCTGACGGCGGAACTTCAGCTTCTGCGCCTTGGACTTGAGCTCACGGATGTCGACACCGTCGAACAGCACCCGGCCCGACGTGGGCGGCAGCAGGTCCAGCACCATCCGCGCGACCGTGGACTTGCCCGAGCCCGACTCGCCCACGATCGCCGTCGTGGTGCCCCGGCGGAGCCGGAACGAGACCGAGTCGACGGCCGTGAACGGCACCTTCTCCCACGGCTTGCCGCCGCGCAGCTCGAAGACCTTGGTCAGGTCCTCCACGACCAGCACGTCGTCGCCGCCCTCGCCGAAGGCCTCCGCACTCTCGGAGACCTCCTGGGCGGTCTCGGCGGCGCTCTCCATGGCCTGCTCACGGACCTGCGTGCGCGCCCGCTCGGACGAGAGGCGCTGCGAGGCCAGCGAGGGCGCCTTGGACACCAGTCGCTTCGTGTACGGATGCTGCGGGTCCTGCAGGATCTCCAGCGCGGGACCGGACTCGACGACCTGCCCCTTGTACATGACGACCAGGTGGTCCGCCCGCTCGGCGGCCAGGCCCAGGTCGTGGGTGATCAGCAGGACGGCGACACCCAGGCTCTCGGTGAGCATGTCCAGGTGGTCCAAGATCTGCTTCTGCACCGTCACGTCCAACGCGGACGTCGGCTCGTCGGCGATCAACAGTCGCGGCCGGGCCGCCAGCGCCATCGCGATGAGCGCGCGCTGGCGCATGCCGCCGGAGAACTCGTGCGGGTACTGGCGGGCCCGTCGTTCGCCGTCGGGCAGTCCGGCCTCGGCCAGCAGCTCGACGACGCGAGCGTCGGCCTCCTTGCCCGACGCCACGTCGTTGGCCTCGAGGGCCTCCTTGATCTGGGACCCGACCCGCCACAGCGGGTTGAGGTTCGACATGGGGTCCTGAGGCACGAGACCGATCGACGAGCCACGGACGGCCATGATCTGCTTGCGGCCGGCCGTCGTCAGATCGGTGCCGTCGAACAGGATCTGGCCGCCGGTGACCTGACCGCTGCCGGGGAGCAGGTCGATGACCGCATGCGCGGTCGTGGACTTGCCCGAGCCGGACTCGCCGACGATCGCGACCGTCTGGCCCTCGTAGACCTTCAGATTGACGCCGCGGACGGCGGGAACGAGCTCCTTGCCGCGCGCGAACGCGACATGGAGGTCCTTGATCTCGAGCAATGCAGTGGAGTTCATCGGTTCTTCCGCTTCGGATCGAGGGCGTCGCTGACGGCGTCACCCAACAGGATGAAGCCCAGCGCCGTGATCATCAGGGCACCGGCGGGCCAGTACATGACGCCCAGGCGGGTCCCCGAACGCACCTGGTTCTGGGCGGCGGCGATGTCGTTGCCCCACGAGACGATGCCGTAGGGCAGTCCGATGCCCAGGAACGACAGGGTCGCCTCGGCGACGATGAAGATGCCCAGCGACACGGTCGAGACCACGATGACCGGCGGCAGCGAGTTGGGGAGCACGTGACGCACCAGGTTGCGCAGCGGCGAGGCGCCGATCGCGCGGGCCGCGTCGATGAACTCGAGGTTCTTGACCTCGAGCACCGCACCACGCGCGATACGGGTGACCTGCGGCCAGCCGAAGGCGGCCAGGGCGAACACGACCGCGAAGATCGCACCCCAGTAGCCGCGCTCGGGGAACCGGTTGTCGACCATGGACAGACCCACGATCGCGCCCAGCAGAAGCGGGATCGCGAAGAACATGTCCGCGATGCGCGAGACGACGGTGTCGACCTTGCCGCCGTAGAAGCCGGCGATCATCCCGGTGACCGTGCCCAGCACGGCGACCACCAAGGTGCACAGGATGCCCACGAGCACCGAGGCGCGCGCCCCGTAGATCGTGCGCGCGAAGACGTCGTACCCCTGCTTGTCGAAGCCGGCGGGGTGACCGGGCGAGGGCCCGTCGAGGCTGCGACTCAGGTCGCTGTCCATCGGGTCGACGCTGGTGAACAGGCCCGGCGCCACCACGACGACGGTCACCCCGAGCAGGATCACGGCCGCCACCCAGAACATCCAGTTGCTGCGCAGGCTCTTCCAGGCGACGAGCCACTGGCTCTCGGGCGACTGGGACTCGTCGACGGTGCCGGTGGCCTCGAGCGGGGTGTGGGACAGCGGAGCGACGAAGCGCTCCTGGCCAGGGCGGATGACTTCACGCATAGCGGATCCTGGGATCGAGGAGGGCGTACAGAAGGTCGACGAGCAGGCTCATCAGCACGTAGACGAGGACCATCACGGTGACGACGCCGACGACCGTCGGCCCCTCGCCACGCTGGACGGCCGAGAAGGCCAGTCGACCGATGCCCGGGACGTTGAAGATGCCCTCGGTGACGATCGCACCCGCCATGAGCGTGCCCAGATCGGTGCCGAGGTAGGTCGTCACGGGGATGAGCGAGTTGCGCAGCACGTGACGGCGGTTGACCGTGGCCGACGACAGGCCCTTGGCGCGCGCCGTGCGGACGTGGTCGGCCGTGAGGTTGTCGACGACCGAGGAACGGGTCAGTCGCAAGATGTAGGCGAACGACGTCAGGCCCAACACGATGGCGGGCAGGATCAATCGTTCAAACGACGCGTCTCCACCGACGGTGATGGGCGCCCAACCGAGCTTGACGCCGAAGATCAGCTGCATGACGAAGCCGAAGACGAAGATCGGGACGGCGATGACCAGCAGCGAGACCAGGAGCATCGTCGAGTCGAAGATGCCGCCACGGCGGATGCCGGCGTAGAAGCCCGCGGCGATGCCGAGGGTGGCCTCGATGACCAGGGCCATCAGGGCGAGCTTCAAGGTGACCGGGAAGGCAGTCGCGACGAGGTCGGCCACGGGACGGCCGGAGAAGGCCTCACCGAAGTCGCCGGTCAGCGCGTTGCCGAGGTACTTGAGCCACTGGACGAGGAAGGGGTCGTCCAGGTTGTACTGCGAAGCGATCTGGGCTCGCACCGCCTCGGGGACCGCCTTCTCGCCGAACAAGGCGCCGATGGGATCACCCGGAGACAGGAACACCAGTCCGTAGACGATGAAAGTCGACCCCAGGATGACCGGGATCGTTTGGAGCAGTCGACGACCGACATACCACCACATGTGCACACTCCTCGCGGCACACGGTGGGACGGCACCCTCTCAGGTGCCGTCCCCCCGCGTTGTTACCGCTGTCGATTACTTGGTGACGAGGTGGTACTCGGGCTTGCCCTGCCAGCTGAAGACGACGCCTTCGACGCCATCGGCAGCCGCACCGGCGATGCGCTGGTTCCACAACGGGATGGCCGGGAGGTCCTGGAACAGGATCTCCTGGACCTCGGCCAACTTCTTGGCCTGCTCATCACCCTCGGCGCCGAGCGCCTCCTTGAGGAGCTTGTCGACCTCGGGGTTGGAGTAGTCACCGTCGTTCGAGCCGGCACCCGTGCCGTACAGCGGGCCCAGGTAGTTGTAGATCGACGGGTAGTCGGCCTGCCAACCGGTACGGAAGGCGGTCTTGATCTCGCGGTTGGTCACGAGCTCACGGAGCTCCTTGAACGTCGCGTAGCCCTTGGGCTTGGCCTCGATGCCCAGGTTCTTGCCGACCTGGTTCACGAGAGCCTCGACCCACTCCTTGTTGCCGGGGCCGTCACCGTTGTACGCCACCGTGAAGGAACCGTCGAACTTGGAGATGGCGTCGGCCTCTGCCCACAGCTTCTTGGCCTCGGCGGCGTCGAAGTCGAGGACCTCGCTACCGGGGATGTCCTTGGTGAAGCCCGGGAACAGCGACGTGGAGAAGTCCTCGGCCGGGACACGCGAGCCCTCGAAGATCTTCTCGGTGATCTCCTCACGGTTGATCGCCTTCGAGATCGCGGCGCGGCGCAGCTTGCCCTCTTCGCCGCTCCAGTGCTCGAGACGCTCGGGGATCGTGATCGACGCGAAGTTCGCGCCGTTGCCCGTGAAGGCCTGGATCGAGTCGTCGGTCTCGAAGCTGCTCAGCGCGCTCGGCGGGACGGCCTCGAGGACGTCGAGGTTGCCACCCTGCAGGTCGGAGTACGCGGAGTCCGGATCGGTGTAGAACTTGAACGTCACACCGCCGTTCTTCGCCTCGCGCGAGCCCTTGTAGTCATCGTTGGGCGTCAGCTTGGCCTCGACCTCGTGCTCCCAGGACTCCAGGACGTACGGTCCGTTGCCGATCGGCTTCTCACCGAACTCGTCGGTGATCTTGCCGCTCTCGTCGAACGCGGCGTCGGGCAGCGGGTAGTACGCCGAGTAGCCGAGGCGCAGCGGGAACTCGGGCTCGGCCTCCTTCAGCGTGACCTGGATCGTCTTGTCGTCGACGGCCTTGGCGCCGAGGCCCTTGGCGGGATCGATGAGGACACCCTCTTCGTCCGTGCCGGCGAACGGGTACATGAAGTACGCCTGCAGCTGGCCGTTCTTGGGATCCGAGGCGTAGGTCCAGGCCTTCACGAAGGACTCGGCCGTGACCGGCGTCCCGTCGGTGAACTTCCAGTCCTTGAGCTTGATGGTCCAGTTCTTGTTGTCCTCGGACTCGATCGACTCGGCGACCTCGTTGGTCATCTCGCCCTCGGGGTCATAGGAGACCAGACCGGCGTACAGCAGGTCGATGATGTTGCCACCGCCGACCTCGTTCGTGTTGGTCGTGATCAGCAGCTTCTGCGGCTCAGTGCCGTACGCCGTGATCACGGAATCGGTGGAGCCGCCACCGTTGTCGTCGCTGTCGCTCGAGCACGCTGCCAGGCTCAAACTGGCAACGGCGGCGATGGCGATACCTGCGAGGGCTGAACGCCGAAGTCGCATGAATATCCTCCTGTGAATGTGCGTACGTCATTGGACATGCGTGTACGCGCCTCATCCATAAGTACCACCTGGGCATGTCCCGCCCCCAATCCAGACGCGCTAATTCACCGAACTGCAACCAAATTCACGTCCCGGGCCGCAGGCCGTCCGCGGGCAGACAACAGCGGCCCCGCCCCCGAGGGGACGGAGCCGCTGGTCGGCACAGGGAGAGTGGTCAGCCCTTGCGCTTGGTGATCTCCTCGGTGGCCTGCGGCAGGACCGTCTTGAGGTCACCGACGACGCCGAAGTCGACGAGCTCGAAGATCGGCGCCTCCTCGTCCTTGTTGACCGCGACGATCGTCTTGGAGGTCTGCATGCCGGCGCGGTGCTGGATGGCACCGGAGATGCCGTTGGCCACGTACAGCTGCGGCGAGACCGTCTTGCCGGTCTGGCCCACCTGGAACGTGTGCGGCTTCCAGCCCGAGTCGACGGCGGCGCGCGAGGCGCCGACGGCCGCACCGAGGGCGTCGGCCAGGGCCTCGACCTCGGAGAAGTCGCCACCGGTGCCACGGCCGCCGGAGACGACGATGGCCGCCTCGGTCAGCTCGGGACGACCGGTGGAGACGCGCGGCTCCGACGAGACGATCTTGACCGTCTTGGCGGACTCGGGGACGTCGAACGAGACGGCCTCGACCGTGCCGGCACCGGCGACGGCCTCGGGCGCGGCCGAGTTCGGCTTGACCGCGATGACCGGGGCGCCCTTCGTGACCTGCGCGGCGACGGTGAAGTTGCCGGCGAACGCCATCTGGGTGGTGGTGATCGCGCCACCGTCGACGGTCACGTCGACGGCGTCGGTGATCAGGCCCGAGTCGGACTTGAGCGCGACGCGGGCCGCGATCTCCTTGCCCTCACTGGTGGAGGGCACCAGCACGGCGGCGGGCGACGTGGAGGCGACCAGCGCGGCCAGGGCCTCGGCCTTGGGCGCGACGAGGTACTCCTGGTAGACGCTGTCGGAGTAGGTGTAGATCTTCTCCGCGCCGTACTCGGACAGCACGGCGTTGTCGGCATCGCCGAAGACGACCGCCGACGGCTCGCCGATGCGGCGCGCGATGGTCAAGAGCTCCAGCGAGGGCTTCGTGACCTTGCCCTGCGGGGCTTCGATCAGAACGAGAACTTCACTCATGACTGTCTATGCCCTTCTCAGACGAACTTCTTGGACGCGAGGAACTCGACGAGCTTGGTGCCGCCGTCTCCCTCGTCGGTGACGATCTCGCCGGCGGTGCGCGGCGGACGGGGGGTCGTGGACTCGACCTTGGTCCAGGCGTTGTCGAGGCCGACCTCGGCCGCGTCGACACCCAGGTCAGCCAGACTCCACTGCTCGACCGGCTTCTTCTTGGCGGCCATGATGCCCTTGAAGGACGGGTAGCGGGCCTCGCCGGTCTGGTCGGTGACCGAGACGACGAGCTTGCCGGTGGCCTCGATCTCGTGCGTGGCGGCGTCGCCGTCGCGACGGATCTTGACCGTGTCGCCGTCGACGGAGATCTCCGAGGCGAACGTGATGGCCGGCAGGCCCAGGCGCTCGGCGACGAGCGTCGGAACGACGCCCATGCCGGCGTCGGTCGAGCCCATGCCGAAGAACACCATGTCGTAGTCGAGCTTCTCGATGGCCTTGGCCAGGATCAACGACGTCGCGAAGGCGTCCGATCCGGCGATGGCGTCGTCCTCGACGTGGACGCCGGCGTCGGCGCCCATCTGCAGGGCCTTGCGGACGGCATCCGAGGCGTCGGCGGGGCCGACGGTCAGGACGGTCACCTCACCGTCACCGTTCTCGACGACCTGCAGCGCCTGCTCGACCGCGTACTCGTCGAGCTCGGAGAGAAGGCCATCGACGTTCTCACGGTCGACGGTGTTATCCGCTTCGTCGAACGTGCGGTCCGCCGTGGCGTCCGGCACGTACTTCACAGCGACAACGATCTTGGTCACGAGGACCCTCCTGTGAATTCGGGGCGCGAACGACGGTTGATCGCCCGCGAGGTATCGGGACCACCCTGCCACGCGTTCGCACGCATGAGTGAGGCGACCCTTCCTGCCACGATGTTACCGAAAGGTAACGAAACCCCGCACCGCGAGGCGCGTGGCGTGGATCACGAGCCGGTGAACGTCGCCTTGCCCGGGCCGTGTGCGACGAACGAGGCCATGCCGTCGGTCTGGTCCTGGGTGGCGAACAGGCCGGTGAACCCGGCGCGCTCGATCTCGAGCCCGGTCTGCAGGTCGACCTCGAGTCCCTTGTCGATGACGTCCTTGGCGGTGCGCAGCGCGATGGCCGGTCCCCCGACGAACTGCGACGCCCACTGGACCGCGCGGTCGAGGACCTGGTCGGCGGGCAGCACCTCGTCGACCAGGCCGAGGGCCAGCGCCTCGTCGGCCGCGACGAAACGGCCCGTGTAGATGAGGTCCTTGGCCTTGGCCGGACCGATCAGGCGCGCGAGGCGCTGGGTGCCGCCGGCGCCGGGGATGATGCCCAGCAGGATCTCGGGCTGACCGAGCTTCGCGTTGTCGGCGCAGAACCGCAGGTCCGTCGCCAGCGCGAGCTCGAGGCCTCCACCCAGCGCGAAGCCGGTGATCGCCGAGACGGTCGGCTTGCCGATCGCGGCGATGGCCCGCGTGAACTCCTGCAGCAGGTGCGCGTGGCGGAACATCTCGGGATAGCCCATGTCGGCCATCTCCTTGACGTCGGCGCCCGCGGCGAACACCCGCTCGCCACCCCACACCACGACCGCGGCCACGTCGTCGCGACGGTCGGCCTCGCGGGCCGCCTCCAGCAACTCGGTCTGAACCTGCGCGTCGAGCGCGTTCATCTTGGGTCGGTCGAGTCGGATCGTGCCGACGCCGTCGGTCACCTCGAGTCGGACGAACTCCGCCATGGCTGTGCCTCCTGTGTGGGTTGGGCCGAGCATAGGACAGCGTCAGGACACCGAGCCCAGCGCCTGCAACGGCTCGCCGGCCAGTCGGTACGTGCGCCACTCGGCCAGGTCGACGCCGCCCAGCGAGCGGTAGAACTCGATCGACGGGGTGTTCCAGTCCAGCACCTGCCACTGCAGGCGGCTGTACCCGCGCTCGACGCACACCTGCGCGAGCCGGGCCAGCAGCGCCTTCCCCAGACCGGACCCGCGATGGGCCGGGTCGACGTACAGGTCCTCGAGGTGGATGCCGTGGACGCCGTCCCAGGTCGAGAAGTTCAGGAACCAGATCGCCACGCCGACCACGACACCGTCCACCTCGGCGACGTGGGCGTACAGCGCCGGCGACGACCCGAAGAGGCGCTCGTGCAGCATCTGGTCGGTCAGGACACACTCGTCCGGGGCGCGTTCGTACGCGGCCAGGTCGTGCACGAGCTGCACCATCGCGGGGACGTCGTCGGTCTGGGCGGGGCGGATCCGCGGATCGGTCATGGAGCCGATTCCATCACGGCGGAAGGTAGCCTCGGCTCGTGACCGAACCCGCGGACGCCTCAGCCCTGCTGCGCGACGACGACCTCGTGCTCGAACCGACCTCCGGCGCCGAGGATCTCCACGGGTTCGCCGTGGTCTACGGCGGTGAGCGGATCGGGACGGTCGCGCTCCAGCGCAGTCCCGGCAAGGCCGGCCGCACGCTCGGGTCGATGCGCTGGAAGTTCTCGACCGGACCGGGCGCCATGGTCGCCAGCCGCGCCCTGAGGATCGGCGTCGAGTACGCGTTCACGCAGTTGGGGTGGACCCGTGTCGAGGCCCGCGTCCCCGCCGACGACCCGCGGGGCCTGCGGGCGGCCTCGATCGCCGGACTCCGCCGCGAGGGCATCGCCCGCGCACCGCGGGGCGAGGTCGAGCAGGTCCTGCTGGCCCGCGTCGTCGACGACCCGCCGGCGTTCAGCCGCGACGGCTTCGTCGCGATCCTCAACGCCGGACTCCCCCGCAAGCGCGTGATCGGCCAGGGCGTCCTGCGCGATCGCGACGGCCGGGTGCTGTTGTGCGAGCTGACCTACAAGGGCGAGTGGGACCTGCCCGGCGGCGTCGTCGAGGTCGGCGAGAGCCCTGCGACCGGCTTGGTCCGCGAGCTCGAGGAGGAGCTGGGCATCACCGTCACGATCGACGGACTCGTCACGATGAACTGGCTGCCGCCGTGGAGCCGCTGGGACGACGCGTGCCTGTTCGTGTTCGACCTGGGTGTCGTCGATGCCGACCTCGTCGACCAGATGGTGCTGCAGCGGTCCGAGATCGCCGCAGTCCACTGGTGCGACCTCGAGACCGTGCGCGAGAAGGCCACGCTGGCCACGACCGAGCTGCTCGAGTCGCTCGCCGACGCTCCCCTGCCGGCCTACCGCGAAGCGCCGCAGCAGCCGGACTGAGCGGCGTGACGGTTTACCACGGGACCGTGGTAATGGCGCGCACCCCCGGGGAAGCTTCCCTGGGGAGGCGCGTGTTTACCACGGGACCGTGGTAAACAGGCGCTCAGAACAGTGCCGCGGCGAGCGAGCGGCGCGCCTGCGCCACCCGCGGGTCCGTCAGACCGACCACGGTGAACAGGTCGAGCAGGTGCTGGCGCACCCGCTCGCGGTCGTCCTCGGACGTGCGCTTGACCAGGTCGATGAGCCGCAGGAACGCGTCCTCGATGTGTCCGCCCGTGACGTCCAGGTCGGCCACCAGGATCTGGGCGTCGATGTCGTCCGGTGCATCGGCGGCCGCCTGGCGGGCTGCCTGCAGATCGGCACCCGACACGCGGGCATAGAGCTTCGTCGCGGCGAGGCGCTCGACGACCTCCGCGTCGCCCGGCGTCTGCGCGAGCAGCGCTTCGTACTCGGCGATGGCGGCGTCGAAGTCACCGCGGCCGTACGCCTCGTCGGCGGCCGCGAAGCGCGGGTCGTCCTCGGGCTCCTCGGGCGCGTCCGCGGGGGCACCACCGGAGGGCTGGGCCCGCCCGGTCAGGCCGTTCTCCTGCGCGAGCCGCACGAGCTCGTCGAAGAAGCGCTTGACCTCGGAGGCGTCGACCGTGCCCTGGAAGAGCGGCACGGGACGCCCCTGGACGAGGCCGACCACGAAGGGGACGGCCTGGACCTGCAGCGCCTGTGCGATGCCGGGGTTGGCATCGGCGTCGACCCTGGCCAGCTGCAGCGCTCCGCCGTACGCCGAGGTCGCCCGCGCGAGCACCTCGTTGAACTCCACGCTCTGCGGGGCGCGCGGGGACCACACACTGAGCACGACGAGGTGCTGCATCGAGGACTCGACGGCCTGCTGGAAGTCGGCCTCGTTCACGTCGATGACGTAGACCGCGCCATCGGGCGCGGGCGCGGCCGCTCCCGCCTGCGGACGGGGCTTGGCCAACGAGGACAGGTCGAACGCACCGGGCTGGGAGAAGCTCATGGGGACAGTCTAGGAAGAAAGGTCACAGACCGCGGATGGGCTCGGTTGGTTCGTCGTCCGAGTCACCGAACGAGCGATCGGGCGAGACCAGCAGGCGCTCGCGCCGACGGTTCTCCTTGTTCACGGCATTGTTGATCTCACGGTCGACCGCGAGGATGTCCGGCACGAACTTGATCTCGCGCAGCCCCTGCTCCTGGGCGGCGGACTCGAACACGAAGTGGCCGTAGCCGACGAGGCGCCCCAGCAACGGCCGGGTCATCGTCATGTCGAGGATGCGGTTGATCGGCATCGTCGCGACGCGGGCGGTGAGGACGCCGCTGAGCCGCACGACCCGCCAGTTGGTCACCACGAAGACGTCGCGCCATTCGACGTACGCACGCACCGCCGCCATCATCACGACGACGAGGGACACGAGCCAGAACAGCTGCGCGGCGGCCGAGGTCCAGTGGGCGAGCAGGACCACCAGCGCGCCCAGGGAGGCGAGCATCGACGCCGGCAGCGGCCAGTAGACGGCCACGTGCTTGGGGACGATCTGCAGGACGCGCTCGCCGCTGCGCGGGTTGAGGCGCTTGTTCAGCGCGACATGGGTCCCGGGGTCGGGGAACGGCTCACGCAGGCGTCGCCAGAATCGCGTCACGACAGAAGACGGTGCGATCTCGATCGCCGGTCGCTCGGTCATGACCCATCCCTACGCGAGCCCGGAGACGAACACGCCGACCTGTCCGAACGCGCTGATGGCCGCGTCGAAGGCCCTCCGCACGGCCGTCGCAGCGTCATCGGGCGTGCTGAACAGGTAGTAGAGCGCGAAGCCGACCACGAACAGGACCACTGCCTTTTTCACCACAGCACAGTTCTATCGAACCGCAACTGCCGTTTTGGCGAGGCGCGACGGGAAAAATCGGGGTTCGTAACCCCGTCCTTCACTCGAGTCCCTCGAGCAACTCCTTCGCCGCCGAGAACGGGTCGATCTGGCCGCCGAAGGCTCGCGCGGCCAGCGCGTCGAGCTCGTCTCCCCCGTCCAGGACGAACCGTCGCCGGACCTGGTCCAGCGCAATCGCCTGGATCTCGCGGCGCAGGCGGCTCGTGCGGCGCGTCGCCCACTGGCCCGACGCGCGCAGGTGCGCGGCATGCTCCTCGAGGTGGTCGACCAGCTCGGGGATCCCGGTGCCCTCCGTGGCGACGGTCAGGTCGATCGGTCGCTTCCACCCGTCGTGACGGTCGGACATCGAGAGCATCGTGCGCAGCTCGCGCCGCGTCGTGGTGGCACCGTCGCGATCGGCCTTGTTGACGCAGAAGACGTCGCCGATCTCGAGGATGCCCGCCTTGGCCGCCTGGATGCCGTCGCCCATCCCGGGCGCGAGCAGGACGACCGTGGTGTCGGCCAGCCCGGCGACCTCGACCTCGGACTGGCCCACACCGACGGTCTCGAGAAGGACGACGTCGCATCCGGCAGCGTCCAAGACCCGGATGGCATGGGGCGTCGCCCACGAGAGGCCGCCGAGGTGACCGCGACTGGCCATCGAGCGGATGTAGACGTCCGGGTCGGTCGCGTGCTCCTGCATGCGCACGCGGTCGCCGAGCAACGCGCCGCCGCTGAAGGGCGAGGTGGGATCGACGGCGAGCACGCCCACCCGGCGCCCCCGGGCACGCAGCTCACTGACGAGAGCGGACGTGGTCGTGGACTTGCCGACGCCCGGCGAGCCGGTCAGGCCGACGACGTGGGCCTTCCCGACCAGCGGCGCCAGGGCCGCACTGACCTCGTGCAGGTGGTCGGACTCGGTCTCGACCAACGTGATCAGACGTGCGACCGACCTGGCCTCGCCGGCTTGCGCCCGCGAGACCAGGTCGGCGACGTCGACGTTCCTGGAGTTCAACTCCGCAGCTTCGGCGGTGAGCCGATCAGGCCTGCTGCGGCACGCGGATGATCAGGGCGTCGCCCTGGCCACCGCCACCGCACAGGGCCGCCGCACCGGTGCCGCCGCCACGGCGCTGCAGCTCCAGCGCGAGGTGCAGCACGACGCGAGCGCCGCTCATGCCGATCGGGTGGCCGAGCGAGATCGCACCGCCGTTGATGTTGACCTTGTCGATGTCGACGCCCAGCTTGCGGGCCGAGACGATGCCGACGGCGGCGAACGCCTCGTTGAGCTCGAACAGGTCGATGTCGGCCGGATCGATGCCGTCCTTCTGCGCGGCCTTGATGATCGCGTTGGCCGGCTGCTCCTGCAGCGTCGAGTCCGGGCCCGAGACGTTGCCGTGGGCGCCGATCTCGGCGAGCCAGGTCAGGCCCAGCTCCTCGGCCTTCTCCTTGCTCATGACGACCACGGCGCAGGCGCCGTCGGAGATCTGGCTGGCGGTGCCGGCCGTGATCGTGCCGTCCTTGGAGAACGCCGGACGCAGACGACCCAGCGACTCGGCGGTCGTCTCGCCGCGCACGCCCTCGTCGGACGTGACGACGATGGGGTCGCCCTTGCGCTGCGGGATCTCGACCGCGACGATCTCCTCATCGAAGAGGCCGTTCTTCTGAGCCGCGGCGGCCAGCAGGTGCGAGCGCGCACCGTACTCGTCCTGCTCCTCACGGGTCAGCGTGTCGGTGCTGGCGTTGCGCTGCTCGGTGAGCGAGCCCATCGCCTGGTCGGTCAGCGCGTCCCACAGGCCGTCGTACTCCATGTGGTCGAGCATCGTGACCTTGCCGTACTTGTGGCCGTCGCGCGAGCCGGTCAGCAGGTGCGGGGCCTGGCTCATCGACTCCTGGCCGCCGGCGACGACGACGTCGTACTCACCGGCGCGGATCATCTGGTCGGCCAGCGCGATCGCGCTGATGCCGGACAGGCACACCTTGTTGATGGTCATCGCGGGCACGTCGAGCGGGATGCCGCCCTTGAAGGCCGCCTGGCGCGCGGGCACCTGGCCGGCTCCTGCTCCCAGGACCTGGCCCATGATCACGTACTCGACCTGGTCGCCGGTGATGCCGGCTCGGTCCAGGGCGCCCTTGATGGCGATGCCGCCGAGATCGGAACCGGACAGCGACTTGAGGGCGCCCTGCAGGCGTCCGATCGGGGTCCGGGCGCCGGCGACGATGACGGAAGTGGTCATGGAACGTGCTCCTTCGAGTGCGTGCGTTGGGGTCACTGTACCTGTGGCCCCGCTCACCCCGGACCCGCCGTGGGAGACGTCACCACTACATGACGGGGAAGAGCTCCGGCTCGGGTCCGAAGCGGAATTGGCGGCCCGTGATCTCGGTGACATCGATGACCACGATGTTGTACTTCATCGTCGGGACCCACGAGTGCAGGTCGTCCAGATCGAGCTGCTCGAGCTCCTCGCGGGACTCGATCTTGCGCGCCTTGCCCTTCAGCACGACGCTGGACGCGCCCGACGCCCCGACCTCGTCGACCTCGAAGGCGACGTGGTTGTCCAGCAGCACGCCCATCAGCTTGGTCCCCTCAGCGGTGCGGAAGACGATCTTGCGCCCGGCCAGCACGTAGTTCACCGGGAAGATCTCAGGCTGCTCGAGGATGCTCATGGCCAAGCGGCCGAAGGTGTGGTCGGCGACGAAGTCCCACGGCTCGTTGCCGGTCATGTCGGTGATCGCGCTGTCGATGTCCATAGGTCCATTGTGACCCGGAATGCGGTCCGTGCGAAGGGAACCGTCACCCGTACTAGGCTGCCCGCCATGACCAGCGACAGTCTCGTTCCGGGCCACCTGCTCACCGCCATCGACCATGTCGGCATCGCCGTCCCCGACCTCGACGACGCGATCGAGTTCTACTCGCGCGTCTTCGGTCTCGAATCGATCCACGAGGAGGTCAACGAGGAGCAGGGCGTCCGCGAGGCCATGCTGGCCGTGGGCGACTCGGGCTCGTGCATCCAGCTGCTGGCGCCGCTGAGCCCGGAGTCCACGATCGCCAAGTTCCTCGACCGCAACGGACCGGGCATCCAGCAGTTGGCGTACCGTGTGAGCGACATCGACGCGGTCTCCACCACCCTGCGCGACCGCGGTGTGCGCCTGCTGTACGACACCCCCAAGCGGGGCACGTCCGACAGTCGCGTCAACTTCGTTCACCCGAAGGACGCCGGCGGCGTACTGGTCGAACTGGTGCAACCCGCCGCCTCGCACTGATCCGGGCTCGCGGACTCTCCGCGTCCCGCATGCGGGAAGTGTTTCCCGCCAGTAACCTCTCCGCAGACCATCTGGCCTCACCGACGCGAAGGACCCCCTGTGCAGCACATCCTCGACGCCATCATGTCCGGCGACCGCTCCGCCGAGACCTACCAGAACCTCGAACTGCCCCAGACCTACCGGGGCGTGACCGTCCACAAGGACGAGGAGTCGATGTTCGACGGGATCGCCACCCGGGACAAGGACCCCCGCAAGAGCCTGCACATCGACGACGTGCCGCTGCCCGAGCTCGCTCCGGGCGAGGCACTCGTCGCCGTCATGGCCAGCGCGATCAACTACAACACGGTCTGGACCTCGATCTTCGAGCCCGTCTCGACGTTCCGGTTCCTCGAGCGCTACGGCAAGCTCTCCGAGTACTCCAAGCGCCACGACCTGCCCTACCACGTGGTCGGCTCCGACCTCGCCGGCGTCGTGCTGCGCACCGGTCCGGGCGTCAACGCCTGGAAGGCCGGCCAGGAAGTCGTCGCGCACTGCCTGTCCGTCGAGCTCGAGAGCCCTGACGGCCACGACGACACGATGATGGACCCGCAGCAGCGCATCTGGGGCTTCGAGACCAACTTCGGCGGCCTCGCCGAGCTGGCCATCGTCAAGTCGAACCAGCTGATGCCCAAGCCGGCCCACCTGACGTGGGAGGAGGCCGCCTCCCCCGGTCTGGTCAACTCCACCGCCTACCGCCAGCTGGTCAGCAAGAACGGCGCCAACATGAAGCAGGGCGACGTCGTCCTGATCTGGGGCGCCTCGGGCGGCCTGGGCTCGTACGCCACCCAGATGGCGCTCACCGGTGGCGCGATCCCCGTGTGTGTCGTCTCCAGCCCCGAGAAGGCCGAGATCGTGCGCTCGCTCGGCGCCGAGCACATCATCGACCGCTCCGCCGAGGGCTACCGGTTCTGGAAGGACGAGAACACCCAGGACCCGAAGGAGTGGCAGCGCTTCGGCAAGAAGATCCGCGAGCTCACCGGCGGTGAGGACCCGGACATCGTGTTCGAGCACCCGGGCCGCGAGACGTTCGGCGCCAGCGTCTACGTCGCGCGCAAGGGCGGCACGATCATCACCTGCGCCTCGACGTCGGGCTACATGCACCAGTACGACAACCGGTACCTGTGGATGAACCTGAAGAACATCAAGAGCTCGCACTTCGCGAACTACCGGGAGGCCTACGAGGCCAACCGCCTGATCGACAAGGGCCTCATCCACCCGACCGTCTCGAAGGTGTACTCGCTCGAGGACACCGGCCAGGCCGCCCTCGACGTGCACCACAACTTGCACCAGGGCAAGGTCGGCGTGCTCGCGCTGGCCCCGCAGGAGGGCCTGGGCGTCTCCGACGAGGAGAAGCGCGCCAAGCACCTGACGGAGATCAACCGCTTCCGCGGCATCTGATCGGCCACCTGATGACGCGAGTCCGCGGTGTGGACGCCGCCCGCGGACTCGCGCTCATCGGGATGGTCATCGCCCACCTCGACACCCGGATCGACTTCGATCCGGGTGTCGTCGCGTCCTGGCGCCATGTCGGTGACGGCCGGGCGGCCGTCCTGTTCGTCGTGGTCGCCGGGTTCTCGCTGGCGCTGTCCACCGGCGGGACGACGCCGCACCGGGGGCGCCGGCTCAGCGACGACCGGCTGGCCATCCTCGTGCGGGCCGCCGTCCTGGCCGGTCTGGGCGCGTTCCTCACCGCCCTGGGCACGCCGGTCGCCGTCGTCTTGACCTCGTACGCCGCCTTCTTCGTCCTGGCGCTGCCCCTGCTGCGCAGCCGGCCGGTTCCCGTCATCGCCCTGGGCACGGCCCTAGTCGTGCTGGGTCCGCTGCTGGCGGCCTGGGCCACGCGGGACCTGCCCGAGCTGCGCATCGATCCGGCCGGTGCGCTGCTGGTGGGGTACCCCTATCCGGCCGTGCAGTGGACCGGGTACCTCCTGATCGGACTCGGACTCGGCCGCATCCGGATGCGGAACTCCGATCTCGCGACCCTGGCCCTCACGGGACTGGGCGTCGGCGTCGTCCTGCACGCCCTGGTGCTGGACCTCGGCGGTCGGCTCTCGCAGACCGATCCGGCCGGCGAGTCGCTCGTCGTGCAGGCGCTCATGTCGGAGCACCGGTCACAGAACCCGATCGAGGCCGCGTCCGCCCTGGCCATCGCCGTGGGGCTGCTGACGGCGCTGGTGCTGCTGGCCCCGCACGCCCGCGGACTGCTCTACCCGCTCGAGGCCGTCGGCCGGATGACCCTGACCCTGTACGTCGCGCACGTCGTCGCCTACGCGGTCGCGATCGAGATCGACCCGTCACTCGTGCGGGGTTCGGGACTCCTGGCCGTCGCGACCATCGTCGTCGCCCTGGCCTTCGCCGGCGCGTGGTTCCGCCGCTTCCGGCGTGGACCGCTCGAGCGCGCCCTGCACGAGATCGTCGTGCGCACGCAGGCGCCGGCCGAATCGCGGGCCGGCTGACGCAGCCGCGGGGATCAGCGGGGCTTGTCCTGGAAGACCGCGGTCGTGCGATCGGCGTAGGCCGACGAGTCGGCGCGCTCCATGGGCCCGTCCCACTCCTGCGGCAGCGGCACCTCGACGGCGGGGTTCAACCGGGTGACGACCTCGTCCAGGACGCGCTCGGTGTCCCCGACCCACAGGTGCTTGGCTCCCTCGACCGCGACGACCTCGGCCTGGGGCACGACCGCGAAGCGCTCCCGCGCCTCGACCGGTCGCAGGTAGTCGTCGAACTCGGGCACCAGGGCGATCAGCGGCCTGCCGTCCTCGGCCCAGGCCGCGAGGTGCTCGGGGCCGCTGAACCGCAGCGGCGGCGACAGCAGGATCGCTCCCACCACGTCGGGCTCCAGGCCGTACATGAGCGTCAGATCGGTCCCGAACGACCAGCCGACGACCCACACGTTCGGCAGCTCGGCGAACTCGGCGTACTCGATGGCGGCGGCGACGTCGAAGCGCTCTCCCACCGCGTGGTCGAACGTCCCCTCGCTGCGGCCGCGCACGCTCTCGGTGCCCCGGGTGTTGATCCGCAGCACCGCGATGTCGGCCAGTGCCGGCAGGCGGTAGGCGGCCTTGCGGAACACGTGACTGTCCATCATGCCACCGTGCGTGGGCAGGGGGTGCAGGCAGATCATCGTGGCGACCGGAGGCTTCTCGGCCGGCAGGGCCAGCTCCCCCACGAGCGTCAACCCGTCGGCGGTCGTGAGCTCGATGTCCTCACGCCGGGCGGGCAGGACCGATGAACCGGTGATCTTCTTCACGAGGCCATCTTGCCCGAGGGCCTCCGGGTCACGAATGGCGCTTCCAGCAACCTTGGTGCCAGTGCCGGCGCTCGTTGAGTCCGTCGGTCTCCAGCAGGCTCGGCACCTCGGGCCACACGACGTAGTGGGGCGTGGCCGGGGGGATCATCTGGTGGCAGCCCGGGCACCGATAGGGCTTGCTCGAGGTGGTGCCGGTGATGAAGCGCTGCCAGAAGTCGCCGGCCCGGCGGTGGACGAGCTCCTCGCGCTGCGCGGGTGGCTCGCGTCGAGCGGCTCTGGCAGCAGCAGCCTTACGACGCGACATGGCCCCGATCGTACCGATCGGGGCCATGTGCGCGGTGTGCGCGGGCGACTCAGTAGGTGTGGAAGCCCGCCTTGGTCTTGCGACCGAGCCTGCCGTCGGCGACGACCTGCTCGAGCGACGCGGCCGGCTTCCAGCCCTCGTGGCCGAACGCGCCGTGCAGCGTCTGCTGGATCGCCAGCGACACGTCGTTGCCGACCACGTCGAGCAGCTCGAACGGCCCCATCGGGAGCTTGGTCTCCTTCATCGCCGTGTCGATCTGCTCCATCGACGCAGCGCCCGACTCCTGCAGCGTGATCGCGTCGTTGAGGTACGGGAAGAGCAGCGCGTTGACGATGAAGCCCGCACGGTCGCCGCACGAGACCGGGTGCTTGCCGGTCGCGAGGCACAGGGCGCGGACGGTCTCGTCGACGTCGGGATCGGTGGCGTCGGTCGTGACGACCTCGACCAGCTTCATCACCGGCGCGGGGTTGAAGAAGTGCATGCCGATGACATCGGCCGGACGGCTCGTGACGTCGGCGCAGGCGCGGATCGACAGCGACGAGGTCGTCGTGGCCAGGATCGCGCCGGGCTTGCAGATGCGGTCCAGGTCGCGGAACAGCTCGAGCTTGATGTCCAGGTCCTCGGCGATCGCCTCGACGACGAGGTCGACGTCGGCCAGCGCCTCACGCTCGGTGGCACCGGTCAGGCGGGCGAGGACGGCGTCCTTGCCGGCCTCGTCGAGCTTGCCCTTCGCGACGGCGCGATCGAGGTTCTTCGTGACGTAGGCGACGACACCGTCGAGCTTCTCCTGCGAGCGGCCGACGTAGACGACGTCGTAGCCGGCCTGGGCGAAGACCTGGGCGATGCCCGAGGCCATCGTGCCGGTGCCGACGACACCGACCGAGGCGACCGGGCGCTTGACCTGCGGGACGGCGGTGCCGTCCGCGCCCTCGCCGGTGAACGCGGTGCCCTGGTCCGCGACCTCGACCAAGGCCGGAGCGGGCTGGTGCAGCGGATCGCCGGTGCGGCCGAACTGCTCGGACAGGCCCTCGACGACCGTCTTGGCGCCGAGAGCATCGATCAGGGCCAAGGGACCGATCGGGTAGCCGCAGCCGAAACGCATGCCGGCGTCGATGTCGGCAGCGGTCGCGTAACCGTCGCCGAACATGGTCGCTGCGTGGTTGAGGTACGGGAAGAGCAGGGTGCGAGCGATCCGGCCACCCTCGTCATCGGCGTTGATGCGATCGACGATCTCTGCCATCAGAATCTCCTTGGAGGCTTGGCTCCCCGGTGCTGCTTCCCGGCGAGCGTTCGTGACAGGGTAGCGTGACACGACCGATGTTCTGATGGGAGTCCCATGTCCTCACGTCTCGTTGCGACTGTCGCCGCGACAGCCCTCCTCGCGGCCCTGGCCGGATGCGCCAAGGACGAGCCCGCCACGCCTGCCGCGCCGACCACCCAGACGCCCAGCGCGACCGTTCCCTCGAACGATCCGCGGATGGATCTCGTGGGGTCGTGGCGTGCCGACGAGGCCAACTGGACGGTGCACTTCGCCGAGGACGGCACGTTCACCGAGGACTTCGAGGGCAACGTCGACTTCCGCCGCGGGAAGTACCGCGTCGAGGACGATCTGGTCTTCCTCGAGGGCGACGACGGCGAGACGACCGAGGGCGAGATCTCGGGCGACACCATCAACTTCAAGCTCGGGATGCTCGAGCGCCTGTGAGGATCGTCGTCGCCCGCTGCCAGGTCGACTACGCCGGCCGGCTGACGGCCCACCTGCCGCTGGCCCTGCGCGTCATCATGGTCAAGTCCGACGGTTCGGTGCTGATCCACGCCGACGGCGGCTCGTACAAGCCGCTCAACTGGATGAGCCCGCCGTGCACGCTGCGTGAGGGCATCGCCGAGGACGGCGTGCCCGAGTGGACCGTCACGGCCAAGAAGACCGACGACACGCTGCGGATCCGTCTCGAGGAGGTCCTGCACGACTCCGAGCACGAGCTCGGGATCGATCCGGGCCTGCAGAAGGACGGCGTCGAGAAGCACCTGCAGGAGCTCCTGGCCGAGCACACCGATGCCCTCGAGGACGGCATGGCGCTCGTCCGGCGCGAGTACATGACCGCGATCGGACCGGTGGACCTGCTGTGCCGCGACGCGGCCGGCGGCTCGGTGGCGGTCGAGATCAAGCGCCGTGGCGACATCGACGGCGTCGAGCAGCTGACCCGCTACCTCGAGCTGATGAACCGCGACCCCAAGCTGCGGCCGGTCCGCGGCATCTTCGCCGCGCAGGAGATCAAGCCCCAGGCCCGCACGCTGGCCAAGGACCGCGGCATCGACTGCGTCATCGTCGACTACGACGAGTTGCGCGGCCTCGACGACCCGAGCCTGCGCCTGTTCTGACCCCGCGGTCGCTCAGCGGCTGCAGATCCGCAGGTCGGCCCAGACCGCGCGATGGTCGGTGCCGTCGATGTCCTCGGTGCCCGAGCCCTTCACGCTCAGGCCACGCACCAGCACATGGTCGATGTCGGCGAAGGGCGGGTAGGCACGATCCAGTGGCCAGGTCGACGTGGGCCACCAGCCGGCCGTGTCGTACATCCCGCGCTTGGCGTCGCGGAACGGCGCATGGGCGGACGAGGCGTTGAAGTCCCCCGCCATGACGAGCGGGCGGCCCCGGTTGGCCCGCTGCCACTGCCCCAGCTCCATCAGGCCCGTGCGCCAGTCCTGCAGCCAGTCATCGACCGGCGGCTTCGGATGGACGCCCCGCACGAGCACCGGGGTGCCGCCGACGTCGACCGACATCGCCGGCTGCTGGAAGATCTCGGCCTCGCCGGCGGGCACGTCGACCCGGGTCGCGGGGTACCGCGAGAGGATCACGGTCCCCTCGGTGTCGCGGCTCTCGGGGGTCTGGCCGCTGCGGTGGGTGAACCGCCGGCCCGCTTCGGTCGCCGCCAGCTTCGCGATCATCGGCTCCGTGGCCTCCGGCATCACCAGGACGTCGATGTCGTGCCGCTGGACGGCCGCGGCGAGCTGGGCGACGTCGGCATCGCCGTAGTACGCGTTGAGGGCCATCACGGCCAGGCGGCCGTCACCGGCATCGCAGTCCGGGCGGTTGCTGACGTTGACGATGGTCACGAGGGCGACCGCGATCGCCACGAGGTTCGTGCCGCAGGCGAACCATGCCCGCGTCACGAGGCTCGCGACGATCCCCACGACCGCAGCCGCGATCCAGACCTTGCCGAGCGCCTGGACGGCGGGGAGCCAGGACGGCTCGACCCGATCCACCCACGGCGTCGCCGCGAGGACCAGCAGGGCCACCGCGACGACGGCCAGGAGCAGCCGGACGACCCTCACGCGTCAGGCGCCCGCGATCGGCGGCGCGGTGGGGTCGGAGGCCTCACCGGTCTCCTCGCGCGCGATCCAGTCCTCGATGCGCTCGTAGTCGTGCTTGGAACGGGTGACCACGGCCAGCAGGTCGCTCATCTTGGCGACCTCCTCGACCTGCTCCTTGATGAACCACTGCATGAACTGGTCGGAGGCGAAGTCGTTGTCGTCCCGGGCGATCCGCGTGAGCTCGTTGATCTGGCTCGTGACGCGCTTCTCCTGGTCCAGGGCGACCTGGACCGGCTCGACGACGTCCGCGAAGTCCATCCGCGGGGCGGCGAGCGCGGGAATGACGATCGGCTGGTCCTGATCGAGCAGGTACTGAATCATCATCATCGCGTGATCGCGCTCCTCGACGGCCTGGGCGTAGAACAGCGCAGCCATCTGCGGCATCGTCAGCGCGTCGTAGTAGGTCGCGATGCCCACGTACTGCTGGTGCGCACTGAACTCGTGCCCGATCTGGTCCTGCAGGGCCCTGACGAACTGCTCGGAAGCCATGTTCACTCCTTCGGCTAGGACAGCCTAACCTCGCGCTGTACCGTGGTTGTCGTGCCGAAGCCGCCGAAGAAGAAGTGCTGCGTCAGCAAGCCTCGCTGCAAGCGCTGCCCCATCCGCATGATGGCCGACGGCACCCTCCCGGACGGCTACACCGTCAAGAAGCGCAAGCTGGTCAAGGTCGGGGACAAGAAGAAGAACAAGAAGTCCTCCAAGTCCAAGACCAAGACCAAGCCGTTGGCGGCCTGACCTCTTCGACTACTTCGATCACGGTCGAGCCTAGGGGCCCGAGGGCCCCCGTGCCACGAAGGACAGGCGTGCCTTCCCGCCGTGTCTCGACTCAGACGGGCAGGTCGTTGGCCTTGCGGATCTCGTCGACGACGCGGCTCATGATGTCGGTCATGCCGAAGTCCTTGGGCGTGAAGACCGCGGCGATGCCGGCGGCCTCCAGCTTGCGGCCGTCGGAGTCCGGGATGATCCCGCCGACGATGACCGGCACGTTCGTCAGACCGGCGTCGGCCAGACCTTTTTGGACATCGGGCACCAGCTCCATGTGCGACCCGGACAGGATCGACAGGCCCACGACGTGGACGTCCTCGGCGACGGCGGCCGCGACGATCTGCTCGGGCGTCAGACGGATGCCCTGGTAGATCACCTCGAACCCGGCGTCACGGGCACGCACGGCGACCTGCTCGGCGCCGTTGGAGTGCCCGTCCAGACCCGGCTTGCCGACCAGGAAGCGCAGGCGACCGCCCAGCTCCTCGCCGGTCTGGCGCACCTTCTCGCGGACGGCGGTCAACTCGGTTCCGGCCTCGGCCACGCCACTGACTCCTGACACGCCCGTGGGCGCTCGGTACTCGCCGAAGACCTCGCGCAGGGCCCCGGCCCACTCCCCCACCGTCGCGCCGGCGCGCACGGCGTCCAGCGTCGCGGCCATGAGGTTCTGATCGGTCTTGGCCTGCTGCTGCAGCGCCTCCAGCGCCGCGTCGACGGCCTGCTGGTCGCGCTGGTCGCGCCACTGCTGCACGTCGGCGATGGCGTTGGCCTCGGCCTGCGGATCGGCGACCATGATCGCCGCGTCGAGATCGGCCGTCAGCGGGGACGGCTCGGTCTCGGTGTAGCAGTTCAGGCCGACGACCTTCATCTCGCCGGACTCGATGCGAGCGCGCCGCTCGGCGTGCGAGGTGACGAGCTCCTGCTTCATGTAGCCCGACACGACGGCCGCGACCGCGCCGCCCATGGCCTGGACGCGGTCGATCTCGGCCTTCGCGCCCTCGACGAGCTCGTCGACCTTGGCCTCGATCACGTGCGAGCCGTCGAAGATGTCGCCGTACTCGAGCAGGTCGGACTCGAAGGCCAACACCTGCTGCAGCCGCAGCGACCACTGCTGGTCCCACGGACGCGGCAGACCCAGCGCCTCGTTCCACGCGGGCAGCTGGACCGCACGGGCGCGAGCGTCCTTGCTCAGCGTGACGCCGAGCATCTCCAGGACGATGCGCTGCACGTTGTTCTCGGGCTGCGCCTCGGTCAGTCCCAGCGAGTTCACCTGCACGCCGTAGCGGAACCGGCGCATCTTCGGGTCGGTGACGCCGTAGCGGTCGCGGGTGATCTCCTCCCACAGCCGGCCGAAGGCGCGCATCTTGCACATCTCCTCGACGAACCGCACGCCGGCGTTGACGAAGAACGAGATGCGCCCGACGACCTGCTCGAACTGGTCGTCCGGCACCTGGCCGGAGTCCTTCACGGCGTCCAGCACCGCGATGGCGGTGCTCATCGCGAACGCGAGCTCCTGCACGGGCGTCGCGCCGGCCTCCTGCAGGTGGTAGCTGCAGATGTTGAGCGGATTCCACTTCGGGATCGTCGACACCGTGTAGGCGATCATGTCGGTGGTCAGCCGCAGCGACGCCTCGGGCGGGAACACGTAGGTGCCCCGCGAGAGGTACTCCTTGATGATGTCGTTCTGCGTCGTGCCGGCCAGCGCGGCGGGCTCGACGCCCTGCTCCTCGGCGGCGACCTGGTACATGGCCAGCAGCCACATCGCGGTCGCGTTGATCGTCATCGAGGTGTTCATCTCCGACAGCGGGATGTCCTCGAACAGACGCCGCATCGCGCCCAGGTGCGGGATCGGCACACCGACCTTGCCCACCTCGCCGCGCGAGAGCACGTGGTCGGGGTCGTACCCCGTCTGGGTCGGCAGGTCGAACGCGACCGACAGACCGGTCTGACCCTTCGCGAGATTGCGCCGGTAGAGCGCGTTGGACTCGGCGGCGGAGCTGTGGCCGGCGTAGGTTCGCATCACCCACGGGCGATCAGGCTGCACTGACATGGGCCTAGGGTACCGCCCGGTAGCACCGCCCGAACGTGGGCCACCTCACGTCGGACGGGCCGTGCGGGATCAGGCGCCGGTGCGGTCCCCGCCGGGCACCCAGAGCACGTCGCCGTGCTCACGATTGGCGTAGCGGCCCAGGATGAACAGCAGGTCGCTGAGGCGGTTGAGGTACTTCGCCACGAGCACGTTCACGGTCGCGCCGTGCTGCTCGATGGCGGCCCAGGCGGCGCGCTCGGCGCGGCGGACCACGGTGCGCGCGACATGCAGCTGCGAGGCGGCCATCGTGCCGCCGGGAAGGATGAAGGAGTCGAGCTTGGGGACATCGGCGTTGAACCGGTCGCACCACTGCTCGAGCCGCTCGACGTAGTCGGGCTCGACGCGCAGCGGCTCGTACTTCGGTTCGGCCACGACGGGGTTGCCCACGTCCGACCCGAGGTCGAACAGGTCGTTCTGGACGTGGGTCAACACCGCCGTGACATCCGCATCGAGCTCGCCCGTGGCCAGGGCCACGCCGATCTGGCTGTTCGCCTCGTCGACGTCCGCGTAGACCACCAGACGGAGGTCGTTCTTGGACGTGCGCGAGAAATCGACGAGATTCGTCGTTCCGTCGTCGCCGGTGCGGGTGTAGATCTTCGTCAGGTGAACCATGGGCTCACCCTAGGGGCGAGGTGCCCCGTCGGTCACATCCAGTCGATACCGAGGGTGCGAACCTTGAACGAGGACGTGTCGTCGGCAGCCTGCGCGGGCGAGGCGGCGACGCCGGCAGCGACGGTCAGGGCGAGCAGCGTGGCAGCAATGATCTTCTTCATGTGTCCAAGTGTGGACGCTCGCGGGGGCAGCGGCAACCGAAATGCACAGATCCGGACACCCGAGTCACAGGACGTTGTTGACGCCGCGTCCCGGCGGCGAGGACTCGAGCCACGACAGCAGCCCGGTCAGGGAATTGGGGCTCAGCGCGAACTGCGCGATGCCCTCGGCGTTCTCGGTGCAGACGACGATGTGACCGTCGTGCAACGCGTACTCCTCGGCCCCCTCCGGATCCCGGCGGCCCTCGATCAGGACCTGGCCGCGGACGAAGCGGTAGCGGGGCTTGGGCGAGAAGGAGAACGTGCGGTACCAGTCGATGCGGTCGTCGCCATAGACCGCGACGCCGAGCATCCAGCCTGCGGCTGAATGCTCGGCGCCTCGATTGACGCTCAACTCGAACGTGACACCCTTACGGGCGATCCACCGCCGCCTCGCGACGATCGCGCCCACCAGGAGCACGCCCAACACGACGATGATCGCGAGGGAGTCGACCAGCCACATCCACAGCGGCATGACTCACTTCCTCGCGATCACCATCAGGACGCCTTGCCGACCAGGCGCAGCTTCGCCTCGGCGCGGCGGACCCCGAGTCCGTCCTCCGACGAACGAGCCTCGTCGAGCTCGGCGGTGACCGCCGACTCGTCGACCTCGTCGGCCAGGAAGATGTCCTCGGACAGGATCGACACCCGGTCGGCAGCGACGGACACGAAGCCCTCGCTGACGGCCGCGCGGACGACCTCACCGTCGACGGGATGAATCTCGACGACACCGGGCACCAACAGCGACAGCAGCGGCGCGTGGCCGGAGAGCACGCCGATGTCACCCTCGGCGGTACGGGCGATGACCTCACGGGCCTCGCCCGACCACACGATGCGGTCGGCGGCGACGAGCTCGATCTGCAGTGTCATGTCAGCGGGCCTCAGAGGTTCTTCTGGATGTCGGCCCACTTCTTGTCGACGTCGTCCAGACCGCCGCACATGAAGAACGCCTGCTCGGCCACGTGGTCGTAGTCGCCGTCACAGATCTTGGTGAAGGCGTCGATCGTCTCGTCGAGCGGGACGGTCGAACCCTCGATGCCGGTGAACTGCTTGGCCACGTAGGTGTTCTGCGAGAGGAACCGCTGGATACGACGCGCGCGCGACACGATCGTCTTGTCCTCTTCGCTGAGCTCGTCGACACCGAGGATCGCGATGATGTCCTGGAGCTCCTGGTTGCGCTGCAGGATGCCCTTGACCCGGTTCGCCGTCGCGTAGTGATCCGCCGCGATGTAGCGGGGATCGAGGATGCGCGATGTCGAGGTCAGCGGGTCCACGGCCGGGTAGATGCCCAGCGACGCGATCTCGCGGCTCAGCTCGGTCGTGGCGTCCAGGTGCGCGAACGTCGTGGCCGGGGCCGGGTCGGTGTAGTCGTCGGCGGGAACGTAGATCGCCTGCATCGACGTGATCGAGTGACCACGCGTCGAGGTGATGCGCTCCTGCAGCACGCCCATCTCGTCGGCCAGGGTGGGCTGGTAGCCCACGGCCGAGGGAACGCGACCCAGCAGGGTCGAGACCTCGGAACCGGCCTGCGTGAAGCGGAAGATGTTGTCGATGAACAGCAGCACGTCCTGGCCCTGCACGTCGCGGAAGTACTCCGCCATCGTCAGTGCGGACAGCGCCACGCGCAGACGCGCTCCCGGCGGCTCGTCCATCTGGCCGAAGACCAGCGCGACCTTGTCCAGGACGCCGGACTCCTCCATCTCGACGATGAGGTCGTTGCCCTCGCGGGTGCGCTCGCCGACACCGGCGAACACCGACACGCCGTCGTGGTCCTTGGCGACGCGGGCGATCATCTCCTGGATCAGCACGGTCTTGCCGACGCCGGCGCCACCGAACAGGCCGATCTTGCCGCCGAGCACGTACGGCGTCAGCAGGTCGATGACCTTGATGCCGGTCTGGAACATCTCGGTCTTGGACTCGAGCTGGTCGAAGGCCGGAGCCTTGCGGTGGATGCCCCAGCGCTCCTTGACCTCCCAGGTCTCACCCTCGGCCAGGTTCATGACCTGACCGGTGGTGTTGAAGACCTTGCCCAGGGTCTGGTCGCCGACGGGGACCGAGATCGGCTCCCCCGTGTTGGTGACCGGGGTGCCGCGGACGACACCGTCGGTGGGACGCAGGCTGATGGCGCGGACCATGCCGTCACCGATGTGCTGCGCGACCTCGAGGGTCAGCGTCTCCTTGGTGCCGGCGACCTCCGTGTCGACCAGCAGTGCGTTGTAGATCTCGGGCATCTGGTCGGCCGGGAACTCGATGTCGAGCACCGGGCCGATGACGCGGGCGACCCGGCCGGTGACAGCGGCCTTGTCGGTGGTGGTCTCTTCGACGGTTGCAGTCATGGTGTCTTCCTCAATCGGACGCGGAGGCCTCGGCGAGCGCGTTCGCGCCACCCACGATCTCGCTGATTTCTTGGGTGATGCCGGCCTGGCGAGCCTGGTTCGCCAGTCGGGTGTACTTCTCGATCAGGTCCTGCGCGTTGTCGGTCGCGGACTTCATGGCCTTCTGACGTGCGGCCAGCTCGGAGGCGGCCGCCTGCAGCAGGCAGGAGTAGATGCGGCTGTAGAGGTACTTGGGCAGAACCGCCTCGAGGACCTCGGCAGCGCTCGGCTCGAACTCGTACAGAGGCAGGGCCTCGGCCTCGTCCGGCGTCTCCTCGCCCTCGACGATCTCGAGCGGGAACAGGCGGATGACCGTCGGCTCCTGCACCAGCATCGACTTGAAGCGCGTGTAGACGACGTAGAGCTCGTCGACGGCGGCGACCGGGTCGACCGCCTCCTCAGCACTCTCGTGCTGGGCGCCACGGGAGATCAGCTCGTCGCCGATGGCGCGCGCGTCGTCGTACGTCGGCTTGTCCGAGAAGCCCGTCCAGGACGTCTCGAACTCGCGCTGGCGGAAGTTGAAGTACTGCTCCGCCTTGCGACCGGCCAGGAAGTACGAGACCTGCTTGCCCTCGCCGCGCAGACGCTCGGCCAGCTGCTCGGTCTCCTTGAGCACGCTCGACGCGTACGCACCGGCCAGACCGCGATCGCTGGCGATCACGAGGATCGCGGCGCGTTCGGCGTTCGGGTTCTCGGTGGTCAGCACGTGCTCGATGTTGGAGAACGTGGCCAGGGCCGACACCGCACGCGTGAGTTCACGCGCGTACGGTGCGGCCGCTGCCGCGTGCTGCTGAGCCTTGATGATCCGCGACGCGGCGATCAACTCCATCGCACGCGTGATCTTCTTGGTCGACTGCGTCGACCTGATCTTCGCGCGGTACTCGCGGAGTGAGACAGCCATCGTCAGCCTCGCTTCTGCCGGACGATCTGCTCCTGCTCGACCTCTTCGTCGGCCAGCGCGTCGAACTCCTCGTGCCCGGGCTTGATCGACGCACCCTCGCTCGTCTGGAACTGGTCCAGGAACGAGTCGTAGGCACCGTCGAGAGCCTCGGCGCTGGAGTCCTCGAACTTGCCGCTCTCGCGGATCGCGTCCAGGACACCGGAGTGCGAGCGCTTGACGTAGTCCAGGAACTCCGCCTCGAAGCGGTGGACGTCCGAGACCGGCACCGCGTCCAGCTTGCCCGTCGTGGCGGCCCAGATCGAGACGACCTGCTGCTCCATCGGGAACGGGTTGTACTGGGCCTGCTTGAACAGCTCCATGAGGCGCTGACCACGGGCGAGCTGAGCCTTCGACGCCGCGTCGAGGTCGGACGCGAACATCGCGAACGCCTCCATGGCGCGGTACTGGGCGAGCTCGACCTTGAGCGAGCCGGTGACGGCCTTCATCGCCTTGGTCATCGCCGAGCCACCGACGCGCGACACCGAGATGCCGACGTCGACCGCGGGACGCTGGTTGGCGTTGAACAGGTCCGACTGCAAGAAGATCTGGCCGTCGGTGATCGAGATGACGTTCGTCGGGATGTACGCCGAGACGTCGTTGGCCTTCGTCTCGATGATCGGCAGGCCGGTCATCGAGCCGGCACCCAGCTCGTCGCTGAGCTTGGCGCAACGCTCGAGCAGCCGCGAGTGCAGGTAGAAGACGTCGCCCGGGTAGGCCTCGCGGCCCGGCGGACGGCGCAGCAGCAGCGACACGGCGCGGTAGGCCTCGGCCTGCTTCGACAGGTCGTCGAAGATGATCAGAACGTGCTTGCCCGAGTACATCCAGTGCTGGCCGATGGCCGAGCCGGTGTACGGGGCGAGGTACTTGAAGCCGGCCGAGTCCGAGGCGGGAGCCGCGACGATGGTCGTGTACTCCAGCGCGCCGGCCTCCTCGAGGGCGCCACGGACCGACGCGATGGTCGAGCCCTTCTGGCCGATGCCCACGTAGATGCAGCGGACCTGCTTCGTCGGATCGCCCGACTCCCAGAATTCCTTCTGGTTGATGATCGTGTCGATCGCGATGGCGGTCTTGCCGGTCTGACGGTCACCGATGATCAGCTGACGCTGGCCACGGCCGACCGGGGTCAGCGAGTCGATCGCCTTGAGGCCGGTCATCAGCGGCTCGTGCACGCTCTTGCGCTGCATGACGTTCGGCGCCTGGAGCTCGAGCGCACGACGACCCTCGAGGCCGGTGATCTCGCCGAGGCCGTCGATCGGGTTGCCCAGCGGGTCGACCACGCGGCCGAGGTAGCCCTCGCCGACGGGGACCGAGAGGACCTCGCCCGTGCGCTTGACCTTCTGGCCCTCTTCGATGCCCTCGAAGTCACCGAGGATGACGACGCCGATCTGGCGGACGTCGAGGTTCAACGCGAGACCCAGGGTGCCGTCGTCGAACTCGAGCAGTTCGTTGGCCATCGCCGAGGGAAGTCCCTCGACCTGCGCGATGCCGTCGGCCGCCGACGCGACGACGCCGACTTCTTCGGCCTCGCCCTGCGTCGGGGTGTAGTCCGACACGAACTTCTGCAACGCGTCGCGGATCTCCTCCGGACGAATCGAGAGTTCAGTCATGCTGTGTGCCTGCCTTCTTGTGCGAACGGTGCGTTCTGGTCAGCCTGCGATGCGCCGGCGGGCGGCCTCGAGGCGGGTGGACATGGTGGCGTCGACGACCTCGTCGCCCACGGAGACGGCGATGCCGCCGATGACGGACGGATCGACCACGGTGTTGAGTTGGATCGATCGGCCGTACCGCCGCGACAGTGCCGCGGTGAGCCGGTCGCGCTCGGCGTCATCGAGCTCGTACGCGACACGCGCCACGGCGACGAGACGATCCTCGCGCGCCGCGACCTGCCGGCTGAAGATGTCGAGGACCCGCTCGAAGGAGCCGGTCCGTGCCACCGCCGCCTGCGTCAGCAGGGCCAGCGTAGCGCTGGAGACCTTGCCACCGAAGACGTCGCGCAACAGCGTGGTCTTGGCCCCGACCGGAACGGACCGGTCCGAGATGACCTGACGCAGCTCGGCCGAGCCGTGGATGACCTGGCCGGCCTCGAAGAGCTCGTTCTCGAGCACGTCGCCCTGACCGGCCGCATCCGCGGACCGCGTGTACGCCGCGACCCCGGCGATCTCGAGACCGTCGGTCAGGTCACGTCCTGCGGCCCAGCGACCGGCGACGGCCGCCTCGAGCACCGAGACGGTGTCCGCGCCGACCTTGCCGCCGAAGATCCCGGCGACGAGCGAACGCTTGCCCTCGGTCTCGATCGACGGATCACTCAGGAGGCGACGTGCCGCGATGGCACCATCGAGGGCCGCGACGACGCCGAACAGCTCGGCGCCGACCTGCGCCGCCGACGAACCCGGCACCGCGGAGACCGCGGACAGGGTCGCGTCGAGCGACTTGGCAGACGATCCACGCATCAGTTCGCCGACCCCTCGAGCTCGTCCATGAAGCGCTGAACGGAGCGACGCTGCGCATCGGTGTCGGCGAGGGTCTCACCGACGATCCGAGCCGCGAGCTCGGTGGCCATGCCGCCGACCTCGGACTTGAGCTGCGCGATCGCCTGCTGGCGTTCGGCGGCGATCTGCGCCTGAGCAGCCGACAGAATCCGCTGGGACTCTGCCTGGGCCTGCTCGCGCATCTCGACGACGATCTGGGCACCCTGCTCGCGCGCCTCCTCGCGGATGGCGGCGGCTTCGTGCCGCGCCTCGGCCAGCTGCGCCGTGTACTTCTCCAGCGCTGCCTGCGCCTCGTTCTGGGCCGCCTGCGCCTCCTCGATGCCACCCTCGATCTCGGCGGTACGCGCGGCGTACGCCTTCTCGAAGTTGGGCACCACGTACTTCGTCATGAGCGCGACGAGCGCCACGAAGAAGATCAGTCCCCAGATGATCTCGGGGAGGTGCGGGATCAGCGGGTTGGGCTCTTCGCCCTCCGCCGCTGCCGCCAGGAGGATGGCCTTCATCAGATGGCGAACGCGAGCGCGATGCCGATGATCGCGAGAGCCTCAGCCAGAGCAAAGCCCAGAATGGCGATGGTCTGGAGACGACCCTGGACCTCGGGCTGACGGGCGACGCCGTTGATGTACGCGGCGAAGATCAGACCGACGGCAATACCGGGGCCCACGGTGGCGAGACCGTAGCCGAGCATGTTGAGGGAGCCTTCCACGGCTTGTCCTTTCATTGTGACGCGCATCGGCGTCGGTGGTGGTAACTCGTGAGGCTATGAAGTTGTCAGTTCGCGGACTCAGTGCTCGTCCGCGATCGCCCCGCCCACGTAGATCGCGGTCAACAGGGTGAAGACGTAGGCCTGCAGGAACATGATCAACACTTCCAGCACGCTGATGAGCAGGAACATCACGCCCGAGCCGAGGCCGGACAGGATGTGCAGACCGCCCTTGTCGAACATCAGGTAGTGCGAGCCCATCGAGAACAGGATCAGGAGCAGGTGGCCGGCGAACATCGTGGCGAACAGACGCAGGGCCAGCGTGAGCGGGCGGACCAGGATGTTGGAGACGAACTCCAGCGGGATCAACAGCGCGAGCACCGGGCCCTTGATGCCCGACGGCACCGTCTGGAGCTTGAGGTAGCCGAAGAAGCCGTGCTTGCGGATGCCGGCGCCGTTGTAGAGGAGCCAGGCGCACAGCGCGAGCGCGACCGGGAAGCCGATGCGCGCCGCCGACGGGAACTGCAGCACCGGGACCAGGCCGTAGTAGTTGTTCGCCAGAATGAAGGTGAAGAAGGAGAACAGGATCGGCATGTACGGCTTGAACTGATCCGACCCGATGTTGTCCCGGGCGAGGCCACGGACGAAGCCGTAGACGTACTCGCCGGCGAACTGCAGCCGGCCGGGGACGACTGCGGCGGGGCGAGCGGAGGCGGCGAAGAAGCCGGCGATCAGCACGACCGAGAGGGCCAGCAGCAGCATGGGCTTCGTGACGCCCAGGCCAGCGACCTCGAAGACGGCAGGAAGCTCGAAACTCGACGGTCCGGGGATGTACGGGCCATCACCCGAAGCGCGGAACTGGGACCCGGCGTTGAGGAGCGCGGTGTTGGTCACAGACCACCCTTTACATTCTGGCGCGGCCGGCAGCGCAGGCGCTGTACCGCTTCGGTCGACGTCGTTGGTGCGCAGTGTGTGCGCGGGCTGCGAGGCACGAGACTCACGCAGCGAGTACGAGATTATCAGGCGTCGTGTCGACCCCGGTCATCGAGGTCGTAGATGACGTGCCGAGCCCGCAGATCGGCGACCACGAGCCACGTCACGGCGAACAGTGAACCGCCGATGAGCGTCGCCGTGAACCACCGGTCGTCGAGATGGCGGCCGGGGCCCTGCGGGTCCAGCAGCACCAGCACCACGACACCCAGAGCGAGCACCTTCGTGCCGTAGAACAGCAGCGCGGCCGCCAGGGAGGCCCCGGGCAGGTACTGCGCGATCGGGCCCAGGACGACCTTGGTCGAGCCGAAGAAGACCACGACGATGACGGCGGCCAGAGCGGCGGCGAGGGCCGCGGCCCGACCACCGAGCAGTCCGGCGACACCCGCCCAGGCGGCGACCGTCAGCCCCACCGCCACGAGCCCGCTCCTGCGCTTCACGTCCACAGTCGCGACTCCAGCTTCGGGAGGAGGAAGATCGCCGCCGCGACGAGGGCGGTCAGCACGGCGATGGCGACGAAGAGCTGCCAGCCGCTGAACAGGCCGACCGCCACGACGCCGAAGGCCACGAGGGCCGCCGCCGCGTACATCAGCAGCACGGCACGACGGTGCGAGTGGCCGATCTCGAGCAGGCGGTGGTGGATGTGCATCTTGTCGGGACTGAACGGCGACCGCCCCGCACGGGTGCGGCGCAGCACGGCCAGGCCCATGTCCAGGAACGGGACGGTCAGGATCGCGAAGGGCAGGACGAGCGGCAGTATCGCCGCCGGGAGCAGACTCGAGTCGGCTCCGCCGATCCCCTCCGACAGGCTCGTGGCCGGGAACTGGCCCGTGAGACTGATCGAGGAGCAGGCCAGGACGAAGCCCAGCAGCATCGAGCCGGAGTCACCGATGAACATCCGGGCCGGGAAGAAGTTGTGCGGCAGGATCCCCAGGCAGGCGCCGGCCAGGCTGATGGTCAGGATCGCTGCCGCGACCGCGCGGGTCTCGCCGTTCTCGACCGCCAGGACGAAGGCGTAGAGGAAGAAGGCGATCGAGCCGATGGCCGCCATGCCGGCGGCCAGGCCGTCGAGACCGTCGACGAAGTTCATCGCGTTGGCCGTCGCCACGATCAGGAAGACCGTCAGGATCATCGCCTGGGCCTGGTCGAGTCCCAGGTACGTGTTCGGCAGTGGCAGGTAGACGAAATTCAGACCCATCGCCACGGTGATGACGCCCGCCAGCACCTGTCCGGCGAACTTGCTGAGCGCATCGAGCTCGAAGAGGTCGTCGATCACGCCGACCAGGCAGATCACGAAGCCGCCCACCAGCACCGCGCGCAGGTCGGTGAACAGCGATTCGTCGCCGCCGGACAGGAACGGCAGGTGCGTCGCGGTCAGGTAGGCCGCGAACAGACCACCGAGCATCGCCGGTCCGCCGAAGTACGGCGTCGGGATGGCATGCACGTCACGGTCACGAACCTTCGCGACGGCCCCGAAGTGCTGGGCGGTCTGACGCGCGATCGACGACAGCAGGTACGCCACGCCGATCGCCACACCGAAGACGACGAGGTACTCACGCACCGGCTCCACCGCCGGCGGGCTCGATCGTGTTGTTGTACGCGTGCAGCGTGGCCAGGTCGATCGCGCCCTGGCGCAGCACCCGCGGCACCGGACCGGTCACGTCGAGGATCGTGGAGGGCGTGGCACCGGTGGTGGGCCCGCCGTCGAGGTAGACCCGGACGCTCTCGCCGAGCATCGTCTCCGCCTCGTCGACCGACGTCGCCGCCGGCTGACCGCTGAGGTTGGCGCTGCTGACGGCGCTCGGCCCCGCCTGGCGCAGCACGGCGCGCGTGCGGTCGTCGTCGGGGACGCGCACGGCGACCGTCCCGTGGGTCTCCCCCAGGTCCCAGGTGAGCGACGGCTGCGCACGGAAGACCACCGTGAGCGGACCGGGCCACAGGTCGTCGAGCATCGTCTGCAGCCAGAGCGGCGGCCGCTCGGCGACGAGCGCGTCGAGCGTGGCCGGCTCGGCGATCAGGACCGGAGGCGGCATGTCCCGGCCCCGGCCCTTCGCCCGGAGCAGACCGGCGACGGCGGTCGCGTCGAACGCGTCGGCGGCGATCCCGTAGACGGTGTCGGTCGGCAGGACCACGAGCGCACCGTCGCGCAGGGCCGCCACCGCGGCCTCGACGCCGGCGTCGAGCTCGGTCGCGCAGTCGAACCTCATACTTCCAAGGTTAGGGGTCGGCGGCGGCACCCACGCGTGCGGCCACCGATGAATCGATCGGTAGGATCGTGCAGATGCCCCACTCGCCCGCGGCTGCGGTCGACCGCCCGGCGGTCGCCGCGTCATGACTCCCTCCCCGACCCTCGCGGCCGTCCTCGCCCTGTGCTCGGCGCTCGGCTTCGCGTTCTCGACGTCGTTCCAGCACCTGGCCGCGGGCCGCGTGCAACTGACGGTCACCCATCCCCTGTTGGTGCTGCTGCAGCTGCTGCGCAGTCCCCGGTGGCTGGCGGGGAGCACGATCGGGCTGGCTGCCTGGCTCCTGCACGCGGTCGCCCTGAATCTCGGCACGCTGTCGCTGGTCCAGCCGATCATCCTGCTCGGCGTCGTCCTCGCGGTCGTGGTCCGGTCCTCGCTGGAGCGCCGCCTGCCCCAGCTCACCGAGCTCGCGGGGGTCGTCGTCACGATCGTCTCCCTGATGGCCGTCGTCTCGGTCGCCGACACGAGCCACCAGGGACGGGACGCTCCGACGGTGGCGATGCTGGCCGTGGCCGCGACGGGCGTCGTGATCGCCCTCGCCGTCACGCGACTGTCGAACCAGCTGCCGCGCCGCGGGATGGCCGCGTTCGTCCTTGGCATGACCGCCGGGATGCTGTTCGGCATCACCGCCTGCCTGATGAAGGTGGTCGGCACCGCCATGAGCGACCACGGGTTCCCCGGCTTCCTGGGCACCTGGTCGCCCTGGGTGCTGCTGGCCTGCGCCCTGCTGGCGATGTCGCTGAACCAGCGCGCCTACCAGCTCTCGCGGCTCTCACACTCGATGCCGGTCCTGAACGTCACATCGGTGCTGCTGTCGATCCTGCTGGGCTCCCTGCTGTTCGACGAGTCGTTGCCGACCACGCCCGGCGCGCTCGCGATCCAGGCCATCGGCCTGGTGGGCATCGCCTGGGGCCTCTACCGCATCGCCGACGCGGGCAGCCGCGCCACCGTCGTCACCACCGACTGACGACCGGGCGCCCGCTCAGGGGCGACGAGCGGTGACGAACCGCGGACGGTCGGCGAGGTCGCGGTGGTCGCGGACCTCGGCCCAGCGCGCGGTGAAGACCGCCGGTGCGCTCTCGCCCTGGGCGTCGGCGTGCTCGGCCCCGACGACGCCGCCGGGTCGCAGCAGTCGCCAGGCGACCTGCTCGACGACGCGCATCGCGTCGAGCCCGTCGTCGCCCGACCACAGCGCGAGCTGGGGGTCGTGGTCGCGGGCCTCCGGAGCCACGGACTCCCACGCGTCGAGTGGGATGTACGGCGGATTCACGACGACGACGTCGACCGTCCCGTCGAGCTCGGGGAAGGCGTCGGCCATGTCCCCGCGGCGCAGGTCGACTCCCGTGCCGTCGAGGTTGCGCAGGGCCCAGGCGTACGCGGACTCGTCGAGCTCGACCGCGTGGACGCGCGACTCCGGGACCTCGTGGACCATCGACAACGAGATCGCCCCGGATCCGGCGCACAGCTCGACGACGACCGGCGCGCGCCCCTCCCCCGCCACGAGACGCGCCGCGTCGATGGCCCAGCCGGCGAGCAGCTCGGTCTCGGGCCGCGGCACGAAGACGCCGGGTCCGACCTCGACGTCGACGTAGCGGAACGCGGCCGTCCCGGTGATGTGCTGCAGCGGCACCCGCCGGGCCCGGGCGTCGATCATCTCCAGGTAGGTCCGACGCTGGACGTCGTCCACGCGCGCCGTGAGGGTGAGCAACGCACGCGGCGTGCCCGTGACGTGGCTGAGCAGCACCTCGGCGTCGTGTCGGGGCGAGGCGACACCTCCCTGCTCGAGCCGCGCCGACGCCTCCTCCAGCAGCCGCCGGGTGCTCATCGGCGGTCCTCCAGGGCAGCGAGGCGCTCGGCCAGGTCCGCCTCGACGAGCGAGCCGATCACGTCGTCGAGCGCACCGTCGATCACCTGGTCGAGGTTGTAGGCCTTGAACCCCGTGCGGTGGTCCGAGATCCGGTTCTCGGGGAAGTTGTACGTGCGGACGCGCTCGGAGCGATCGACCGTGCGGACCTGCGAGCGGCGGGCGTCCGACGCCTCGGCGTCGGCCTCGGCCTGCGCCGCGTCGAGCATCCGCGACCGCAGGATGCGCATCGCCTGCTCCTTGTTCTGCAACTGGGACTTCTCGTTCTGGCAGCTGACGACGATGCCGGTCGGCAGGTGCGTGATCCGCACCGCGGAGTCGGTCGTGTTGACGCTCTGGCCGCCGGGACCGGAGGACCGGAACACGTCGATCCGCAGGTCGTTGTCGTTGATCTGGACGTCGACGTCCTCGGCCTCCGGCAGCACCAGGACCCCGGCGGCGGACGTGTGGATCCGCCCTTGGGACTCGGTCACGGGGACGCGCTGGACGCGGTGCACGCCGCCCTCGAACTTGAGCAGGGCGTACGGCGCCTGACCGGGTTCGGGCGTGCCCTTGGCCTTGACCGCCGCGGTGACCGACTTGTAGCCGCCCAGAGCCGTCTCGGTGGCGTCGAGCACCTCGACCTTCCAGCCGTGCTGCTCGGCGAACCGCGAGTACATGCGCAGCAGATCGGCGGCGAACAGGGCAGACTCGTCGCCGCCCTCGCCGCCCTTGATCTCGAGGATGACGTCCTTGCCGTCGGCGGGGTCGCGCGGCACGAGCATGCGCTCGAGACGCTCGGCCAGCACCGGCACGCGACGCTCGAGGTCGGCGGCCTCGTCGTCCATGTGCAGCTCCTGGGCGGCCACGAGGTCCTCGCGGGCGTGCTGCCAGTCGCGATAGGTGCGGATGATCGCCGTCAGCTCGGCGTACCGCCGGCCCAGGTCGCGGGCGCGCCGCGGATCGGCGTGCACGGCCGGGTCGGCCAACTGCCCCTCCAACTCGGCGTGCTCGTCGATCATCGATTCGACGGCTTCGAACATGACCTCAACTCCTGCGCTCGGATGCCCGGACACGACAACGGCGCCGGCCGCTCAGCAAGGGAGCGACCGGCGCCGACGACGACTTACTTCTTGCCGTAGCGCTTCTCGAAGCGGGCGACGCGGCCGCCGGTGTCGAGGATCTTCTGCTTGCCCGTGTAGAACGGGTGGCAGGCCGAGCAGACATCGGCGCGGAGGGAACCCTCGGTGGCCGTGCTGCGGGTCGTGAACGAGTTGCCGCAGGTGCAGGTCACCTGGGTCTCGACGTACGCGGGGTGGATGTCCTTCTTCATGATGTCCTCTCGTGAGGTCGCCGGGTCGGCCGCGGGCGCGCACCGTGAACCGGAACCAAGGATCGATTGTGCCAGTCTGTAGTTGCATAACCCAAATCGGGCCCCATCTGTTCCCGACTCCCCTCCAGACCCTTGAGCGCCTACTATGACGCCATGGCCGACACGCGCGGGAGAATCAAGACCATCGTCATCAGTCTGGTGATGCTCGTCGTGATGGGCGCTGCCGCGGTCTACCTCTCGACCGAGTACGGCACCAACCGGGCGATCACCGTGCTCGTGGCGGTCGCGCTCATCGCGGCGCTGGTCTGGCTGATCCTGACCGTCATCGGCATCCTCGTGGCGACGAGCGCCCGCCGGACCCGGACGGGGGCCGAGGACGACTCGACGCTGCGCAACGAGCAGCGTCCCGTGCCGCGACGCGCGCCCATCATCTCGAGTGAGGACCCGGCCAAGCGCGTCGGTCGCCGCCGGAAGGACCCCGACGCCTGACACCCGTCGGCGTCAGCTCGGCAACAGGGCCTCGATGTCTGCCGCGATGTCCTGGGGGCTGGTCGTCGAGCCGTAGCGCTTGACCACGTTGCCCTGCGGGTCGACGAGGAACTTGGTGAAGTTCCACTTGATGGCGCCGCCGAGGATGCCCTTCTTCTCGCCCTTGAGCCAACGGAACAGCGGGTGCGCGCCGTCGCCGTTGACGTCGACCTTGGCGAACATCGGGAACTGGACGCCGAACTGCGACTCGCAGAACGTGGCGATCTCCTCCTCGGCGCCGGGTTCCTGGTGCCCGAACTGGTCACACGGGAAGCCCAGGACCACGAAGCCACGGTCGGCGTACGTGTCGTAGAGCTCCTGCAACGGCCCGTACTGGGGCGTGAAGCCGCACTGCGAGGCCGTGTTGACGACCAGGGCGACCTTGCCCCGGTAGTCAGCCAGCTGCCGGTCGATGCCGTCGATGGTCGTGGCGCTGAAGTCCCAGGCGGTCGTCATGTCGCGAGAATAGCCCGCGCACCCACCCCACGAACGCGACCGGCCCGGTCCCCTCGCGGGGGCCGGGCCGGTCGATGGAGTCGCTGAGAGCTCAGTCGTCGCCGTTGCTGGCGCCGCCGGGCATCGTCTTGTTGATCTCCATGAGGAACTCGACGTTGTTCTGCGTCTTCTTGAGCTTGCCCAAGATCAGCTCGAGGCCCTGCTGGCCGTCCAGGCCCGAGAGCAGGCGACGCAGCTTCCACACGATCGCCAGCTCGTCGCGGGCCATCAGCAGCTCCTCGCGGCGCGTGCTGGAGGCGTCGACGTCGATGGCCGGGAAGATGCGCTTGTCCGCGAACTCGCGGCGCAGACGCAGCTCCCAGTTACCGGTGCCCTTGAACTCCTCGAAGATGACCTCGTCCATGCGCGAACCGGTCTCGATCAGCGCCGTGGCCAAGATGGTCAGCGAGCCGCCGTCCTCGATGTTGCGCGCCGCACCGAAGAACTTCTTCGGCGGGTACAGCGCCGAGGAGTCGACACCGCCGGACATGATCCGGCCGGACGCCGGAGCGGCGATGTTGTAGGCACGACCCAGACGCGTGATGCCGTCCAGGAGCACGACGACGTCGTGACCCAGCTCGACCAGGCGCTTCGCCCGCTCGATCGCCAGCTCGGCCACGGTCGTGTGGTCGGACGCCGGGCGGTCGAAGGTCGAGGCGATGACCTCGCCCTTGACGGTGCGCTGGAAGTCGGTGACCTCTTCGGGACGCTCGTCCACCAGGACGATCATCAGGTGGCACTCGGGGTTGTTCTCGGTGATCGCGTTGGCGATCTGCTGCATGACCATCGTCTTGCCGGCCTTCGGCGGCGAGACGATCAGGCCGCGCTGGCCCTTGCCGATGGGCGAGACGAGATCGATGACCCGACCGGTCAGGCCGCCGGCCTGGCCCTCGAGGCGCAGACGCTCCGACGGGTACAGCGGCGTCAGCTTCGAGAAGTCGACGCGGCGCTTCGCCTCATCGGCGTCCGACCCGTTGACCGTCTCGACCTTGACCATCGGGTTGAACTTCTCCTTGCGCTCGCCCTCACGGGGCTGACGCACCTGACCGGTGATCGCGTCGCCGCGACGCAGGCCCAGCTTGCGCACGAGCGACATCGACACGTAGACGTCGTTCTCGCTGGGCAGGTAGCCGGTGGTGCGCACGAACGCGTAGTTGTCGTGGATGTCGAGGATGCCGGCCGCGGGGACGAGCACGTCGTCCTCGGTGAAGGTCGGCTCGACCTCGAGGCCCCGGGTGCCCGTGGCACCGCGGTTGCGACCGCGGCGGTTGCGACGGCGACCGCCGTCGTCGCCCTGGCCACCCTGGGTGCGGTCCCGGTCCTGGGTGCGCTCGCGGTCCTGGGTGCGCTCGCGGTCCTGGGTGCGCTCGCGGTCCTGCGTGCGCTCGCGGTCCTGGGTGCGCTCGCGGTCCTGGTTACGGTCCCGGTCCTGGTTGCGGTTCTGGTTGCCCTGGTTCCGGTTCTGCTGGCGACCCTCGCGGTCGCCGGAGTCGCGGTCGCGGCGATCGTTCTCGCGGCGGTCGCTCTGGCTCTTGTCGCCGTCACGACGGTCGTCGCCGTCGCGACGGTCGCTCTGGGTCTTGGTGTCGTTCTGACCCTTGTCGTTCTGGGTCTTGTCGTTCTGGGTCTTGTCGCCACGCTCGGGCTGGCTCTCGGCGCGGTCCGACTTCTCGGGGGTCGCCGGCTGCTCGGAGCGATCGCTCTCGCGCGGCTCGCTCTTCTCGGCCTGAGGCTGGTCGACCTGCTCGGTCTTCGCAGGCTTCTGGGCGCGCGTCGCGCGGCGGCGGGCCGGCTTGGTCTCGGCGGCGGGGACGTCGACGAGTGCGTCCTGGGTGGCGCGGGGCGCCTCGGCGGGCTTGGACTCGCCACGCGCGGTCTTGATGGCATCGATCAGCTGGCCCTTGCGCATCTTGGCAGCGCCTTCGATGCCGAGGCCGGCGGCGATCTCCTGGAGCTCGGCGATCACCTTTCCGCCGAGCGCACCCCCGGACTTGCGGGGGGCCTTCGCGGGCGCCTTGTCGGCGCCATCCGCGGGAGTGGGATCGACCGTGGTTGATTCCGTCACACGTTGTCCTTTATCGGGAGGCCACGTCTCCTGGTTCCGGCGCCTGTCGGTGGGACCGACGTCGCGTTCAGGATCGCCCGTATCCGACGGGCTCGAAAGTGGCAGGGTGCCGGGGAGAGAAACTCGACTCCGACGTCTCCACACTAGCACGGCTCAAGGCACGAGGGCAGCACCCTGAGACGACACGCGAAGTTCGCGTTCGGCCCATCCTGGCGGGTTCCATTCCTGCACCCCGTGGGCGAACGCCAGCACCGTCGGACCCGCTCCGGAGACCACGGCCGGGACACCCTCGACCCGCAGTCGCCGCAGCAGTTTGTAGGACTCCGGCATGGCGTCGGCGCGATAGGTCTGGTGGAGGCGGTCCTCCGTCGCGGAGATCAACCGCTCGGGGGCGCCCGTCAGCGCCGCGACCAGCAGCGCAGCACGCCCCGCGTTGAACGAGGCGTCCGCGTGCGGCACCTCGGCCGGCAGCAGGCCGCGCGCCACCGAGGTGGCCACCGCCTCCGGTGGGACGAACACGGTGACATCGACGTCGACGTCGAGCCGCAGCGTCTCGGCCGCAGCACCGTCGACCCACGAGATCGTGAACCCGCCGAACAGGGCCGGGGCCACGTTGTCGGGGTGACCCTCGAGATCGGTCGCGAGGCCGAACAGGGTGCGGTCGTCCAGCCGGTCCGCTCCCCCGACCACCAGGGCGCGGGCCAGCACGACGCCCGCGACGATCGCGGCCGCCGACGAGCCCAGGCCGCGCCCGTGCGGGATCGTGTTGCGGCAGGTCAGGTGCACGCCGGCCGGGTGCTCGCCGAGCAGGTCGAACGCGGCGTCCATCGCCCGGTAGAGCAGGTGGGTCTCGTCGCGCGGCACCTCGTCGGCGCCCTCGCCCCGGATGTCGAACGTCAGGCCGGACTCGGTGACCTCGGCCGTGACCTCGTCGTACCAGCTCAGCGCCAGTCCCAGGGAGTCGAAGCCCGGCCCGAGGTTCGCACTCGTGGCCGGCACCCGGACGGTGACCGGCCGATCGACGAAGGTCATGCGAGCCCGGCCGCTTCGGCGGCCGCGTGCACGTCGGCGTCCACCACCGTGTCGACGACCGAGTCGATCTGCGCGAGCGGCGTGTCGATGTCCTTGAGGCCGTGCCCGGTCACCGTGATCGTGATCGTCAGGCCCGTCGGCACCTCGCCGGCAGCCACGGCGGCGAGCAGCCCGGCGACACCTGCCGCAGAAGCGGGCTCGACGAAGATGCCCTCGTGGCGGCCGAGCTCGCGCTGGGCGTGCAGGATCTGCTCGTCGGTGACGGCGTCGATGCGGCCACCGGACTCGTCGCGGGCGTTCTCGGCGAGCGTCCAGGACGCAGGGTTGCCGATCCGGATCGCCGTGGCGATGGTCTCGGGGTCGGGGACGACCTCGCCACGCACGAGCGGCGCGGCCCCGGCGGCCTGGAAGCCCCACATCTGCGGACGCGAGGAGGCGTCGCCGGACTCGTGGTACTCGACGAAGCCCTTCCAGTACGCGCTGATGTTGCCCGCGTTGCCCACCGGCAGCACGTGCAGGTCGGGAGCGCGGCCCAGGACGTCGACGATCTCGAAGGCGGCGGTCTTCTGACCCTCGAGCCGCATCGGGTTGACCGAGTTGACCAGCGCGACCGGGTACTCCTTGGCGAGGCCGCGCGACATGTTCAGGCAGTCGTCGAAGTTGCCGCGCACCTGGATGATGTCGCCGCCGTGCATGACCGCCTGCGCCATCTTGCCGGCGGCGATCTTGCCCTGGGGCACGAGCACGATGGGGGTCAGCCCTGCGCGGGCGGCGTAGGCCGTCATCGACGCGGAGGTGTTGCCCGTCGAGGCGCAGACGACCGCCTTGGCACCCTCGGCCACGGCTGCCGAGATCGCGGTGGTCATCCCGCGGTCCTTGAACGAGCCGGTCGGGTTGTCGCCCTCGACCTTGACGAACACGTCACCGCGGACGAGGCCGGACAGCCACGCCGAGTGGATCAGCGGGGTGCCGCCCTCCCCCAGCGACACGATGGTCGCTCCCGGGTCGAGCGGGATGCGGTCCCGGTACTCCTGGATGACTCCACGCCACGGGCTGGCCATCACGACACTCCTTCGACTCGCATGACCGACGAAACCCCGCGCACCATCTCCAGTTCGCGGATCTTCCCCACCGTCGCCGCGAGCGCGGCGTCGTCGGCTTCGTGGGTGACGACGACGAGCTGGGCGTCGTCGCCGCGGCCCTCCTGGCGGACCGTCCTGATCGACACGTCGTGGTCCGCGAAGGCGTGGGCGACCGCGGAGAGGACACCCGGACGGTCGTCGACGTCGATCGACACGTGGTACCTCGTGCGGGCACGACCGATGTCGAGGACCTCGACCTGCGCATGCGCGGTCTCGCCCGGCCCGAAGACTCCCTCGACGCGGTGACGCGCCACCGTGACGACGTCGCCGAGGACGGCGCTGGCCGTGGGGGCGCCCCCGGCACCGGGGCCGTAGAACATGAGCTGGCCGGCGGCCTCGCTCTCGACGAACACGGCGTTGTAGGCGCCGCGCACGCTGGCGAGCGGGTGGGTCTTCGGGATCATCGCCGGGTGGACGCGCGCCGAGACGGCCGTGCCCTCGGCATCGATCTCGCAGATGGCCAGCAGCTTGACGACGCAGCCCATCTCGTCGGCGGACCGGACGTCGGCCGCGGTGACCTCGGTGATGCCCTCGCGGTGGACGTCGGCGATCGTCACGCGGGTGTGGAAGGCCAGGCCCGCCAGGATCGCCGCCTTGGCAGCAGCGTCGAAGCCCTCGACGTCGGCCGTCGGGTCGGCCTCGGCGAACCCGAGGCGCTGCGCCTCGTCGAGTGCCTCGTCAAAGCTGGCGCCCGTCGAGGTCATGGCGTCGAGGATGAAGTTGGTGGTGCCGTTGACGATGCCCAGGACCCGCTCGACCCGGTCGCCGGCGAGGGACTCGCGCAACGGGCGGACGATCGGAATGGCGCCGGCGACGGCGGCCTCGTAGTAGAGGTCGCGCTCGGCCTTGACGGCGGCCTCGTAGAGGGTGTCCCCGTCCTCGGCCAGCAGCGCCTTGTTGGCCGTCACGACGGACGCCCCGCTCTCGAGGGCGGCGAGGATCAGCTCGCGGGCCGGCTCGATGCCGCCGATGACCTCGATCACGACGTCGAGGTCGCCCCGGGTCACCAGCCCCAGGGCGTCGGTCGTGAAGAGTTCGGCAGGCAGGTCCAGGTCGCGGGTGCGGTCGATGCGCCGGACGGCGATGCCGACCAACTCGATCGGAGCGCCGACACGTCGACCCAGTTCCTCGGCGTCACGCACCAGGAACCGGGCGACCTCGGTGCCGACGACACCGCAGCCGAGCATCGCGATGCGGATCGGGCGGGCTCCGTCGGGAGCCTCCAGCGGGGGCATGGTCACCGGGTCAGCCTATCTGCGGTGCGGCGTCGCTCGCGGTCGCGTCCAGTACACGGCGGCTCCAGCGGTGGCAGAATCGACATCGGAGCAGGGGGTGGTCCCATGGTGGGTGTTCTCGAGTTCCTCGGCGACCAGCCCCTGATCCTGCTCGGACTGCTGATCGCCCTGGGCTCGGCGGCCGGACGTCTCGGCATCGGCGGCGTCTCGCTGGGACCGGTCGCCGTGCTCTTCGTCGCCATCGCCCTCACGGCCCTGGGCACCACCTACGACGTCACGCTGGAGGTGCCCGAGCTGCTGGGCAGCATGGGCCTGGCCCTGTTCGCGTTCGCCACCGGCATCCTGGCCGGGCCCAGCTTCTTCACGACCTTGAGATCGGCCTGGCAGGTGGTCCTGGCCGTCGCGGGAATCCTCATCCTGGCGGCCGGCGCCGGAGCGGTCGTGGGCCGCTCGCTGGGGCTGAACTCCGAGGCGATCGCGGGCGCATTCGCCGGCGCCGTCAACAACACCCCGGCCCTGGCCGCTGCGGGCGGCACCCCGCAGGCGACGGTCGGATACGCGACGGCCTACCTCTACGGCGTGGTCGCGATGCTGTTCGTCACCGGGCTGGCGGTGAGCCGCGGTGAGCGCGACCGCGACACTCCCGCCGAGATCACGGACCTGACGGTGCGGGTCGAGGGCGACAGCAGCGTCTCGGTCGCCGACCTGCGTCACCGCTACGGCGACCGGCTGACGTTCTCCCGGGTCGCTCCCAACGCCCACACTCCTCCCGAGCCGGTGCTCGAGGACACCCGCGTCGGCCCGGGCGATCTCGTGACGGTGGTCGGACCACGCGAGGAGGTCGAGGCATGCTGCCGGGAGCTCGGGCACGCCTCCTCGCACGACCTGACCCGCGACCGGTCCTCCCTGGACTTCCGCCGGATCACGATCTCCGACCCTCGCCTGGCCGGACGCCGGGTCGGTGACCTGGACCGCGACCTCGGGCGCCGCTTCGACGCGGGGATCACCCGGGTCCGGCGCGGGGACGTCGACTTCGTGGCCACGCCGGACCTCATGCTGCAGCTGGGCGACCGGGTGCGCGTCGTCGCCCCGCCGGAGACCATCGGCGAGGTCAGCCGGGTGCTCGGCGATTCGTCGCGCGGACTGACCGACGTCAACCCGGTGGCCCTCGGGGTCGGCTTCGCCCTCGGGCTGGGACTGGGCCAGGTCGCCGTGCCGGTGCCCGGGTTCGGCTCGGTGATGGTGGGCGCTGCCGCCGGCACGCTCCTCGTGGGACTCGTGATGGGCCGCCTCGGACGCGTGGGGCGGGTCGCCACCACGTTGCCCCACACCGCCGCCTCGGTCATGGTCGAGCTCGGCCTGCTGGTGTTCCTGGCGTACGCCGGCACCCGCGCCGGATCGCAGATCATCACCGCGTTCACGGACGGCGAGGTCCTGAACCTGCTCGTGACCGGCGCCGTCGTGACGACCACGGTCGGCATCGGCGTCTACACGGTCATGCGGTGGGGCTTCAAGGTCGGACGCATCCGACTCGCGGGCATCGTCGCGGGCAGCCACACCCAGCCGGCGCTGCTGGCGTTCGCCAACGCGCGCACGGGCCACGACCCGCGGGTCGCTCTCGGGTACGCGCTGGTCTATCCGGCGGCCATGGTCGTCAAGATCATCCTCGCCCAGCTGTTGGTCGTGCTGTAGCCGCCGTCACCGGACGAAGTTCGCCCCGAGGTTGATCGCGGTGACGAGGATGACCGTGCCGAACAGGTACGAGAGCAATCCGTGGCGCAGGGTGAGCGACCGCAGTCGGCTGCTCTGCAGGTTGGTGTCGGCGATCTGGTAGGTCATCCCCACGGTGAAGGCCATGTAGGCGAAGTCGCCGTAGCGCGGCGGGTCCTCGGTGTTGAAGTCGACCCCGCCCGCCGGCCCGCTGTAGTAGGCGCCGGCGTAGCGCAGCGTGTAGAGCGTGTGGATCATGATCCACGAGCACGCCACACTGCCCACCGCCAGCAGCGCACGGACCCGCTCGGCCGTGTGGGTGTCGGCCTGGGCCACGAGCATGTAGCCGACGGCGCCGAAGCTGGCGACCGTCGCCAGCACCATCGCGGCCTCCGTGAAGTGTCGCGACGGGTCGGCCTCCAGCGCGTGCGCCCGCGTGCCGGTCGCGTCCAGGCGCCGGGTCGTCAGGTAGATGTGCAGGACGTACGCGGCACAGGCCGTTCCCCAGCCAATGACGGGGGCGACCGGTCCGGCCGAGAGCACCGCCGCCAGGATCCCGGCCGGGACCCCGGTGACGACCATCAACAGCAGATGGCTGGCTCCCCGGTTCACTCTCGCAGCGTAGGCCGGTTCCGGCGGCCCCGCCGCGCGCTCACTCGACGTCGAGCGCGAGCAGGTCGTCCTCGGTCTCGCGACGCAGGATCAACCGCGCCTCGCCGTCTCGGACCGCCACCACGGCCGCGCGCGGCACGTGGTTGTAGTTGTTGGCCAGCGAGCGGCAGTAGGCGCCCGTCCCCGGGACGGCGAGCAGGTCGCCGGCGGCCACGTCCGACGGCAGGAACTCGGACTTGACGACGATGTCGCCGGACTCGCAGTGCTTGCCCACGACGCGCGCCAGGACCGGCCGGGCGTGCGACTCGCGGGAGGCGAGCGTGCACGAATAGTCGGCGCCGTAGAGCGCGGGCCGGATGTTGTCGCTCATCCCGCCGTCGACCGAGACGTAGAGGCGCGAGCCGCCGTTGTCGAGACCGACCGCCTTGGTCGTGCCGACCTCGTACAGCGTGAACGTGGACGGTCCGGCGATGGCGCGGCCGGGCTCGATCGACAGCTGCGGCACGTCCATCCCGAGCGCGGCGCACTCGTCGGTGACGATCTTGACGATCTCGCTGCCCAGGTCCTCGGGGGCCCGGGGATCGTCCTGGGTCGTGTAGGCGATGCCGAAGCCACCGCCGAGGTCGAGCTCGGGCGCCGTGACGCCCAGCTCGCGGGCGATCTGCGCATGCAGACGCAGGACCCGGCGGGCGGCCACCTCGAAGCCGTCGGTGACGAAGATCTGCGAGCCAATGTGCGAGTGCAGACCGAGGAAGTCCAGTCCGTCGGTGGCCAGCACGCGCCGCACGGCCTCGAGCGCTGCGCCGTCGGAGATCGAGAAGCCGAACTTCTGGTCCTCGTGCGAGGTCGAGATGTACTCGTGGGTGTGGGCCTCCACGCCGGCGGTGACGCGCACCATGACCGGCGCCCGGACACCCAGCTCGGCGGTGAGGGCGCCGAGGCGCTCGATCTCCTCGAAGGAGTCGATGACGATGCGGCCGACACCGACCTCGAGGCACCGGCGCAGCTCGGCCACCGACTTGTTGTTGCCGTGGTGGCCGATGCGCTCGGTCGGGAACCCCGCCCGCAGCGCGACGGCCAGCTCGCCGCCGGTGCACACGTCGAGGTTGAGACCCTCCTCGGCGATCCAGCGGGCCGTGGCGACGCACAGGAACGCCTTGCCGGCGTAGTAGACGTCGGCGGTCGGGAACGCGTCGCGGAAGGCGCGGGCCCGGGACCGGAAGTCGTCCTCGTCGACGACGTAGAGCGGCGTGCCGAACTCCTGGGCCAGCTCGGGGGCCGACTGGCCGGCGACCGTCAGGACCCCGTCGACCTTGCTGACGTTGGCCGCCCACAGGTGCGGCACGAGCTGGTTGGCGTCGTCGGGCTCGCGGAGCCACTCCGGGCCCCGGCTGCCGGCCTGACCGTGCAGGGCACCCGCCTCGTGGGAACGCATGGTCACATCCGATCCGGCGCGGAGACGCCGAGCAGGTCGAGCCCGTTGGCCAGGACCTGACGCGTCGCGGCGACCAGCACGAGGCGCGCACGGTGCGTGTCGGTCGGCTCCTCGTCACCCTGCGGGAGGACGCGGCACTCGTCGTAGAACTTGTGGAAGGTCGACGCGGTCTCCTCGAGGTACCGCGCGATGCGGTGCGGCTCGCGCAGCTCGGCGGCGCGGGCGACGACGCGGGGGAACTCGGCGAGGGCGCGCAACAGCGCACCCGCCCGCTCCTCCACCAGCTGCGACGGGTCGAACGTCTCGAGGTCGGCGGCCAGCCCGAGGTCGGCGCCGTTGCGCACGATCGACGAGAGCCGGGCGTGGGCGTACTGGACGTAGTAGACCGGGTTGTCGTTGCTCTTGCGGGTCATCTCGGCGACATCGAGGGTCAGCGGCGAGTCGGCCGGGTACCGGATGAGCGTGTACCGCAGCGGGTCGACGCCGATGAGGTCGATCAGCTCGCGCAGCGACACGATCGTGCCGGCCCGCTTGCTGAGCTTGAGCTCCTGACCGTTCTGCAGGATCTTGACCAGCTGGCCGATGAGCACCTGGATCTGCTCACCGGGGGTGTCGCCGACGCAGGCCGCCATGGCGTTGAGGCGCCCGACGTAGCCGTGGTGGTCGGCGCCCAGCAGGTAGATGCAGGTGTCGAAGCCGCGGTCGCGCTTGTCGACGTAGTAGGCCGTGTCGGACGCGAAGTAGGTCAGCTCGCCGTTGCCGCGCAGCAGGACGCGGTCCTTGTCGTCACCGAAGTCGGTGGTGCGCATCCACGTCGCGCCGTCGGCCTCGAACAGCCGGCCCTGTTCGCGCAGGCGCGCGAGGCTGCGGTCGACCGCGTCGGACTCGTGCAGCGACCGCTCGGAGAACCACACGTCGAAGTGCGTGTTGAGCTCCGCCAGCTCGGACTGGTGCTCGTGCAGCTGCAGGGCGTACCCGGCCTCGCGGAAGGCGACCGCCTGCTCGTCGCGCGGCAAGGAGGTGATGCCCGGGTCGGCCTCGACGATCCGCGCGGCCAGGTCGGCGACGTACGCGCCGTGGTACCCGTCCTCGGGCGGCTCCTCGCCGTGCGCCCGCGCCATCAGCGAGGCGCCGAACTTGTCCATCTGGTTGCCGCGGTCGTTGATGTAGAACTCGCGGGTGACGTCGTCACCGGCCGCGGCCATGACGCGCGCGATCGCGTCGCCGACGGCGGCCCAGCGGGTGTGGCCCAGGTGCAACGGGCCGGTCGGGTTGGCGCTGATGAACTCGAGGTCGACCTTGCGGCCGGTCGGCGCGCCGTGGCCGTACGTGGCACCGGCCTCGAGGACGTGACGGGCGATCTCGCCCTGCGCGCCCGCGGCGACCCGGATGTTCAGGAAGCCGGGACCGGCGACCTCGGCGGCCGAGATGCCGTCGGCACCGGCCAGCTCCGTGGCGAGCAGCTCGGCGAACTCGCGCGGGTTCATGCCGGCCTTCTTGCCCAGCTGCATCGCGATGTTCGTGGCGTAGTCGCCGTGCTCCTTGACCTTCGGTCGCTCGACGCGCACCTGGCTGGGAACCGGGTCGGAAAGGGTCACGCGGCCGGCGTCCACGAGGGACGTCAGGGCCGCGACGATGGCGTCGGAAAGCTGCTCGGGGGTCACCGGCCCAGCCTATCGGCGTGCGCTAGCGGCGAGATTCGAGGACCCGGCGCACGGTCGCGACGAGCGTGTCCGGGTCGAACGGCTTGGTCACGTACTCGTCCACGCCGGCGGCCGCCGCACGGTTGAGATCGATCTGCTGGCTCTGGGTCGAGACCATCACGAGTCCCACCCGGGCGAAGCGTGGGTTCGCCCGCACGCGGGTGATGGCGGTGACGCCGTCCATGCGCGGCATCATCATGTCCATCGTGATGACGTCGGGCAGTGTCTCGAGGCCGGCCAGGACGTCGAGGCAGTCCTGACCGTCCTCGGCCTCGATCACGTCGAATCCGGCCAGCTCGAGGTTCGTGCGAATCAGGAAACGGATCGACGCCGTGTCGTCGACGACCAGCACGGTGGGGGGCACGGCCCCCACGGTACCGGTGCGCTACCGTAGGTTCCCGCGGCACCGCCGTGAACGGCCCCCGTAGCTCAGGGGATAGAGCACCGCCCTCCGGAGGCGGGAGCGCAGGTTCGAATCCTGCCGGGGGCACCGTTCATGTAGCGCGACCGATCACGGCTCCTCGGGGCGCAGGCCCCTCGCGAGGATCGACACCAGCCGCGTCCTCAGGTCCGGTGCCGCACGCCGCACCGACTCGGGCACCGGCCGCGTGATCATCCCCACGGTGGTGACGAGCTCCATCGCCGTCAGGTCCGTGCGCACCAGACCTTCGCCCTGCGCGGTCTCAAGCAGCTGGTCCACGCCGGCCAGCGCCTCGTCCTGGGCCGCACGGACCTCGGGCGACAGGGCTTCGCCGGCGTGCTCGGCCAGCGCCGCCGTCAGTGCGCCGAGCTCGAGTCCGACGAGCCGCTCCACGAACTCGTCCCAGGCTCCGCCGGGCTCCTCCCCCAGCCGGTCCGCGGCATCGCGCGTCGCGGCGCGCACGTCGGACAGGATCGACAGCGCGACCTCGTCCAGCAGGGCGGCTCGGGAGTCGAAGTTCCGGTACAGCGTGCCGATCCCGACCCCAGCGGCCTCGGCGACCGCGTCGAGGGCCACGTCGCTGCCCCGCGCGGCGACCAGCGATCGCGCCGCATGGACGATCGTCTCGCGGCGCCTGGCGGCATCTGCCCTCATCGGCTGCTCCTGCGTGCTGGGTCGATTTGACTTCCCATCCTAACCGGAGGAATATCTTCCGAATAAGCGGAGGAACTTCATCCGCTTGGAAGACGAGGTCCCCCGCATGTCATCCCCCACCGCCACCGAGCCGCGCGCCACCGAGAGCAGCGTCCGCCGGAGCATCCCGCCGCTGGCCCAGCTCGCCGGCCTGACCGCCGCCCTGGGCGCGATCCTGATCGCCCTGCTGGCGCTGTTCATCCTGCCCTCCCTCAAGAGCGGGGCCCATGACCTCCCGCTCGGCATCGCGGGCGACCCTGCCGCGGTCACCCAGGCGAAGGCGGCACTGGAGTCCGCAGCGCCCGGCGCCTACGCCGTCGAGCTCTTCTCCTCGGCCGACGACCTCGACGACGCGATCGCGGACCGGACGGTCCACGGCGGCCTCGTGGCCGGCCCGCAGGGACTCGAGGTCCACGTCGCGAGCGCGGGCTCGACCGCCATCTCCGGCTCGCTGACCGCGACCGCCCAGGGCGTCGGCCGGGCCATGGCCCTGCCCGTCAGCATCTCCGACGTCGTTCCCCTGCCCGAGGACGACCCGACCGGCATCGGCATCGGCGGTCTCGCCTTCCCGCTGGTCTTCGGCGGCATCGTCCCGGTGGTCGCGTTCCGCAGCATCTTCAAGAACAGCGACCGCTGGAAGCTCGCCGGACTCACGTCGTTCGCGGTGATCGGCGGCGTCATCGTGGCCGCCGTCCTGCGCTTCTGGTTCGGCAGCATCACCGACTCCTTCTGGCCCGTGGCCGGCTCCATGGCCCTGGGCATCGCCGCCCTCGCCATCCCGCTCGCGGGACTCCAGCAGGCGCTGGGCGCCAAGGGCTTCACGATCGGCGCCGCCTCGATGATGTTCCTCGGAAACCCCCTCGCGGGCATCGCGACCACGGGCGCCTGGCTCCCCTCGGGACTGGGCGACCTGGGCCAGCTGCTGCCGCCCGGCGCGGCCGGAGCACTGGTCCGCTCGACCGCCTACTTCGACGGAGCCGGCAGCCTCGGCGCGACGCTCACCCTCACGGGGTGGATCGTCGCCGGCGGCGTCCTGCACGCCGTGGGGACGCGACGCGCTGCACGTCGCGAGACCATCACCGCCTGAGCGAACGGGGCCGCCTCACGGCCCGCGCTCGGGCTTCACGAGCGGGAACAGGATCGTGTCACGGATGCTCAGTCCCGTCAGGTTCATGACGAGACGGTCGATCCCCAGGCCCATGCCGCCCGCCGGCGGCATGCCGTACTCCAGGGCCGCCAGGAAGTCCTCGTCCACCTGCATCGCCTCGGCGTCCCCGGCCGCGGCGAGCAGGGACTGGGCGACCAGCCGCTCGCGTTGGTCCACCGGGTCGGTCAGCTCCGAGTAGGCGGTCCCCTGCTCGGCCCCGAAGATCACCAGGTCCCACTTCTCGGCGAGCCGCGGGTCCTTCCGGTGGGCGCGGGTGAGCGGAGCGTTGTCCTTGGGGAAGTCGGTGTAGAACACCGGCGCCGTCGTCCGCTCCTCGCACATCGGCTCGTAGATGCCCTCGAGCGCGGCTCCCCAACTGGGACTCTCACCCAGCTCGGCGCCGACCTTCTCGGCGTGGCGCAGGAGATCGGCGAGCGGCGTGTCCGCCGTGATCTCCTCGCCGAGCGCCTCCGAGACCGCCTCGCACATCGTCTTGACGGGCCAGTCCCCCGACAGGTCGTACTCGACGACCGTGCCGTCGCGCTCGCGACGACGGGCGACCGGGGCGCCGTGGACGGCCGTGGCCGCCTCCTGGACCAAGGCCTGCGTCAGCAGCCGCATGCTCTCGTAGTCGCCGTAGGTCGCGTAGACCTCGAGCGACGTGAACTCCGGGTTGTGCTTGTGGTCCGCGCCCTCGTTGCGGAACTGACGACCCACCTCGAAGACCTGCTCCATCCCGCCGACGAGCAGTCGCTTGAGGTGCAGCTCGGTCGCGATCCGCAGGTAGAGGTCGAGGTCGTAGGCGTTGATGTGCGTCTCGAACGGGCGGGCGTTCGCCCCGCCGTGGACGGTCTGCAGGATCGGCGTCTCGACCTCGGTGAACCCGCGCGCGTGCAAGGAGTCGCGGATGCTGCGCACCACCGTCGCCCGCTGGTAGGCCACCGTGCGGGCGTCCGGCCGGACGATCAGGTCGACGTACCGACGCCGGACCCGGGCCTCCGGATCGGTCAGGCCGAGGTGCTTGTCGGGCAGTGGGCGCAGCGACTTGCTGGTCATCATGACCGAGGTCGCCCGGACGCTGAGCTCGCCCTTGCGCGTCGTGACGACCTCTCCGGTCACGCCGACCTGGTCGCCCAGGTCCACCTCGTGCTCCCAGAAGCGGACGCCGTCCTCCCCGAGGTGCTGCACGTCGACCATCACCTGCAGGTCGCCGCTGCCGTCGCGCAGGGTCGCGAACGCCAGGCCGCCCATGTCGCGTTTCAGGACCACCCGGCCCACCACGGACACAACCGTTCCGGTCTCGGTGTCCGGTGCCGGCTCCCCCGCCTCGGCGCGGACGTCGGCGAGCGTGTGGGTCCGTGGAGCCGTGACCGGGTAGGGATCGATCCCCGCCGCGCGCAACCGGTCGAGCTTGAGCCGCCGCACGCGCATCTGCTCGGGCAGCCGGTCGATGGCCAGCGCCTCGGCGACGGGGTCGGGGGCGGGCGGCACCAGGGCCAGGACCTGCGCCGCGTAGTCGTCCTGCCCCGTGGACAGGCCCTCCTCGTACCGACCCCGCCGGCGCAGGAGGCTGATCGACGGCACCGTCAAGAACCCCTCCGCGCTGCCCGCGGCCATTCCGACGCGCGGCAGGTCGGAGGTGTACTCGTACCCCATGTACCGCGATTGCCAGCGGGGCAGGTACTTCGCGTTCGAGCGGTAGAGCGACTCGAGCTGCCACGTCCTGCTGGCGAGCAGCAGCCCTTGGCGCCACACCCGGGCCACCGGGCCGGCGCCGACCTCCGCCCCTCGCTCGAACGCCTCGCGGAACATGGCGAAGTTCAGCGAGACCGGGCCGACCCCCAGGCGCGGAGCCTGGGCCGCGAGCGAGGCGACCAGGAACTCCACGAGACCGTTGGCAGCCGCCGGGTCGCGTCGCATCAGGTCGAGGGACAGTCCGGTCCTGCCCCAGGGGACGAAGCTCAGGAACCCGCGCAGCCGACCGGTCTCGTCGCAGGCGCGGACCAGGACGCAGTCGCCGTCGAGCGGATCGCCCAGCCGGCCCAGCGCCATGGAGAACCCCCGTTCGTCGCCCCCGTCTCCCCTCCAGTGCTCGGCCGCGTCGGCCAGCGCGGCGAAGTCCTCCTGATCGAGCGCCGAGTGACGGAGGACCTCGGCGGTGTACCCCCGGCGCTGCAGCCGGTGGACCGATCGACGGACGTCCTTCATCCCGGGCGCGTTGAGCGAGAACTCGGCCATGTCGACGACGGCCTCGTCGCCGATGTCCAGCATGGTCAGTCCCGCGTCGGCGTAGGCCTCGGCGCCTCGCCGGCCCGCGCCCATGACCGCGAGCGAGAGCCCTTCGCCACGCGACCACGTCCGCCACGCGTCGATCGCCTCGGTCCAGCGCTCGGGATCCCCCACCGGGTTGCCGCTGGCCAGGGACACCGAGCCGACCGCGCGGAAGGACACCCCGGCCCGCGCCGTGGCCGGATCGCCGGTGTCCCACACGACCGCCTTGTCGCGCCGCGTCGCGAAGTAGCCGAGCGAGTCCTCCTGGCCGTGGTCGCGCAGCATGCCCCGCACCACGGCCTCGTCGCGGGCCGAGAGCCGCCGGCCCTCCCCGGGCGGGCGGAAGAGCATGTGCGCCGCCCCCAGCACCGTGAGCGCGCCGAGCAGGCCGATGACCAGCCGCACCCAGGCCGGCGCCCTCACCCCGGTCGCCAGGTCGATCCCCGTCCGGCCGAGGTCGGCGAACATCGACGCCTGGACGAAGGCCGCGGCCTCGGCGAGCTCGTCGGCGGTGCCGTACACCCGCACCAGGCCCGAGCAGACGAGCATCATCACCAGCCCTCCGCCGAAGAAGACCAGCACCGCGCGGACCACGTTGGCGGGCACCCACCGCGCGACGAACTGGTCGCGGACGCGCCAGGCCAGCGTCACCAGGACGGCACTCACCAGCAGCCCGAGGAGGTTCAGGACGCGATGCTCCCCGTTCGCCACGGCCCAGAGCCGCCCGATCGACGGCACGACGAACCACCACAGCACGACGACCACGAGGGCCGCGCGGAGCCGCCGCCGCAGCGCCACGGCGATGACGAAGAGCAGTGCCGTGTAGACCAGGCCCGGGACGACGGGGGCCACGAGGAGCGAGACGACGTCATTGCTGCGGGCGAAGTGGCGGTACCACGGCGGAACCACCGTGATGACGAGCACGAAGCTCGCGAAGGCGAATCCCGCCGCGGCGAAGACGTCGGGCCATCGGTCCTGCGAGGGCGTCCGGCGCTCGACGAGCTCGTCAGGCGCCTCCTCGTCGTGTTCACTCATCGCCGGGTCCCCTCCCGATCGACGCCGCGGAGCGTGCCGCCACGACCCCCAGGATCACTAACCAGATACTGACACCGAGAATGTGGACGCGCTGGACGTACGCCGTCAGCGCCTGCTCGTCGGTGAGCAGGCCGAAGTACCCGAAGACCGCCGTCGCGAGCACGCCGGCGATCCAGAAGAGCCACCACGCGACGCGGGCCAACCAGGCCGGACCGGTCGTGCGTGTCTGCCACCAGACTGCGGCCACGCCGATGAAGAGCGCGGTCTCGGACAGCGTGCTGGCCGCATCGTGGAGGTCCGCCTCCAGCCGATCCAGGTCCGTCAGACACCCCTCGCCCAGCCCGCACGGCATCGGGATGGCGGCGGCCAGTGCGGCACCGGCGGCGAACACGGCGCACGAGACCACGAGCACCTGGTTCGGCCGCCCCGGCGGGAAGGCCCGGCGCACCGCGGGCAGGAGCAGCAGGACGAGCACGCCGCACAGCACGCTCGTCACCCGCAGCAGCGTCGAGAAGGGCTCACCGGGGGTCTCGAGATAGCTCACGACGATGTCCATGCCGGTGAATCCGCGCAGGACCCAGTCGATCAGGAAGTTGGAGTACAGCAGTGCCGCCGCCGTCCCGAGGGCGAGACATGCGACGGGCCGCATGCGCATGCCGCCAGTTAACAGCAGGACACGGCCGGCTGCCACGGCTCAGCGCGACCGCGAGCCGTCGCCGCGGAGGTGCGATCGACCCATGGGCGCGCCACTCGGCGTCCCGTCCACCACAATGGTTCCGATGCCCGACACGAACGACAGCACCCTGGACCTTCCCGAACTGCCGACCCCGTGGCGTGCCCGCGTCCCCGGTTATGCCGACATCGACGCGCTCGTGGAGCTCAGACGACTCGATGAGCTGCAAGGCACGGGCGAGGCCCACGTCGACCCGGCGGGGATCGAGTCGGAGGTCGCCGGCCAGGCGTCGTGGACCCGGCGCCAGCTCGTCGCCGTGGGTCCGGACGACGTCCCCCGGGCCTGGATCACGGTGCACGACCGTGCCGCCGGCCGCGCGCTGATCTGGGGCTACTTCGACCGTGACGTCCCGGAGATCGACGCGATCGCCGCCGTGTTCTACGCCTGGGCCGAGTCCGCCGCCGTGGGCATGGCCCGGTTCCGCGGCGTCGACGCGACCCGGCTGGACGAGAGTCCGTTCGCCGACGACGCGCGGCAGGCCGGCTGGCTCACGCAGGCCGGCTACGCCAAGCGGCGGACCTGGCTGCACATGACCCGCCCGGTCACCGCGGACGAGGCCTCACTGACCCCTCGCGCGGGCGTCACGGTCCGCCCGGTCGAGCGCCACGAGAACGGCATGCCGGTCGCGTCCGACCTGCAGATCGTGCACCAGATGCTCGAGACCTCGTTCCAGGACCACTTCAACTCCTACCGCGAGAGCTTCTCGGAGTTCGTCCAGCGGCTGCGCGAGGACCCGGGCCACAGCTGGGACCACTGGTGGCTGGCCTACGTCGAGACCGACGAGGGCGCGCACGTCCCGGCCGGCACCGTCGTGTGCTCGTCCAAGGCGGCACCCGAGGGCGGCACCCAGGGCACGTACGTCGAGTACATCGGGGTCAACCGGGCCGCGCGCGGGCGCGGCGTGGCGAAGTCGCTGCTGGCCACGGTGATCGCCGACGCCGCGCACCACGGCCGGGACCGTGTCGACCTCGAGGTCGACGCCGACTCGCCGACCAAGGCCGACGAGCTCTACCGGTCGCTGGGGTGGGAGACCGAGTACGTGACGGAGTCCTGGTTCAAGGACCTCGACCTCACGACCTGACGCCGGCCGGGTCGGTGCGCTCGCGAAGCCACGTCGTCGTGCCCGGAGCCATGCCCCGTGACTTCGGGGTGGAGTCGACCGGACTGACGATGAGGGCCGCCTCGTCCGGCAGCGACCACTTCAAGGCGTGATAGACGACCGAGAGCGTCTCGGAGCTCTCGAACAGGAAGAGCCCCGGCGCGATCGCCCGGGCCTCCTGCCACGGGCCGTCCAGAGCCTCGGGCTCCTCGGCGGTCCAGGCGAGGTAGACGGTCACACCGCGCCTCGGTCGCCGGGCCGCAGCGCGTCGGCCAGGGAGGTCAGCTCCGCCTCCACCACGCGGTAGTACGCCCAGCGGCCGCGCTGCTCGCGGGTGACGAGGCCCGCTTCGACCAGGAGCTTCATGTGGTGCGACACCGTCGGCTGGCTCAGGCCGATGGGCTCGGTGAGATCGCAGATGCACGCCTCGGCGCCCTCGGCGGCCGCGATCATCGACAGCAGACGCACCCGCGTGGGATCCCCGAGGGCCTTGAACTTCGCGGCCAGGGCCGAGGCGGCCTCGTCGTCGAGGGCACCGCCGGTCAGCGGTGAGCAGCAGGTGTCGACGATCGGCAGCGGGGAGGCCATGGCCCCAGCCTGCCACACACATTGACATCGATCGATGCATGCGTCAGAGTCGATCCATCGACGAACGTCAATATGGAGGAACGATGAGCACCGACGAGGAACTGGTCGAGCAGGTCCGGCAACGCTACGCGGCAGCGGCGGTCAGCGCCGGCTCCGGCGCGACCAACGCGTCGATCCTGGACCTCGCCGACGCCGGGGCGGGCGACTGTTGCTCCGGCGACAGCAGCGCCCCGACCGTCGGCGACGCCCGCTTCGGTGCCGATCTGTACGACCCGCAGGCCGCCGGCGACGTGCCGGCCGAGGCGCTCGCCGCGAGCCTGGGCTGCGGCAATCCCACCGCCGTGGCCGCCCTGCACCCCGGCGAGCGGGTCCTCGACCTCGGCTCCGGCGGCGGGATCGACGTCCTGCTCTCGGCCCGGCGCGTCGGCGAGACCGGCTTCGCCTACGGCGTCGACATGACCGACGAGATGCTCGACCTGGCGCGGGCGAACGCCGAGAAGGCCGGGGCGCGCAACGTCGAGTTCCTGCGCGGCACGATCGAGGACGTCCCGCTGCCGGACGGCTCGGTCGACGTCGTCATCTCCAACTGCGTGATCAACCTGTCGGTCGACAAGCCGAAGGTCATGGCCGAGATGTTCCGCGTGCTGACCCCCGGCGGACGCGTCGGCGTGTCCGACGTCGTCGCCGAGGACCACCTCAGCGTTGCCGAGCGCGCCGAGCGTGGCTCGCACGTCGGCTGCATCGCCGGTGCCCTCTCGCGCTCGGAGTACCTGGCGGCCCTGACGGCGGCCGGCTTCGTGGACGCCGAGGTCGAGTTCACCCACGAGGCCGTCCCGGGCATGCACGGGGCGATCGTCCGCGCGACCAAGCCCGCCTGACGCCGAGCGCGTCAGCGCAGCGGCGACCGCACGAGGTCCAGGGCCGCCTGGACGATCTCCTCCTCGCCGAGCAGCACCGTCTCGGCTGCGGGCCCGAGCGGGATGAAGCTGTCGGCGCTGGCGACCCGCGCGATCCGCCCGGGCTGCCGGGCGTCGACGAGCGCGCTGACGACACCCTCCCCCACCCCCGCGGAACGCCGGGTCTCGTCCACCACGAGCACGCGGTCGAACCCGCGACACACGTCCACGAGGGCCTCGACCGGCAAGGGGGCCAACCACCGCAGGTCGACGACCGTGACGGCGACGCCCCGGGCGCGCAGCTGCTCGGCCGCGCGCAGGCTCAGCCAGGTGCCGTTGCCGAAGGTCACGAGGACGGCGTCGCGGCCGTCGCCGTAGACGCCGACCTGCCCCGGCGGGATCACGGCGTCCGTCTCGGGTGCGGCGGTCCACAGGCCGTCGCCGTCCTCGTGCAGGTCGCGCGAGTGGTACCGCGCGATCGGCTCGAGGAACACGCACACCGTCCCCTGGCGCGCCAGCTCGTGACAGGCCCGCAGCAGGCCCGGCGCGTCCGAGGGGTGGCTGGGGACGGCCAGCACGAGCCCGGGGACGTCGCGCAGCACGGCGACCGAGTTGTCGTTGTGGAAGTGGCCGCCGAAGCCGCGCTGGTAGGCCAGTCCGGCGATGCGGACGACCATCCCGTTGCGGTACTGCCCGGCCGAGAAGAACGCCAGCGACGCCGCCTCGCCGCGCAACTGGTCCTCGGCGTTGTGCAGGTACGCCAGGTACTGGATCTCGGGGATCGGCAGGAAGCCGGCCAGCGCGGTGCCGAGCGCGGTGCCCAGGATCGTCTGCTCGTCCAGCAGGGTGTCGAACACGCGCTGGCCGCCGTAGCGCTTGCGCAGCCCGCGCGTCACGCCGTACACGCCACCCTTGACCGCCACGTCCTCGCCGAAGACGAGCGTGTCGGAGTGCTCCTCCAGCAGCTCGGCCAGCGTCGCGTTGATGGCTTGCGCCAGGGTGCGCCGGGGGCCCTCGGTCTCGCGCCCCGGCACCGGCGCCACGGCCGGCGTCGCCAGGGGCACCATCACCGCCGACCCGGACTCCAGGTGCGCCTCCCCGAGCACCTCCTCGGCCTGCTCCATCACCTGGTCACGCATCGCCTCGTACGTCGCGAGTGCCTCGGCACCGGTCAACGCCCCCGCGTCGACCAGCGCCTGCGCGGTCGCGACGAGCGGGTCCTGGGCGTAGTCGGCCTCGATCTGGCGACGGGTGCGGTAGGAGATCTCGGCGTCGGAGCCCGCGTGCCCCGAGAACCGCACGGTGCTCAGGTGCAGGACGCCCGGCCGGCGGCTCGACCGCACGGCGTCCAGGGCCTGGCGCGTGTGCTCCAGCAGGCCGATCGGATCGTCTCCGTCGGCCGTCCGGTACTCGATCCCCGGCAGCCGGTCCAGCATCGCTCCGGGCCAGCCGCGCGGGGATGCCGTGCTGATGCCGATGCGATTGTCCTCGCACACGAACAGCACCGGACACTGCAACCCTCGGTGGGCGAGGTAGGCCGCGGCGTTGAGGGCACCCACCGCGGTGGAGTGGTTCGCCGAGGCGTCGCCGAAGCTGCACAGCACGATCGCGTCCTCGGGCCAGGCGGTGTGCCGCCCCAGGGCGGGCGCGAAGCCCAGCCCCAGCCCGAGCCCGACCGAGCGCGGCAGGTGCGAGGCGATCGTCGACGTCTGCGGGATGATGCTGAGTCCGGGATGACCGAACACCTTGTGCCGGCCACCGGACATGGGATCGCTGCGGGCGCTGACCAGGCTCAGCAAGATCGCGCGGATCCCGTCCTCGCGCCCCGCCCTGGCCGACCGCGCCGCGTACAGACCGCCCGAGCGGTAGTGCAGCAGCGCGGGATCGGTGACCTCCGACAGCAGCCCCAGGGCCGCGTTGCTCTCGTGGCCGGCCGAGCCGATCGTGTAGAACCCCGCACCCCGGGCCTGCAACCAGCGGGCCGCGAAGTCGAGGTGACGGCTCTGCACCTGCGCGGCGAACAGGTCCTGCAGCGTCTGCGGGTCCCTCGCCCGCTCCGCCCCGGGCCGCGGCTCGAGCGCGGGGAGTGTCCGGACGACGTACTCGTCGATCGTCTCCATCAGGTGTCCAGCGCCTCGGCGACCGCACGAGCGATGGGCAGGTGCGCGACCGGTCCGTGCCCGGGCAGGACCAGGTCGGCGTCGAGACGGGCCAGCTCCGGCAGCGTGGCACGCAGTCGCGCGGTGTCGTGATGGAAGAACCCGTCGATGGCCTGCGGTCCCTCGACCGAGCTGAGCGAGTGACCCGTGACCAGGGCATCGCCGGTCACGACCACGCGCTGGGCCGGGAAGTGGAACGCCGTGTGGCCCGAGGTGTGACCCGGCAGGGAGATCGGGACCGGCGAGCGGGCGACGTGGAGCGGCTCCCCCGGGCGCACCGCCTCGGGGCGGTCGATCCGCGGATGCTGTGAGCCGCCCAGCCGCGCGATGGTGAGCGCCCAGCGCAGGACCCGCGGGCGCCAGGCCCGCACCAGCACGTCGCGCGTCGTGGCGCTCTCGATGCGCTCGCCGCGCAACATGGGCAGCTCGTCGGCGCCGGCCAGGACCCGCACGCCTCGCGCGGCGAGGGCGGGCATCGAGCCGGTGTGGTCGACGTGGTTGTGGGTCAGGACGAGCGCCTCGACCCGGTCCATGGTCGAGCCAGCCCGCCGGACGGACTCCTCCACGAGAGCCGCCTGGCCCGGGTAGCCGCAGTCGATCAACGCCGCGCGGTCCCCCTCGACGAGCACCACCCAGTTGACGACCTCGGTGCGGGCGAACCAGATCCCGTCGGCGACCTCAGTGACCTCCACGGCTCGAACCTAGGAGCGGACCGCGGCGCTGTCCACGGACGCGCCGTGCGGACGTCGCGATTCGTGGTTAGCGTCGTGAGGGAACCACCATCAACGCAGGAGGTCTCATGCCCACTCGTACCGCACGCACCGCCTGGGACGGCGGATTCGAGGACGGCTCCGGACAGGTCGAGCTGACCTCGTCGGGGCTCGGAACGTTCGAGATGTCGTTCCCCAAGCGCTCCTCCGAGGACGGAGGCGGCGCGACGAACCCCGAGGAGCTCATCGCCGCGGCCCACTCGTCCTGCTTCACCATGCAGCTGACCGCCCTGCTGGGCCGGGCCGGCGCGACCGTCCGCTCCGTCGAGACGTCGGCCGACGTGTCGCTCGCGCCCGACCCCGACGGCGGGTTCCGGATCAATCGCATCGCCCTGACCGTGCGCGCCGAGGCCGAGGGGATCGACGCCGAGAAGTTCGCGCAGGTCGCCCAGGAAGCCAAGGAGACCTGCCCCGTCAGCAAGGCCCTCGACGGCGTCGACGAGATGACGTTGGACGCCACTCTCGAGGCCGTCTGAGACCGTCGGGCGGACGTCCCGAGCCGCTCATCGACGGGTTGCACCACCTGACTGCGTGCGACTATGCGCGCGCGTTACCCTGTGATGAGTCCACCACCCGTGCGCCAGCACGCGAGCAACTTTCCCCGGAAGAGGCGATTCAGGCCGTGGCCGAGTCCTCCCCCGCGTCGACGACCGACGCTCCGCACCCCGACTTCGGAGCCAATGAATGGCTCGTCGAAGAGATGTACGACCAGTTCACCGCAGACCCGTCCTCGGTCGGCGATGAGTGGGCCGAGTTCTTCCGCAAGGGAGGATACGGCTCCGACGGCGAGTCGAACGGCGCCCGCTCGTCGAACGGCTCCTCGTCCGCCCAGAAGGGCACGAACGAGTCGTCCGAGACGAAGACCGGCGAGCCGGCACGCGAGCCCTCGGCCAAGCAGGCCGAGAAGCCGGCCACCCCGGCGGCCTCGCCGGCCGAGCACGCCGCCGACGACAAGAACCCACCGGCACCTGCCGAGGCTCCCTCCACGCCGAAGCCGGCCGCCAAGTCGCAGCCGAAGAAGACGGCGGCCAAGGAGCAGGCTCCCACCCAGCCCTCGGGCCCCGGCGAGGTCGAGAAGGTCGTGCTCAAGGGCGCGGCCGCCCGCACGGCGACCAACATGGACGCCAGCCTCACGGTGCCCACGGCCACCAGCGTCCGCTCAGTGCCGGTGAAGCTGCTGTTCGACCAGCGCGTCGTCATCAACAACCACCTCGCCCGCGCCCGCGGCGGCAAGGTCTCGTTCACGCACCTGATCGGCTTCGCGGTCGTCCAGGCGCTCAAGGCGATGCCCGAGATGAACACCGGCTTCGAGTACAACGAGAAGGGCAAGCCGGTCCAGCTCAACCCCGAGCAGGTCAACTTCGGCCTGGCCGTCGACGTGCAGAAGGCCGACGGCTCGCGCTCGCTCATGGTGCCCAACATCAAGGGCGCCGACCAGATGGACTTCGCCCAGTTCTGGCGCGGCTACGAGACGATCGTGCGCAAGGCGCGCGACAACAAGCTCGAGGTCAGCGACTTCCAGGGCACGACCGTCAGCCTGACCAACCCCGGTGGCATCGGCACCAACCACTCGGTGCCGCGCCTCATGGCCGGTCAGGGCCTCATCGTGGGCGTCGGCTCGATGGAGTACCCCGCCGAGTTCCAGGGCACCTCCGAGGACACCATCGCGCAGATGGCCGTCTCGAAGATGATGACGCTCACCTCGACGTACGACCACCGAGTCATCCAGGGTGCCACGTCGGGCGAGTTCCTGCGTCGCGTCCACCAGCTGCTGCTGGGCGCCGAGGGCTTCTACGACGACATCTTCCGTTCGCTGCGGATCCCCTACGAGCCCATCCGCTGGGCCAAGGACATCTCGGTCCGCCACGACGACGACGTCGACCGCCAGGCGCGCGTCCTCGAGCTGATCCACGCGTACCGGGTCCGCGGCCACCTCATGGCCGACACCAACCCGCTCGAGTACCGCCAGCGCACGCACCCCGACCTCGACATCGCGTCGCACGGCCTCACGCTGTGGGACCTCGACCGCGAGTTCCCGGTCGGCTCGTTCGGCAAGGCCTCGGGCAAGCGCTTCATGAAGCTGCGCGAGATCCTGGGCATCCTGCGTGACTCGTACGTGCGCACGATGGCCGTGGAGTACATGCACATCCAGGAGCCCGAGGAGCGCGCCTGGTTCCAGGAGCGCCTCGAGCGCCCGCACGTCAAGGAGCCCCGCGAGGAGCAGCTGCGCATCCTGCAGAAGCTCAACCAGGCCGAGGCCTTCGAGACGTTCCTGCAGACGAAGTTCGTCGGCCAGAAGCGCTTCAGCCTCGAGGGTGGCGAGACCGTCATCCCGCTGCTCGACGAGATCTGCGAGGGCGCGGCCGCCGACGGCCTCGAAGAGGTCTGCATCGGCATGGCCCACCGTGGCCGCCTCAACGTGCTGGTCAACATCGCCGGCAAGGACCCCGCGCAGGTGTTCCGCGAGTTCGAGGGCAACATCGACCCGCGCACCGTCCAGGGCTCCGGCGACGTCAAGTACCACCTGGGCGTCGACGGCGAGTACACCTCGGTCCACGGCGACAAGGTCAAGGTCTCGGTCGCGGCGAACCCGTCGCACCTCGAGGTCGTCGACCCGGTCCTGGAGGGCATCGCCCGTGCGAAGCAGGACGTGCTGAACCGTGGCGAGGAGTTCCCGGTCCTGCCGGTGCTCGTCCACGGTGACGCGGCGTTCGCCGGCCAGGGTGTCGTCGCCGAGACGCTGAACCTGTCCCAGCTGCGCGGCTACCGCACCGGCGGCACGGTCCACGTCATCGTCAACAACCAGGTCGGCTTCACCACCAGCCCGTCCTCGTCGCGCTCGTCGACGTACAGCACCGACGTCGCCCGGATGATCCAGGCGCCGATCTTCCACGTCAACGGCGACGACCCCGAGGCGTGCATCCGCGCGGCCCAGCTGGCCTACGAGTACCGCCGCACGTTCCACAAGGACGTCGTGATCGACCTCGTCTGCTACCGCCGCCGCGGTCACAACGAGGGCGACGACCCCAGCTTCACGCAGCCGCTGATGTACGACACGATCGAGAAGAAGAAGTCGGTGCGCAAGCTGTACACCGAGGCTCTCGTCGGTCGTGGCGACATCACGCTCGAGGAGGCCGAGGAGGCGCTCAAGGAGTACCAGAAGCTCCTCGAGCAGAACCTGGCCAAGGTCAAGCAGGCCCAGGACGACTCGGGTTACACGCGGACGCCGGACTACCCGGAGAAGCCGTACGACGACGACCTCGTCACCGCGGTCACGCCGGACACGCTCAAGGCGATCGCCGACGCGTACACGAACGTGCCCGACGGCTTCACGGTGCACCCGAAGGTGCTGCCGCAGCTGCAGCGTCGCGCCGCGTCGATCACGGCCGGCCCCATCGACTGGGGCACGGGCGAGATCATCGCGATGGGCTCGTTGCTGCTCGACGGCCGTCCCGTCCGCCTCGTCGGTCAGGACTCCCGCCGCGGCACGTTCACGACGCGCTTCGCGACGATCATCGATCGCCAGAACGGCGACGAGTGGACCCCGCTGCAGCACGTGGGCGAGGACCAGGCGTCGTTCTACGTCTACGACTCGCTGCTGAGCGAGTACGCTGCGCTCGGCTTCGAGTACGGCTACTCCGTGGCCCGTCCCGAGGCGCTGACGATGTGGGAGGCCCAGTTCGGCGACTTCGTCAACGGCGCCCAGTCGGTCATCGACGAGTACATCAGCTCGGGCGAGACCAAGTGGGGCCAGAAGTCCGGCGTCGTGCTGCTGCTGCCGCACGGCTACGAGGGCCAGGGGCCGGATCACTCGTCAGGCCGCATCGAGCGCTTCCTGACGCTCGCCGCCAACGACGAGATGACGATCGCGCAGCCCTCGACCTCCGCGTCGTACTTCCACCTGCTGCGTCGTCAGAACCTGCAGGCCCAGCACCGTCCGCTCATCGTCTTCACCCCGAAGTCGATGCTGCGCAACAAGCTGGCCGCCAGCCAGCCCGAGGACTTCACCCAGGGCACGTTCCGCCCGGTGATCGGTGACGACCAGGTCGATCCCCAGAAGGTCGAGCGCGTCATCTTGTGCTCGGGCAAGATCACCTGGGACCTGATGACCGAGCGCAAGCAGCGCGAGGGTGACAGCCCCCGCACGGCGATCGCTCGACTCGAGCAGCTCTACCCGCGTCCGCTGGAGGAGCTCAAGGCCGAGATCGCCAAGTACCCGAACGCGAAGCAGATCATCTGGGTCCAGGACGAGCCCGAGAACCAGGGCCCGTGGCCGCACGTCGCGCTGTACCTGCGCGACGAGCTGGGTCTGCCGATGTCGCGGGTCACCCGTCCGGAGTCCGGCGCGCCGTCGGTGGGCTCGCACTCGGTGCACGTCGCCGAGTTCAAGGACCTGATGAACCGCGCGTTCGCCTGAGCCGTGTACTTCACCGATCGAGGCATCGAGGAGCTGGCGGCCCGCCGGGGTGAGGAGGAGGTCTCCTTCTCCTGGCTGGCCGAGCAGTTCTCGATCTTCGTCGACCTGAACCCCGAGTTCGAGGTTCCCGTCGAGCGGCTGGCCACCTGGCTGGCCCGCCTCGACGACGAGGACTAGGTCGACACCAGACACGCTCGAAGGCCGCGCCCCGCGAGGGGCGCGGCCTTCGTCGTCCCTGCGGGCGGGACGTCGGTCATGGCCGCTACGGTGCTGCCGTGGACTTCGACCAACCGCCCGTCGTGCGGGTCACCGGCACCGAGCCGGACGACTGGTCCGCCTCGATTCCCGCCGTGCGCCAGTTGGTGCGTGACGGCCTCGACCTCGGCCCCGGGGTCACGTTCCTGGTCGGCGAGAACGGGTCCGGCAAGTCCACGCTCGTCGAGGCGGTCGCCGTCGCCTACGGATTGTCGCCCGAGGGCGGCTCGGCCTTCGGGCGCCACCAGACCCGCGAGACCGAGTCGTCCCTGTGGCAGCACCTGACGATCCAACGCGGGGTCGGCAGCGGCAGGTGGGGGTTCTTCCTGCGCGCCGAGACGATGCACGGCTGGTACTCCTACCTCGCGGACCATCCCGGCGGCAGTCCCCACGAGCCCGACTTCCACGCGATGAGCCACGGCGAGTCCTTCGTGGCGCTGCTGCAGCACCGCTTCGACACGGCAGGGTTCTACTGCCTGGACGAGCCGGAGGCCGCCCTGTCGTTCTCCAACACGCTCGCCCTCATGGCGACCCTCGACCAGATCACCCGCGACCGGGCCCAGGTCCTGTGCGCGACGCACTCCCCCGTCCTGGCCTCACTGCCCGGCGCGCGCATCCTCGAGGTCGGGGCGTGGGGCCGGCGCGAGACCGCCTGGGCGGATCTCGAGGTCGTGCACCACTGGCGCACGTTCCTCGACCGCCCCGACCGGTTCCTGCGACACCTGCTCGACTGAGCTCAGCGGGTGAGGACGATCTTGCCGAAGACGTCGCCGTCGAGGACGCGCTGCAGGCCGTCGGCGGCCTGCTCCATGGGGATCTCGGCGTCGATGAGGGGCTTGGTGCCCGTGACGGCCATGAACTCGGCGAGGCGGCGCAGTTCGTCGCGCGTGCCCATCGTCGAGCCGTGGACGCGCATCTGCTGGAAGAAGATCCGGGTCAACTCGGCGTGCGACGGCGCATCACCGGACGTGGCGCCGGCGATGACCAGCGTGCCGCCGGGGCGCATCGACTTGATGGAGTGCGACCAGGTGGCCGCGCCGACCGTCTCGATGACGGCGTCGACCTTGACCGGCAGGCGCTCACCGGAGTCGAAGACCTCGTGCGCACCGATCTCGAGGGCCCGCTGACGCTTCTGCTCGTCGCGACTGGTGGCGAACACGCGGAAGCCCGCGGCGCGGGCCAGGGTGATCGCGGCGGTGGCGACGCCGCCGCCCGCGCCCTGGACGAGCACCGCGTCGCCGGGGTTCAGGTCGGCCTGCGTGAACAGCATCCGGTAGGCCGTGAGCCACGCCGTGGGCAGGCAGGCGGCCTCGGCGAACGAGAGCCGCTCGGGCTTGGCGACGATGTTGCGCTTCGGGACGGCGACCTTGTCGGCGAAGGTGCCCTGGAAACGCTCCGACAGCAGCGAGCGGCGCGGGTCGAGCGTCTCGTCGCCGACCCAGTCGGGCGAGCTGATGACGGCGTGGACGAGGACCTCGTTGCCGTCCTCGTCGTAGCCCGCCGCGTCGCAGCCCAGGATCATCGGCAGCGACTCCTCACGCAGCCCGACGCCGCGCAGGCTCCAGACGTCGTGGTGGTTGATGGAGGCGGCCTTCACCGTCACCGTGGTCCAGCCGTCCGGCACCTCGGGTTCGGGCCGTTCGCCGACGACGAGTCCGTCCATCGGGTTCTTGGGGTCCATCGAGGCGGCGTAGACAGCGAACACTGGCGATCTCCTGGGTCGTGACGTCGTGACGAGCAACTACGCCTGCGACCCTAACCGGGTCGCCCGCTGCGCGCCCGGGAGGGGCGACGAGCGTCAGTAAGGGCGACGGGCGAGGCCGTCGCGGCGCGCGGTGTCCGTCACCGCGCGAGCGACCGCCTGCGAGACGCGAGGATCGAACGGCGACGGGATGATGTGCGTCTCGCTCAGCTCCTCGTCGTCGACCAGGTCTGCGATCGCGCGGGCCGCGGCCAGCTTCATCGACTCCGAGATCATCGTCGCCCGGACGTCGAGCGCGCCGCGGAAGATGCCCGGGAAGACCAGCACGTTGTTGAGCTGGTTCGGGAAGTCCGAGCGGCCGGTGGCCACGATGCGGGCATGGCGGTTCGCGACGTCGGGGTGGACCTCGGGGTTCGGGTTCGCCAGCGCGAAGATGATCGCGTCCGGAGCCATGGCCGCGACGGCCTCCTCCGGGATCGTCCCGCCGGAGACACCGATGAAGACGTCGGCGCCGTTCAGCGCATCGGAGACCGAGCCGGGACGCGCCCAGCCGGCCGTCTCCTCGGCCAGCCACTGCTTGACCTCGTTGAGGTCCTCACGCTCGGGGGTGATGACGCCCGTGCGGTCGACGACGCTGATCTTGCGGACGCCGGCCGAGCGGAGGATCTTGGTGATCGCGACGCCCGCGGCGCCGGCGCCGGAGATGACGACCTTGACCTCGTCGGGCTCGCGCTCGGTCAGGCGCAGGGCGTTGTAGAGGCCGGCCAGGACGACGACGGCGGTGCCGTGCTGGTCGTCGTGGAAGACGGGGATCTCGAGCCGCTCGATCAGTCGGCGCTCGATCTCGAAGCAGCGCGGGCTGGAGATGTCCTCCAGGTTGACGCCGCCGAACGTCGGCGCGAGACGCACGATCGTCTCGACGATCTCATCGGTGTCCGTGGTGTCGAGGGCGATCGGGATCGCGTCGACGCCACCGAACTGCTTGAACAAGATGGCCTTGCCCTCCATGACGGGCATGGCGGCCGCGGGGCCGATGTCGCCCAGGCCGAGCACGGCGGTGCCGTCGGTGATCACGGCGACGGTGTTGCCGACCCACGTGTACTGGTGGGCGACCTCCTTGTCGGCGGCGATCGCCTCACACACGCGGGCGACGCCCGGCGTGTACGCCAGCGACAGGTCCTCGGCATTGGCCACGGGAACCGTCGAGGCGACTTCCATCTTGCCGCCGCGGTGCAGGGCGAAAACAGGATCGTCGTGGTCGGTCAGCGTCATGAGCAGGTCGGATTCGATCGGATCGAGTTGGGTGGACATGGTTCCTCGCGCGGCGTGGACTACGGGTGCCGACGGCGCCGATCCGGCTGCCGTGGTGCGGTCTGAGGCCGCGGGTGAGGACGGGTGTGCCCCAGCGTCCAGTCTCGCACACGGGTCACTGCGACGGGTCGTCGCCCAGCGCCTTGCGGGCCGACCCGGTGGCGAGGCATCCGAGCACCACCACGGCCGAGGCGGCGATGGCGAGCGCGACCGCCCGGTTGTCCCCCGTGTTGGGGTCCGGGTTGCGCAACGACCACGCCAGCCCCAGACCGATCAACTGGGCCACGACCACCGGCCCCCGCGAGACCGGTGCGCCCCGCAGCAGCCCCACGGCGGCCGCCGCCAACCCCACGCCCACCAGCAGCAACATCACGCCGATGCCGATCCCCACGCCGACCCGTCCTTCGACCAGACCACCGAGGTCCAGGACCGCCAGAACGATGAAGACGCAGGCCTGGAGGCCGACGACGGTTGCGGCGATGACCAGTGGGTACGGGGAAGAAAGGCGCACGCACTCAGGCTACCGGGGTGAGATTTCAAGCATTTCGAACGATCGCCACATGTGAGATTTGCGACAGAATCGCCTGTGGCCAAGTGTTGTTATGTGAATGAAACCTTGGGAGACTGAAGTGAGTGGTGCGCCGCAGTGCGCACGTTCCCCCACTTTCTCGGCCCCTAAGGAGTCATCGGTATGGATTGGCGTCATCGTTCGGCCTGCCTGGACGAAGATCCCGAGCTGTTCTTCCCGATCGGCAACACGGGCCCGGCGATCCTCCAAGTGGAGGAAGCGAAGATGGTGTGCCGTCGTTGTGACGTGCGCGAACAGTGCCTGCAGTGGGCGCTCGAGTCCGGTCAGGACCACGGAGTCTGGGGCGGACTCAGCGAGGACGAGCGCCGCGCGCTCAAGCGTCGCAACGCCCGCGCCCGCATCCGCACGGCCTGATTCACGACAGCCCGATCGCGATCGTCACCGTCGTTCCGCCCGTCGGCGACGACTCGTACTCCAGCTCGCCCTTCAGCTCCCCCCGCACCAACGTCGACACGATCGACAGGCCCAGGCTCAGTGTCGGATCGAAGTCCTCGGGCAGGCCTCTGCCGTCGTCACTGACCCGCATCCGGATCCGACCCCGGATCCGGTTCACGGCCAAGGTCACCCGGCCACCCTCGGGCCCGAAGGCATGCTCGGCGGCGTTCTGCACGAGCTCGGTCAGCGCCATCGCCAACGGCGTCGCGATCTCGGCCGACACCAGGCCGAAGGAACCGACGCGCTCGGCCTTGACCACCCCTCCCCCGACGTCCAGCACGGTCCGCAGCAGGGTGTCCGCGATCGCGTCGAACTCGACCGACTCGTCGAACGACTGGCTCAACGTCTCGTGGACGAGAGCGATGGAGCCGACGCGGCGCTCGGCCTCCTGCAGCGCCTCGCGTGCCGCGGGGATGTCCATCCGCCGGCTCTGCAGCCGCAACAGGGCCGCCACCGTCTGCAGGTTGTTCTTCACGCGGTGGTGGATCTCGCGGATCGTCGCGTCCTTGCTGACCAGCTCGCGCTCGCGCAGCCGCAGCTCGGTCACGTCACGCAGCAGGATCAGTGAGCCGGTCGCCTTCCCCCCGCTGCGCAGCGGCATGATCCGCAGCAGCATCGAGGCGCCCGCGCTCTCGATCTCGGCCTCGGTCTCGCCGGAGCCGAACAGGGCCGCGAAGGGGCGGTCGGCGTCCGCGCCGATCAGCGCGGTGCTCAGCTCGATCAGGTCGGCGCCCTGCAGGTCGCCGACGTGGCCCAGTCGCCGGTAGGCCGACAACGCATTGGGGCTGGCGAAGGCGACCCGGCCGTCCACGTCCGTCCGCACGAAGCCGTCGCCGACGCGCAGGGAGTCGGCCAGTTCGGACGGCACCCCCGGCAGCGGGAACTCGCCGCGCTGGATCATCTCGAACAGCTCGTCGCTGGTGCGGCGGTACGCCGACTCCAGGGCGCCCGCCGGCCGCTGGTCGGTGGCAGGGCGACGCTTCTGGATCACGCCGATGCGCCGGCCGGCCCACATGACCGGCACGGCGGACTGGCGGATCGCGGTCCCGTCGGCTGCCGTCTCGTCCTTCAGCTCGGTGGCGTCCCGTGGCAGGAACGTGCCGACGACGTCCTCCAACAGGGTCGTCGGGCCCGTCGTGGGGCGGATCTGCGCCGCGGCCCACATGCCCTTGGCCTCGGCGTCGTCGACCCAGAGCACGAGGTCGCTGAACGACAGGTCGGCGACGATCTGCCAATCGGTCACGAGCAGCTGCAGTCGGTCGATCTGCGCGCTCGTCAGCGCGGTCTGCGCGTCGGCGATGTCTTCGAAGGAGGGCACGTCCCGAGCCTAGGGCGCGCCCGTTCCCGGACTCAGGCTCCCCCGGAAGCGACTCGCGGGTAACCTGCGTCACATGACCGACGATCACACTCCAGAAGCGGCCTTCCCGGAGCCGACCGGCCCTCACGGTGGCCACCACGCGCTCGACGTGGCGCGGGCTCACGGCGCCGAGGCGATGTTCACCCTCTCGGGCGCCCACATCTTCCCGATGTACGACGCCGCGGTGAAGTCCGAGCAGCCGATGCCGATCATCGACGTCCGCCACGAGCCCTCCGCCGTCTTCGCGGCCGAGGCCATCGGCAAGCTGACCCGCACCCCCGGCCTCGCCGTCCTGACGGCCGGTCCCGGTGTCACCAACGGCGTCAGCCCGGTGGCCCAGGCGTTCTTCTCCGGGTCCCCGCTCGTCGTGGTCGGCGGCCGCGCGGCCGCATCGACCTGGGGCACCGGCACCCTGCAGGAACTGGACCATCCGCCGATCTTCGAGACGATCACGAAGTACGCGACGACCGCCTCGACGCTGGCCGACATCGCGCCCGTCGTCGACCAGGCGTTCACGCTGGCCGGCTCGTCGCACCGCGGCCCCACGTTCGTGGACATCCCCATGGACGAGTTCTTCAACTCCGGGCCCGTGCAGCACACCTCCGCCGGGCCCGGCACCACCCGACTGGAGCCGGACCCCGAGGCCATCTCGAAGGTCGTGGGTCTGCTCGCCGGCGCCCAGCGCCCCGTCGTGATCCTGGGTACCGACGTGTGGTCCGACCACGCCGAGGAGGCCGCCCTGCGCTTCGTCGAGGAGACCGGCATCCCCGCCATCGCGAACGGCATGGGTCGCGGCATCGTGCCCGGCGGGCACGGCAACCTCGTGACGCGGGCCCGCTCCCGGGCGCTCGGCACGGCGGACCTCGTGGTGGTCGTCGGAACCCCCTTGGACTTCCGCCTGGGCTTCGGCCGCTTCGGCGGCAAGGACGGCGCCGCGCCGGCCGTGACGGTTCACGTGGCCGACTCCCCCGACCAGGTCTCGGCGCATGCGGCCTTGGGCGCCTCGGTCGCCGGAGACCTCAGCCTGGTGTTCGACGGCCTGCTGACCGGCCTGCAGGCGGGCGTCTCCAAGCCCGACTGGTCGCCGTGGCTGGCTGAGCTGCAGGACATCGTGGCCGCCGCGATCGAGCGCGACTCCGCCCTGCTGACGGCCGAGGCCGACCCGATCCACCCGGCGCGCATCTACGGCGAGCTGCTGCCGCGGCTGGCCGACGACGCGGTCGTCATCGGCGACGGTGGGGACTTCGTCTCCTTCGCGGGCAAGTTCGTCGAGCCCCAGCGGCCCGGCGGCTGGCTCGACCCCGGCCCGTACGGCTGCCTCGGTGCCGGACTCGGCGCCGCGATGGCCGCACGCATCGCCCGCCCGTCCAGCCAGGTCGTGCTGTTGATGGGCGACGGCGCCGCCGGCATGTCGATCATCGACATCGACACCCTGGTCCGCCACAACCTGCCCGTCGTGATCGTCGTGGGCAACAACTCGGCGTGGGGCCTGGAGAAGCCCCCGATGCAGATGCTCTACGGCTACGACGTGGCAGCGGACCTGGCGCCCAACACGCGGTACGACCAGGTGGCCCAGGCCTTGGGCGCGGGCGGCGAGTTCGTGACCGACCCGAAGGAGATCGGACCGGCCCTGGACCGTGCCTTCGCCTCGGGCGTGCCCTACCTCGTCAACGTCGCGACGGACGTCAACGCGCTGTACCCGCGCACCACGATGGGCGTCTGAGCGTCGCCGGTCTCGCGCCCACCGACGACGGTCACGCCGATAGGGTCGTCCGATGAGCGAAGCCCAGATCACCCACACCGTCGGACCGGAGCACACCGCGCGCGCCGTGGGCAGTGGCGACCTGGAGGTGCTCGGCACCCCCGTCGCCCTGGCCTGGCTCGAGGAGGCCACCTGTGCCGCGCTCGACCTCGAGGAGACCCAGACCAGCGTCGGCACCCGCGTCGAGCTGCAACACCTGGTGGCCAGCGCAGTCGGCGCCACGATCACGACGACCGCCTCGGTCTCGCACCGCGACGGGCGCATGGTCATCTTCGAGGTGGCTGCCCGAGACCAGAACGGCGTCCTGGTCGCCAGTGGTCAGGTGCGCCGCGTCGTGGTCGATCGCGAGCGGTTCCTGTCCCGGGTGCCAGGCGTCGACTGAGTATGGGAGACTTGATGGTCAGCTTTATTAGGAGGAGACCATGGGCAAGACCGGTCGCAAGCGTCGGGCACGCCGCAAGAAGGGCGCAAACCACGGCAAGCGCCCCAACGCGTGAATCGTGCCGAGAAGAACGAAACCCCATCCGCTCGGATGGGGTTTCGTCGTTCCTGGGTGCGTCAGGGCAAGGTCTCGGTGCGAATCTCGACCTGCACCGAGCGGATCCGGTAGAGCACCTTGTCGCGCAGCGGCGGCGGTGCGGTCTCGGTGCATGAACGCCCCACCAGAGACTTCACGATCTCCTCGAGGTGGTACTCGGTGAGGCAGTTGGAGCAGTCGTCCAGATGGGTCTGGATCTCGTCGCAGCTGGCGCCGTCGAGCTCGTGGTCGAGGAAGTTGTAGAGATTCCTCAGAGCCTTCTCGCAGTCGGGTCCGTCGCAGCTCATGAGGCGTCACCTCCCGTCGGAACCTTCATACCTCGCTCGCGGGCGTAATCCGTGAGCAGCTCACGCAACTGACGGCGTCCGCGGTGCAGTCGCGACATCACGGTGCCGATCGGCGTGTCCATGATCTCGGCGATCTCCTTGTAGGGGAACCCCTCGACGTCGGCGAGGTACACCGCGAAGCGGAAGTCCTCGGGCAGCTTCTGCAGGGCGTCCTTGACGTCGGAGTCGGGCAACCGCTCGAGAGCCTCCATCTCGGCCGACTTCATGCCGGTCGAGCTGTGCGCCGCGGCCGCCGCGATCTGCCAGTCCTCGATCTCGTCGGTGACCTGCTGCGGCTGGCGCTGCTTCTTGCGGTAGTGGTTGATGTACGTGTTCGTCAGGATCCGGTACAGCCACGCCTTCAGGTTCGTGCCGGGCTTGAACTGGTGGAAGGCGCTGAACGCCTTCGCGTACGCCTCCTGCACCAGGTCCTCGGCGTCCTGGGGGTTGCGGGTCATCCGCAACGCGGCGGAGTAGAGCTGGTCGAGGAAGGGAAGGGCGTCGGCCTCGAATCGGGCCTGGCGCGCCTCCGCGGTCTCGGTCGAGGGGTCCACGACGGTGTCGTCAGTCATCGTCTCCCAGCCTACTGTGGCCGGTCGTACGGGGCATGCGAGCATTCGATCCTCCTGTGAGGTCAAACCGTCGTGGCGCCCCGGCTATTCCCCGAGCGGCAGCGGCTCGACGAGCTCGGGACCGTTGTTGCGCACGTTGTTGACCGCGGTCGAGACCGGCCAGGCGCGCAGTTCGCCCGGCGTGGCGGGCACCAGGTGCTCGAGCGCGTCGGGCCACGGCTCGGCCGCCAGCCAGCGGCTCGCGATCTCGCCGTCGACGATCAGGGGCGCACGATCGTGGATGCGGCCGTCCTCGCCCTCGGCCGACGTCGTGAGGATCGTGTAGGTCAGCAGCCACTGGCCTTGCGGGTCCTTCCAGAACTCGTAGAGCCCGGCCAGGCCCAGTCCGCCCTCCGCGCTCATGAAGAAGGGCTGCTTCGGCGGCCGCTTGCCGTCCGCGCCGGCCTCGGGCTGGTACCACTCGTAGAACCCGTCCGCGGGCACGATGGCCCGACGCTTCGCGAAGGCCTTGCGGAACGACGGCTTGTCCGCGACGGTCTCGCTGCGCGCGTTGATCAGCTTGTTGCCGATGGAGGGGTCCTTCGCCCAGGACGGCACCAGGCCCCACTTGGCGGTCACCAGCTCACGCCGGAAGCCCTCGTCCTTCGTCCGGCCCACGACCAACGGCGCCAGCTTGGTCGGGGCGAGGTTGAAGTCCGGTCCGGTGTCGGTGAACAGGTCGCCGACCTCGGCCTCGAAGTCGTCGACCAGGTTCGCCGGGGTCCGCGAGGTCGCGTAACGGCCGCACATGCGGCCATCGTAGGCACCCGCGGTGCCCACCGGACCGATCCGGCGGGTTCCGCCACACCCGAGATGGTGGCGGATCCCGCCGGCTCACCCGGTGAGTGCGTCGACCACCCAGGTCACGTCCTGTGCGTCAGCAGGCAGCATCTCGAGCCACACCCGTGGAGGCGGCGACTCGAACGTGCGGCGCAGCAGGATCGTGACGAGGTTCATCGTCGGCTGGTCCAACCGGTCTCGGTCGGCCACGACGCAGAACCTTCGGGGGGTCAGGTGGGCGATCACCTCGTCGCCGGGGAAGACGGTGCGCAGGGCGACGCTCACGTCGACCGCGTGCAACGTCGACTCCAGCGCGTGACCGGACTGCCGGTGCAGTTCGACCACGAGGAGACCGTGTCGATCCGAGACCGTCGTGCCGTCCCGGATCGCGCCGCGGTACAGCGCGTCCAGGCTGTGACGCAGGTGCGCCACGGTCGACAGTTGGGTCAGCGGATCCTCACAGGACGTCTCGAGTTGCAGCCCTCGAGACGTCTCGGCCCACGCCACGGCGACCCCGCGGACCATCGCGAACGATGGCTCGAGGCCGTCGAAGGCCCTCTCCACGCGGTCCAGGACCTCGTGAAGTGGAACCCCCAGGGACGCTGCACTCGCTCCCACCTCGTGTGCAACGTCCACCGCGTCCACCCGGCCGGCACGGACTGCCGAGTCGAGTTCGAGATAGTTCACGTCGTCGTACGGGTTCATCCGTGCCTCCTCTCGCAAGCCGGGCGGAATCGCCGTGTCACATGGAGGAGACGCGAGCCACGTTGCCCCATGACGCGATTTTTCGCAGCATAATTCGGACATTCGCCTCACTTCTGCGGGCCCCTGCCCGCTCGACCCCGCTGCGCCGACGTCGCGTAACTGGCAGTTCAGACCGTCGCCCCGGGGCGAATGATCACCCGAAGTGGTCCCGATGAGCCACGACAAGGCAGGGACAGCAGCGGCGAGAGCCCCCTAGACTGACACCGAGGTTCACCGTGGCCGCACACGGTGACCGCATGACCGGGCGAGAGGGGGCAGGCCGTGTCAGTTGACGCACGCACTGCTCCCATGGGCGATGAGCGCAGCGACGCCGACCTGTTGAGCGCCGTCCGCGCCGGCGATCAGGCGGCGTACGGCGAGCTCTACGGCCGCCACCAGGTGGCTGCCATGCGACTCGCGCGTCAGCTGATGCGCGGACCCGACGCGGACGACCTCGTCGCCGAGGCGTTCACGAAGGTCCTCGTCACGATCCAGAAGGGCGGCGGCCCCGAGGAGTCCTTCCGCGCCTACCTGCTGACCGCCGTGCGGCGTCTGCACGTCGATCGCATCCGTGCCGTCACCCGCGAGCGTCCGACCGACGACCAGTTCGAACTCGACGGCCGCGTCGACTTCGTCGACACCGCCGAGCTGGGTTTCGAGCGCACGACGACGGCCGAGGCCTTCGCCTCCCTGCCCGAGCGCTGGCAGATGGTGCTGTGGCACCTCGACGTCGAGGGCCAGAAGCCCGCGGACATCGCGCCGATGCTCGGCATGAGCGCGAACAGCGTCTCGGCCCTGGCGTACCGCGCCCGCGAGGGCTTGCGTCAGGCGTACCTGCAGAAGCACCTGGTCCCCGCGACCACGCCGGAGTGCCAGTTCGCGATCGGCAACCTCGGCGCCTTCGTCCGTGGCGGACTGTCGCGCCGCGACTCCGGCAAGGTCCAGCGTCACATCGACGAGTGCCGGGGCTGCATGGGCCTGTACCTGGAGCTGCAGGACTTCAACCACGGCCTCGCCGGGATCCTGGCCCCCGCGATCCTCGGCACGGCCGCGTCGGGATACCTGCAGGCAACGGGCGGATCGGGTGTGCTGGCCGGCGCCGCGGGCGCCCTGCGCCAGGGCGGTGGATCCGCCGGTGGCGGTGCCGGTGCCGCCGGCGGCTCGACGTCGGGCGTCATGGGCGTCCTGGGCACCATCGGTCCTGCGGGGATCGCCGCCGGCGCCGCGGCCAGTGTCGTCCTGATCGCCGGAGCGGCAGCGCTGATCTCGGTCGACTCGCCCCCGGCCCTCGAGACCACCACCCAGGCCTCGCGGCCCGGGTTGTCCACGCTTCCTGGCGAGGGTCCGTTCGACCCCGCTCCCCCGGTCGTCGGACCCGTCCTGGACCCCGACGTGTGGCAGGACGCCCCCGACGGCTCCGACGAGTCGCAGGACTCACCACCGGACGACACGCCACCGGACCAGACCATGCCGCAGGAGCCGTTCCCGGACGTGGAGTTCCCGCTGCCGACGGACGAGCCCACCGCCGGGCACGACGATCCCGCGCCACAGCCCACCGACCCCGCGTCGCAGCCGACCAACGAGCCGACGCCGGAACCGACCACGATCCCGACGCCGGACCCGACCACCGAGCCGACCAACGAGCCGAGCACGGAACCGACTGAGGAACCCACGACGGAACCGACTGAGGAACCCACGACGGAACCGACTGAGGAACCCACCAGCCCGGCGACCTCGGACCCCACCGACGAGCCCACCAGCCCGCCGACGACGGACCCGACCACCGAGCCCACCAGCCCGCCGACCTCGGAGCCCACACCGGACCCGACCACCGAGCCGACCACGGAGCCGACCACCGAGCCGACGACGGACCCGACGACGGAGCCCACCACGTCGCCGACCTCGGACCCGACGCCTGAGCCGACGACCATCCCCACGCCCGAGCCGACCACGGAACCGACGACTCAGCCCACCAGCGAGCCGACGACGGAACCCACCACGGAACCGACCACCGAGCCGACGACTCAGCCCACCAGCGAGCCGACGACGGAACCGACCACGGAACCGACGACAGCGCCCACGACGGAACCGACCACGCAACCCACCACGGAACCGACCACCGAGCCGACCACGCAGCCCACCACGGAACCGACCACCGAGCCGACGACGGAGCCGACCACGGAACCGACGACAGCGCCCACGACGGAACCGACCACCGAGCCGACGACAGCGCCCACGACGGAACCGACCACGCAACCCACCACCGAGCCGACCACGGAACCGACCACCGAGCCGACGACGCAACCCACCACCGAGCCGACCACGGAACCGACCACCGAGCCGACGACTGAGCCGACGACGGACCCGACCACCGAGCCGACGCCGAGCCCTGTCGACTCCTCGGTCTCGGGCCTGGCGCGGGTGGGCTTCTTCTCGGTGAACCTCGACTTCCGCGTCGGACGCGGTGCCGTGGCGGGACAGCGGGTCGTCGTCCGAGTCGACTTCACCGGCGGACTTCCCGACGTCGAGCTCGTCACCGGGTGGACGAAGGGCTGGGACTGCGAGCGCGCGTCCGCCTTCAGCGCGCAGATCACCTGCACCCACCAGGTCTCCGCCGACCGCTCGGTCCCCAGCCTGCGACTCGGCACCCTGACGCCGTTCCCCACGGGCACGTTCACGGTCACGAGCGCCGGGGACAGCATGTGGGGCGCCTTCGGGAGTTGAGCGTCGCCTCGGCACCGACGCCGTCCTGCGGCATGATGAACCCATGACTCTCCTGCGTGTGGTGGCCCGTCCGATGTTGGCGACGATGTTCATCTCCGGCGGGGTGATGGCGTTGCGCAAGCCCGACGCGCTGGCCGCGAAGACGCAGCCGGTCGCCGACGTCCTGCGCAAGGTGGCGCCCCAGGCCCACCTGTCGGCCAAGAACCTCGTCCGTCTGAACGCGCTCGTCCACATCACGGCCGGCGGGACGCTGGCCACCGGCCGGCTGCCGCGGACGTCCGCCCTCGTCCTGGCGGCCACCATGCCCGCCACGACCGTCACGGGTCACCCCTTCTGGAACGAGACCGACCCCGTGGCCAAGCGGAACCAGTTCACGCACTTCATGAAGAACGTCTCGCTGACGGGTGGCCTGCTGCTGTCGACGCTCGACCCCGAGCCGCACAAGCCGTGGCTGGGCTCGCGTGCCGCTCGTCGCGCCGTCGCGGCCAAGGACACCGTCGTCGACCAGATCAGCGACTTGCGAGGATGACCGACTGGCGTGCCCCGCGGGTGGCAGGCGCGGTCCACTCCGACGTCCTGCTCCCCGGCTCGAAGTCCCAGACCAACCGGGCACTCGTCCTGGCCGCGATCTCCGACGGCCCCAGCGTCGTCAGACTCCCCCTGGTCGCCCGCGACACCGAGCTCATGGCCTCGGCCCTGGTGTCCCTCGGCGCGCGGATCGACCGCGGCGAGGACCGGTGGACGGTCGAGCCGATCACTCCCGTCGAGTCGGCGACGGTCGACTGCGGTCTCGCCGGCACCGTCATGCGCTTCGTCCCGCCGGTCGCCGCGCTCGGCACGGGACCCGTGCGCTTCGACGGTGACCCCCGGGCCCGCGAGCGGCCCATGGGCACCACGATCTCCAGCCTGCGCGACCTGGGCGTGCAGATCGACGACGACGGCCGCTCGACCCTGCCCTTCACCGTGCACGGCGCCGGCGAGGTCCGCGGCGGGCCGCTGACCGTCGACGCCTCGGCCTCGAGCCAGTTCGTGTCCGCCCTGCTGCTGGTCGCCCCGCGCTTCCGCGAAGGCCTGGACCTGCGGCACGAGGGTGGGTCGCTGCCCTCGTTGCCCCACGTCGCCATGACAGTCACCGAGCTGCGCCGCCGCGGGATCGTCGTCGACGAGTCCCCCGGTCGGTGGCAGGTCCATCCGGGCCCCGTCAAGGCGCTGGACGTCACCATCGAGCCCGATCTGTCCAACGCCGGCCCCTTCGTCGCCGCCGCCCTGGCGACCGCGGGCCGCGTCCGGGTGCGCCACTGGCCCGAGCAGACCGACCAGGCCGGTGACGCCTGGCGCGACCTCGCCGCGGCCTTCGGCGGCACGGCCGCACGCGACGGGGACGACCTGGTCTTCACCGGACCGGACCGGCTGCGCGGTGTCCAGCTCGACCTGCACGACGTCGGCGAGCTCACTCCGGTGGTGGCCGCGCTGGCCGCCCTGGCGGACACCCCCAGCACCCTGACCGGCATCGCCCACCTGCGCGGCCACGAGACCGACCGGCTCGCGGCCCTGGCCACCGAGATCAACCGGCTCGGCGGCCGGGTCGAGGAGCGGGAGGACGGACTCGTGATCTCGCCCGCTCCGTTGCACGGCGGCTCCTTCGCCACCTACGAGGACCACCGCATGGCGCACGCCGGGGCGGTCATCGGACTGCGCGTCGACGACGTCACGGTCGAGAACATCGGCACCACGGCCAAGACCTACCCGGGCTTCGCCGACGACTGGATGCGAGCGGTGTCGTGAGGGACGAGCACGACCAGTACGAGCGGCCCCGTCGCCGCACCCGGCCCCGCACGAAGGACCGGCCGGACTACTCCGACGCCGTCGTGGCCATCGTCACCACCGTCGACCGCGGTCGCTACACGCTGCTGCTCGAGGACGGCACCGTCGTCACCGCGATGAAGTCGCGTCCCCTGGGGCGCCAGGGCGTCGTCGTGGGCGACGAGGTCCGCATCGTCGGCGACGTGTCCGGCGCACCGGGCAGCCTCGCGCGCATCGTGGAGGTGCTCGAGCGGCGGACCGTGCTGCGGCGCAGCGCCGACGACGACGATCCGATCGAGCGCGTCGTCGTGGCCAACGCCGACCAGCTGGTGATCGTCACCGCGCTGGCCGACCCGCCCCCGCGTCCGGGTCTGATCGATCGCTGCCTGGTGGCGGCGTACGACGCGGGCATGGACCCCGCCGTGTGCCTGACCAAGGCAGACCTGGCACCGGCCGAGGACGTCGTGGCGCAGCTCGCGCCGCTGGACGTGCGCATCGTGACCACCCGCCTCGACGGCGACCTCGACGACCTGCGCGACCTGCTGCGCGACCGCACCAGCGTGTTGATCGGCCACAGTGGCGTGGGCAAGTCCACGCTCGTCAACGCCCTCGTCCCGGACGCACACCGCACGACCAGCCACGTCAACGTGGTCACCGGCCGCGGCCGGCACACCTCGACCTCGGCGATGATCCTGCAGCTGCCCTTCGGGGGCCGGATCGTCGACACCCCCGGGTTCCGCTCCTTCGGGCTCGCGCACGTCGACATCGAGCGGATCCTGCGCGCCTTCGCGGACCTGAACACCGCCGCACGGGACTGCCCGCGTGGTTGCACGCACCTGGCCGAGGAGCCCGAGTGCGCCCTGGACACGGCCGCTGCGAACGGCGAGATCGACCCGGCGCGCCTCCAGTCGTTCCGCCGGATCATGGCCAGTCGCTCGCTCGCCGACGAGTACTGACCGGGACGCGGGCGCCAGACCGTAGGCTGACCCCATGGCCAACCCGTACCTCGACGACCTGCGACTGGCCCACGTCCTGGCCGACTCCGCGGACAACCTCAGCATGGACCGCTTCGGCGCCCTCGACCTCGAGGTCTCGACGAAGCCGGACATGACGTACGTGACGGAGTCCGACCGTGCCGTCGAAGACGCGATCCGGCGCACGCTGAAGACCTCGCGCGGGCGCGACATCGTGCTGGGCGAGGAGTCCGGCGAGATCGAGGGGACGTCCGAGAACGCCGAACGGCGCTGGATCGTCGATCCGATCGACGGCACCTCCAACTTCGTCCGTGGCGTCCCGGTGTGGGCCACCCTGATCGCCCTCGAGGAGGCCGGCGAGATCGTCGTCGGCTGCGTCTCGGCGCCGGCCCTCGGCCGCCGCTGGTGGGCGATGAAGGGCGACGGCGCGCACACCGGCAAGTCCTTCCGCCAGACCCGCCCCATCCACGTGTCGGCCGTGCGCGAGCTGACCGCCGCGTCGATGTCGTACTCCTCGGCGCCCAGCTGGGACCAGATCAACCGCCAGGGCGAGTTCGACGCGCTGCTGCGCCAGTGCTGGCGCACCCGGGCCTACGGCGACTTCTGGTCGTACATGCTCGTGGCCGAGGGCGCGGTCGACATCGCCGCCGAGCCCGAGCTCAACCTGTGGGACATGGCTGCGCTCGACATCATCGTGCGCGAGGCCGGCGGCCAGTTCACGAGCCTGGCCGGCGAGCCCGGACCGTGGGGTGCCAACGCCATCGCGACCAACGGCCGGCTGCACGACGCGGTCATGGCGTACCTGGGTCACTTCCCCGACCACGACTCGGTGTGGGCGGACGAGTCGGGCGACTCCGCCGACGAGCCCGTCGCCGACAACGTCACGCGCCTGCGCTTCAACCGCGACGACTGACGACTGAGTCCCACCCGCGAGACGGGCCCTGCGCTTCGGCTGTGATCAGAGTTACACTGCCGAGCAACCTAGGAGGCCACATGCGCGTACGCGACGTCCTCACTGCCAAGGGCAGTGCCACCGTCCTGACCATCTCGCCCGATGCCACGGTGGACGAGTTGCTGGACATGCTCGCCGAGCACAACATCGGCGCCCTGGTGGTCAGCACCGACGGCCGCTCGATGGGCGGGATCGTCTCCGAGCGCGACGTCGTTCGCAAGCTGCGAGGGCTCGAGAACCCGCGCTCGGCCACGGTCTCGCAGATCATGACCACCGACGTCCGCGTGTGCGGGCCCGAGGACTCCTTCGGCTCGTTGATGAGCACGATGACCGACCACCGGGTGCGGCACGTGCCGGTGCTCGAGAACGACGAGGTCGTCGGGCTCCTCAGCATCGGGGACGCCGTGAAGTTCCGGATGGACCAGCTGGAGTTCGAGCGCGACCAGCTCTCGAACTACGTGCAGGGCTGAGTCCGGCCCCCGCCCCACCGAGGTCGTCGGCGCGTCGACCTATCGTTGACGTGTCGACGACGACCGTCGTCGTCCCGAACCGAGAGGGGACGATCATGCATCGCACCGAGCACCGGCCTGCCGGGCGCCCCGGTCACCCCCACCGCTCGCGGCGCGGCGGCCCGCGCGACTTCGAGTGGGAGCTCGGTCCCGGCCGCACGGGCCGCGGCGGACGGCGTGGCCGCAAGGGCGGCGACGTGCGCGCGGCCGCCCTGCTGCTCCTGGCCGAGGCTCCCGCCCACGGCTACAGCCTGATCCAGCAGATCGCCGCGCGCAGCGACGGCGCCTGGTCCCCCACCCCCGGGTCGATCTATCCCGTCCTGCAGCAGCTGGAGGACGAGGGTCTGATCGAGTTCGAGCGGGTCGAGGGCCGCAAGACCGCCAGCCTGACCGACACCGGAGCGGCGTACGTCGAGGAGAACCGCGATGCGCTCGGCGAGCCCTGGGACGCCGAGCAGCTCGGTCGCGGCATCCCCGCGGAGTCCGCGGCGCTCAACACCGCCCTCAGGTCGCTCATGTCCGCGGCACGCCACGTCATGACCGACGGCTCCCCCGCGCATCAGGCCCAGGCGGCCGCGATCGTGGCCGACGCGCGTCGCCGGCTCTACGGCCTGCTCGCCGACGATGAGTCCTGACCGGCCGGTCGTCCGACTCCCCGAGTCCGAGCTGACCTGGCGCTTCAGCCGCTCGTCCGGCCCGGGCGGCCAGCACGTCAACACCACCGAGACCCGCGCCGAGGTCCTCTGGTCCCCCACCGACAGCAGCGTCCTCACGCCCGAGCAGAAGGCGCGCGTCGTCGCGCGGCTGCGCGGGCGGCTCGTCGACGGTCACCTGTCCGTCGTCGCGTCGGCGCACCGGTCGCAGCTGCGCAACCGCGAGGACGCCGTGCGGCGTCTGGAGGGGCTGGTCGCGGAGGCCCTGCGTCCCGTGAAGAGCCGCCGGCCCACGCGCCCCACCCGCGGGTCCGTCGAACGGCGACTCGACGCCAAGAAACGGCGCAGCCAGATCAAGCGCGGCCGCCGCGAGTGGTGACCCATCCCTCGGGTCCGGCGGCGGTAACGTGCCGTCATGGATCACGCCGGCACGCTCCTCTCGCTGGCCGCCGTGGCCGCCCACTTCGCGATCAACATCGCGGCCATCGGCATCATCCCTGAGGGGCGTCGCCCGCAGACGGCCATGGCGTGGCTCATCCTGATCGCCTTCGCGCCGTTCGTCGGCGCACTCGCCTTCCTGCTCTTCGGCAGTGCCCGCATCGGTCATCACCGCCGCCGCGAGCTGACCACCGCCAACCGCGTGATCGCCCGCGAGACCGAGGCACTCACGGCTCCCGCCCCGGCCGACGCACCGGACTACGTCGAGCCCATCGTGCAGCTGAACCACCGGCTGGCCTCGATGCCGTTGACGGCCGGGAACCACGTCACGCTGCTGCCGGACTACCAGGAGTCGATCGACGAGATGATCGCGGCCATCGATGAGGCCCGCGAGCGCGTCCACGTCGAGTTCTACATCATGGCGCTCGACGAGATGACGACGCCGTTCTTCGACGCGCTCGACCGGGCGACGGCGCGTGGGGTGGTCGTCCGGCTGCTCTTCGATCACCTCGGCACACGCCGCATCAACGGGTACCGCGAGCTCAAGCGACGCCTGGCCGCCTCCGACATCGACTGGCACCTGATGATGCCGCTGTTGCCACTGCGGGGCCGCTTCCGCCGGCCCGACCTGCGCAACCACCGCAAGCTGCTGGTCGTGGACGACGTCGTCGGGTTCACCGGGTCGCTGAACCTGACCCACCCCTCGTACGGCAAGCCGAAGAACCGCCGGATCGGCCGCGAGTGGGTCGAGCTGTGGTGCCGGCTCGAGGGCCCCGTGGTGGCCACGATCGATGCGCTGTTCAGCGCCGACTGGGCCCTCGAGACCGGGGAGGTGCTCGACATCGCGACCCACGAGGTCGAGCAGACGCCGCACTCGCCCCGGGACGTGGTGGGCGTGGCCGTCCAGCTGATCCCCAGCGGGCCCGGGTTCGAGGAGGAGAACAACCTGCGCCTGTTCACCTCGTTGCTCTACAACGCCCGCCACCGCATCTCGCTGACCAGTCCGTACTTCGTGCCGGACGAGACGCTGCTGTATGCCGTCACCACGGCCGCGCAGCGCGGCGTCGACATCGAGCTGTTCGTCAGCGAGCAGGCCGACCAGTTCATGGTGGGGCACGCGCAGGCGTCGTACTACCGCGAGCTGCTCGAGGCCGGCGTCCGGATCTGGCTCTACCCGGCCCCGCTGGTGCTGCACGCGAAGCACCTCAGCATCGACGACGACGTCGCCGTCCTGGGCACGAGCAACATGGACATGCGCTCGTTCGCACTGAACTACGAGATGACCCTGATGCTGCCGGACGCGTCGGTCGTCGAGCGGATCAGGCAGGTCGAGGACGCCTACCGCGCGAAGTCACGCGAGCTGACGATCGAGGAGTGGACGCGACGCCCCGCGCACCTGCGGTTCGTCGACAACGCGATGCGCCTCACGGCGACGTTGCAGTGACCCTCAGGCCGGGCGACCGAAGACCTGCGCGGTCCACGTGTGCCCCCGGGCGTCCTTCGCCACGCCGATCCCCAGCCGCGTGTACTTGCGGCTGAGCATGTTGTGACGGTGCCCCGGCGAGTCCAGCCACGCCCGGATGTTCGACCGAGGCGTCCGGTAGCCGTGCGCCACGTTCTCGCCGACGGCGCGCGCGTTGCACTGTCGCAACACCACCGAGAGGTCCTGGTGGAACATCCGCTGCTGCTTCGCCATCCGGCGGGCCTGGCGCTGGGCGTAGCGGTCGAGACACGCGTGGAAGCGCAGCTTCCTCAGGTGGTGCGCCTGGCGCGAGCGGTTCGTCTGGTCGTGCAGCCGCTGGTCGAACGTGGTCGCCGAGACCGCCGCCGAGGCCGGAGCAGACGGAACCGCGGCCAGTGCCGTGGCCATGACTAGGGCGACGAGGATCCGGCGCATGACTACCTCCCGAGTGTCAGGAGGTCATCGTAGTCACATGTGATGCGTTTCACACCACCTGTTTGAACTACGTCAGGTGCCGGAGTAGCCGTTCAGCAGTGCGTAGAAGACGAGCGCGGCCACCGCCGCGGCGGTCAGACCCGCTCCGGCACCGACGACCACCCGGTGTCCGAGCCGGTGTCCCTCACCGGCGATCGCCGGGACGAACACCCACAGCAACGCCCCCACGACGACCATGAGGAGCACGAAGACCGGCAGGATCGCGCCCTCGTTCGTCTCGTCGAACACGGCGGCGGTCGCGGGGAACAGCCCCAGTGCGAGCAGGAGCAGGACGCCGGCGATGGCGATCCGGCGGTAGCCCCGGCGCTCCGAAGGTGAGTACGAGTCGTCCATGGCCCCGAACCTACTGGCCCCGGACGCGGTCGCGCACCTGCGAGAGGCGCCCGGGTGAGGCACGATCGAACAGAGCGAAGGAGGCCATCATGACCATCGACCCGGAGCAGCCCCAGACCCCCGCCGAGCCGGACCTGATCCCCACGGCCGAGCCCGCCGACGCCGCCGAGCAGCAGCGCGACGCCTGGGACGACGAGGACGACGACGACGTCGTCCCGGACGCAGAACGGTCGGTGCCGTTGGACGAGGACGAGTCGACCGAGTGACGACCGGTCAGACCATGCCGCTGGAGCCGAGCAGCCGGCCGATCAGGTAGGTCAGGGCCAGCGCCAGGGCGCCACCCACGACGAGCCGCACGGCGGCTCGGCGCCGGTCCCCGCCCCCGATGCGGGCCGAGATCGTCCCGGTCAGCGCGAGCGCCACCAGCACCGTCGCGAAGGTGACCGCGAGCCTCGCGTCCAGTCCCGTGGCCAGCATCGCCACGAGCGGCAGCAGACCGCCGGCCGTGAACGCCACGGCCGAGGAGAACGCCGCGCTCCACGGGCTGATCAGGTCGTCGGCGTCGATGCCCAGCTCGACCTCGAGGTGCGCGGCGAGGGCGTCGTGCTCGGTCATCTCGCGGGCCGCCTGACGGGCCGTCGCCTCGGCGATACCTCGCTCCTGCAACATCTGGGTGAGCTCCTCGAGCTCGCCCTCGGGGTCCTCACGCAGCTCCCGGCTCTCCAGCCCGATCATGTGCCGCTCGCTGTCGCGCTGACTGCTGACCGAGACGTACTCCCCCAGCGCCATCGAGACCGCGCCGCCGACCAGGGCCGCCGTCCCTGCGGTCGCGATCGCCCCGGTGTCGCTCGTGGCGCCGGCCACGCCCACGACGAGGGAGGCCACGGACACGATGCCGTCGTTCGCCCCCAGGACCCCGGCCCGCAGCCGGTTCAGCTTCTGCGACGTGCAGGAGACGTGCGGCTCGTCGACGCTCATGCGGTCAGCGTAGGGCGCACCGAGGGCCGCACCCCGGTTCAGACGCGGACGACCAGCACCGCCACCAGCCAGGCGCCCGCGGTCAGCAGGGCACCGGTCAGCTCGACGAGGATCGCGATGCCGGTGGCGCGCAGCGCGTGGCCCGTGGCTCGGCGCGCCGCCGGCTCGTCGCCGAGGCGCTGCAGTTCCGACAGGTACGTGCCGCCGGCGAATCCGACGAAGAGGCCGACGACCGGGATGACGAAGAAGCCGACGACGCCCAGGACCGCACCCACGACGAGGCTGCGGTTCGGGACCCCTCGCCGTTGCAGGTACCGCCCGGCGAGCAGGTACTTCAGCCCCATCGCCGCGAGCGTCAGCACGAGCGCCAGGGCCGCCACCGTCCAGCCGGTGGCCCCACCCGTGACGATCCCCCACACGATGACGGCCCCACCGACGACGAAGCCACCGGGGACGACCTGCACGATCGCGCCGACCAGGCCCAGGACGATGACCAGCGCGATGACCAGGTCGAAGACGACGCCGCTCACGAGAAGGCGCTGATCCCGGTCTCGGACCGACCGATGATCAGCTTCTGGATCTGGCTCGTGCCCTCGTAGAGGGTCATGACCCGCGCGTCGCGCATGTACTTCGCCACCGGGTACTCGTCGACGTACCCGTAGCCGCCGAAGACCTGGATCGCGAGGTTCGCCGCCTTGACGGCCTGCTCGGAGGCGTAGAGCTTCGCCTTGGACGCCTCGACGCTGAAGCGCTCGCCCCGGTCGATCAGGTCGGCGGCACGCCACGTCAGCAGTCGCGCGGCGTCGGCGTCGACCGACATCTCGGCGATCATGTCCTGGACCAGCTGGTACGACGCGATCGGCCGGCCGAACTGCTCGCGGGCGGTGCTGTACTCGACCGACGCCTCGAGGCAGCCCTGGATGATGCCCACGCAGCTGGCGGCGATGCCCACGCGGCCCTTGTCGAGCGAGGTCATGGCGATCCGGAAGCCCTGGCCCTCCTCGCCCAGCAGGGCGTCGGACGGCACGCGCATGCCACTGAAGGACAGCGCCCCGGTCGCCTGTCCGCGCAGACCGAGCTTGCCCTTCACCTCGGTCGCCTCGAACCCGGGTGTGTCCGTCGGGACCAGGAAGGCGGACACGCCCTTGGGTCCGGGACCGCCCGTGCGGGCGAAGACCAGCGCCACGTCGGCCCACGTGCCGTTCGTGATGAAGATCTTGGAGCCGTCGATCACCCACTCGTCGCCGTCACGCACGGCCCGCGTGCGCAGGTTGCCCGCGTCCGAGCCGTTGTCGGGCTCGGTCAGGCCGAAGCAGCCGAGCAACCGGCCCGAGGCGATGCCCGGCAGCCACCGCTGCTTCTGCTCCTCGCTGCCGAACTGCAGGACCGACTTGCCGAACAGGCCCGTCGAGACCGAGACGATGCCTCGGATCGCCGAGTCGGCCCGGCCCAGCTCCTCCATCGCGAGCACGTACGTGACGTAGTCGCCGCCGATGCCGCCGTACTCCTCGGGGATCGTCAGGCCCATGAAGCCGATGTCGCCGAGCTTGGGGATGATCGCGGTGTCGACGGACTCGACCCGGTCCCATTCGGCGCGGTGGGGCACGACCTCGCGGTCGAGGAATTCCCGGGCGAGCGCGCGGAAACCGCGCTGGTCCTCGGTGAGCGTCAGATCCATGGCCCTGATCCTGCCACCGCCCTACGATGCGGCGTATGGCACTTCCCCCTTCTCGGATCCGCGATCCCCGTGACGCCCCCGTCCTGCGCTGGGGCATCCTCGGTGCCGGACACATCGCGGCAGCCATGACCCAGGCGCTGCTCGAGGGCACCGGCCAGCAGGTCGTCGCCATCGGGTCGCGCGACCGTGACCGGGCCCGCCGGTTCGCCCAGAGCTTCGGCGTCGCCGGGTTCCACGGCTCCTACGAGGATCTGGTCGCCGATCCGCAGGTCGACGCGGTGTACGTCGCCACGCCGCACTCGGAGCACCGCGACCACGCGCTGCTGGCCATCGCGGCCGGCAAGCACGTGCTGGTCGAGAAGGCCTTCACCCGCAACGCTCGCGAGGCCGCCGAGGTGCTGACCGCCGCCGAGGCGGCCGGGGTCACCTGCGTCGAGGCGATGTGGTCGCGCTTCCTGCCCGGCTACGACGTGGTGCGCCGGGCCGTCGAGGAGGGCGTGCTGGGCGACGTGCGCGTGGTCCAGGCCGATCACGGCCAACTGCTGTACCCGGACGGACCCGCGCGGCTCGCGGCCCCCGAGCTCGCCGGCGGCGCGCTGCTCGATCTCGGGGTCTATCCGGTGCACCTCGCCGCCATGCTGCTGCCCCGGATCGAGGCCGTCCGCGCCGTGGGCACCCTGACCCCGCTCGGTGTCGACGAGCACGAGTCCATCGCGCTGCACGGTGCCGACGGTGCGGTCGCGGCACTCACCGCCTGCATGTCCGCCACCACCGCGACCGTCGCGACCATCGCGGGCACGCGGGCCCGGCTCGACCTGGCCGGACCGTTCTACCAACCGACCGCGATCCGCCTGACCGACCCGGCCGGCGAGGTCCTCGAGGTCTGGGAGCCCGAGGTGCACGAGGCCCACCTGGGGCTGCGCTACGAGGCGGTCGAGCTCGCGCGGTGCGTGGCCGACGGACGACGCGAGTCGCCACTGCTGCCCTGGGACGAGACCCGCCGCGTCATGGCACTCATGGACGAGGTCCGCGCCCAGCTGGGCGTCCTGCTGCCCGGAGAGTGAGTCGCCGCCCTCGGCTCCCGGGGGTGCAGGTCACGGCCAGAGCAACGCCTTGACGGCGCGCCGCTCGTCCATCGCCCGGTACCCCGCGGGGGCGTCCTCGAGCGGGACCTGCAGGTCGAAGACCCGACCCGGATCGATCTCCCGGTTCCAGATCAGGTCGATCAGCTCGGGCAGGAAGCGGCGCACCGGAGCCGGGCCGCCGTGGAGGTGGACTCCGGCCATGAAGAGCGGACCGCCGGGGATCGAGACGTCATGGGAGACGCCCACGAAGCCGACGTGCCCGCCGGGCCGCGTCGACCCGATGGCCTGCATCATCGCCTCCTGGGTGCCCACCGCCTCGATCGTGGAGTGCGCGCCCAAGCCGCCCGTCAGGTCCTTGATCCGTGCCACCGCCGCGTCACCGCGCTCGGTCACGATGTCGGTGGCACCGAACTCCCGCGCGAGTGCCTGCCGGTCCTCGTGGCGGCTGCAGGCGATGACCCGCTCGGCTCCGAGCCGGCGGGCCGCCAGGATCCCCATCAACCCGACGGCGCCGTCGCCCACGACCGCGACCACCGTGCCGGGACCAGCCTCGGCGGCCACGGCCGCGAACCAGCCGGTCCCCAGCACGTCGGACGCCGTCAGCAACGACGGCAGCAGGTCCTCCTCGGGAACCGCCGGCGTGGCCACGAGGGTGCCGTCCGCGAGCGGGATCCGCGCGCGCTCGGCCTGGGTCCCGATCGCCCCCATCGGGACCCGGTGCACGCAGTAGGCCTCGTAGCCCGACCGGCAGATCTCGCAGGTGCCGTCCGAGGCCCAGAACGAGCCGACCACGAAGTCACCGACCCGGATCGTGCTCACGTCCGGACCGACCTCCTCCACGACACCGACGTACTCGTGTCCCATGACCTGGTCGTGGACGGGCTCGGCCCCGCGGTACGGCCACAGGTCGCTGCCGCACACACAGGTCGCGGTCACCGCGATGATCGCGTCGGTCGCCTCCTCGATCCGCGGATCGGCCCGTTCCTCCACCCGGACGTCACCCGGCTGATGCATCACCACTGCCCGCATGTCGCTTCTCCTCGGGGGTTCGGGACGATCCGGCCGCATCGACCGCCTCCCTCCATGGAAACCCCGGACGAGGCGCGCCGCGAACGCTGACCGGTGTCCCGCCGCGCGGGCCCGACCCGCGGGGCGAGCTGACCGATCACCGGTGAACGCCGGACTACGGTGGATCCGATGCGCCTCGACCGATCGTCCCGCCCGGGTGGCTCCGCGCTGGCCGCCGTGGCGGCCCTGGCGGGCGTCGTCGCGATCGCCCGCCCCCTCAGTGCGGTCGACGCCCTGCTGATCGTGACCGTGGTCGTGCTGGCCGTGGCCGGAGTCCACGAGCTGGTCACGGCGCGGACCGCGCGCGACCGGCTGATCGGCGTCCTGCTGGTGACGGCCGCGATCGTGCTGGCCGTGCGCCCCGTGTGGGGAGTCCGCGCCCTCGTGGTCGCGCTGGGGGTCGTCCTCATCGGCGAAGGGCTGCTGGCCGTCCATCGACGCCGGTCGTGGTGGGACGTCGCCGGGGGTGTCGGACTCGTCCTGCTGGGGCTGCTGGCCCTGGCCTGGCCGGACATCTCGGTCTTCATCGTGGGGGTGCTGCTGGGCGTGCGCCTCCTGCTGGTGGGGTTCCCGGGCCTCGCGCCCGACCTCCCCCGTCCGGTCACGGCGACGGTCGTCCTGACCACCGCGGTCGCGCTGTGCGGCTACACCGTCGTCGTCACGTCCACGGTGCCGGAGCCCGGCCGCTTCTACACGGCGCCGGCCGAGGCACCGCGCTCCCCCGGACTGCTGCTGCGCGCCGAGCCGTTCACCACCGACGTGCCCAGCGGCGCCCGCGCCTGGCGCATCCTCTACAGCACGACCCGCGCGGGCGACGAGCCCACGATCGCCAGTGCGGTCGTCGCGGTGCCGCGCGACCAGCTGATGGGGCGCGCCCCGGTCATCGCGTGGGCGCACGGCACGACGGGACTCGAGTCGCGCTGCGCCCCGAGCCTGCGCGCGCGCCACACCGTGGGCGCCGGCGGGATCGCCGCCGTGCACGCCGCGCTCGACCGGGGCTGGGCGGTCGTCGCCCCCGACTATCCCGGGCTGGGCACCGGCGGGGTCCAGCCCTACCTGATCGGCTCGGGCGAGGCGCGCTCGGTGCTGGACGCCGTGCGCGCGGCCCGGCGCATCCCCCAACTGGACTTGGGTCGCCGCACCGTCGTCTGGGGCCACTCCCAAGGTGGCCATGCGGCGTTGTGGACCGCCATGTCGCAGCCGGACTACGCACCGGACGTCAGCCTCTCCGGCGTCGTGGCCGTCTCGCCGGTCAGCAATCCGACGACCTTCCTGCGCGACCTGCAGCGCCGGCCCGTGGGCACGATCTTCGTCGCCTACGCACTGGCGGCATACGACGCCACCTACGACGACGTCGACACGGGTGACCACGTCCGGGCCAGCGCCCGACTGCCGATCGACCGGATCGCGAGCCGCTGCCTGCGGTCCAAGGCCGCGCAGGTCTCACTGACCCAGGCCCGCGTGATGGCCGACCGCTTCGTCGCGGGTTCCCTGTACGAGGGAGCGCTGGCCCGGCGGTTGAGCGAGAACGACGCGACCGGTGCCATCACGGCCCCCCTGCTGATCGCCCAGGGGGAGAGCGACCGCGTCGTCACGCTGCGCCTGCAGGACGACTACGTGCGTGGCCGGTGCGCCGCCGGACAGTCGCTGGACTACCGGACCTACGCCGGGCGGGGTCACGGCGACCTGTTGAGGGCGACCAGCCCGTTCGTCGACGAGCTGCTCGACTGGACCGCCGACCGGTTCGCCTCCAAGCCCACCACGACCACCTGCTGAACGACCCGGGTCGGCCGCCTCCGCTCAGGGCTGCGGCGCGGGCACGTTCAGCTCGTCGGCCACCGCGGTCTCGATCTCGTGCACGCGGGCGGCGACCTGCTCGCCCAGACCCGAGAGCGCCACGACCGCGCGCCGCTTGTCGGCGGGGTCGATGCGCCGGATCACGAGGGCGTGCTCCACGAGGTGGTCGACGTGCCGGGTCAGGCTGGCCGCCGGCAGGACCGCCAGCTCGGCGAGGTCGGTCATCCGCAGTCCGGGCTGCTCGCGCAGGGCGGCGAGCACCTGCCACTGCTCGAAGGTGACGGCCTGCTCGGAGAGCACCGGGTGCACGGCGCGACGCAGCGCCGCCTCGGCGTGCTTGAGCCGCAGGGTCGCGCCCGTGGGGTGGTGCAGCATCGTGGATCTCCCTCCTGCGGCTCACGATACTGCCGTCTGAAAGCATCCGGAACGACCCTCGTGTCACGTCCGGTTACATCGTCGTGAAGTCATGTGACGGCCGCGTGACGATTGCCGTCGGCCCCTCGTGACCGCCGCCTCGGGAGCGCAGACTGGGCAGGTGGTCGCCCCCGCCATCGCTGTGCCCGAGCCGCGCTTGCGTGTCGCTTTCGTGGTGCCGTTGCAGGGTCCGACCGGCATCTACGGCCCGTCGTGCCTGGCCTGCGGCCAACTCGCGACGGAGCAACTGAACGCGCACGACGGGATCGCTGGGCGCGAGGTCGAGCTGGTGATCGTCGACGCCGGACGGCAGCCCGAGGTGGTGGCCGCCGAGGTGGACGCACTGGTCACCTCGGGTGCGGTCGATGCGGTCGCGGGGTGGCACATCTCAGCCGTGCGCCAGGCGATCACGCGCCGCATCGGCGGCCGGGTCGTCTACGCCTACGCCGCGATGCACGAGGGCCGTGACGACACCCCCGGCGTCTTCATGCTGGGCGAGCGGCCGATCAACCAACTGCTGCCGGCGGCCCACTGGATGCGCGAGGAGCTGGGGGTGCGGCGGTGGGCCGTCGTCGGCAACGATTACGTCTTCCCCCGGGTCACCGGCACGACGGCGCGGCTGGCGCTGCGGGACACGGCGTCGCAGGTGGTCAGCGAGACCTACGTCCCGTTGGGCACCCGGGACTTCGACGGCGTGCTCGAGTCCCTCCGGGGCGCGGAGGCCGACGGTGTCGTCATGCTGCTGATGGGCCAGGACGCCGTGCACTTCAATCGCCAGTTCGCGCGGCGCGGACTCGACGACCGGTTGGCCCGGCTGAGTCCGGCGGTCGAGGAGAACACGCTGCTCGGCGGTGGCGTGGACGCCCACCGCGACCTCTATGCCGCCGCCGCGTACTTCGACGGACTCGACACCGTCGAGAGTCACGCGCTGGCCGCGGACTACCACCGCCGGTTCGGGCCGTGGGCGCCGGCGCTCAACGCCGTCGGTGAGTCCTGCTACGAGGCGATCTGGTTCCTGGGCCGCCTCGGCCGACGGTGCGGTGGCGTGGGCATGGACGCGATCGCAGCGTTCGGGTCGGGCACCTTCTACGACGGCCCTCGCGGCCTCATGCGACTGGACGGGAACCTGCTCGACCAGGACGTCTACCTCGCGAGGGCCGACGGCCTGCAGTTCCGGGTCGAGGAGCAGATCGCCCGCACGAGCTGACGCGCCTGGGCCCATGCCTCGTGCGGCACGGCCAGATGGGCCGCGTCGGCGAGGTGCCGCACCATCGTGCCGCGTCCCTCGAGGTCGAGCCGGGTGCCCTCGGTCGTCGCGGGCAGCCGCTCGCCCACCACCGTGACCGTCCCCATGACGCGCGCACCGAGCAACAACGGGCTCGAGTCCGGACCGACCTGCAGCGACTCGACGAGCACCGGGACGTCACCGGCGCCGAGCAGGACCAGGTCCTGCTCGACCACCCCGGGACGCTCGCCGTGGCGTCCGAGCACGAGCACCTCCCGCAGGGCCAGCCGCGCCTCCCAGCCCAGCCGCACCCTGGTCCGGCGGGCGACCCGGGCCCCCTCGGCGACGACGAAGGGCTCCCCGGCCCACACCAGGCCGGCCGCGGCCTCCACCACGACGTCGACATCCCAGCGCGCGCACCCGCCGTCCATCGCGTAGGCCACGGTTCCGGCGGGCTCGACCAGCTCGAGGTGGGCGCCCGGGCCCACGACCACCTCGATCCGGACGGCGTCGCCGGCCAGCAGCAGCGCACCCTCCGGCACGAGGGAGACGCGGGCACCGTCCTCGTCGGAGCTCAGCAGCATCGGCCGCACGAGCGGTCGGTCCGCCGATCCCGAGCACGCCAGCAGCACCTCGCACCGGCCCCCGGACGCGGGCCGGCGCACCTCGATTCGGGTCAGGCTCGTCGTCTCACACGTGGACGTGGTCATCATCGGCGCCGTCGTGGGTGTGCGCCGTGCCGTCGGCATGGACGTGGGCCGCCATCGGTCCCGGGTCCTCCGGGACGAGCATCCCCGCCCGGTGCGAGCCGAGCTGCTCGAGCAGCCAGGACGTCAGCGCGCCGACCGACTCCTCGTCACTGCGCGACAGGGCGATCACGGGGCGTCCCTCCCGGACGGCGCCGGCGTCCGCGACCATTTGCTTCGCGTCGACGCCGACGTACGGGGCCAGATCGGTCTTGTTGACGACGAGCAGGTCGGCGCGCGTGATTCCGGGACCGCCCTTGCGCGCGACGTCGCCACCGCCGGCCACGTCGATCAGGAAGATCTGCGTGTCCACGAGCGCCGGCGAGAACGTGGCGGTCAGGTTGTCGCCACCGGACTCGACCAGCACGAGATCGAGGGGGGCGAAGTCCTCCTCGAGCTCCTCGACGGCCAGCAGGTTCGCCGTGATGTCGTCGCGGATCGCGGTGTGCGGGCAGGCACCCGTCTCGACGGCGCGGATCCGCTCGGGATCGAGCACGCCGGCCGAGCGCAGGAAGCGCGCGTCCTCGTCGGTGTAGATGTCGTTCGTGATGACGCCGATCCGCAGCAGGTCGGCCAGCCGCGAGCAGACCAGGGCGATCAGTGAGCTCTTGCCCGTGCCGACGGGTCCGCAGACCCCCACGCGCAGGGATCGGGACGACGGGCTCATGGGTGCTTCAGGCACTGAACAACCTCCTGGTGGTGGCGGCGTGGGCCTGGGCCCATGCCTCGATCCGTGGTGCCCCGGCGGCCGGGATGCCGGCCGGGGTGGTCAGCGGGGCGACGTCGGCGGCGAGCCGGTCGACCCGGGGCAGGGCGGCCAGGACCCAGGCGGCGACCTCGGCCGGGTCGAGCGGCAGCAGCTTGAGCGCGGCGGCCGCGACCGTCTGGACGTCGTCGTAGCCCACGAGTCGGGCCAGCGCCCGGGCGTCGAGGCCGGCCGCATCGGCGGCGGCCCCCAGCACCACGGCGCGCGAGGTCCCGCGCGGCAGCGAGGCGAGGCTGGCGTGTGCGGGCCACAGCCGCGAGACCAACCGCGTCAGGGCGCGACCCATGGACCGCGACGTCGCGCGCATCGCCGCGCTCGGCGTCCGCGCGGCCCAGGCCACCTCGACCGCGTCCAGCGGCAGTCCCGCCCGCACGTGGTGCAGGGCCACGACGGCCGTGGCCGCCTCGACCCGGGTGACGGTGTTGAGCCGCAGCGCCATGAAGGCGGGCACCTGCGCGGGCGTCAGCCCGGACTCGACGGCGGGCTCGAGCTGGGCCGACTGCGTGTGCCCGGCGGTGGGCAGGCGCGCGTCGGCCAGCAGCATGAGCATCAGATCGGGTGAGGTCATGGCGCTCAGAACAGCGAGTAGAGCTGGGTCAGGGGCAGGGACTCGGCGGGCGCGGGCTGGACCAGCTCTCCGTCGACGTGGATCGCGAAGGTCTCGGGGTCGACGCGGATGTCGGGCAGCGCGTCGTTGTGGATCATGTCGGCCTTCCCGACGTCGCGCGTCGGCTTGAGACCGACCAGGCGGCGGCGCAGGCCCAGCTCGTCGGCCAGGCCGGCATCGATCGCCGCGGGCGAGACGAACGTGACCGCGTGGTCCGCTCCCCCGCTGGCCGGATCGACGAGCGTCGGTCGCATCAGCTGGGGCTGCGGCGTCGGGATGGAGGCGTTCGGATCGCCCAGCGACCCCCACACCAGTGCGCCGGACTTCAGCACGACCTCGGGACGGAAGCCGAAGAACCGCGGGTCCCACAGCACGAGGTCGGCCAGTTTGCCCGGCTCGACCGATCCGATCTCGTCGTCCAGACCGTGCGCGATGGCCGGGTTGATCGTGTACTTCGCGACGTAGCGCTTGGCCCGGAGGTTGTCCGCGGGTCCGCCCCACGAGCCGAAGCGGTCCTTCATCACGTGGGCGACCTGCCAGGTGCGCGTGACGACCTCGCCGATCCGGCCCATCGCCTGGGCGTCCGACGACGTGATCGACAGGGCGCCGAGGTCGTGCAGCAGGTCCTCGGCGGCGATCGTGGTCGCCCGGATGCGCGACTCGGCGAACGCCAGGTCCTCGGGCACCCGCGGGTTGAGGTGGTGGCAGACCATCAGCATGTCGAGGTGCTCCGCGACCGTGTTGACCGTGTGCGGCAGGGTCGGGTTGGTCGAGCCCGGGATGACGTGCGGCAAGGAGGCGATCGTCAGGATGTCGGGCGCGTGACCACCGCCCGCCCCCTCGGCGTGGAAGGCGTGGATCGAGCGCCCGGCGATCGCGCCGACGGTCGACTCCAGGTAGCCGGCCTCGTTCAGCGAGTCCGAGTGCAGGGCCACCTGCAGCCCGTGCTCGTCGGCGGCCCGCAGCGCGGCGTCGATGGCCGCGGGCGTGGCCCCCCAGTCCTCGTGGACCTTGTAGCTGCCGGCGCCGGCCAGCGCCTGCTCGGCCAGGGCCTCCGCCGACACCGTGTTGCCCTTGCCCATCAGCAGCACGTTCAACGGCAGGGAGTCGAGCGCCCGGTGGATCGTGCGCAGGTGCCACGCGCCCGGCGTCACGGTCGTGGCCTTCGAGCCCTCGGACGGGCCGGTGCCACCGCCGCCGACCGTCGTGATGCCGGTCGAGAGGGCCTCGAGCAGCTGGGACCGCGAGAGGAAGTGCACGTGGATGTCGATCGCCCCGGCCGTCAGGATCCGACCCTCGCCCGAGATGACGTCCGTCGACGGACCGATCACCAGATCGGGGTGCACCCCGTCGGCGATGTCGGGGTTGCCCGCCCGGCCCAGTGCCACGATCCGCCCGTCGCGGATGCCCACGTCGGCGCGGACGATGCCCGCGTGGTCGAGCACGATCGCGTTCGTGATCACCGTGTCGAGCGCGCCCTGGGCCCTCGTCACGGTCGACTGGGCCATGGACTCGCGGATCGACTTGCCGCCGCCGAAGACGGCCTCCTCGCCACCGAAGGTCAGGTCCTGCTCGATCTCGATCCACAGATCCGTGTCGCCGAGTCGCACCTGGTCGCCGGCCGTCGGGCCGAACAGGGTGGCGTACTCGGTGCGTGAGAGCCTCATCGGTCCTGCACCGCCGCTCGGACCTGGATGCCGGGGACGTGGCGACGCCCACCCAGGGTCACGAGATCGACCTCGCGCGAGGCACCCGGCTCGAAGCGCCGCGACGTGCCGGCCGGGATGTCGAGCCGGAATCCGCGTGCGGCCTCGCGGTCGAACTCCAACGCGGCGTTCGCGTCGGGCAGATGGATGTGCGAGCCGATCTGGATCGGCCGGTCGCCGGTGTTGAGGACGACCAGGGTGAGCCGCTGCTCGGGCGAGCGGTCGGCGTTGATCTCGAGCGTGCCCTCGGCGACGCGGACGGCCCCCGGGCCGCGTGACACTGAACCCACTGTCGTCTCCTCAGGCGATCGGCTGGTGGATGGTGACGAGCTTGCGCCCGTCGGGGAAGGTCGCCTCGACCTGGACGTCGGACAGCATGTCGACGACCTCGGGCATGACCTGGTCGCGGCTGAGGACGGCTCGGCCGGCGACCATGAGCTCGGGCACGCCCACTCCTTCGCGGGCTCGCTCGATCACCCAGGTCGTCAGCAGCGCGACCGTCTCGGGATGGTTCAGCCGCACGCCGCGCGCGAGCCGGTCGCGTGCCACCATCCCGGCGACGGACAACAGGAGCTTCTCGGTGTCGCCGGGGGTCAGGTGCACGTCAGACCGCCATCGCCGCACGGACGGAGTCGATGGCGTGCGCGCCGCCGTCCCCGCTGGAGGTGATCCGGCCCGACTCGATCACGTGATAGGTGTCGGTCGCGCGCAGCGCGAAGCCGACGTGCTGCTCGACCAGCAGGACCGTGAGGTCCCCACGGTCGGCGAGCCGCGCGATGACCTGCTCGATCTCGTTGACGACGTTGGGCTGGATGCCCTCGGTCGGCTCGTCGAGGATCAGCAGACGCGGCTCGGTGACGAGGGTCCGCGCGATCGCCAGCTGCTGGCGCTGACCGCCCGAGAGCAGCCCTGCCCGCCGGTCGAGCAGACCGGTCAACGCCGGGAACGTGTCCAGCACCTCCTTGACGAGCTCCGGCCCCCGCGCGCGGCCGTCGGCGACCAGCCGCAGGTTCTCGCGGGTGGTCATTTGCGGGAAGCACTGCTGGCCCTGCGGCACGTAGCCCAGCCCTCGCTTGACCCGCTGGCTCGGCCGCAGTCGCGTGACGTCCTCGTCGTCGAGCAGCACGCGACCGCTGCGGGGCACGAGCAGGCCCACGGCCGCGCGCAGCAGCGTGGTCTTGCCGGCGCCGTTGTGCCCCATCAGGCTGGCGGCGCCACCTGACGGCACGGTGAGGCTGATGTCGTGGACGACCGTGGTGCGGCCGTACCCGACACTGACGTCCCGGAACTCGAGCTTCACGATGCCTCCTCCTCGTCCTCGACGGCCAGGCCCACGACCGCCAGCTCCTCCTGCGTGGCCACGGCCGCCGCATGCCCCAGGTAGACCTCCTGGACCCTCGGGTCGGCCTGGACCTCGGTGACCGTGCCCTCGGCCAGGACCTTCCCCGCGTGCATCACGGTGACGTGGTCGGCGTAGTTGCGGACGAAGTCCATGTCGTGCTCGATGACGACGATCGTGCGGTCGGCGCCGACCCGGCGCAGCAGGTCGCCGGTCGCGTCGCGCTCCTCGGCGCTCATGCCCGCGACGGGCTCGTCGAGCAGCATGACGCTGGCGTCCTGGACGAGCAGCATGCCGATCTCGAGCCACTGCTTCTGCCCGTGCGCGAGGTAGCCCGCGGGGGTGTCGGCCAGGTGGGTCAGGCCGATCGTGTCCAGGGCCGAGGCGACGTAGTCGGGCACGCCACGGCGCGGCAGGGCCAGGCGCCAGGCCTTGCGGTGGACGCCGCCGGCGATGTCGAGGTTCTGCAGGACCGAGAGCTCCTCGAACACCGTCGCGGTCTGGAAGGTGCGTCCCACTCCGTGCCGCACGATCTTGTGCGACTTCATCGTCAGCAGGTCGGCGCCTCGGAAGGTGGCGGTGCCCGTCCCGTCGACCAGTCCGGTGACCGCGTCGACGAGGGTCGTCTTGCCGGCGCCGTTGGGACCGATGAGGAAGTTGAGCACCCCCTGCGTCATGGTCAGGTCGACGCCGTCGACGGCCTTGAAGCCGTCGAAGTCCACCGTGACCCCGGACAGGACGAGCTGATCGACGGCGCTCATGCCGCCACCTCCACCTGGGTCGGTCGCGCCGGGGACCGGCGTCGGCGGAGTCCGCCGATCTTCTGCGTGAGGGAGGCCAGTCCGCCGGGCAGCAGCAAGATGATGAACACGAACAGCGCACCTTGGAAGTAGGACCAGGCACCGGGGAACGTCTCCGAGAGCCGGCTCTGGGCGAATCCGACGGCCACCGCGCCGACGGCCGGTCCGAACAGCGCCGCCCGGCCGCCGAGCGCCGCCCCCGCGATGAGGCCGATCGAGGCGACCGCGTCGACGTTCGAGGGCGAGACGATGCCCACGACGGGCACGAACATCGCGCCACCGAGACCGGCCAGGAAGGCGGCGACGACGAAGGCGACGAGCTTGACGTTGGCCGGGTCGGTGCCCAGGAACCGCACCCGCTCCTCGGCGTCGCGCGAGGCGATCAGCAGCTCGCCGAAGCGGCTCGTGTAGAGCAGCGCCATGAGCACCAGCGACAGCACCAGGATCGTCGAGCAGATCTGGAACAGCATGAGCCGGTTCTCGGGCAGGAACAGGTTGTAGCCGAAGAAGGTCGTGAAGTTGTTGAGGCCGTTGAACCCGCCGGTGACCTTGATCTGGCCGATCAGCAAGATCGCGAAGGCGGCCGCGAGCGCCTGGGACAGGATCGCGAAGTACGCCCCCTTGACCCGACGCTTGAGCACCGCGTACCCGATGATCGCGGCGACCAGCGGCGGAACGACCGCGACGACGAACAGCGTGAACGGACCGCTGCGGAACGGCTCCCACCACGCGGGCATCTGACCGCCCGCGTAGAGGCCCATGAAGTCCGGCACGCCGTCGGGACCGGCCTGCTCGAGCTTGAGGTGGAACGCCATCGCGTAGGCGCCGAGACCGAAGAAGACGCCTTGGCCCAGGACGAGCATCCCGCCGCGGCCCCAGGCCAACCCGATGCCGACCGCCACGATCGCCCAGCACAGGTACTTGGCCAGCAGGTCGAGCCGGAACGGGCTCAGGACCGCCGGGGCGACGGCGAACAGCAGGACGGCGATCAGGGCGATGCCGGCGGCGTTGCGCCACGCGGGGGTGCTGAGTCGATTCACACCGGGTCGGTTCACACCAGGCTCCTTGTCCGGACCGCGAAGAGGCCCTGCGGTCGCACCTGCAGGAACAGGAAGATGAGGACGAAGATCAGCGCCTTGGCGACGCTGCCGTTGGTGGCCTGGACCAGGAACGACTGCACGATGCCCAGGCCGAAGGCGGCGATGACCGTGCCGCGGATCTGGCCGATGCCGCCCGCGACCACGACCAGGAAGACGTCGATGATGTACGAGGTGCCGAGGTTCGGGCCAGTCGAGCCGACCAGCGTCAGGACGACGCCGGCGATGCCCGCGAGCCCTGATCCGATGAAGAAGGTGGTGCGGTCGGCGCGCCGGGTCGAGACGCCCAGGGTCTCGGCCAGGTCGCGGTTCTGCACCGTGGCCCGGATCGAGCGGCCGAGCGAGGAGTACGTGAGCGCGGCGGTCAACACCCCCACCGCGACGAGTGCCAGCACCGTGATGAACAGGCGGGACACGGGCCACTGATAGCCCAGGATGTCGATCTGACCGGACAGCCATGCGGGCGAGCGGACCTGCTTGGCCGGCGCACCGAAGATGTCGCGGGCCAGCTGCTGCAGGATCAGTCCGACGCCGAAGGTGACCAGCAAGGTGTCGAGCGGCCGGTGGTACATCCAGCGGATGACCGTCGCCTCCAGCAGCAGGCCCATCAGTCCCCCGACGACGAAGCCGACGGGCAGGGCCACGAGCAGCGACAGGTCGTCGGGCACGATCACCTGCACCAGGAATGCGGTGTAGGCACCGGCCATGATGAACTCGCCGTGCGCCATGTTGATGACGCCCATCTGGCCGAAGGTGAGGGTCAGTCCCAGCGCCGCGAGCAGCAGCACCGAGCCGATCGAGATCCCCGTGAACAACGGGGTGAGGAAGACGTCCATCACTCTCCTGGAGGTCGCGCCGAAGGGTGGGCCGGTGGCCGCCGCGCCGGGGACGCGGCGGCCACCGCGGGGATCAGGACGACTTCTCGTACCAGTCGTAGCCCTCGAGGAACGGATCCGGATCGATCGGTCCGTCGGACTCCCACACCGTGTCGATCAGGCCGTTCGGCTGGACCTCGCCGATGCGTCCGGTCTTCGTGATGTGGTGGTTGTCGCCGTCGACCGTCACGGTTCCCTCAGGGGCCTCGAAGGTGACGCCGTCGGCGGCCCCCTGGATGTCGGCCACCTCGAACGACTCGGCCTTCTCGACCATCGCCTTGTAGAGGTACAGCGAGGTGTAGGCGGCCTCCATGGGGTCGGAGGTCGGCTTGTCCTTGCCGTACTTGCCCTTGTACGCCGCGACGAACGTCTTGTTGGCCGGGGTGTCGAGCGTCTGGTAGTAGTTCCAGGCCGTCAGCTGGCCCTCGAGCAGGTCGGCGCCCATCGCGGCGACCTCCTCCTCGGCGATCGAGACCGAGATGACCGGCGTCTTGGACAGGCCCTTGTCGAAGTAGGCCTTGAAGAACGCGACGTTCGAGTCGCCGTTGATCGTGTTGAACACGGCGTCGGGCTTGGCCTTGGTGATCTTGTCGATCGCCGGGCCCCACTCGGCCTCGCCGAGCGGCTGGTACTCCTCGCCGAGCACCTCGACGTCGTTGGCGGCGGCCCACTGCTTGATCTCGTCGTTCGCCGTACGCGGGAAGACGTAGTCCGACCCGACCAGGAAGAGCGTCTTGATCTTCTTCTGGTCCTTCAGGTACTCCAGGCCCGGCAGGATCTGCTGGTTCGTCGTGGCGCCGGTGTAGAAGATGTTGTCGGACGCCTCGAGGCCCTCGTACTGGACGGGGTAGAACAGCAGGTTGTCCAGGCTCTCGAAGACCGGCAGCATCGCCTTGCGCGACGACGACGTCCACCCGCCGAAGACCGCGGCGACGCAGTCGTCCTGGATGAGCTTCTTGGCCTTCTCGGCGAAGATGTCGGGCTCGGAGGCGCCGTCCTCCTGGACGATCTCGATCTGCTTGCCCAAGATGCCGCCGTCGGCGTTGATCTCCTCGGCCGCGAGCTTCAACGAGTTCGAGACGGTCACCTCGCTGATGGCCATCGTGCCCGAGAGGGAGTTGAGGAAGCCGAGCTTCACCGAGTCCCCCGAGGTGTCGACGCAGCCGGCCGAGGAGGCGGACTCTCCGTCCTCTGACTTGGTGCCGCATCCGGTCAGGACAAGCGCTGCGGCCATGACCGCCGCGGTGCTCGTGATGAGCTTGCGTGTTTTCACCACTGGACTCCCTTTCGCCTCTGTCGACCCGGCCACGCACCCTGCGCCGCCGAGTGGGCTCGACGCTAGGCAGGGCAGATTGCCAATTACTTCCACGTGGTATTAACTGCGTGTAAACCGTCCCGTGACCCTCGTCACACCCACGACGAGGACGAACACGAGCACGCACCCGGCGATGCCCGCCCAGCCGCCGGGATAGTCCGCCATGGGCGATCCGGCCGTCACACTGGTGCCCGCGGTGTGGGCGAAGCCGTGCGCCCGGGCGACGCGCTCCAGTCCGTCGGGGTGCCCCGACGCGTACGCGCTGACCACTCCGGCCAGCAGCAGGCTCAGCGCGAGCGCCGCGACCAGGAACCGCCGCGAGCTCATGCGGACACCGTCCGGGCGCGCAGGTACCGGCGGGCGCCGAAGACGAGATCAGGACGCGCCCACATCACGGCGGTGACCGCCGCCAGCGTGATCGCGGCCTCGCCGACGCCGATCAGGGCGTGCCAGCCGACCATCGCGCCGGCCACGGCGCCGAGGTCGACCGCGGCCGTGCCGCCGGCGGCGAACAGGCCGGTGAAGACCAGCGCGGTCGCCGGGACCGAGACGAGGGCCGCCAGCGCGGCCGACAGGGGAACGGCCGCGGGACGCGGCGGCGCGAGGCGTGTGGCCGCCCGGAAGACCGCCCAGCCGACGAGCACGCCGACGACCGCCATGAGCGTGACGTTCGCGCCGAGCGCCGTGACTCCCCCATCGGCGAAGAACACCGCCTGGACCACGAGCACCGCGGTGAGGCACAGCACCGCGGTCGCCGGACCGACGAGCACGGCGGCCAACACCCCGCCCATCAGGTGTCCACTGGTCCCGTCCCCGACCGCGAAGTTGAGCATCTGGGCGGCGAAGACGAACGTCGCCACGAGGCCGGCCATCGGCACGCGATCATCGTCCGGCAGCTCGCGCCGTGCGTGCCAGGTCGCCACGACCACGGCGGTCAGGGCGACGGCAGCCGAGGCGATGCTGGTCTGCGGATCGAGGAAGTGGTCGGGTACGTGCATGTCGCCTCCGGGTCACTCGCCCCCCGAGCGAGGACGATGCCGGCGACGCTAGGCACGCGGGTTTTCGACGAGGGTCACTCCGCGTTACAGCAAGGTTTCATCTGGAAGGATCCCGCGGCGGCGGGCGAGATCTGTAGCGCTACGCACGTTCTGAGGGCGAAAAAGGTACGGAACGCTACACATCTCGGTCGGCGCGGACGACCAGGGCGCCGGTCTGGACGTTCCAGAGAGCGGCGTAGGCGCCGCCCGCGCTCACCAGCTCGTCGTGCGTGCCGGACTCGACGATGCGCCCGGCGTCCAGCACCCAGATGCGGTGGGCGTGGCGCACGGTCGAGAGCCGGTGCGCCACCACGATCGCGGTCCGGTCGCGCGTGGCGGTCTGCAACGAGACCTGGATCGCCGCCTCGGTCTCGTTGTCCACCGCGCTGGTGGCCTCGTCGAGGATCAGCACAGCAGGGTCCCGCAGCAGGGCCCGGGCGAGCGCCAACCGCTGCCGCTGCCCGCCGGACAGCGTCACGCCACGCTCGCCGACCCACGTGTCGTACCCCAGCGGCAGGGCCTCGACGAAACCATCCGCGGCCGCCTGCTGAGCGGCTCGGCGGATCTCGTCGCGACTCGCCCCGGGGCGACCGTAGGCGATGTTCTCGGCGATCGTGCCGGCGAACAGGAAGACGTCCTGCGAGACGTAGCCGATCGACCCGCGCAGCGACTCCCACTCCAGCTCGCGCAGGTCGCGCCCGTCCAGGCGCACCTCGCCGGCGCGGGGATCGTCGAAGCGCAGCATGAGACGCAGCAGCGACGACTTGCCCGCGCCGGTCGGACCGACGATCGCGTGGGTCTGGCCGGCCGGGACCACGAGGTCGATCCCGTGCAACACGTCCGGGCCGTCGGCATAGCCGGCACGCACGCCCGACAGTTCGAGCCGGCCCGTCACCGGCGTCGGCAGCGCCACGGTGCCGGCGGGCACGTCGATCGGCTCGTCGAGCAGGGCCAGGATCCGCGCGGTCGAGGCGCGGCCGCGCTGGTAGAGGTCGAGCATCTCGGCGATCTCGGTCAGCGGCCACAGCAGGCGCTGGGTCATGAACACGAGGACCGAGTACAGCCCGACCTCGAGCTCGCCGTTCAGCGTCGCCCATCCGCCGAACAGCAGGGTGCAGGTGAACCCGACGAGGATCGCCAGGCGCACGAGCGGCACGAACGCGGCCGACGACGCGATCGCGGCGACGTTGGCCTCGCGGTACGCGGCGGACGCCGCCTCGACGCGATCGCGCTCGCGGTCCTCGGCGGTGAACGCCTTGATCGTCGTGATCCCGCCCAGATTCGCGCCGATCAGGGCGGACAGCTCGGAGACGCGCTCGCGCACGGCCGCATAGAGCGGCTCGAGCCGGCGCTGGAACCACAGCGAGCCGAAGACGATCAGCGGGATGGGCAGGAACGCCAGCAGGAGCAGCTCCCAGGACGCCACCGCGAAGACGGCACCGACGAGCACGATGTTCAGTGCGGTCTGCAGCAGGGCCGGCGCCCCGATGTCGAGGAACCGCTCGAGCTGGTTCACGTCGTCGTTGACGGTGGCCAGCGTCGCACCCTGGGGGCGCGCCTCGTGCCAGTGGACGTCGAGACGCTGGGCGTGGTCGTACGCCTCGACCCGCAGGTCGTGCTCGACGGACTGGGCCAGGCCGCGCCACGTGACGGCCGCGAAGTACTGCGACGCCGACTCGACCACCCAGACCCCGGCGTTGATCGCAGCCAGCCAGCCCAGTTGCGCGAACCGCGACTCGACGCCGAGCACCTCGGCGACGAAGGACCCCTCGCCCCGGACCACGACGTCGACGGCAGCGCCGATGAGCAGCTCGGGGACGACGTCGGCGATCTTGTTGACGACCGAGAGCACCACGGCCAACACCAGTCGGGGCCGATAGCGGCCGTACCGGCGCCACAGCTCCTCCAGCGGCGCGCGCTCCACCCGCGCCGCCTCCCGTCCCGCCGTCATCCCTCGGGCTCCTCGAACCGGGGCAGCCGCCAGTGCCAGCGGATCGCGGCCACCCGGATGAGCAGCACCAGGGCGACGGCGGTCGCCGCGGCGAAACCGCTGGGCACCTCGGTCTCGCGCAGCACGGTGTAGGCCACACCCCCGGCGATCGAGGCCAGGGCGTAGATCTCGCCGACGAGCACCAAGGGCTTGCGCCGCACCAGGACGTCACGGATCACGCCGCCACCGGCACCCGTGATGACACCGAACATCACGGCGATCCACGGCCGGACGTCATGGGCGAGGGCGATCGACGTGCCCGTGACGGTGAACGCCGCCAGTCCGATGGCGTCGGCGTAGAGGACGGTGCGCCGCGTGTCGAGCTTCGACTGGGGGTGCACGGTGGCGACCACCAGGACGACCACCGACGTCACGCACGCGACGATCAGCAGGTCGGGCTCGCGCACCCACCAGATCGGATGGATCCCCAGCAGGAGATCACGCAGGGTGCCACCGCCCACCGCGACCACGACCGCGAGCACGCCGACTCCGAGCCAGTCCATCCCGGCTCGCACCGCCGCGTACCCGCCCGAGACCGCGAAGGCCACGGTCCCGATCACCTCGGCGACGCGGAAGAGGTCATCGTTCACGGGTTCCACGGTAGGGGGCGACTTGCGCAGTAGCGTGCGCAGCATGGTCCGCATCCAGCGACGCGCCGATCACGAGGCCCGCGTCCTCGCCGCCCGGTGGCCGGCGCTGGCCGCCTTCAGCCTGCTGGTCCTGACCACGCAGGCCCTGTGGCTGACCTTCGCTGCCATCACCCCGCAGAGCGCTGAGCACCTCGGGGTGTCCGAGGGGGCCGTAGGCGACCTCGCGGTCGTCAACGCCGCGGCCTTCGTGCTGCTCGCGATCCCGGCCGGGCGCTGGATGGACCGCTCGTACGAGCGGGCGCTCGCGGCGGGAGCGCTGTTCACCGCGGCGGGCGCCATCGTCCGCGCCCTCGATCCCTCGTCCTACCCGACGATCCTCGCCGGCCAGGTGGTGATGTCGATCGGCCAGCCGCTGGTGCTCAACGCACTGACGAAGATCGCCGCGCGGCACTTCCCGCCGCGTGAGCAGACGCTGGCCATCTCGGTCGCCGCCGGTTCCCAGTACGCCGGGATCCTCGTCGCGGTGCTGACGTCGTCGTGGCTCGTGGACGTCGGCGGATTCCGTGGCCTGCTCGTCGCCCACGCCGCCCTGGCCACGGTGGCAGCGGCCGCCGTGCTGGCGAGCCTGCGACTGGCTTCGCACCCGACCGACGCGCTGGGCCCGCTCCGGCTCGGCCGGCTGCGCTCCGACCCCCTGATGTGGAAGCTGGCGGCGCTGCTGTTCCTCGGCTTCGGCATCTACAACGGGGTGGCGACGTGGCTCGACGCGATCCTCGTCGACCTCGGGCATCCGGGGCTCGCGGGTCCGGCCATCGCCACGATGACACTGGCCGGCGTGGCCGGAGCGGCGATCCTTCCCAGCCTCGCGGCCGCGCGGGACGCCCGGCGGGCCGTGGCCGTCCTGGCCACGGCAGCCCTGGCCGCGGTCATGCTCACGCTGGCGGCCACGCAGCCCGTGTGGCTCGTGTACGGCGCGCTCGCCCTGTTGGGATTCCTGTTGATGGGCACCCTGCCCGTGGTGCTCGACTGGTCCGAGCGGCACGCCGGGCCGACGCTCGCCGGCACGGTGACGGGACTGTTGCTGCTCGCGGGAAACCTCGGTGCCGTGTTCGTGGTCCTGACCGTGCAGGTCGCGATCGGCGACCCCGTCGCCGCTCTCGTGGTGATGGCGCTGTGGGCCGTCCCGGGACTGGCCGTGGCATGGTCCCTGCCGCGCACGGCCGGGCCGCACCTCACGACCGAGTGAACCAGGGGGCGGACAGTGCCGTGCCCCCGCGATCGGGGGGTGTGGCGGGGGCACGGACTCACTGACAGACACGGCTCGGCTGGGGGACCGAGCGTTTCCCTCCCGGCTGGCTCGAGTGGTGTGAGCTCGAGGCGCCAGGACAAAACTACACGCGCAGTACAGCAGTGCGTCGCGTTTCCGCGGATTTCGTCAGAAGTCGGTGTCACCTGCGATTCCAGCGCGAATCGCGGGTCTTCTCACAGGGGGCGCAGGACCGCCGTGTGGATCGTCACGACCGGGTCCACGAGGCCGGCCAGGCGGAGCCGCCGGCGCGGGGGTGTGCGGCGGATCTGGCGGGCGAAGAGCTCCTCCGTCGCGCCGATCGCGCCGACGACCTCCCACTGCGTGGGGATCCGCACGGAGGCACCGGCGGCCGCGGCGAGCCCGGCGACCCGGGCCAGGCTGCGGGCATGGCGGTCGACGACCCGGTCGCGCTGCTGCCCCAGCCGCTCGCCGGCCCCGTGGACCTCGACCAGATAGCTGCGGGCGAACGTCGGGCGGGCCTCGAGACTGTGGGCCAGTGCCTGGACACCCAGGGCGATGCGGTCCTGCCACGCGGAGTCCGGCGTCGTCGCGGCTCGCTCCCGGATGACCTGCACGAGCTGCTCGCTGATCGCCTCGTGTGCCGCGGCGAACGACTCCTCCTTGCCGGCGAACCACTGGTAGAACGTCGTGCGCGAGATCCGCGCCCGCGCCGTGATGCCGGCGACGGTCGTACGGGCGTAGCCGACCTCGGCGACCTCGTCGGTGACGGCCTGCATGATGCGGGCCCGGTGGGCGGCGCCCACCTCGGCCTCCGACAGGGCCGCCCGGCCCCGCGGCAGGCCGGCCCGGTCGGGCAGCAGGCTCAACGTCGCGGCGGGCACCGGGACAGGGTAGCGGCGGCCGACCTCCGCCGTCCCCGCTTTCCCACCAGCCTCATACGAGCAACGATTCGTTGTCCTCGAGCAGCGATGGCGCAAGGTTCCACCGCTGAAGCCGCAAGGAATGTTCGTTGTTGCCACCGGGTTCGCTGCGTAGCGTGGGCGCCATGAGCCTCGTCCCCTTCCTCGACGTCGCCGGCACCGCCCGATGGATCCGCCGCGACGGCGCCGAGACGATCATCGCCGCCCTGACGGATGCCGTCGAGAGCGACTTCCGGCGCTGGCCGGTCTTCGACAAGACGCCGCGCGTGGCCTCGCACTCCCGCGACGGCGTGATCGAGCTGATGCCCACGAGCGACGGCGAGTCCTACGGGTTCAAGTACGTCAACGGCCACCCCTCGAACCCCGCCCGCGGGATGCAGACCGTCACGGCCTTCGGCGTCCTGGCGCAGGTCGCCTCGGGCTACCCCACCTTCGTCGCCGAGATGACGCTGCTGACGGCCCTGCGCACGGCGGCGACCTCGGCGATGGCGGCGCGGCACCTCGCGCGCCCCGACGCCGCCGTCATGGCGATGATCGGCACCGGGTCCCAGGCGGAGTTCCAGGCGCTCGGCTTCCGCGCGGCCCTGGGTGTCCGGAGCCTGCGGATCTGGGACGTCGACGCGGCGGCCATGGCCAAGTTCGTGCGCAACGTCGAGCCGCTCGGCTTCACGGTGCACGTGGCCTCGAGCGCCGCGGACGCCGTCCGGGGCGCCGACGTGATCACGACCTGCACGGCCGACAAGCAGCGCGCCGCCGTGCTGACCGACGACATGGTGGCCCCCGGGGTCCACATCAACGCGATCGGCGGGGACTGCCCCGGCAAGACCGAGCTCGACCCGGCGATCCTGCACCGGGCCGACGTGTTCGTCGAGTACGAGCCGCAGACCCGCGTCGAGGGTGAGATCCAGGCCGTCGCGCCCGACTTCCCCGTGACCGAGCTCTGGCAGGTGGTCGGCGGCGAGGCAGCGGGGCGCCGCGACGCCTCGCGCGTCACGGTGTTCGACTCGGTCGGGTTCGCCGTCGAGGACTTCGCCGCCCTGACGTTCGCCCACCGGGCGGTCGCCGGCACCGACCTGGTCTCGTGGCTGGACCTGATCGCCGATCCGGCCGACCCCAAGGACCTGTTCGGTCTCGTCGCCGAGGCGGGCATCGCCCTCTCCCCCGCGAGCTGATCCCCGCCCGGGGGTTGACCCCGGGCACCGGCGGGGCTAACGTGCAACCAAATGGTTGTAGATACAGACACCGAGCTGACCGACGACGAGATCGACCGGATCTTCCACGCTCTCGCCGACGCCACCCGACGCGACATCGTCCGACGCACGCTGGTCGGCGAGGCCTCCGTCTCGCGGCTGGCCGAGTCGTACGACATGTCGTTCGCCGCCGTGCAGAAGCACGTCGCGGTCCTGGAAGGAGCTGGTCTCGTGACCAAGCATCCGCAGGGCCGAGAACGTCTGGTTCGCGGCAATCCCGACACGATCGCCCGGGCCCAGCGCCTGCTCGACGACCTTGAGCTCCTCTGGCGCTCGCGCGTCGAGCGACTCGACGCCCTCCTGGCCGAAGACCCCTCCTGAAAGGCACTCCGATGCCCATCACCTCCGTGTCCAAGGACACCGACGACCTCACCTTGACCGTCGTCGCCGAGTTCCCCGTGCCGGTGCGCCGGCTCTGGGACGCCTACGCCGACCCCCGCCTGCTCGAGCGGTTCTGGGGACCGGTCGAGTACCCCGCCTCCTTCAGCCGCCACGACATGTTCCCCGGCGGCGAGTCGCACTACGTCATGACCGGTCCCGAGGGCGACACGAGCCCCGGCTACTGGAGGTTCCTGTCCGTCGACGAGGGCAAGGGCTTCGAGGTCGAGGACGGCTTCTGCACCGAGCCGGGCGTACCCGACACCTCCATGCCCGCCATGCGGATGACGTTCGCCTTCGAGGAGGTCGGCGACGGCTCCCGCGTCACCACGACGACGTGGTTCGCCTCGCTCGAGGACCTCGAGAAGCTCATCGGCCTGGGCATGGACGAGGGCCTGAAGTCCGCGATGGGCCAGATGGACGCGGTCCTGGCCGACCTCGCCTCCTACGCCGCCGGCTCCGGCACCACCGTCGAGCTGCTCGACGACACGCACGCGCGGGTCTCACGGGTCGTCCGCGGCACCGTGGACCAGGTGTGGCACGCCCACCACGATCCCGAGCTCATGCGTCGCTGGATGCTGGGCCCGGACGGCTGGGTCATGTCCACCTGTGACGTCGCGACGGAGGTGGGCGACACCTACCGCTACGAGTGGGAGCAGGAGGACGGGTCCAACGGGTTCGGCTTCACCGGCGAGCTGCTCGAGGAGCAGCCGCCCCTGCGGTCCGTGACGACCGAGCGGATGATCGGCATGGACAACGAGGGCGTCCGCAACGAGCTGACCCTCAGGCCGGTCGAGGGCGGCACGCTCGTGTCGACCGTGATGACCTTCCCGAGCCGGGAGCTGCGCGACCAGATCCTCGGCACCGGCATGGCCGAGGGCATGGAGATCAGCTACGCCCGGCTCGAGCAGGACGTGCTCGTCCCCGCCTGAGCGACGCCCCTCACCGCAGCCGCAGCGGCACCGCTGCGGCTGCGACGAGGCCGGAGCCGAGGATCAGCAGGCTCGCCCCCAGCGCGGGCGACGACCCGACGAACCCGGCGAACACCACCGCTCCGAGGGCCATCGCGAAGGCGTCCGCGAGCGCGTCGTTGAGCTGCAGGTACGACGAGACCCGCCCCGCCTCGCCGCCCTCGGCGGTGGCGAGCGCGACCACCGAGAGCGTCGAGAACGCCATCCCGATACCGAATCCCGCACACGTCCACGCCACGACGGGGACGAAGAGCGGGACGCCCGAGATCCCGACGGTCGCCGTGCTCGCCACGGCCACCGCGACGACGGCGGTCCCGATCCGGATCCGGAGCAGCTCGTCCCTCAGCGCAGGCACGCGAGCGGCGGCCTGCGCGCCGAGGCACCAGGCGACCGCCGCGGCCGTCAGCACCAGGCCGGCGCGCGAGAGCGAGAGTCCCCGCTCGGTCGTCAACAGCAGCGGCAGGTAGACCTCGGCGCCGGCGAACGACGCGCCCAGCAGCCCTCGGGCCACGAGCACGGCCGGCAGCCCGGGGCGGGCCCGCCACGTGCCGGGAGGCAGCAGTCGTCCCGCGGCCAGCAGGGCGACGGCCACGCCGGCCCCCACCGCCACGAGCCACGCGTCGAACTGACGTTGGCCGCCGAGAGCCAGGGACGCGACGCCGGCGGCCGCCAGGACGGCCCACCCCAACCGGCGCCGGTCGACTCCCGCCGAGGACTCCCCCGGCTCCGCCGTCGCCGATCGCACGAGCCACCACGCGCCGAGTGCCACGACCGGGACCGCCAGGAAGACCCACCGCCACCCCAGGAGATCCGCGACGATCCCCGCGAGCAGGGGTCCCACCAGCGCGGGCAGGACCCAGGCGGCGGTGAGAATCGCGAACACGCGAGGGCGGAGCGCCACGGGGTACGACTCGGCGATCACGACGTAGAGCGCCACCCCCATGACACCCCCGCCCAGGCCGTGGACGAGCCGCCCGACCAGGAAGACCTCCATCGACGGCGCGAGCCCGGCGATCACGACACCGGCGCAGAACACGACCACGCCGACGACCAGGGCCCGCGCCGAGCCGTGCCGATCGATCCAGTCGCCGGCGATCGACAGGGCCACGACCGAGGCGGCCACGGGAGCGGCGAACGCCAGCGCGTACAGCGAGAGGCCACCGAGGTCGCGGACCACCTCGGGCATCACCGTCGCGACGGCGAGGGCCTCGAAGGCGAACAGGAAGGCGAGCGAGAACACGCCGACGGTCGTCCGCCGATAGGGCCGGGCCCAGGGAGATCCGGACGGCGCCGTTCGCAGGGCGCTGCTCACCGGAGCCGCAGGTTGATGACCGCGGCGGCGATGAAGCGGTCCTTCTCCTCGGGCCGGACGCGACCGTCGATCAGGCGGGAACGGGTGGACGGCAGGGGGCGGACGCGGCGGGAGCGCGGCGGCTTGGGCTGGAGCATGCACTCAGCCAACAACCTCAACTAAGGTTGAGGTCAATGCCTGATCTCCTCACCCCGTCGCAGGTCGCCGCCCGCGCCGGCGTCACCGTCTCGGCGCTGCACTTCTACGAGCGCGAAGGTCTCATCACGTCCACCCGCAGCGCGGGCAACCAGCGCCGGTACACCCGCGACGTCCTGCGCCGGATCGCCTTCGTCCGCACGTCGCAGCGGGTCGGGATCTCGCTCGCCGAGATCCGCGAGGCGCTCTCGACGCTGCCGGTCGACCGGGCGCCGTCCAAGGCCGACTGGTCGCGGCTGTCCCGGCGCTGGCGGACGTCGCTCGACGAGCGGATCGCCCGCCTCCAGCGCCTGCGCGACGACCTCGACGGCTGCATCGGCTGCGGTTGCCTGTCGCTCAAGAAGTGCCGGCTGCGCAATCCCGACGACGCCCTGGCCACCGAGGGTCCCGGCCCTCGCCTGCTCGACCCCTCCTGAGCCCACCGCCCAGACAGCCCTGCGCTCAGACGTTGCGGCGGTACTGTCCCCCGACCTCGAAGAACGCCTCGGTCACCTGCTGCAGCGTGCACACCCGAGCCGCGTCCATCAGGACGGCGAACACGTTCTCCTGGCTCATGGCCGCCTGCTTGAGCCGGGCCAGGGCGGCCTCGGCCTCGCCGCGGTGGGCCTGGCGGAACTCGTGCACGCGACGGAGCTGGGACTGCTTCTCCTCGTCCGTGCCCCGCGCCAGCTCGAGCTTCACCGCCACCTCGTCACCCGCGGGATTGCGGAACGTGTTCACGCCGACGATGGGCAGGGAGCCGTCGTGCTTGCGATGTTCGTACAGCATCGACTCGTCCTGGATCCGGCCACGCTGGTAGCCCGTCTCCATCGCGCCGAGGACTCCTCCACGCTCGCTGATCGCCTCGAACTCGCGCAGCACGGCCTCCTCGACCAGCTCGGTCAGCTCGTCGATGACGAACGAGCCCTGCAGCGGGTTCTCGTTCATCGCCAGGCCCCACTCCCGGTTGATGATCAGCTGGATCGCCAACGCCCGGCGCACGGACTCCTGCGAGGGGGTCGTGACCGCCTCGTCGAACGCGTTGGTGTGGAGGCTGTTGGCGTTGTCGTAGATCGCGATGATCGCCTGCAGCGTCGTGCGGATGTCGTTGAAGTCCATCTCCTGCGCGTGCAGGGAGCGTCCCGACGTCTGCACGTGGTACTTCAGCTTCTGGCTGCGCTCGCCCGCGCCGTACCGCTCCTTCATGGCGATCGCCCAGATCCGCCGCGCGACCCGGCCGAGGACCGAGTACTCCGGGTCCATGCCGTTGCTGAAGAAGAACGACAGGTTGGGCGCGAAGTCGTCGATGTCCATGCCGCGGGCGAGGTACGACTCGACGTACGTGAACCCGTTCGCCAGCGTGAACGCCAACTGACTGATGGGGTTCGCCCCGGCCTCGGCGATGTGATAGCCCGAGATCGACACGGAGTAGAAGTTGCGGACCCCCTGGTCGATGAACCACTGCTGGACGTCGCCCATCATCCGCAGGCTGAACTCGGTCGAGAACAGGCACGTGTTCTGCCCCTGGTCCTCCTTGAGGATGTCGGCCTGGACCGTGCCACGGACGTTCTGCAGCGCGAAGGTCCGCAGCTGGGCGTACTCGGCCTCGTCCGGCTCGCGGCCCTCGCGCTCGCGGAACGCGTCGACCTGCTGGTCGATGACGGTGTTGAGGAAGAACGCCAGCACGGTCGGTGCCGGCCCGTTGATCGTCATCGAGACGCTCGTCGTGGGCGAGACGAGGTCGAACCCGTCGTACAGCGCCCGCATGTCCTCCACCGTCGCGACCGAGACGCCCGACGTGCCGACCTTGCCGTAGATGTCCGGCCGCGGATCGGGGTCACGCCCGTAGAGCGTGACCGAGTCGAACGCCGTCGACAGCCGGGTGGCCGGCTGTCCCTCGCTGAGCAGCCGGAAGCGGCGGTTCGTGCGGAAGGGGTCGCCCTCGCCGGCGAACATCCGCGCCGGGTCCTCGTTGTCCCGCTTGAACGTGAAGACGCCCGCGGTGAACGGGAAGAACCCCGGCAGGTTCTCGCGCCGCCAGAACCGGACGAGATCGCCGTGGGAGCGATAGCGGGGCAGGCTGACGCGGCGGACCTGGTTGCCCGAGAGCGTCTCGCGCACCAGATCGAAGCGCAGTTCGCGGTCGCGCACCGTCACGACCTGGGCGTCGCCGGAGTACGACTCCACGACCGACGGCCAGGCCTCGAGCGCCTCGCGGACCGCAGCCGGCAGCTCCTCGCGGGCCCGGCGGGCCGCCTCCGCGAGGCCCGGGACGTCCGGCAGCTCGGTGGCCGCCGCCGCGAGGTGCTGGGCCCGGTCGGCCAGGTCGGCCCACCGCTCGGTCTCGTCGTGGTGGTCGCGGATCGTCTCGGCGATCTCGGCGAGATACCGCACCCGCTGCGCAGGAACGACGTGGTTCTCGTCGCCGGTGTGGCGCACGTCCACCGCGGGCAGGACGCCGGGTTCGAGCCCCAGCACGGTGCGCACCTCCTGGTAGAGCGCGGTGACACCCTCGTCGTCGAAGTGCGCCGCCGAGGTGCCGAAGACCGGCATGTCCTGCGGCTGCTTCCCGAAGGCCTCGCGGTTGCGGACCAACTGCCGGCCAACGTCGCGCAGGGCGTCCTTGGCACCGTGACGCTCGAACTTGTTGATGGCGACGACGTCGGCGAAGTCGAGCATGTCGATCTTCTCCAGCTGGGTCGCGGCCCCGAACTCGGGCGTCATGACGTACAGGGACGCGTCGACGTACGGCAGGATGCCCGCATCGCCCTGGCCGATCCCGGGCGTCTCGACGATCACGACGTCGTTCCCGGCGGCCTTGAACACCGCGATCACGTCCGCGAGATGCTCGGGCACCTCGTGACTGCCCCGGGTCGCGAGCGACCGGAACGAGACCGGACCCCCGATCGCGTTCATGCGGATCCGGTCACCGAGCAGGGCGCCGCCACCCTTGCGGCGCGTCGGGTCGATCGCGACCACCGCGACGCGCAGCTTGTCGCCGTGGTCGATCCGCAGCCGTCGCACCAGCTCGTCGGTGAGGGAGCTCTTGCCCGAGCCGCCGGTGCCCGTGATGCCCAGGACCCGCGCCGACGAGGCCTCCGCACCCCGGCGGACCCCCTCGTCCAGCTCGGGGCCGAGTCGCCCGCTCTCGGCCGCCGTCACGGCGCGCGCCACGGCCGAGGGGTCGCCCGCCAACACCGCCTCGGCACTCGGCAGGCCGTGGTCGAGCAGGTCCACGTCGCACGACTCGATGAGCGTGTTGACCATCCCCACCAGCCCGAGCCGCTGTCCGTCCTGCGGACTGAAGATCGTGACACCCGCGCTGCGCAGTCGCTCGATCTCGCCGGGGACGATGACGCCGCCCCCGCCACCGAAGACCCGCACGTGCCCGGCGCCTCGCTCGGCCAGCAGCTGGACCAGGTACTCGAAGTACTCGACGTGCCCGCCCTGGTAGGAGCTGACGGCGACGCCCTGGACGTCCTCCTCGACGGCCGCGTCGACGATCTCGGCGACCGAGCGGTTGTGCCCCAGGTGGATCACCTCAGCGCCCTGGCTCTGCAGGATCCGCCGCATGATGTTGATGCTGGCGTCGTGCCCGTCGAACAGGCTGGAAGCCGTGACGAAGCGGACCGGATGGACGGGTACGTGCATGGCGACCTCAGCATTACTAGGATGTCCTAGTAATATAGCCGGAGTGAGCCACGTCACCAAGGCATGACGAGATGGCGTTCCGTGCTCATCGGTGGAACGGTCGGCGCCCCTGTCCGAGGGGGGAGGCAGGGGCGCCGACCCGACGGGGCCCGAATCGGGGGTTTCGGGCCGCACCGTCCCCGCAAAAGTACACCGTCGGTACACATGGGCCGCGTGAGGCGCGAGCAAGCGCGCAGGCCGGGATCAATCGGCGCGGACGACGCCCAGGAGCAGTTCGGTGAACGGCTCGACGGCGCTGGACAGATCGAGGCCCTCCTCGCGCCCGCGCTGGCGGCGGACCGCTCGCGACACGAGCTCGTCGAACGCTCCGACCAGACCGCGCAGGACGTCACGCGACGGCACGCGCAGCGAGCCGTCGCGCGCCGAGACCTTCGCCAGCTCGTGCATGATCTCGACGTGCCGGTCGAGCATCTGCTCGCGCTGGGTGGCCAGCCGCTCGCCCGCGGTCTTGATCTCGACGAAGAAGCAGATGGCGAAGGTCGGCTCGGCCTCGAGGACCTCGACGTAGCCGCGCACGAGTCGACGGATCCGGTCGTGGAAGTGCAGGTCGCGCAGGCGCAGGGTCGGCTTCCAGATCCGGGTCAGCGACAGGTCGGTGGCGTTCCAGTGGGCCGCGGCGAACGCGTCCTCCTTGTCCGTGAACGTCTCGTAGAAGGAGGTGCGGGAGACGTGGGCGCGGCGGGTGATCCGGGCGACGGTCGTACCGGCGTAACCGCAATCGGCCACCTCGTCGAGAGTGGCCTGCATGATCCGCCCGCGGCGCGACTCCTCGACCACCGACTTCGGCAGCGCCGATCTCCCGCGCGGGAGCGCCATCCGCTCGGGCAGCAGGCTCAGCAGGCCGTCGTCACGCGACGGCGCGTCCCCCCGTTCGGAGCCGGCCACGATCAGGCCCGCACCCGGACGCGGCTACAGCCCTGCGCCGTCTTCTCGACCGCCAGCTGGGCGGGGATGCGTTCCTTCATCGTCTCGACGTGGCTGATCAGACCGATCGTCCGGCCGTTCTGGCGCAAGGAGTCGAGGGTCTCCATCGCCACGTCCAGGGTCTCGGCGTCCAGGGAGCCGAACCCCTCGTCGATGAACAGCGTGTCGAGGGTGATGCCCCCGGCTCGGTTCGTCACGACCTCGGCCAGGCCCAGCGCCAACGCCAGGGACGCGAGGAACTTCTCGCCGCCGGAGAGGGACTCGGGCGTGCGGGAGACGCTGGTGTACTGGTCGCGGACGCGCACCTCGAGGCCGCCGTTCGACCCCCGCGTGGCGATCGCGTCGCTGCGCTCGAGGGCGTAACGACCCGACGACATGGCGTGGAGGCGGACGTTGGCCGCGGCCACGATCTGTTCCAGCTCGACGCCCAGGACGTAGCTCTCGAGCCGCATCCGGCGTGTGTTCGGTGACTCGCCGTGCAGCGATCGGGCCAAGCGGTCGACGACCTGGAAGTCGGCGCGTGCCTGAGCGTTCCGACCCCAGGCACCGCGGATCGCCGCGGCCAGGTCGTGCGACGTCCTGGCGCAGCTCTCGGCCGCGCCGCAGCGCTTGGAGGCCGCCTCGCAGGCCGCCTTGGCCTCGGCATGGGCCGCCCGGGGACCGTCGACGTCGACGGGCTCCGCGGGCAGGTCCTGCAGTTCGGGGGCCGCGAGCGTCTCCTCGGCCCCGGCCAGCGCGCGGTCGTGGGCCTGGATCCGCCGGGTGAGCTCGGTGATCGTGCGCTCGTCGGTCCGTGCCGCCAGGAAGGACGGTGCGTCGTCGAACTCGTGGTGCCGCAGCGAGCTCTCGAAGGCCTCGCGGCACTCGGCGAGCCGCTGGCGGGCGGCGGCGTCGGCGGCGCGCGCGTCGATGAGCGCGGTCGCGGCCTCGACGTGACGGGTCAGCACGGCGATCCGCTCGACGACCGACCCGGCGTCGGCGCGGGCCTCCTCGACCCGGCTGGCGAGCCGGTCGATCCGCTGTCCCACGTGCTCGGAACGCTGCTCGAGCTTGGCGCGGCGCACGCCGAGCGTCGTGATCTCGGTGTCGATGCGCTGCCTGGCGGTGCGCGACGCCTCGCGCTCCTGCTCGGCCCGCTCCACCTCGGACACCGTCGCACGAGCGTCGGTGACGAGCACCGTCAGCTCGTCGGCCCCGCGGACCTGCGCCCAACCCTCGAGGGTGGTGCGCAGTGCCACGACCCGTTCGGCGGCCTCCCGGGCCCGGCGTTCCGCCTCGTCCAGCACCTCTTGGGCGCTCTCGAGCATCGCCTCGGTGACCGGCTCGCCCGGAGCCCGGGCCGGCTCTGGGTGGTCGGCCGAGCCGCACACGGCACAGGCCTGGCCGTCGACGAGCTCGGCCGCCAACGTCCCGGCGTACTCGGCCAGCCGGCGCTCGCGGAGCCGGTCGAGATCGGTGGACGCGGCGGTGCGGGCCCGGCCCCGACGCAACTGCTCGACCTCGGCCTCGGCGAGAGCCGCACGGGTCCGGTCGCGCTGGGCGGCCAGGTCGAGCTCCTCCAGGAGCCGGTCGAGCACGCTCTGGGCCTGGTCGACCGTGATCTCGACCGGTGCGGTCAGGACCGCGTCGTGCGCGAGAGCCTCCTCGGCCAGCTCGTCGGCGCGACGGGCAACGACCTCGAGCTGGTGCCCGAGCGTCTCGGCCTCGTCACGCAGGCGCTCGAGCTCCTGCTCGTCGGCCAATCGGTCGCGCAGGACCGCGAGCTGCGACGTCGCCTCGTCACGGTGGGTGACCAGATCGGCCGGCACCGGACCGGGCACCGCCTCGGCGAAGCGGGCCGCCGCCTGGTCGAGCGCGACCGCGGCCGCATCGGCCCGCTGGGTCGAGGAGAGCACGCCGGCGTGCACGAGGTCGACGGACTGGGCAGCCAGGGCGAGGTCGCGTCGGCGCCGGTCCGCCTCGATCACCGGGCGCTCGGCCATCAACCGGGCGAGCTGCTGATCGGCCTCGGCCCGGCGCCGCTGCTTGTCGGCGAGGCCGGTCGCCTCGTGCAGGAGCTCGTGAGCGGCCTGCACCTCCTTGTCGGCCTGCTTCAGGTCGGCGCGAGCGATCTCGAGGTCGGCGTCGTGGGCGTCGAGGACCTCGCCGAGCCAGTCCTCGTCCGGCTCCTGCGGCACCTCGCGCCCGGCATGCTCGGCCAGCGCCGCGACCGTGGCCGCGATCCCCGACTCGACCAGCGACAGCTGCTGGCGCAAGGCACCGGCGCGCTGCTGCAGGTGCGTGTCGTAGTCACGGAACCGATCGCTGCGGAAGAGGGTCCGCAACAACTGCTGGCGCTCGTCGCTGGAGGCGACCAGGAACCGCTGGAACTGGCCCTGCGCCAACAGGACGACCTGCAGGAACTGATCGCAGCTGAGCGGCACGATGTGGTGCAGCTCCTCGCCCACGGTGCGCAGCTGGGACGCGATGCCGACCCACTGGTCGCCCTCACGACGTGCCAGCTCGGCCGTGGCCTTCTCGGTCGTGAAGCCGGTGCCGCGCGCCTTGGGCCGCAGGTACTCGGGCGTGCGGATGATCCGGTAGGTCTGGTCGCCGGCGCTGAACACGAGCTCGACCCGGCTGGGCTCGTCGGGGGCGCAGTGGGTGCTGCGCACCTGCTTCCCGCCGGCGGTGGCATAGCGCGGTGCGGCGTCGTACAGGGCGTAGACGATCGCGTCCAGGATGCTGGACTTGCCGGCACCGGTGCGGCCGGTGATCAGGAAGATGCCGTGGTCGGCGAACCGGTCGAGATCGACCGTCTGGGTCTGGCGGAACGGACCGAAGCCCGTCATCGACACCTGGTGGATCCTCATCGCGACACCTCCCGCCCGGCAAGCTGTCCGACCAACTCGTCGAGCAGCCGCGCCTCGGCCTCGTCGGGTCCCTCGCCGTTGCGGGCGAACGCCAGGAACTCGGCCATGACCTGCTGGTCGGTGAGCGAGCCCAGCCGCTCGGGATCGGTCGGGGCCTGCGCGTCGTCGACCCGGCTGGGCCGGAAGTCCAGGACGGCACAGTGCGGGAAGCGACGCTGCAGCCGGCGCATCGGATCGTCGGGACGCGACACATCGGTGAGGATCGCGCGGACCCAGTGCTCGGCATGGACCTCGAGAGCGGGATCGGCGAGCAGCTCGTCCAGCGTGCCGGTGAGGGTGACCAGCCGCCGCGGGACGGGCAGGTCGAGCCAGTCCACCGCGCCGAGACCCTCGGCGTCGAGCGTCACGAGCCAGGCGCCACGCGGCTTGTCCTGCTCGGAGAACGACAGGTGCAGGGGCGCGCCGCTGTAGCGCACGTGCGGCGCCAGGGTGCTGCGGCCGTGGATGTGACCGAGGGCCGCGTAGGTGACGCCGTCGAACACGGGAACCGGGACGCGATCCACGCCACCGGTGGTGATGCCCCGCTCGGACTCGCAGGAGTCGCCGTCGGCGCCGGACACGAACGTGTGCGCCAGCACGACCGAACGGCCGCCGCGGGCCGCCAGGTCGGCGCGGATGTTGTCCAGTGCGAACCCGACGGCGTCCTTCTGGTGGCGGAGCTGCTGGTCGGGCCACCGGTGCCGGATGAGCGCCGGCTCGAGGTACGCGATGCCGTAGAAGTGCACGGGGCCGTGCTCGTCGTGGATCGTGACGGGCGTGGCGTGCTCCTCGGGCGAGGTGATGACGTGGATCCCGGCCTCGCGGGCGAACGCGGCCTTGGCGCCCAGCCGGGCGGGCGAGTCGTGGTTGCCGCTGGTGACGATCACCCGCGCGCCGGTGCGCTGCAGTGCCAGCAGGATCCGGTCGAGCTCCTCGACCGCGGCCGCCGACGGAGTCGAGGAGTCGAAGACGTCACCGGCCACCACGACGACGTCGACCGCGTGCTCGCGGACGAGGCCGACGAGCGCGTCGAGCACCGAGGCGAGGGCCTCGGCGGTCGAGTGCTGGTGGAACGTGCGACCGATGTGCCAGTCGGACGTGTGGAGGATCTTCACGTTTCGACGGTAATCAGCCACGCCGACAATTCGGCGCAACGTGGCCGCGCGGGTCGCGACCGGCCCGCAGCGCGGTGCGGAATACGTCACACCGCGGCTGGCTAGGGTCGTGTCATGGCTATCGTCCTGCTCGTCCGACACGGTCGGTCCACCGCGAACACCTCGGGCACGCTGGCCGGCCGGCTGCCGGGCGTCCACCTCGACGACACGGGCCGCGAGCAGGTCGCCCGCACGGGCCTGCGGCTGGCCGATGCGCCCGTCGTCGAGGTCGTCACCAGTCCCCTCGAGCGCTGCCGTGAGACGGCGGCCGCGATCACCGCCCACCACGACCTCGAGCCCGTGGTCGACGAGGCACTGACCGAGTGCGGCTACGGCCAGTGGCAGGGTCGCGCCCTCAAGGAGCTCGCGGACGAGGAGCTGTGGAAGACCGTCCAGCAGCACCCCTCGGCGGCCGTCTTCCCCGGGGGCGAGGGCCTGGCGGCGATGCAGGCGCGCGGCGTCGCGGCGATCCGCGGTCACGACGCGCGCATCGAGGCGGCCCACGGTCCCCAGGCGGTGTGGGTGGCGGTGTCGCACGGCGACGTCATCAAGGCCGTGCTGGCGGACGCGCTGGGGATGCACCTGGATCTGTTCCAGCGTCTGCACGTGGACCCCGCCTCGGTCTCGATCGTGCGGTACGGCACCCGCCGGCCGGACGTCGTGGCGGTCAACACCGCGGCCGGCGACCTGGCCTGGCTGCAGGGTCCGGCTCCCGCCGCCGACGCCGCGGTGGGCGGCGGCGCAGGACCGGCCTGAGCCGATCCTTCCTCACACGCGGACCGTCCACCCCGATCGCGCCGGGCGTGGTCTGCAGCGTTGCGGATCCGCTCCTAGCATGGACCCATGGCGCAACGGGTTCATGAATTCGACTGGCCCGACCGGCTCGTGATCGGCACGGTGGGCCGCCCTGGCGAACGGTCCTTCTACCTGCAGGCGCGGACCGGCGAGCAGCTCGTCAGCGCCCTCATGGAGAAGGAGCAGTCGGCTGCGCTCGCGGAGAAGCTCGACGAGGTCCTGGACGAGTTGATGGTCCAGGACGGCAACCCCTTCAGCGTGCCGGCCGAGGCTCCGCCGGCACTCGACGACCGGGCTCCGCTGGACCAGCCGGTCGTCGAGCAGTTCCGGGTGGGCATCCTCTCGCTGGGCTTCGACCCGTCGACCGCCCAGGTGGTGATCGAGGCCTTCCCGCTGGTCGAGGACTCCCCGGAGTCCCTGCTGGAGCCGGAGTCCGACGAGCCCGCCGAGGTCTTGCACGTCCGGATCCCCGTCGGTGCCGCGCGCTCGTTCTGCAAGCGCACCCGGGAGGTCGTCGACGCCGGTCGCCCGACCTGTCCGCTGTGCTTCGGTCCGATGGATCCGGAGGGTCACGTCTGCGACCTGCCCGACGGCCTGTCGTGACGCTCGAGGGCGACCTCGAGCTCGAGGGCCGGGTCCTCCCCGCGTCCAATGCCACCTTCGTCGGCCGGATCGACGGCGTCCGCGTCGTCTACAAGCCGGTCGCGGGCGAGCGACCACTCTGGGACTTCCCCGGTGTCGTCCTGGCCCACCGCGAGATCGCCGCGCACCTCGTGTCGGAGGCGACGGGATGGGACGTCGTCCCGCCGACGTGGTGGGGCGAGGGACCGCACGGGCCGGGGATGCTGCAGGTGTGGCAGGAGTCCGACCCCGAGACCGAGGCCGTGACGCTCGTGCCCGCGCAGGAGCGGCCCGCGGGCTGGTGCCACGTGCTCGACGGGCTGGACGCCGAGGACCGCGTGGTCTCGCTCGTGCACGAGGACTCCCCCGGGCTGCGCCAGATGGCCGTGTTCGACGTGCTCACCAACAACGCCGACCGCAAGGGCGGTCACGTCCTGGCGATGCCCGACGGCCACCGCTTCGGCGTCGACCACGGGCTGACGTTCCACGTCGAGCCCAAGCTGCGCACCGTCCTGTGGGGGTGGATCGGCCAGGAGCTGACCGAGGAGGAGGCAGCCGGCGTGCAGCGGGTCCGGGCCGCGCTCGACGGGTCGCTCGGTCAGTCCCTGACGAAGCTGCTGGGTGAGCCCGAGCTCGACGCGCTGGTCCAGCGGTGCGACCGGCTCACCGCCGAGGCCGCCTTCCCGGCTCCGTTCGGGGACATGCCTGCCGTGCCCTGGCCACCGTTCTGAGACGGAGGCCGGACACGGCGACGGCCGCCCGGGGAGCCCGGGCGGCCGTTCGGTGTGGAGCTGGTTCAGATGGTGGCCAGCTCGGCTTCCTTGGTGCTGGCGTGGCGCAGGCCCAGCAGGGCGAGCACGGCCAGGAGGGCGGCTCCGACGAAGGAGGCGATCGCGGCCAGGCCGGCGATGGTGCCCATGGTGCCGAAGGCGTAGGCGTTCAGCAGCATGCCGCGCAGGGTGTTGCCCATGAAGAGCGACTGGCGCAGCGCGGCGACCTGCTGGCCGGCCTCGGAGGCCTTCTCCTCGTCACTGAGGGCCATGAACTCGCCGCTGACCTCTTCGTAGGTGCGGTTGCCGCTGGAGGCGTTCATGTGGGCGAGGATGTAGTTGTCGGCGAAGGCCCTGGCCTCGTCACCACTGTCCAGCTTGCTGCCGGCGAAGGGCTCGAGGGCCTCGCGGTCCTTGTCGGACAGGCTCTTGAGCGCCTCACCCTCGGGCATCACGATCTTCTGCGAGACCAGCTGCGACTCGACCTGGTCTCCGATGAAGGAGCTGGCCCACGTGGCCAATCCACCGGCGACGACCAGCAGTGCGGCCAAGGCCAGTCCGGTCCACGAGATGAGCTTGTCGAATGCCGAGCGGCGCATGATTCTTCCTCCTGAGCGATGACTTCGCGGCGTTGCGTCGTCATCACTGAACTTAGTGATCGCGCTGCGGCACCGGATGAGGCGAAGGGACCCAGTTGGCCGGGCCCTTGGTCCCGGCGCACCCGTGACACGACGACGCCCGGCCCCCTCGCGGGGACCGGGCGTCGTCGGGCGATACGGCGGGAATCGCAGTCAGGACAGCGTCTCGAACGCCGGCAGGTTGCGCTTCATGACCTTGCCCGTGGGGTTGCGGGGCAACTCGTCGAGGAACATGACCGCACGCGGCACGGCGAACCGGGCGACGTGCGCCTTGGCGTACTCGACGACCTCGTCCTTGGTCAGGGTCTCGCCCTCACGCGGGACGACGTACGCGGCGAGGCTCTGGCCCCACTGCGGGTCGGCGATGCCGGTCACGACGACGTCCTGGACCTTCGGGTGCTCGATGAGGGCGTCCTCCAGCTCGCGCGGGAAGACGTTCTCGCCACCGGAGATGACCATGTCGTCGTCACGGCCGGCCACGAACAGGCGGCCGTTCTCGTCGAAGTAGCCCAGGTCGCCCGAGTGCATGAGGCCGTCGCGGAAGTCCTTGGTCCGGCCGTCGGTGTAGCCGGCGAACATCATGGAGTTGCCCACGTAGATCACGCCGGTCTCGCCCGGGGGCAGCTCGTGGCCGTTCTCGTCGAGGACCTTGACGACCGTGTGCCACGGCACCGTCCCGGCCGTGCCGGGCGCGGCCCGCAGGTCGGCCGGCGTGGCGATCGTGACCCAGCCGGTCTCGGTCGCGCCGTAGAAGTTGTAGACCGAGTCGGTGAACGTGTCCATGAAGTGCGTGGCCAGCTCGCCGGCCAGGGCCGAGCCGCTGGACGCCGTGATCTTCAGGCTGGAGACGTCGTTGTTCTTGATGACCTCGGGGTCGGCGTCGACCAGGCGCTGCATCATCAGCGGCACCACGACGAGGACCTTGGCCTTGTACTCGGCGACGTCGCGGATGACCTGCTCGGGCACGAAGCGCCGGCGCAGGACGTAGGTCGGCACCGTGGAGAGTCCGAAGCCGAAGTTCAGCAGACCCCAGGAGTGGAACAGCGGCGCCGCCACGACGACGGTGGAGTTGCCCTCGTAGGGGATGGAGCCGAAGAACGTGAGCAGCGGCTCGAGGTTCTCGGGCTCCTTGCGCTTGGCGCCCTTGGGCAGGCCGGTGGTGCCGGAGGTGAAGATGACGATGCCGCCGGGCTTCTCGGGCTTGTCGTGGTCGGCGGCGGACTTGCCGGCGGCGAGGCCGGTGAGGGTCGGCAGGCCGTGCGTGTCGTCGTCCTCCCAGGCCACGACGAGCAGGTCGCGGTCGAGGTCGGAGGCGACCGCCAGGAACTCCTGGTCGAGGATGACCATCTTGGCGTTCTCGCGCTTGACCAGCTCGGTGAGCTGACCGCCGCTGGCCATCGTGTTGAGCAGCAGCATGCGGCCGCCCATCTGGCTGATCGCGACCATGGCGATGACCATGTGGCGATGGTTGCGGCACAGGACCGCGATGGGGTCACCGGGCACGAAGCCCTTGTCCTTGAGCGCCTGCGTCACGCGGTTGATCGCGTTGCTGGTCTGGCGCCACGTCAGCTGACCCTTGTCGTCGATGATCGCGAGCTGGTCGGGACGGCGCGCGGCCGCGGCGGCGACGGCGGACGGGAATCCCGGACCCCACGATGCGAGCTTGCGTCCGGCCTTCACCAGCCGTACGGGGTTCTGGGCCTTCAGCAGCCCGATCCTCCGCAGCACCTTCAACTTGTATCCGAGGTCGCCCATCATCTCTCCAGATCCTGTGTGTCCCACGAGTAGTGTGACGTAGGTTACCAGCGGGTCACTTGCCCGCGGGAGTCCACGGTCCAACATGCGGTGTGGCGCACACCACATTAGCCACGGGCTGTCACCCCGTGTGTAACCGTCAGTGACAGTTCGAGCGGGGAAACAGCCTCGGATTCCGGGCATTTCAGATACCTGCGGAATGTCGCCGAAAGTCTCGTCATCTCGGCCGACTGCGCGCAGGATGGACCTCTGGACGGGCGGTCCGTCCGCGACGGGAGTGGTCCACGTGACGAACACGGTGGCGGTCGTGACCGGCGGCTCCGGCGGCGTGGGACTGGCCATGGCCAAGCTCCTCGCCCGCGACCACCACGTCGTCCTCAGCGACTGCAGCGGCGAGCGGCTGCACCGTGCCCTGGACGAGCTGGACTCGGCAGGCGTCTCGGCCGAGTCGATCGTCGCGGACGTCACGGACCGGCGCAGCGTCGAGACGCTCATGCGCGCCGCCCGCGAGGCCGGGCCCATCGCCTCGGTCGTGCACGCGCCCTCGGCGACGGCCCGACGCTCCTGCACCGAGTCCATCGTGCGCTCGCGGGTGCTGGGCACGATCCACGTCACGGCGGCGACCCTGGCCGTGGCCGGTCTCGGCACGACCCTGGTCCACGCCTCGGCTCACACCGCCGCCGCGGTGCCGGTGTCGGTGCCGCGCTGGGTCTTCCGGCTCGCGCCGGCCGACCCGGAAGGCGTCGTGACCGCGTTGACCCGCCTGGCCGATCTGGGACCGAGCCGGTGGGGCCCGGCCGCGGCCCACGCGCTCAGCGGCACCTTCATCGACTGGTACACCGCCCGCATGGCCGAGGTCTACATCGCCTGCGGTGCCCGGCTGCGCTCGGTGACCACCGAGTCCGTCCTCGAGCTGTGCCGGGACGGGCTGAGCCCGACGACCGAGCCCGAGGAGCCGGCCGCCTGAGGGTGGTCAGCCGCGCTTCTTCAGGTCGCGCCCGATGACCAGGCGCTGGATCTGGTTGGTGCCCTCGAAGATCTGCATCACCTTCGTCTCGCGCATGTACCGCTCGACGGGGAAGTCCTTGGTGTACCCGGCGCCGCCGAGCACCTGGACGGCGTCGGTGGTGACCTTCATGGCGTTGTCGGTGGCGACCAGCTTGGCGATCGAGGCCTGCCGCGAGAACGGGCGGCCCAGGTCGCGCAGCCGGGCGGCAGCCAGGTAGGTGGCCCGGGCGCTCTCGACCGCCGCGGCCATGTCGGCCAGCACGAAGGTGAGGCCCTGGTGGTCGATGATCGGCACGCCGAACGCCTCGCGCTCCTTGGCGTACCGGACGGCCGTGTCGAGCGCCCCCTGGGCGACACCCGTCGCCACGGCGGCGATGCCGAGCCGACCGGAGTCGAGCCCCGCCAGCGCGATCGCGAGCCCTTGGCCCTCCTCGCCCAGACGGCGCTCCACCGGGACCCGCACGTCGTCGAACAGCATCGTCGCCGTGGTCGAGCTCATCAGGCCCATCTTGTCCTCGGGCACGTCGGCACTGAGGCCCTCGGCGTCGGCGGGCACGAGGAAGCACGTGATGCCGGCCTCGGCGCGCGCCATGACCTTGTAGTAGTCGGCCTGACCGCCGTGGGTGGTCCAGGCCTTCGCGCCGCGGATGACGTACTCGTCGCCGTCACGGCGGGCCGTCGTCCGCATCGCACCGGGATCGGAGCCGGCGTGCGCCTCCGACAGGCAGTAGGCGCCGAGCAGCTCGCCGCCGAGCATGTCGGGCAGCCACCGCTGCTTCTGCTCGGGCGTCCCGGCGTGGTCCAGGCCGAAGCAGCTCAGCGCGTGCACGCTGGTCCCGACGCCGACGGCGGCCCATGCCATCGCGATCTCCTCGACGACCTGCAGGTAGACCTCGTACGGCTGCCCGCCACCCCCGAGCTCCTCGGCGTACGGCAGACCGAGCAGGCCCGCCCGGCCGAGGGTCCTGAAGACGTCGCGGGGGAACGTCGCCGTGCGCTCGGCCTGGTCGACGCGCGGACGCAGCTGGTCGTCGACGATCTGGCGGGTGAGGGCGATCAGGTCGCTCGCCTCGTCGCTGGGCATCAGGCGATCCACGGCCACGGCTGTCCTCCTGGGGTGTGTCGGCCCCACCAGCATGGACCACCGATCGGATGGTTGGATCGGGGCATGGACATCAGTGGAGCATCAGCCATCGTCACCGGCGGCGCCTCGGGCATCGGCGCCGCAGTCGTCCGCCGCCTCGCCGCCGCCGGCGCCCGCGTCGTCGTCGCCGACCTCAACGACGACGCCGGACAGGCCCTCGCCGCCGAGGTGGGCGGCGTCTTCATCCACGTCGACGTCACCGACACCGAGCAGATCGCCACCGCGGTCGGCGCCGCCGAGGAGCTCGCCCCGCTGCGCGTGCTGGTGAACTCGGCCGGCATCGGCTGGGCACAGCGCACGGTCGGCCGCGACGGCAGCTTCGAGTCGGCGCACGACCTCGACGCGTACAAGAAGGTCATCGCGATCAACCTCATCGGCACCTTCGACGCGATCCGGCTGGCCGCCACGGCGATGAGCCGCACCGAGCCGCTGGAGTCCGGCGAGCGCGGAGCGATCTGCAACCTCGCCTCCGTGGCCGCGTTCGACGGCCAGATCGGCCAGGCCGCGTACTCCTCGTCGAAGGGTGGCGTCGTGGGCATGACGCTTCCCGTCGCCCGCGACCTCGCCGCCGTCGGCGTGCGGGTCAACACGGTCGCCCCCGGCCTCATCGACACGCCCATCTACGGCGAGGGCGAGGCCGCCGAGCAGTTCAAGGCCAAGCTGGGTGAGTCGGTCAACTTCCCGAAGCGTCTCGGGCAGCCCGACGAGCTGGCCAGCATGGTCCTGGAGTGCGTGACGAACTCGTACATGAACGGCGAGACGATCCGCGTCGACGGCGCCATCCGGATGCCTCCGCGCTGACCCGAGTCGGCTCGCAGGGGTGGGTGCGGTTCGGCAAGATGGACCCGTGCGTGCTCTCATCGTGATCGACCTGCAGGAAGACTTCCTCAACCCGCCGCCGCTGCGCGAACAACGCTCCGCGATCGTCCGCGCCACGCAGGAGTGGACCGACTGGGCCAGACGCCACGACGTGCCCGTCGTCGAGGTCCGTACCGTCCTGCCGCAGGACAAGCTGACGTGGGCCAGGAACATGCGCGAGGACGACCAGCCGGTCGTCCTCGAGGGCACGCACGGTGCCGAGCTGCTGGCCGAGCTCGACCTGCGTCCCGACGTGACGGTCATCAAGCGCCGCGACGACGCGTTCCACCGCACCGACCTGCTCGAGCGGCTGCACGAGCTGGAGGTCGACGAGCTGGTCATCGCCGGCGTCGTCACCGAGGCCTGCATCGCCATGACGGCGGCGTCGGCCTACGCCCACGACTTCACGGTGTGGATCGCCGAGGGCGCCGTGACGTCGGGCGACGACCAGGCCCACGAGGCGGCACTGCGGTGGCTCAAGGAGCAGTACCGCCAGGAGGTCGTGTCGCCCGAGGAGCTCGAGTCCCGCCCGGGCGACTCGGCCTGATCAGTCGTCGGCCTCGTCCTCACCCGGGCCACCGGTCCCCGGGTCGTCGGTGACGGGCAGGTCGGGCACGCCGTCGGCACCGACACCGGGCACGGTCGACGCGCCGCCGTCGGGATCGCCGCCACCTGGCTCGCCGACCTGCTCGTGCTGGGGGTCGACGGTCAGGTCGTCGGCGTCCGGTGTCTTCTTCTCAAGGTCCGGCTTGGCTTCCATCTGCTCTTCCTTCCGTCGTGCGGCGCAGCAGCAGGACTGCTCCGCCGTCGAACTGCCGACTCTCGGCGATCGTGAGACCGCGCTGTGCCGCGTCGGACACCAACTCACGGCCCTGCTCGACATCGCGCAACTGCAGCAGCGCGGCACCATCGGTGACGAGGTGCCGCACGATGACGTCGAGGCACTCACGGGCGAGGTCCAGGCCGTCGCCACCGCCGTCGATCGCCGTGAGGGGGTCCTCCGGGAACCGGGTCACGTCGCCGGACGGCAGGTACGGCGGATCGGCGAGGATCAGCGCGAAGCGCTCGTCCACCATGACCGCCTCGGACATCGTGCCGTGGCGGATGTCGCTGTCGACACCCCACGCGCGGGCGTTGCGGGACGCCCAGACGCAGGCGTGCAGGTCCGCGTCGACCTGCACGAGCGGCCGGTTCGTCCCGCTGACGGCCAGCAGCCCGATGTGCCCCGCGCCGGAGCAGACCTCGAGCACGGGACCGTCGGGCAGCTCGTCGAGCAGCTCGCGCGCCCACAGCGACTGGGCCTCGGTCCACGGCCGGGGCGTCAGGACCCGCTCGTCGTAGCCGATCCCCCGGCCCCCGAACGTCGCCAGCTGCGCCTGCGGCTCCGATGTCTGCAGCATCAGAAGACGGGCTTTCCGCCGGTGACGCCCAGCACGGTGCCCGAGACGTACCCGGCCTCGCGCTCACTGGCCAGGAACACGAACGCCCCGGCCAGCTCCGCCGGCTGCCCGGCACGACCCAGCGGGGTGTCGGAGCCGAACTGCTCGATCTTCTCCTCGGGCTGGGTGGCGGGCTGCAGCGGCGTCCAGATGGGCCCCGGAGCCACCGCGTTGACGCGGATCCCGCGCGGTCCCAGCTCGGCGGCCAGGTTGACCGTGAGGTTGTTGATCGCGGCCTTCGTGGAGGCGTAGTCCAACAGGCTCGTCGAGGGCTCGTAGGCCTGGATCGACGAGTTGTTGATGATGGACGAGCCGCGGCCCAGGTGCGGCAGTGCCGCGCGGACGAGCCACAGCAGGGCGAACACGTTCGTCGCGTAGGTCCGCTCGATGCGCTCGTCGCTCATCTGCTCGAGGCCCTCGTCGCGCGCCATCTGGAAGCCGGCGTTGTTGACCAGGATGTCGAGCCCGCCGAGCCCGTCATGGGCCTGGCCGACGACCCGCTCGCAGGTCGCGCTGTCCCGCAGGTCGGCCTCGATCGGCAGACTCGTGCGGCCCGCCTCCTCGATCAGCCGGGACGTCTCGCGGGCGTCCTCGGCCTCCTCCGGCAGGTAGGTGAAGGCCACGTCGGCACCCTCGCGGGCGTACGCGATGGCGACGGCACGGCCGATGCCCGAGTCGCCACCGGTGATGAGCGCCTTGCGCCCCTCGAGGCGGCCCGAGCCGACGTAGCTCTCCTCACCGTGATCGGGTCGGGGCACCATGGGCTCGGTCAGACCCGGGGGCTCCTGCTGCTGGGCGGGGAATCCTGCGTCCTCACTCATCTGCGCTTCCTTCCTCGTCGATCTTGGTCTTGAGCGCCTGGTGCGTCGCGTCGCACCACGGCAGCGAGGCCGACTTGCCGCAGCGGCACACGGCGCTGACCGGACGCTCGGTGCGGTGCACCTCACCGTCGGGGGTGCGCACGCCCAGGTCGCCACGGATGAGCAGCGGCCCGTTGGGGCACACCGTCAGGTCCACGCCCCGGCTCACGCCTCGACTCCCCAGCGGCGGAGCATCGCCGCGGCGAAGCGGTCCTCGAGGTCCAGACAGGTGAAGACGCCGAAGGCGACGTCCTCGGCCAGCTCGGGCTCGGCCTCGACCAGCGCCCCGGCGATGAACCGGGCCGCCGTCTGCTCGTGCACGGCGTCGGCCTCGACGTGCTCGTCGTAGTAGGCGGCCATCTCCTCGGGGAAGCCCAGCCGGCGCAGGCCGCGGGACATGCGGCGCGAGGGACCCGAGCTGGACGCCTCGAAGGCGACCAGGTGGCCCACCGCGGCACCGCGCAGCCGGCGCTGCAGGCCGAACATCGTCAGCGTCACGTTCATCTCGAGCACCTCGAGCGGGACGTCGTCGATCGCCGCGTTCTCACGCGTGTCGAGACCACAGGCCCGCATGCCCTCGGCGAACAGGCCGGCGTGCAGGCGCTCGGGGCGGCCGGCGCCGTACTCGTCGTACTGCAGCTCGGCCAGAGCGGCCCGCGACGGCCCGGGCAGTCGCGGCAGGGTCCACGCGGTCGGATCGGCTTCCTTGAGGTGGTAGATCGACCGGTACCAGAGCAGCTCGCGGACCTGTTCGGCCGTGGCCTGCCGCTGGACGTACGCGGCCAGCGAGCGGCCCTCGTCCTCGCGCACGAAGTCCAGCAGCACGTCGGGGTCGGCGGAGGCGGGAAGGCGACCCTCGGCGCGCTCGCGCAGCCGGGCCTCGAGCTCGCGCTCGATCTGCATCCGCACCGCGATCAGCTCGGGCGTCCACTCGGCATCCTGCAGGTCGGGGAAGCCCCGGTGGTGCAGCTCGTGGGCGATCCAGGCCGTCAACAGGGAGTCCTCGAGACTCGAGGCCTCGACCCGGGGGACGCGGTCCCAGGGCAGGGCCCCAGACAACGCGGCGACGGTCGCTGAGCTCAGGTCACCGCGAGGTCGCGGCAGACTGGGCACGGCGGTCCCGGCTCCCACCAGAACGGCTGTTCGCATCCATGTTCCTCTCCTCAAGACGACATCCGGGGGTGTACCCCGGCGGGCTCGTCTCATGCGGCCCTTGCGCCATGGTCTCCCGATGCATGAGGTGGCGCGAGTTGGGTACGCCCCGGGTGTCCGACACCACAGGAGGATCACCATGACCACGCCGCACCCCGAATCGCCCGCCGAGGGCCCCGATCCCGACGACCCGTCGACGAAGCCCGATCAGCCCATCGATCCCGACGAGCCCACGGTCCCCGGTCCCGAGGGCCAGCCCCAGGGAGTCCCGAACATCCCGGACAACCCGACCGACCCCGTCTTCCCGAGCTGAGGTGTCGATGATCGACGACAACCGCCCCGTGTGGGAGGTCCCCGCCGCTGTCGGACCCAGCGACGAGTTGCCCGACGCCTGCGAGGACCTCGTCATCGGGGCGGGGGTCGTCGGCCTGACCACCGCCCTGCTGCTCGCGCGGGCCGGACGGCGCGTCTGCGTGGTGGAGGCCCGCTACGTGGGCGCGGGATCGACCGGACACAGCAGCGCCAAGGTCAGCCTGTTGCAGGGCACGCGACTGTCGAGCCTGCTGAAGGACCACGACCGCGAGACCGTGCGCACCTACGTCGAGGCGAACCGCGTCGGCTTCGACTGGCTGACCGAGTTCGCCGACGAGCACGGCGTGCGGATCGATCGCCGGCCCGCCGCGACCTTCGCTGCCAGCCCCACCCAGGTCTCCTCCGCCCGGTCCGAGTACGTCGCCGCGAAGGCGCTGGGGTTGCCCGTCGAGTGGACCGAGGACGACCTGGACGTCCCCTTCCCCACCCACGGCGCCGTCGTCCTGCCCGGCCAGGCCCAGGTCGACCCGGGTTCGCTGCTGCAGGCGCTCGCCGCCGAGTACCGCGAGAACGGCGGCACCCTCGTCGAGGGCGCCCGGGTCGAGCACGTGAGCAAGGTCGGTCATCCACGCGCGAAGCTGACGGACGGCCGCGAGATCACCGCCGAGTCGATCGTGGTGGCCACGGGCGCCCCGATCCTCGACCGCAGTCTGGCCTTCAGCGACCTCGAGCCCCAGCGCTCCTACGTCGTCGCCTACGAGATGGGCAACCCGCCGCGCCTCATGGCCCTGTCGGCCGGCAGCCCGTCGGTGTCCATCCGCGACGCGTTCACCGACGACGGCCGGTCCGTCCTGCTGGTCGGCGGGTTCGGCCACGGCGTCGGCCGCACCGCCTCCGAGCGCGAGCACGTCGAGGCGATCCGCACCTGGACCACCGAGCACTTCTCCGGCGTCCAGGAGACGGCTGTCTGGTCGGCCCAGGACTACACGACCGGCAACGGTCTGCCGCGCTACGGCCGAATGCCCCGCGGAGGCGGCCGCATGTGGTTCGCCACGGGCTTCGCCAAGTGGGGCTTCACCAACGGCACCGCCGCGGCGATCGCGATCGCCCAGGACATCCTCGGCTCCCCCGTCGCGTGGATGAAGGACGTCGCCGACCACTCGTCGCCCCTCGTGTCGGTCCGTGGCCGCGCCCACATCAACGCCGGGGTCGCCCGCGAGACCGTCACCGGGGTGGCGCGGGCCGTCACCGCGGAGCGCAGGCAGCTCGAGCCCGGCCAGGGCGCGGTGCACCGCGAGGGTGCGCGGATCGTGGCCGAGTCCCGCACCGAGTCGGGAGTCTGCCGGGTCAAGGGCCTGTGCACCCATCTCGGCGGCGTGCTGCGGTGGAACGACGTCGAGCAGTCCTGGGACTGCCCGCTGCACGGCTCGCGGTTCTCGGCCGAGGGCGAGGTGTTGAACGGGCCCGCCACCCGGCCGTTGGCCCGCCTGGCCGACGAGTCGGACGACTGAGGCCGACGGTGGCCGATGCCCGGTACCTGATCGGCGTGAGCGGCTGGAGCTACCCGTCCTGGCGCGGCGACTTCTACCCGAAGGGACTCGTCCAGCGGCGCGAGCTCGAGCACGTGGCGAGTCGGCTGACCTCCGTCGAGGTCAACGGCACCTTCTACTCGCTGCAGCGGCCGACCACGTTCGCCCGCTGGGCCGAGCAGACGCCACCGGGGTTCTCCTTCGCCCTCAAGGGCAGCCGGTACGTCACCCACCTGCTGAAGCTGGTCCGCGTCGAGACCGCGCTGGCCAACTTCTTCGCCTCGGGGGTGCTGGAGCTGGGCGAGCAACTCGGCCCGATCGTGTGGCAGCTGCCGGCGACCTCGGTGTACGACCCCGACGTCCTCGGGGCGTTCCTGCGGCTGCTGCCCCGCACCATGGCCGAAGCGGCGGAGCTCGCCGAGCGGCACGACGACCGACTGGGTCCCGGCCGGGCCGTCACGCAGGCGCGCGCCGACGGTCCGATCCACCACGCACTCGAGGTGCGCCACCCCTCGTTCGCGACGCCCGAGTACGCCGCCCAACTGCGCGACCTCGACGTGGCCGGCGTGTGGACCGACGCGCCCCGCCCCTGGCCGGTGCTCGACCTGCCGTCCTCGACGATCGCCTACGCACGCCTGCACGGACACACCCGCCTGTACGCGAGTCGCTACTCGGACCGGTCCCTGGACGAGTGGGGCCACTGGTGCCGACGCCGCCGCGACGAGGGCCTCGACGTCCACGTCTATTTCGACAACGACTCCGAGGGACATGCGCCCCACGATGCCGAGCGATTGCTGGATCGCCTGCGCGCCGACTGAGCACCGCTCCTGTTGCCGACCCCCGTGGGCCGTGTGAGGCTGGAAAACGGTTGAAGCCACAGCCACTCGGTACCTCCAGCGATGCGGAGTATCCATGACTGCGTTGTACGACCACCCCCCGCTCTCGGCTGCCGACGACCTCGTGCTCGGACACCTCAGCCTCGCCACCGCCCTGGCTCGACGCTTCACCGGGCGCGGTGTCGACCTGGAGGATCTCGAGCAGGTCGCGCGCCTGGCCCTGGTCAAGGCCGCCCGCCGTTACGACTCCGATCAGGGGCCGTTCCCGCCCTTCGCCTCGGCCACGATCCAAGGTGAGCTGAAGCGTCACTTCCGCGACCGCGCCTGGATGGTGCGCCCGCCGCGCCGGGTCCAGGAGATCCAGGCGCTGATCGTGAGCGAGCAGCTCCCCGAGGTCACGTCATCGAACCTCGACCAGCTGGCCGCGCGCATCGGTGTCGAGCCCGAGGACCTGCGCGACGCGGTGGTGGCGCGCGGGTGCTTCCAGCCCGACTCCGTCGACGACATCAGCCACGGCCGTCGCGAGTTCGCGCACGCCGACGACAACCTCGACTTCCTCGTCGAGTGGATGTCCGTGGCCCGTCCGCTGCGCGAGCTCGGTGAGGACGAGCGTCGACTGCTGCACTGGAGGTTCGTCGACGGCCTCACGCAGCAGGTCATCGCCGATCGCCTCGGGATCAGCCAGATGCAGGTCTCGCGTCGGCTCTCGAAGGTGCTGTCGACCCTGCGCCACCATCCCGACCTCGCGGCGGCCTGACGGCCCCACGTCGCAGCACGCGTCCCGCCCTCTCCCACGCCAGGGAGGGGGCGTCGTCGCGCACGGTGCTTGTGGCGGCTCTCACGCCGCTCTACTATGCAACGAGTTGCAGTTGCCGTTTCCCATCGCCCTCGGAGGTCGACCATGTCCCTGCCCGCCGTCCTGCAGAACCGCCTGTCGCTCCCCGTGGTGGCCTCACCCATGTTCATCGCCTCGGGACCGGATCTGGTGATCGCGCAGTGCAAGGCCGGCATCGTCGGCTCCTTCCCCGCGCTGAACGCCCGGCCGGCGTCGCTGCTGGGCGAGTGGCTCGACCGGATCGAGGACGAGTTGGCGGGCACCGACGCCGCACCGTTCGCGGTGAACCAGATCGTGCACCGGTCCAACAACAGGCTCGAGGAGGACATGGCCACGATCGTCGAGCACCGGGTGCCGATCGTGATCACGTCGCTGGGCGCGCGTCCGGAGATCAACGACGCGGTCCACTCCTACGGCGGCATCGTGCTGCACGACATCATCAACGACCGGTTCGCCCGCAAGGCGATCGAGAAGGGCGCCGACGGCCTGATCGCCGTGGCGGCCGGCGCCGGTGGCCACGCGGGGACCCTCTCCCCCTTCGCGCTGCTCCAGGAGATCCGTCAGTGGTTCGACGGCCCCCTGCTGCTCTCGGGCTCCATCGCGCACGGCCGGTCGGTGCTCGCCGCCCAGGCCGCCGGCGCGGACCTGGCCTACGTCGGCTCGGCGTTCCTGGCCACCGACGAGGCGAACGTCGTCGACGACTACAAGCAGATGATCGTCGACAGCTCAGCCGACGACATCGTCTACTCCAGCCTCTTCACCGGCGTGCACGGCAACTACCTGCGCGGCAGCATCGAGGCCGCCGGGCTCGATCCCCGGAACCTCCCGCAGGGCGATCCGACGACGATGGACTTCGGCTCGGGCAGCACGAGCGACGCCAAGGCCTGGAAGGACATCTGGGGCGCCGGCCAGGGCCTGGGCGTGATCGACGCGACCGTCCCCGCCGCCGATCTGGTGGCCCGGCTGCGTCGCGAGTACGAGGAAGCGCGGCGGGAGCTGCTGGCCGCCGTCCCGGTCTGAACCCCGGCCGCCGCCCGGGGCGGGAGTCCTCGCCTCGAGGCGGTAGGGCAGGCTTGATCTGCAAGGACGATATCTGAGCGTAACAATTGAACGTACCGAAGCAGACAGGAATGAAGCCTGGTGAGTTTGCACGAGAAGCTCGGCAAGGTCTACGACGAAGTGCTCCACCGGAACCCCGGCGAGACTGAGTTCCACCAAGCCGTCCACGAGGTCCTCGAGAGCCTCGGGCCAGTGGTGACGAAGCACCCGGCCTACACCGACGCCGCCGTCATCCGGCGGCTGTGTGAGCCGGAGCGTCAGATCATCTTCCGGGTCCCGTGGGTCGACGACCAGGGACACGTGCAGATCAACCGCGGCTTCCGCGTCGAGTTCAACTCGGCCCTCGGCCCGTTCAAGGGTGGCCTGCGGTTCCACCCGAGCGTCTACCTGGGCATCGTCAAGTTCCTCGGGTTCGAGCAGATCTTCAAGAACTCCCTGACCGGGATGCCCATCGGCGGCGGCAAGGGCGGCTCGGACTTCGATCCCAAGGGTCGCTCCGACGGCGAGATCATGCGCTTCTGCCAGGCGTTCATGACCGAGCTGTACCGCCACATCGGCGAGTACACCGACGTCCCCGCGGGCGACATCGGCGTGGGCGGCCGCGAGATCGGCTTCCTGTTCGGCCAGTACAAGCGGATCACCAACCGCTACGAGTCCGGCGTCCTCACGGGCAAGGGCATCACGTGGGGCGGCTCCCTCGTGCGCACCGAGGCGACCGGCTACGGCACGGTCTTCTTCGCCGGCGAGATCCTGCGCACCCGGGGCGACTCCTTCGACGGCAAGCGCGTCGTCGTGTCGGGCTCGGGCAACGTCGCGACGTACGCCATCGAGAAGCTGCAACAGCTCGGTGCCACGGTCGTGGCGTGCTCGGACTCCAGCGGCTACGTCGTGGACGAGAAGGGCATCGACCTCGATCTGCTCAAGGACATCAAGGAGGTGCGCCGGGCGCGGATCAGCGAGTACGCCGACCAGCGCGACGGCGCCCGCTTCGTGAACGACTCCTCGATCTGGAACGTGCCCTGCGACATCGCGCTGCCCTGCGCGACCCAGAACGAGCTCGACGAGGCCGACGCCAAGACGCTGGCCGGTCACGGCTGCACGATCGTCGCGGAGGGCGCGAACATGCCCTGCACCCCCGAGGCGATCCGTCTGTTCGGCGAGGCCGGCATCGTGTTCGCGCCGGGCAAGGCCGCGAACGCCGGCGGCGTCGCGACCAGCGCCCTGGAGATGCAGCAGAACGCGTCCCGCGACCGTTGGTCGTTCGAGTACACCGAGGACCGGCTCGCCGAGACCATGCGCGGCATCCACGACCGCTGCCTGGCCACCGCCGACGAGTACGAGGCGCCGGGCAACTACGTCGCGGGCGCCAACATCGCCGGCTTCACCCAGGTGGCCGACGCGATGCTCGCGCTCGGTGTCATCTGACCCCTCCTCGCGAGACGACAACGCCCCGGATCCTCACGGATCCGGGGCGTTCTCGGTGTGCGCCGGGTCAGACCGACTTGCGGCGGAACTCCGGCTGGTCGATCGGCTTGGCGGCGCCGTGCGACTTCTCACTGCCGTCGTGCTCGGCCCCTTCGGCCGTGGCGTGGTGGCGCTCCTTCTTCTTGTCGAGCGCCTCGCGGAACTTGGCCTTCACATCTTCTGCGTCAGTCATTGCGGCCTCCTCAGGTTGTCTCCAACGTAGCCCCAGCACCGGCCGGAGCGACAGCCGTGTCCCTCAGTGCTGCCACCACGCGTGGTGCCTGCCAGCGGGTTTCCCTGCATCGGGCCTGCGGTAGTCGCAGACACCGCCGGGGAAGACCTGCTGCAACCGGGCGAGCTCCTCGCGGGTCGGCTTCCACGAGCCGTACAGTCCCGATCGCGCCGCCTTCGAGACCGGTTGCAGGGCGCACTTCCAGATGCCGCCCTCGAAGGGCGCGCCGGCGACGCGACGCGAACTCGAGTAGATCGGGAAGCGCTGCGTGCACTCCCCCGCGGACCGCGTGTCGATGATCCCGCTCCACACCCTCGACCCGGCCGCGATGACGTCGCCGGTGGTCGTGAAGCAGGTGTCGACGGCACGGCGCGGCTTGTTGCCCGACACCCCGCGGCGCGGATGCCTCGCGATGTTCGCCATCCACTCGTCGATCACCTCGAACGCGCGCAGGGTGGGGTCGTAGTCCTGCGCGGGACGGGCGTCGGTGAACCAGATCACCTGGTTCGACGCGTCGCCGTCGACGTTGAGCATCCGCTGACGGGTGGCGAACGACTGCTGGGTGTTGTGCATGTCCAGCTCGTCCTCCAGGTACGGACGCAGGTCGATGATCGGGATGTCGATGTCGCCCTGGAACTGCATGCCCGAGGTGTAGGCCGCACGCATCGCCCGCAGGTCCCCCTCGCGGCGAGGAGCCGGCGCGTCGCCGCCGGGACTGAGCTTCATGTTGCGCGAGCTCCACGGATCGAAGTTCTGCGGTGTCGTCGGGCCCGCGAACGGTGCCCCCTCGGTCACCATGTCCCGGGACTCCTTCCAGCTGCCGACCTTCGCGTTGAGGTCGAGGAACTCCGCCGGGGTGATGACACCGTCCTTCAGCGCCTGCAGGCCGTACTGCACGCCCACGTTGTCCCACGGCACGCGGGCGTATCCGTCGGGCCCGGTGCCGTAGACGTTCACGAGGTCGGCGAAGTGCGTCCACTCCACGCCGTCGGTGCCCTGGGCGAGCTGGTCGAGGTCGTCCACGTCGGTGAACGTCGGGTTGAGCGCCAGCGGTGTGAGCCCGAACCAGCCGGGCTTGCACTCCGACAGCGGAGGCGCCGCGGAGCCGGGCGCCCGGTCCATCACCTGGTAGCCGAGCGCCTGCATCGCACCGTACAGCTGGTTCCACTGCGCGATCTCGCCCGCGGAGAGGTTCTTGGGCTCCTTCGTGCCGTTGAGGCCGATGATCGCCTGGCGGACCTCCGGGTCCTTCCACTTCGCGTTGGTCCGGTCGGTCGCGTCGAAGTAGTGCTCCAGCAGCTCGCAGTCGCCCACGTGGATCACCTGCGTGACCATGTCGGGATAGGAGTACTGCGGGATCGCCGCGTCGATGATGCCCGGATGGTTCTGGGCGTAGACGTACTGCTGGATCGCCCCGCCCGACCCGCCCACGGCCACCGTGTAGTCGGGCACCCCGTAGGTCTCGACGGCCCGCTCCTTCAGCATGAGCGCCGTCTCGCCGCCCAACTGGAGGTTGTAGTGCGTGCTGGTCCTGGTGCCGCTGGACCACATCACGCCGTACCCCTGGCCGAGCAGCTCCGCCGGCAGCATCGCATCGTCGCTCGTGGTGCCCTGCGTGTGCCCGATCGCGACGCCGCCCTGGAAGCTGAACACCAGCCGGCGGTTCCACAGCGCCCCGTCGGGGCGCTCCGGATCGGCATCGCCGACCGGCGCCAGCACCGCGATGCTGTAGATGAAGCGGTTGATCGTGCCGCGTTCCCAGCGCACGACGAACGGCACCTGCCGCCCGTCGTCGGTGGTCGTGGTCGCGGTGTCGGCCGGCGCGTTCGCCGGGTCGTCGAGCCAGTGGAACCGATCGTCGGTCGTCGAGCGGTAGACGTACCCGATCCGGCGCTCGGCGGCACAGTTCGCGCTCCAGCCCACCGTCTGGGCCGCGGCGGTGGGATAGCCGCGCGCATCCTGCGGGTAGTCGCCGTTCGCGTCCTGCCGCGCCACCGCGATGCCCTGACGGTCCTGGTTGTCCACGATCGGCTGGCCGAGGATCTTGCGCCCGTCGAATCGACCTCGCGCCGTGGTGCAGACGAAGGGCTGCTGGTGCGGTCCCGAGAAGATGGGCCCGGCGGCCGGGTGGTTCGTGACCCGCACCGAGGCGGGGCGGGCCCCCACCCTGGCACCTCGACGCACGTCGGCACGCAGCGTGGTCCTGCCCTCGCGCAGGCCGCTCACCAGACCGACCAGCGTGCGGTCGGCGGTGAGGTCGAAGGCATCGGTGACGTCGGCCGCGCCGGCTCGGACCACCACGTCCGCGGGCCTGACCCGCCGCGGGACACGCACCTCGACGAGGGCGTCGCCGGCCGACACCTGGTGCGCCGCGCTGGACAGCACCTCGATGCGCAGGGCTTCACCGGGCCGGGCCGCTCCTTCGGCGGCGACACCGGCTCCCGCGACGAGCGCGGTCCCCGCGACCGCGACGAGGACGGGACGGACGAGACGGTGAAGAGCACGCATGCCTGACTCCCAAGGACGGCCCGAGACCACTTCCGGGCACCCTACGGTGACCTACATCACCTTGTCACCCGGGGGGGTCTCCGCCTCGCCCCGCGCGCGGCGAGCCACGCGGTACGCCGGGGCGCGCAGCCGCGTCACCCAGGAGTAGTTCCGCAGCCCGGGCAGCGGACGGCGGATCGGGTCGTACGACGGCTCCTCGTCGATCTCGTGCAGCAGCCGCAGGTGCGCGAAGCCGATCCACTCGCCCGTCCCCTCGGCACGCAGCAGCACGTACTCCTCGGGCTGCGTCTGCACGGCCGCCAGCAGGATCGGTCCGGCCGGACCGCGGTACGGCATCAGGGTCGAGGTCAGGTGCCGGCTGGACGGTCGGACGGGACGCAGCAGGAAGCGGCTGAGTCGGCCCGCGCCCGTGCTGCCCAGCAGCAGGTCGGCCCCCTGCTGATCGGGCAGCCGGATCGCCACACCCTGCAGGTCCGGCCAGCCGTGCGGCAGGCCGATCGCCGCAGACACCCGCACGAGGGCGGAATCGCGGCCCGGCTCGTCCAGCCACGGCACACCGGTGGGCAGCAGGGTGCCGACGCGGACGACCTCGCCCTGCCACACCGACCCGCGCGGGTGCAGCGGCTTCGGCGCCCGGCGCAGCGCCGACCCGACCCGCGTGGCGGCGCCCAGCACCTGACCGGCCGCCGAGGCGGCGACTCCCGTCGCGGACTCCATGACGCGGCCGTTCACGGGTGCAGCGGGGGCATCGTGCTGCCGGCGCGCTGCGGCATGCCTTCCAGCAGGGCGTTGACCGCGTCGCGGCCGGAGTGACGCGGAGACCAGCCCAGTTCGGTCCGGGCGCGGTCGGTGGACATCAGCGGGACGTGCATCAGCGCGTTGAACAGGCTGCCGGGGACCGGCAGGGCGTGCACTCGCCACGCGGCGTCGAGTCCTCGCTGGACCACCGCCGGGGGTACCTCGACGGTCTTCGCGCCCATCAGGTCGCCGATCTCGTCCCGGCGCAGCACGCCCTCCCCCGCCAGGTTGAAGGCGCCCGAGACGGGTCGCTCGACGGCGGCCGCGATGGCCCGCGCGACGTCCCCGGCGTGGACGGCCTGCAGCCTCAGTCCCGAAGGCACCGGGACGATCGGGATCCGCCGGCGATCGAGCAGGCCGGGGCGCGCCAGGGCTCCGCCGAAGATGCGGCGCTGCTCGCTGGCCGCGGAGCGCTGGAACGTGAACGCGGGCCGCAGGCGCACGACGCGGGCGTCCGCGTGCGCGGCCTCGAACGCGTCGAGCGTGCGCTCGACGTAGGCCTTCTCGCGGCAGTACGTCGCCTCGGACGCCCCGTCGGTCAGCCAGGTCTCGTCCACCGGGGTGTCGTGGTCGACCGGTGAGTACGCCGCCACCGAGGAGGCGCACACCACCGCCGGGACGCCCACCTCGGCGACGGCGTCGAGCACGCGGCGCGTACCGACCGCGTTGGTGCGCCACGTGACGTCCTGACGGTGCGTCGGCTGGAACTTCCACGCCAGGTGCACCACGGCATCGGCGCCGGTGAAGATCGTCGAGAGGTCGTCGCGCGAGACGTCGGCGGCGTGCCAGCGCACCGAGGCGGCTCCGGCGTTCTCGACCTCCGGGCGCCGTCGCGCCAGGGCGATCACCTCGTGACGCCCGTCCGCGGACAGCTCGCGCAGGGCTGCGGACCCCATGTTCCCGGACGCGCCGGTGATGACGATCTTCATGCGGGGGACGTACCCGCTCCGGGGCCCCTCACACGCCGGTCGTCCTGACCCAGTCGTCCCCGTGTCGCTCGACGAGGCCGCGCTCGGCGAACGCGTCCAGCCAGCCCTGCATCGGCCACCGGCCCCAGCGGCGCCGGAAGATCGCGCCGTTGCGGAGGATGTCGTCCAGGTGGCGGATCGGCGGACGCTCGACCGGGTGGTGCTGGTGGAAGGCACGGGCCGCCCCGGTCCAGCCGAGCTCGAGGCCCGCGGCGACGGCACACTGGGCGAAGTCGGTGTCCTCGCCGCCGTACCCGACGTACTGCTCGCAGAAGCCGCCGATGCGCGCCCACGTGTCGCGGTGCAGGGCGAAGGACAGCGACCAGAACAGGTCGGGATCGCCGCCGCGGATCCGCTCGCCGGCCGCGGGTGCCGGGCGAGCCGGATGGGGGTCGTCCCAGGACTCGAGGTCGGCCAGCGGGTAGCCGCCGGCCGGCGCCGGCGGCAGGTAGGTCACCGGTCCGCACCACAGCCGCTGCGGCTCGGCCGTGACGGCCTCGGCGTAGTCGGCGACGAGCGTCGGCGCGGCGAGGCAGTCGACGTCGAGGAAGACGAGTACGTCGGCCCCCCGGTCGATCGCCGTCTGCGCACCGAGGTTCCGCGCCGCTGCGAGCGGCAGCCCCTGAGGGCCGACGTCGATCGGCAGGACGCGCGGCGCCGGTGCCCCCGTGGGAGCCCAGTCGTGCAACCGGGGGTCGCCCATCGCCACCACGACCCGGTCGTCGGGGCACCGGGTGCTCGCCGACAGCGACCGGTGCTGGGCCGTCAGGTGCTCGTGACGGCCGTGGACCACCGTGATGACAGCGACGGAGGTCATCGGACCGAGGCCACCTGCGTGACCCGTGCGACGACCTCGGCGAAGCGCTCCGCCGCCCGTCCGTCGCACCAGGGCGCCCAGTCCCGGCCGTCCAGTCCGACGGCCCGGTCGAGCCGCTCGGCCCAGCCGGTCGACGGGAACTCGCGCTCGACCACGACGGGCCACGGGCCTGAGGCCAGGACGCCGGCCGTGGTGCGCTGCTCGTCGTGGGGCCGGGCGCCCGGGACCACGATGGCCGGGCGCCGGGCGGCGGCGACCTCGGCGATCGCGTTCTGGCCCGCGTGGGTCAGCACGACGTCGGCGTCACGGATCGAGGGGAACGGGTCGGCGAGCCACGGGCCGTCGGACCCGCCGAGGATCTCCCACTGCCACCCCGGCGTCTGGCGGCGCGCCTCGTCCAGCTGCGCCGCCGTGGGGCCTCCCCCACCGCGGCCGTTGAGCACGACCACCCGCCGGCTGGACGACGAACGCTGCGGCACCTCGTCAGGCGCGGTGAACCGCGAGAGCGCCCCCAGCGGCCGCAGTCGCTCACCGGCTCCGATCGCCATGCCCTCGGCGCTCGGCGGCCAGAACGAGACCAGCTCGGTGGAGGCGGCGTAACCCAGCTGGTGCGCCCGGTCCGACCGGTCCCCGGGCAGGACCACCGAGATCACGGGCACCCCGTGCAGTCGCGCCAGCAACGCGATCTCGACCGAGACGTCACTGACCACCAGGTCGGGGGCAGCCGCACCGATCCACGACGACACGGCGGCCATCCGGCTGCGCAGCCCGGGCTCGCCGAACGGCGCCCAGTGCAAGAAGCCCTCCGCGGTGTCACCGGCCGTCCGCGCGGTCAGGTCGTCACGGTCGAGCTCGATCCAGTCACCGGTCCACGCCGCGGGACGCGGCAGGGACGACAGCCCCGTGACAGGGACGTCGAGCGCAGCGGCCAGTGCCGTGGCCCGGTGCAGGTGACCGCTGCCGACGTGATGGACGTAGTAGCCGATCATGCCGCCGCTCGCGGGGCCAGTTGGTCGTAGAGCTCCTCGTAGCGGTCGACCATCACCGAGATCGAGCACCGCTCGACCGCGACACGCCGCACGTGCGACCGGTCGAGGCCGGCGGCGTGCTCCATCGCCCGCGCGAGGTCGGCCACGTCGTCCGGCACCGCCAGCGCGCCGACGGTCTCGTCGACGATCTCGGGCAACGCACCACGAGCGAACGCGGCGACGGGCGTGCCGCAGGCCAGCGCCTCCGCGGCGACGAGGCCGTACGGCTCGTCCCACGTCGGGGTGACGACGGCGACCCGGGCGGCGGCCACCTCCGTGCGCAGGTGGTCGTGGTCGAGGTGGCCCAGGTACGTGACGTCCCCGCCGAGCCGCGGGGCGATCTCGGCGTCGAAGTACGCGCGGTCCAGGCTCGGCCCCGCGAGCACGAGCGGCATCCCGGCCAGCCGCGCCGCGTCGATGGCCAGGTGCGGCCCCTTCTCGGGGACGATCCGGCCCGACCAGATCGCCGGTCCTCCGCCCGGGCCCTGCTGCCACCGGTCGACGTCGACACCGTTGAGGATCGTCGTGCTCGTGACGGCATGCGCCCAGGCCAGCGCCGTGAAGCGGCTGACCGAGACGAACGCGCTGTTCGCCGACGCGTAGTGCAGCGCCGACTCGAGCCAGGGCACGGGCGGCGTGTGCAGGGTCGTGACCATGGGCACGGCGAGCGTCGAGGCCATCGCGACCGGCAGGTGGTGCAGGCTGTTGTTGTGGACGACGTCGAACCGCTGTCGTCCCGACGCCGCGAGCTCCAGCATCAGCCCCAGGTAGGCGTGGTGCTCGGCCATCCAGTTCTCGGGCGTGACCGAGATGTCGGGTCGCCCGACGAAGCCCGGCGGGAACGCCTGCACGGGCAGCTGCCGCGTGCCCAGCCGCGGGTCGGAGCCCGGCGCGGCGAAGAGCGTGACCTCGTGCCCGCGCGCCGTCAGCTCATGGGCCAGCGCGTGGGTGTGGGACTCCAGCCCGCCGGCGAACGGCTCGCGGATCGGGAAGCGGCTGGAGGCGATCAGGCAGATCCTCAGGCTGCTCATGCCAGCAGCTCGCGGTACAGCCGGTCGTGGGCCCGAGCCACCTCGATCCGTTGGTCACGTCGCTCGTCCACCGATGCACCGTGAGCGGGCCGGGTCCGGTACGCGTGCCGGACGGCGTCGGCCAGCGAAGCGGCGTCGAACCGCGCCTCGTCGAACCCGAAGGACAACACGGGACCCTGGTCCGCGTAGTACCCGCAGGTCGGGGCGAGGACTGTCGTACCCAGGTCGCGGCAGGCCTCGAGCCAGCCCGAATGGCTGCCGAAACGGTACGGCAGGACCGCCAGGTCCAAACCGGCCAGGTAGTCCCACAGGTCGCGGTCGGGGAGGAAGTCGTGCACCCGCAGGTCGACGCGTCCCTCGGCGCTCGCCTGCTCCAGCCACTGCGCGATGACCGGCTCGCGGCGGGCGCCGTCGGGATCGAGCACGTCGTGGTGCCCGTTCACCTGCAGGACGGCACCGGGCAGGTCCCGGATCGTCTCGTCGAGGACCCGCAGCACCGGAAGGGGGTCCATGCTCTGGCGCAGGCTCTTGATGTGCAGGCCGATGCGGAACTCGCCCGACGTCGACGCCTCGCGCCGGCGGCGCAGGCGCGCCATCGTGTCGAGTTCGACGACGTGCGGATGCGGCAGCACCAGCGCCTCGCGCCCCCACCGGCGGGCGATCTCGGCGGCGGCACCGTCGGTCAGGGTGATGACCGCATCGGCCGCCGCCACCAGGACGCCAAGCTGCTCGTCGTGCAGTTCGCGCGTGGGGTGGTGCGGATTGCGCAGGTCGTGGGCCGTCAGGACGAGCGGCTTGCCCCGCTCACGCAGGACGCCGACGAGCCGGGACAGGTCCTCGGGCGAGCACGCGTCGAAACCGAACTGCACGTGGAACACGTCGAAGTCGGCGGTCGCCGCCCACTCCGGTCGCAGCATGACGGGCGGCCACCACTTCGTGGTGGCGCTGCGCGACGGGTGGTCCGGATCGGGATCGGGCAGGTGCACGAACGGACTCGGCCCCGACGGGGGCCGCAGGTGACGCACGTAGACGTGCGTCGAAGGGACGGAGGCGACACGCACGGTCGCACCGCCCGGCGGGGGGACCGAGCCGGGCCACGGACGATCGTCCGTGGCCCGGCTCTCGAGGGCTGACCTCGTCACGAAGTCTCCATTCAGGAGACCGCGACCGGGAAGCGATCCCAGACGCGGTGCGAGGCCATCAGCTCCTGCACCTGCGTGAACACGGACGCGGCGTCGTCACCGGTGACGACTCCGGGCAACTGACCGGAGTAACCGGCGGCCTCGAGCGCCGCCGTGCCGTCACCCCAGGCGCCGATGACCTTCGCGTGACGCCACACCTCGTCCAGCAGCAGCTGGACGCGCGGGTCGAGCGCGGGGCCGCTCGGGGCACCGCCCTTGTCGTCGCGCGACCCGTGCGAGTCGGGCGCCGGCATCGGGCGGCCGGCCAGCAGCAGGACGTCGAACTCGACCGAGCGAGCCGTCGCGAACGTGCGCTGGACCTCGATGCCACCCACCGTGCCGCCGTGCGGCCCGATGATCAACGGGACCATCCCGGCGGCGAAGATCGTCGACTTCAGGGCCTCGACCCCGCCGAGCTCACCGTCCTCGTCGACGACGATGCCGACCATGCGGCCGTCGGCCGGCCACGTGCCACCGACCTGCGAGAGCGCCGGGCTCGGCACCTCCTCGGTCAGCGGGACCGTCGGCTCCGGGGCCGGCAGGCCCAGCGAGGTCGCGACCTCGCTGCACAGCACCGGATCGATGTTGGCCAGGCACTGCAGCTGACGTGCCTTGATCGTGTTGTCGTAGCACTTGCCGAGCTCGAACGAGTACGCCCGGATGATGTGCTCCTTCTCGACCGGGCTCATGCTGGCCCAGAACAGCCGCACCTGGCTGAAGTGATCGTCGAAGGTGGCCGGGTTCTCGCGTACCTTGGTCGACTCCGCGACCCGCACGGGCAGGTCCTCGAACGCGCGGTCATCGGCACCGGCGAAGAAGGGGCAGCCGCCGTCGAGCGTGTTCGGCTTGTACGGCGCCACACCCGCGTGGTCGGCGTGCTGGTGGTACCCGTCGCGCAACATGTCGTTGACCGGCGCGTGCGGCCGGTTGATCGGAATCTGGTTGTAGTTGGGTCCGCCCAGCCGCGTGAGCTGCGTGTCGATGTACGAGAACAGACGGGCCTGCAACAGCGGGTCGTCCGTGACGTCGATGCCCGGGGGCAGGTGTCCGGGGTGGAACGCGACCTGCTCGACCTCGGCGAAGAAGTTCGTCGGGTTGCCGTTGAGCGTCAGGCGGCCGATCGGCTGCACCGGTGCCAGCTCCTCGGGCACGATCTTCGTCGGGTCGAGCAGATCGATGCCCGCGAACTCCTGCTCCGGGTTGTCCTCGAAGACCTGGATGCCCAGCTCCCACTCGGGGAACGCACCCGACTCGATCGCGTCGAAGAGGTCGCGACGGTGGAAGTCCGGGTCGATGCCGTTGATCAGCTGCGCCTCCTCCCACGTCAGGGAGTGCACACCGAGCTTCGGCTTCCAGTGGAACTTGACCAGGGACGTCGCGCCTTCCGCGTTGATCATGCGGAAGGTGTGGACGCCGAAGCCCTCCATCATGCGGTACGAGCGCGGGATGCCGCGGTCGGACATGTTCCACATGGTGTGGTGCTGTGCCTCGGTGTGCAGCGAGACGAAGTCCCAGAAGGTGTCGTGCGCGCTCTGGGCCTGGGGGATCTCGCGGTCAGGGTGCGGCTTGCCGGCGTGGATCACGTCGGGGAACTTGATGCCGTCCTGGATGAAGAAGACCGGGATGTTGTTCGCGACCAGGTCGAACGTGCCCTCGGGCGTGTAGAACTTCGTGGCGAAGCCACGCGTGTCGCGCACGGTGTCGGCCGAGCCTCGCGAGCCCAGCACGGTCGAGAACCGCGTGAACACCGGTGTGGTGACGCCCTTTTGCAGGAAGCCGGCGTGCGTGACGTCGGCGGCGGTGCCGTAACCCTCGAAGACGCCGTGGACACCCGAACCACGAGCATGCACGACGCGCTCGGGGATGCGCTCGTGGTCGAAGTGCGTGATCTTCTCGCGGAAGTGGTGGTCCTGCATGAGGATCGGCCCGCGCGGACCGGCCTTGAGCGAGTGGTCGCTGTCGCGCACGCGCGCGCCCGTCGACGTGGTCAGGTACGCCCCCTGCTGGGTGCGGGCGTTCTCGTCGGTACCTGCGGGGGCGCCGGTGGCGGTGCGCATGTCCGGGCTGCTCTGGTCGGGCTTCGGCGGCAGCGGCTCACGCGGCTCCGTCGGCTCCTCGAAACTGGCCGGCTCGGCGCCGGGGCGGCCGGGAGGCTCGGGCGTCGCCATCTCGGCGGCCTTGTCCATCGCCTTCTCGGCCGTGCTCTCGACGGCGTCCTTGATGTTCTTTGCTGCCTTGCTGGGATCCATGGACCGATTGCTCCTCAAGATTGGTTGAACCAACCTCAGGTACCCGTTCGGCGGCTATTCATGCGCCCTCGCCCGAATCATCGATCCGTGGCCGGGTACCTCCCTCACAGAAGGAGGGATCACATGACCCACGACCCGAACGATTCCCAGGACAAGGACAAGGACGAGAACGAGGAGTCCGGCACCGTCAGCGAGAGCTCGGCGGATCCCACTCCCCCCGCGACCGATGCCACGACGTCCGAGGACGTCCACGACACCCCGCAGTCGCCGACGCGACCCGACGTCGCCGACCAGTAGGCGGCCGGCGGGCCGGGCGGCTCACGCCAGGGCGAGGAAGAGCTTCTCCATCTTCTTGGCGTCGACGCTGTCCGGTCCGCCCTCGACGAGGCACTTCTGCAGGCCCGTCGCCACGAGCGCGTAGCCGCCACGGCCGATCGCCTTGTTGACCGCCGCCAGCTGGGTCAGGGCGTCCTCGCAATCCGCGCCCTCCTCGAGCATCCGGATCACCGACGCCAGGTGCCCGTTCGCCCGCTTGAGTCGCAGGGTGATGGCCTTGACCTCGTCGGGTTCCAGTTGCATCGGTCGTTCCTTCGTCGCTCGGTTTTGTATCCCCCCGGGGGGTTCTGTTATCGTACAGCACGTATCCCCCCTGGGGGTTGTTTGACACGAATCGAGAGAACCATGACCGACTCACCCACGACGGGCTCCTCCCACGGCAAGGCCGTGCTGCGCGAGCTCTCGCCCCAGCACCGTGCCCTGCGCAAGGCGATCCCCGACGTCTACAAGGGCTTCGCCGAGCTGTCGGGCGCCGCGTTCGCCGACGGCGAGCTGGACCGCAAGACCAAGGAGCTCATCGCGCTGGCCATCGGCGTCGTCGAGGGCTGCGACGGGTGCATCGCCTCGCACGGCCAGTCCGCCGCGCGCGCCGGCGCCACCCGCCAGGAGGCTGCCGAGGCCATCGGGGTCACCTTCCTCATGCACGGAGGTCCCGCGACGGTCCACGGCGCTCGGGCCTACGAGGCGTTCTGCGAGTTCGCGGACGCCATCGACGCGAACGAGGCGACCGTCTGATGTGCCGAGCCACCCCCTGCAAGACGTGCGGCAAGACCACCTGGGCCGGCTGCGGCAACCACGTCGCCGCCGTCAAGGCCACGGTTCCGGCCGCCCAGTGGTGCGGCGGCCACGAGGACCCGAACAACGACTCCTGGCTGCGGCGGCTGTTGGGGCGCTGATCGCAGTGCCGGCCGGGCCGCGCGCGGGTACCTTGGGCCAGTGCAACGCGTAGGTATCGAGGAAGAGCTGTTCGTCGTCGACGCCGAGGGCCGGCTGGTCCCGGAGTCCGACGCAGTGGTGCGAGCGCACCGCCGGCTCGATCCCGGCGAGGAGATGGACCACGAGCTGTTCCTGCAACAGGTCGAGATCCAGACCGACGCCCACGACGATCCCGGCACCCTGCGCGACGACCTGCTCATGCAGCGTTCCTCGGCCGCTGCGGCGGCACGTGCCGCGGGCTTCGGCCTCGCGGCCGTGCCGGTCGACGTGCTCGGCGGCAGTGAACCCCAGCCCACACCCGGCTCCCGGTACGCACGCATGATCGCCCGCTACGGCGAGATCGCGCGCAACGGCATGACGTGCGGCATGCACGTCCACGTCGAGGTGCCCGACCGCGACGCCGTGCGCGTCATCGACAGTCTGCGGCCGTGGACTCCGCTGCTGACGGCCCTGTCCGCGAACGCTCCGTTCTTCCACGGCCGGGACACGTCGCATGCCAGTTGGCGCGGGCACCTGTGGGACACCTGGCCGACCGCGGGCCCGGTCGAGGCGTTCGGCGACCACGAGACGTACCGCGCGATGGTGGACGGCTGGATCGCCTCCGGTGCCGCGATCGACGAGCACATGGTCTACCTGGACGCCCGGCCGGCCGAGAACTTCCCGACGGTCGAGGTGCGCGTGGCCGACGTCTGCACCGAGGTCGAGGACGCGCTCCTGGTCGCGGAGGTGACCCGCGCGCTCGTCACCACGGTCCTGTCGGAGCGCCACGAGCCCGGGACGTGGCGGCTCGAGACGCTCAAGGCGGCTCGCTGGCGGGCCCGCCACGACGGGCTGGGCGGAGCGCTGCTCGATCCCGCCACCGGCACGTTCGTGGCGGCCGAACAGGCGCTCGAGTCGCTGCTCAAGACCCTGGGCGGCGCTCTCGACGAGGCCGGCACGACCGCGGTCGTGACCGACGGCGTCCACCGCCTCCTCACCGAGGGGAACGGGGCCGTCCGCCAGCGCTCCGTCGCCGGTGAGCAACTCGACCTGGTCGCCGTCATGGCCGACCTGGTCCAGCGCACCGACCCGCAGCACTGACGGACGGACGAATCGTCAGGGCTTGAACAGCACCTTGACCGTGTTGTCGGTCTTGGCCTGGAAGTTCTTGTAGACCTCGGGCGCCTGGTCCAGCGGCACGCGATGGGTCGCGAAGTCGCCCAGGCCCAGCGGGTCGGACGAATCCTCGGCGATCGGCTTCACGTCGTCGACCCAGCGCTTCACATTGGCCTGGCCCATCTTCAGCGTCACCTGCTTGTCGAACAGGACCTGCAGCGGGACGGGGTCGACCGTGCCGGCGTAGACGCCGATCAGCGAGATCGTGCCGCCGCGACGGACCGCGTCGACCGCCAGGTTGAAGGCGCTCATCCGGTCGATGCTCGCGGTCGTCATCGCCTTGCGGGCCAGGAAGTCCGGCAGCAGGCCGACGGCGTTCTGCGCGATCGTGGCGACGGGCGAGCCGTGCGCCTCCATGCCGACCGCCTCGATGACGCCGTCGGCGCCCCGGCCGCCGGTGGCCTCGCGCACGACCTGGGCGACGTCGACCTTCGTGACGTCGTAGACCTCGGCCCCGCGGGCGGCGGCGCGCGCCATCCGCTCAGGAACGAGATCCACGGCGATGACGCGGATGCCCTCGAGCAGCGCCAACCGCACGGCCATGTCGCCGATCGGACCGAGGCCGATCACCAGGAGCGTGTCGCCCTCGCCGACCTGGGCGTACCGCAACGACTGGTACGCCGTGGGCAGCACGTCGGACAGGTACACGAAGTGCTCGTCGGTGAGGTCGGACTCGATCTTGATGGGCCCGTAGTCGGCGTGCGGCACGCGCAGGAGCTCGGCCTGGCCGCCCGGGACGGCGCCGTACAGGCTGCTGAAGCCGAACAGGGCCGCGCCCATGCCCTGGTCGCGCACCTGCGTCGTCTCGCACTGCGTCTGCAGGTCGTGGTCACACATCCAGCACGAGCCGCAGGCGATCTGGAAGGGGACGACGACGCGGTCGCCGACCTGCAGGTCGCTCACGCCCTTGCCGACCTCGACGACCCGCCCCATGGGCTCGTGGCCCAGGATGTCGCCCGGTGTCATGAACGGTCCGAGCACCTCGTACAGGTGCAGGTCCGACCCGCACAGCCCCGACGTCGTCACCTCGATGATCGCGTCGGTGTCCTGTTGGATCGTCGGATCCGGCACCTCCTCGACTCGTACGTCGCGCTTGCCCTGCCAGGTCACGGCCTTCATCTATGCACCTTTTTCGTCGAGAACGTCGGTCTCCCGGAGGTACCCATCACCGGCGGGCCTACACGGCGGCTCCCGCCGTGAGGCGTCGGCCCGAGGCGATCGGCAGCAGGCTCACGAGGAGCACTGCACCGATGAGGCCGAGACTGATCGGCCAGTTCACGGCCGGCACGACGGTGCCCAGCAGGCCGTAGGCCGCGCCGACGAGCGACGGCAGGACACAGGCCACCCCGATGACGATCGCGGTGAGCGCCACGACCATCGACTCCGTCGCGATCATCGCCAGCAGCTGCGATCGGGTGGCCCCGGTGCGTCGCAGCAGCCGGAACTCGGCCGCGCGACCGGCGGTGAGCATGACCAACGTGTTCGCCGCGACGAGCCCGCTGAACGCGAGCAGCACCAGCAGCAGCACGTCGGACAGTCGCTGGCCGTCCGCACCGGCCTCCGTGGCGCCCTGGACGTGGTCGTCGACGCTCGTGGCCACGAGGCCCTGCCGTTCCAGCGCGGCGGTGACGTCGCTCCCGGCTCCGTCGACGGACAGCACCGTCACGGGTGAGGCGGCGAGGCCCTCGATCGCGGCCGGGGCCACGATGAAGTCGCCGAAGCCCAGGCCACGGTCGTAGACGGCGACGATCGTCGCCCGCACCTCGTCGCCGGCCATCCGCAGGTCGACGGTGTCCCCCACACCCTTGAGCCCGCCGATCAGCGCGTCGCGGCTGACGGCGATCGTGGCGGCACCCGTCAGGTCGTCCAACGAGCCCTCGCGCACCACCGGGTCGACGAGCTCGGTGTCCCCGCTCAACGCGAGGACGCTCGAGGACTCCCACGCGAGGAATCCCGGCGTGCCCTCGTCGTCGTCGGTCTTCACGTCCACGGGCACGCGCGTCATCGTCGCGACCGCGTCCACGCCCGGAGTCCGGGCGACGGCAGCCGAGTCCTCGGGGCCCGACTGCTCGATCACGAGATCGGCCGAGAGCCCGTCGCGAAGCTGCTCGCCCGCGGCCTGCGTGGCCGTCATCGCGAAGCCGGTCTGCACGCCGCCGAGGGCCACGAGCAGCGCCAGCGGCACGACCGCGGTCGTCAGCCGACGCGAGAAGCCGCGCGCGTTGAGCAGCGCGAGGGTCGGCGCCGCTCCGGCCCGTCCGCCGACGAGGCTCAGGGTGCGGCTCGCGACGGTGTGCACGAGACGCGATCCGGCGACGGCCACCGCGGCGAGGAGCAGCAGTGCCGACGTGGAACCCAGGGCGCTGGCGAGGGTGCCCGCGACCACGAACGGCACGCCGGCCACCACCAGTCCCGAGATGAGCAGGACACCGGCGACGATCCGCCGGGTCCGGCCGAGGCCGGGTGCCTCGACACCGGCCTGACGCACGGCGCTCGCGGCCCCGTCCGCCACCTGACGCGACGCCAGCAGTCCGGCGGCCAACGCCGCGGGAACCAGCAGCAGGACCGTCGCGACGGGTGCCGCCAGGGAGAAGCCCAACTCGAACCCGGCGGGCACGATGCCGCTGGAGACCACCAGGTCGGTCAGCCTCGGAGCGGCCAGCAGGCCGGGAACAGCGCCGACCGGGACCGCGACGGCGGTCACGAGCAACACCTCCGCCACGACCATCGACCGCACCTGACCGGGCGTCGCGCCGATCGTGCGCAGGAGGGCGAACTGGCGGCGCCGTTGCCGCAGCGACTGCCCGAACGTCGACGCCACGAGGAACAGCGCGATCAGGACGGTCGTCCCGGCGAAGGACGTCGCGAGGGCGAGCAGCTCGCCCGCGCCCGGCTCCACCGCGCCCTGACTGCGACGGATCCCCGCCTCCACCCAGGCACCGGTGGCCGTGAGCAACGCTGAGGCCAGCACGACCACGGCGAAGCTGCCGGCGATGCTGGCCCGGTGGACGCGCGCCGCGGCGCGGGCCGAGGACCACACGATGCTCATCGGGCCAGCTCCAGCATGCGAGCCGCGACCTGCTCGGCCGTCGGGGCCACGAGCCGGTCGGTGAACCGCCCGTCGGCCAGGAACAGCACCTGGTCGGCGACCGCCGCGACCTTCGGGTCGTGGGTCACCAGCAGCACCGTCTGGGCCAGCTCGCGCGCCGACGTCACCAGCACGTCCAGCACCTGCTCCGCCGTCCGCGAGTCGAGGGCTCCGGTCGGCTCGTCCGCGCACACGATCGTCGGTCGCGTCACCAGCGCCCGGGCGATGGCCACGCGCTGCGCCTGACCTCCGGACAGCTCACCGGGAAGCCGCCGCTCCATGCCCTCGAGACCGACGGAGGCGATCAGCTCGGCCCGCCACGCAGGGTCGGGTCGACGACCGGCCAGCAGCAGCGGCAGGTCGATGTTCTCGGCGACGGTGAGGTGCTCGATGAGGTTGTACGCCTGGGCGACGAAGCCGATGCGGTCACGGCGCAGACGGGTGACCGCGTCCCTCGACAGCGTTCCCAGGTCGACGCCGCCGACGAGGACGTGGCCGCTGGTGGGCGTGTCCAGTCCGGCAGCGGTGTGCAGGAAGGTCGACTTGCCCGAGCCCGAGGGGCCCATGACCGCGGTGAACGAGCCCGGCGCCAGGGCCACCGAGACCCCCTGCAGGGCCGAGACGGTCGAGTTGCCGTCGGGATAGGTCTTGTCGACGTGGACGAACCGCACGGCGGTGTCCGATGGTGTGGTGAGCGGCGCGGTGGTCATCGCGGTCCCCTTGCGTGTCGCCGGACCCGGGTGGTCCGTGCACGTCTCACGCTAGGAACTCCGGCGCTGCCGATCGAGCCGCTTCGGGAGGTGATCGCGAGGTTGCATCCTTCGATGCAAGCCGGGTCTCAGCCGCCGCGCGGGCCGGACGGATCGACCCTCACGATGCGGTTCTGATAGGCCCAGACCACCGCCTGCAGCCGCGATCGGACCCCGAGCTTGGGCATCATCCGCGCCAGGTGCGACTTCACCGTCGAGACCTCGAGCACGAGCTCGCGGGCGATCTCCTCGTTCGACATCCCCTCGGCCAGCAGCATGAGGATCTCGAGCTCGCGCGGGGTCAGCAGGTCGTCGGCGCGATCGGCCGTCACCGGCTGCAGTCGTCGACGGCTGTTGAACTCGGCGATGATGCGGACCGTGAGCGTCTCGTCGATGGTGCCGTGCCCCTCGGCGACCCGGCGCACCGCGCGCACGATGATCTCGGGCTCGGCGTCCTTGAGCAGGAAGCCGGCTGCGCCCGCCTCGAGCGCCCCGAACACGTAGTCGTCGAGGTCGAAGGTCGTGAGGATGACGACCGGGACCTCCGGGTCGGCGTCGGGACCGGAGAGCTCGCGGGTGACGCTGACGCCGTCGAGGCCGGGCATCCGGATGTCCAGGCAGGCCACGTCGGGACGCAGCGACCGAGCCAGGTCGAGCGCTTCGCGGCCGTCGGACGCGACACCCACGACCTCGATGTCGGGCTCGGCCCCGAGCAGGGCCGACAGTCCCGCCCGCACGAGCGGCTGGTCGTCGGCGATGAGGACCCGGATCATGCGTGCTCCCCTCCGGTCGATGCCGTGCCCGGTTCGCGCGACAACGTCATGCGTACCCGCCAGCCGCCGTCGACGGACGGGCCGTACTCCAACTGCGCCCCGACGAGATCGGCGCGCTCCTGCATCCCGCGCAGGCCGAAGCCACCGCTGGATCCACTCGGGGCCACGGTCGAGGGCGCGTTGTCGACGGTCACGACGAGACGGTCGGCGGCTCGGTCGTCGACCTCGACCCGGCACCGCGCCCCGGGCGCGTGGGACCGTGCGTTCGCGAGCGCCTCCTGCACCATCCGGTAGGCGGCCAACTGGGCCAGAGGGCCGACCCCGGCGGCCGTCGGCAGCTGGTCCGAGCCGCGGAGCGTGACGAACTCGACCCCTCCGGGCGCCGCGCCGGCCTGCTCGACCAACCCGGTGACGCTCTCGATGCACTCGACCGAGGTGCGGGCGACGTCGTCGTCGCGCAGCAGGCCCACGAGGCGACGCAGGTCGTCGAGGACCTCACGGCTCTGTCCGCGGACCTCGCGCACGGCGGCCCGGGCCGCCTGCGGATCGGTCTCGATCTGCCGGTCGACCGCGGCCAGCATCACGGCGATCCCCGAGAGGTGGTGGGCGGCGATGTCGTGCAGCTCGCGGGCCATCCCCGTGCGCTCCCGGGCGATCGCGGCCTCCAGTCGGGCCTCGTGCTCGCGGACGATCGCCTCAGCCTCGTTGCGCTGGGCACGGGCGGCGGCTCGGCGTGAGGACAGGAAGGACGCCACGGCAACGGGCGCACCGACGACGAGGGCAGCCTGCGCGAGACCCTCGACGACCAGGGCCACGGGCGCATCGGCGCCGGCACCTGCGCCGATCACCGCCACCGCCACGAGGGCCGCCGACCCGAGCAGCGGCCACCGCAGCCGGGCCACGGAGCCCACCGAGACGGCGCGGTAGACCGCCACGACGACGGCGAGCGACGTCAGTCCCGGGGCGGTCTCCCCGGCGACCAGGGAGACGCCGCAGCCGATCGCCGCCACCAGCGGCGCCGTGAGGGCCGGCCGTTCCCGCGCCATGAGCAGCGCGGCGGCCTGGGCCGAGAGACCGAGCAGCAGCACCCACCAGCGCGCGTCGTCCGGGCCGGGGACGTCGCCCAGGCCCTCGCTGTCGACGGCCGCCACGACGGGCAGCGCCACCAGACCGGCGACCGCGACCAGCCAGGTGACGCCGGCGACGGCGGCATCGACGGCGCGCGGCGTCAGGCTCTGGTTCACGGGGACATCGTCCCATCGACCTAGCCGTCAAGCCCCGCCGCCGGGTAGGTCAGCCCCTCCCCCGCGATGCGCGCCCCGGCCGAGGGCTCGTGCCGCTGGCGGCGGCCGTCGGGCATCACGTGCTCGACGGGCAGGTCGTGGACCAGCATCGCCACGTCCGAGACGAGTCGCCGGTGGCACCGCCACCAGACGAACTCCGAGCACATGACGGCGACGCGTGATCGTCCGGCGAGATCGACGAGCTCGGTCATCGCGCCCTGGAACTCCGTCGTCCGGGTGTGCGCGGCGTAGGCCCGGAACGCCTCGACCCGCCACCAGGCGTCGCGGTCGTCCCCGCCCGCCGGAACGCGGCGTCGCCCGCCCAGTCGTTCCTGCCAGAGGTAGGCGATCCCCTCGAGGGGCAGGAAGACCTCGAGGGGCAGGAAGACCTCGAGGGACTCGCGCGAGAGCTCGGGGTTGCGCCGACTGCCGGGGAACCGGCGGACGTCGACCAGCGTCTGCACGCCCGCATCGCGCAGTCGATCGGCCAGTTCGGCACGCGTGGACGTGCCATGCCCGATCGTGAGCAACGGGCCCGCAGCGCTGGTCACGCCGCGGGCCCGTCACCGGGGGGAAGATCCACCGAGCTCAGCGACGCGCGGTGCGACCGGGGGTGCGACCGAGCTCACGCGCCTCACGGCTGAGCAGCACGCCCAGGCCGACCATCGCGACGGCCAGCACGAAGTGCAGCCAGTCGTCCGCCGTGTTCAGCGGGACGAAGTTGGCCTCATGGTGCTTGTCGATGAACAGGCCGTAGAGCCACAGCAGCGCGTAGACGACGCCGCCGCCGATGAGGTACGCCCGAGCGGTGCTCCACGCACGTGCCAGAGCCAGTCCGGCGATGCCGAACAGCAGGTGGACGATGTTGTGCAGGATCGACACCTGGAAGATCCCGAGCAGCTTGGCCTCGGACTCGTGGCCTGCGAACTTCATCGTGTCGTAGTCGCTGGTGATGCCCGGGATGAAGCCCAGGATCCCCACCACCAGGAACACGGCGCCGAACACTGTCGCGGCGGTCTGCATCTTGGTGGCGGTCATGGATGAGGGTGTTGCCATGATCTTCCTTCCGTTGTTGGGACGAGTCACGGGTACCCGCGACCCCCGGAATCATGCGGTTTTTTGAACAAGTTCCACCGAGCGAGCGCTCACCTCCACACCCCCGTGTAAAAGGGCGGACGCGGGGTACTCGTGGGGCAGACGAGGAGGCTTCGTGACCGGAGAACGAGTGGACCCCGCGACCCGAGGACGGTCGGCGAACACCCGATCCACCTGGGGAGGCGTGCTGATCGGCCTGGGCCTGGTGGCGTCGATCGACGAGATCGTCTTGCACCAGCTGCTGCGCTGGCACCACTTCTACGACAAGTCGACCTCCGAGGTGGGCCTGATCTCCGACGGCCTGTTGCACGCCGCCACGGTCGTGGCGATGGTGGCCGGCTTCTTCGTCCTGCTCGACGTCCGACGGGCCGGGTCCTTCGTGCCCCGTCAGGCGTGGGCCGGACTGCTGCTCGGCATGGGCGCGTTCCAGCTGTGGGACGGGACGATCAACCACAAGCTGCTGGGTCTCCACGAGATCCGCTACGGGGTCGACCTCCTGCCCTACGACCTGACGTGGCTGGTCTTCGCGATCATCCTCCTGGGCGCAGGGGCGCTGCTGCTGTGGCGCCGGCCCCCGGCGGCTCGGCGGTCGTGACCACCCACGCGGGACACCACGCGGCGACGGGCGCCGACCTCGGCGCCTGGCTCGTGCCGCTGGTCCTCGTGCTGGTGACGGCCGGGATCTACCTCGCCGGCACGTGGCGATGGAGGCTGCGCCGAGGGCGCGCGTGGGACCCCTGGCGCACCGCCGGCTGGGTCGCCGGCACGGTCGTCATCGCGCTGGCGTTGTCGCCGTTGACCGACTCCCCCACGGCCCGAGCCCACATGGTGCAGCACCTGCTCCTCGGCATGCTGGCGCCGATCGGCCTCGTGATGGGGGCTCCCGTGACCCTGCTGTTGGGCGTCCTGCGCCCGGATGCCGCGCGCGTCCTGACCGCCGTCCTGCGCACGCGCGCCTTCCACCTGCTCTCGCACCCGGTCACGGCGGCCGTGCTGAGCGTCGGCGGGATGTTCGTGCTGTACCTGACGCCGCTGTACGCGCTGTCGACCGAGAGCACGACCGTCCACCACCTCGTGCACGCCCATTTCCTCATCGCCGGGTACCTGTTCGCCTGGGCGATCGCCGGCCCGGATCCCGCGCCGCGACGGCCGGGGATGACGACGCGGGTCGTGGTGCTGGTCCTCGCCGGCGCGGCTCACGCCTACCTGGCGAAGGTCCTCTACGCCCGCGCCGGCGAGCTGCCCCCGGGTACCGACTACGCCGTCTCGGACATGCAAGCGGGTGCCCAGTGGATGTACTACGGCGGGGACTTCGTCGACATCCTCCTCGCAACCGCCCTGTTCGCGACGTGGCTCAAGCGGCGCTCCAGATCGCGCGAAGCGGTCGGTGTCGGCTCGAGCAGGGTGGGTACACCACGGACATGACCTCGCTCGCACGTCAGACCCAGGACCAGATGGGCGGCCGCCTGAGTGTGCTGACCCGTCAGAAGAAGGACCACGTCCGACTGGACCGGCTCCTGAACGAGTTGGCGGAGGCATCGCCGGGCCCGGTCGAGGATCGCGTGTTGCGGGAGATCGCCCGGCTGGTGTTCCCGCACGCCTTCGCCGAGGAGTCCGTGCTGTGGCCCGTGATGCGACGCGTGCTGCCCGACGGCGAGACGCTGACGCTCCGGGTCGAGCAGGAGCACCAGGAGGTCAACGAGCTGTGGACCTCCTTGGAGGCGCTGGCCTCCGACGATCCGCGGCGCGAACCCATCCTCGACCGGCTGACCCGCGTGCTGCAGGAGGACGTCCGGGACGAGGAGGACGAGCTCTTCCCGCGCCTGCAGGAGCGCGTCAGCGAACGGCAGCTGCAGGCCCTCGGCATCGCCTGGGAGATCGTGCGCCGGATCTCGCCGACGCGGCCGCACCCGGTGGTGGCGCGACGGCCTCCGGGGAACGCGCTGGCGGCGCTGCCGCTGACGATCACCGACCGCGGGCGCGACAACCTCGACCGGTTGGCTCAGCGATCCGAGCGGTTCCGTGATCCCGCCGAGCGCGCCGGCGCGGCCCTGGCGCGCCTGGCTGGTCGCATCGAGGACCTCCCGCTCATGCGCATCGGCGAGCGGTCGTCGACCAGCCGGCCGCCGGGAACCACGGCGCCGACCACGGCAGCAATGAACGGAGGACGGGCATGAAGGCGATGGTGTACCGAGGCCCCTACCGGGTCCGCGTCGAGGAGAAGCCCCACCCCAGGATCGAGCATCCCAACGACGCGATCGTGCGCGTCACCCGAGCGGCGATCTGCGGCTCGGACCTGCACCTGTTCCACGGGATGATGCCCGACACTCGCGTCGGAACGACGTTCGGCCACGAGTTCATCGGTGTCGTCGACGAGGTCGGCCCGTCGGTGCGCCACCTGCAGGTCGGCGACCGCGTCATGGTGCCGTTCAACGTCTTCTGCGGCACCTGTTACTTCTGCGCCAAGGGCCTGTACTCCAACTGCCACAACGTGAACCCGAACGCCACGGCGGTCGGCGGCATCTACGGGTACTCGCACACCACGGGCGGGTACGACGGTGGTCAGGCCGAGTACGTGCGCGTCCCGTTCGCCGACGTCGGCCCCACCGTGATCCCCGAGTGGATGCACGAGGAGGACGCCTTGATGTGCACCGACGCGCTGCCCACGGGGTACTTCGGTGCTCAGTTGGCCGACATCTCCCAGGGCGACGTCGTGGTCGTCTTCGGCGCCGGTCCGGTGGGCCTGTTCGCGGCGAAGTCGGCGTGGCTCATGGGCGCCGGCCGCGTCATCGTGGTCGACCACCTGAGCGACCGGCTCGAGTTCGCCAGTCGGTTCGCCCACGCCGAGACGGTGCACTTCGGGCAGGTCAACGACGTGGTCGTGCACCTGAAGAAGATCACCGACGACCTCGGCGCCGACGTCGTGATTGAGGCGGTCGGGGCCGAGGCGGACGGCAACCTGCTGCAGCACGTCACCTCGGCGAAGCTCAAGTTGCAGGGTGGGTCGCCCATCGCGCTCAACTGGGCGATCGACGCAGTCCGCAAGGGCGGCACGATCTCGGTGATGGGCGCGTACGGTCCGATGTTCAGCGCCGTGAAGTTCGGCGACGCCCTCAACAAGGGCCTGACGCTGCGGATGAACCAGTGCCCGGTCAAGCGGCAGTGGCCCCGACTCTTCGAGCACATCCGCAACGGCCACATCACCCCGCGCGAGATCATCACGCACCGCATCCCCCTCGACCACGTGGCCGAGGGCTACCACCTGTTCTCGGCCAAGCTCGACGGGTGCATCAAGCCCGTCCTCGTGCCCGCATCGTGAGGAGCTGAACGATGGCGAAGATCCCGTACATCCGTGGCGTCCGACCCGGAATCCCGACGCCTGAGGAACTGCGCGAGCGGATCCCCGGCTGGGGCGTCGACCTCGACCCGGCCGACCGCCCGTCCTACCCGCGTGAGCTGGTCGACGGCGTCCCCGACGGCATCGTGTGGGACTTCCCCGAGGAGCAGCCCGACACGTCCCCGCCGCGTGAGCGCTCGATCGAGCACGCGCGACTGACGCCCGTGTTCGGCACGGTCGCTCCCCTGCACGGCGTCCCCGGGGCCGTGCGGCGGTTCGCCTACGCGAAGTTCAGCGAGGCCCGCGCGGCGCACTGGCTGCTGCTGCTGGCGGCCGACCGGATCGAGTCGAAGCAGGCACTGTGGCAGTCGTTCTCGACCGACCGGCCCGACAGCTTCGTCGAGGAGACCGGCATCCGGGCCGAGCGTCAGTATCACGGCATCCGGTCCCGCTGGGGTCGCGGGCGCGTCGACAAGCACCAGGTGATGGATCCGGTGGTGCTGGCGCTGCCGGCACTCCTCAGCGGCTGGGTGGTCGCCCGGGTGGTGCGGCGGCTCGTCCGAGCCTGATCAACGCGCGTCTCAGGCGAGCCGTTGCGACAGCTGTTCGGCAATCTCGTTCAGGACCTTCAGCTGCGTGGCGTTGAGCTGGGTGGCGCCGTGCTCGTCGATCAGACCCTCGGCGGAGCCGAGATCGAGCGGCGTGGTGAGATCGAGGTCGCCCAGGGCGGCCACCAGCGCCTCGGTCGATTCCGTCACCAGCCGGTCGAGCTCGACGGCCGGCGTCGACTCGTCGATGAGGTCGAACCGCTCGTAGATCGAGCCGAACGCCGCCGTCACCGCGGGTTCGGCGAGACGCTCGTGGAGGTCCTCGAGCAGCCGCGACGCCTCCTCGCCACCGAGGTGCGCGAGCAGCAGCACCTGCTCCCGCTCGAGCTTGGCCATCCGTGGCGGCAGGCCGACCGCGAGCGCGGCATGGGTGGCCAACTCCGGTGGCAGGTCGGGCGAGGCACCGCCCGCGCGCAGCGCCGCGATGACGGCTCGCTGTCGCGTCAGACGGTCGATCTGCGCCGCGAGCTCCGCGTCGAGGGACGCCAACCGCGAGTCGTGGTCGGCGTCGTCGTCGAGCGGCAGGTCCTGCAGGGCGAACCCGAGGTCGGCCAGCCGCTTGATCCGGAGCACGCGGACGAGATGGCCGACGCCGTACTCGCGGTAGCCGTTGAGGCTGCGCGGGGGCTCCTCGAGGATGCCGATCTGGTGATAGTGCCGGATCGTCCGTACCGTCACGCCCGCGAGCTCGGCGAGCTCTCCGCTACGCATCGATGGTCTCCGGTTCGATCGGCCCGAGGTCGCGCAGCGCGGGGCCCACGACTGCGACGACCGATGTCACGCCCCACAGTGCCACGAAGCCGAGCGCGGCCGCAGTGAGGCTGACGTGCTCGATCACGACCGCGGCGAGCAGGATCGCTGCAGGGGCCGCCGCCGTGACGAGAGCGTTCTGGGCGCCCATCACCCGCCCGAGCGCGGTCTCCGGGACGCCGCTGACCGTCAGCAGGCCGAGCAGCGCACCGCACAGCCCGCTGCCGAGACCCAGCACGAAGCCCGCGGCGAAGAGCAGCAAGGTCGGCGGAAGCAGGCCGACGACCGTGAAGCCGAGCGACGACACCAGCAGACCGGTGGCCAGCCAGGTACGCCGCGTGAACCGGTGGGCCAGCACGACGTAGACGGCGCTGCCGACGAGCAGGCCCGCCGCGATCGAGGTCAGCACGAAACCGAGGAGCCCGGGCCGGTCGATGCGGGTGAAGTGCACCGGCAGGATCAGCGCCTGGAACGCGGACAGCACCATGACCGAGAACAGCATCAACCCGGTCACCATCGCGACGACGCGGGTCCGGGTCAGGAGTCGCCACCCCTCGACGAACTCGGCCCACGCCCCGAGCGGCTCGGTGGCGGGCACGTCCTCGGTGCGGCCGACTCGGCGCGGGATGGCGAGGGTCAGCAGCGCGGCGAGCAGCGAGGTGCCGGCGGTGATCCACAGCACCGTCGATCCCTCGAACAGGGTCATCAGCAGGCCCGCGACGGCCGGACCGATCAGCAGCGAGATGCTGCCGAGCGACTCGCGCACCCCGACGAGCCTCTCGAGGGAGAGGCTCGAGTCCCGCGCGATGCCTGGCAGGAGGGCCTCGCGCGCGGTCATCCCCGGGACGTCGCCGAGCGAACCGATGATCCCGAACAGGACGAACCAGGCGACCTCGAGTCCCGCCAGCGCGTCCACGATCGGCAGGGCCGCGATCGACGCGGCCGAGACGAGGTCCGTGAGCACCGAGGAGGTCACGCGGTTGATCCGGTCGATGACCACACCCATGAACAATCCCGCCAGCACCGCGGGCACTGCGGTGGCCGCCGCCACCCAGCCCGCCGAGATCGCACTTCCCGTCAGCTGGAGGACGATCAGCGGCAGGGCGATGGCTGCGATCGAGTTGCCGAGGACCGAGACGAAGTAGGAGCCGAGGTAGAGCACTGGTGTCCGCATGTCCCCCAGTCCAAACCCTGACGTCGCGTCATGGTCAAACCCGCTCCGTGTGGCCTCGACGACGAGGTCGCGGTTCTGTCGGTGGAGCCCACTATGTTGGGTGCATGAGTTCGAATCGTGCGGTCGTGGCCGGTGACGCGGTCCGTCGCGCGCGGGCGGTCGCCGAGTGCGAGGAGTGGGAGTTCGTCGCGTCGTTCCACTGCCAGCAGGTCGCTGAGATCGACCGGAGCGACGAGGTCCTGCTGACCAAGGAGCTGGCCCGGCGCGAGGTGACGTTGGAGTTGGCCCAGGCGCTACGGATCACCGAGCACCGGGCGTGGGCGATGGTCCACGAGGCGGCCACGATCCGCCAGAAGGTCCCCGGCATCTGGTCGTCGTTCCGGGCCGGCGACATCGACGCCGGACGGGTCTCGGCGATCGCCGACACCGCCGAACGACTGGAGACGCCCGAGGCACGTGCGGCGCTGGAAGCCTCCGCACCGGCTTACGCCGCCACCCACACCCTCACCGAGCTCCGGGCGTGGTTGCGGCGCCTGCGCGCACGCCTCGAACCGGACCAGACCCAAGCCGAGATCACCCAGGCGGTCGAGGAACGACGCGTGTCGATCACCCACAACGACGACGGCACCTCCTGGCTCAACGCACTGCTGCCCACCGGCGTCGCCGTCGCCGTCGGCGAACGACTCCGCCGAGCCGCCAAGGCACTGCCCCCGACCGATCCCGACACCGGCGAGCGGGACCGGCGCACCCGCGACCAGAAGCACGCCGCCCTGGTCGGACACTGGCTCACCTCGTGCACCGGCACCGCCACCGACATCCGCGCCGAGATCGCCATCAGCATCCCGGCGACCGACCTCGTCGGACACACCAGCGGACCCGGCATCACCCTCGACGGCGAACCCGTCACGGCCGCCTGGGTTCGCGAACTCGCCACCTCCGAACACACGATCTTGCGCCGACTCGTCCTCGACCCCCTCGGCCACGTCCTGGACACCGAGGTCCTCACCTACCGACCACCGGAGAGACTGCGCCAAGCGCTGCGATGGAGAGACGGCAGCTGTCGCGTCGCCGGGTGCCGAGCGCCCGTCCACGACACCGACCTCGACCACGCCCAGGCTTACGACGCGGGCGGTTCCACCTCCGGATCGAACCTGCGATGCCTGTGCCGCAAACACCACAACATGAAGTCCCACGGCCATCTCGACGACCGCCACCTCGACACGCCCCTGCGGCACGTCGAGCGCTACGCCATGGCCCCGGTCTGACCCGCCGATACGACCGCGCCACGCGCACCCTGCGCGTGCGGTTCCGACCCCTTGACGCACTACTCAGTACTGCTATCTACTGGTACTCAACAACACTGAGTAGTAGGAGTGACGTGGGCAAGCAGATGACCGAGATGCTCAAGGGCACCCTCGAGGGGATCGTCCTGGCGATCCTGTCGGCGCGTCCGGCGTACGGCTACGAGATCACCTCGAGGCTGCGCGACCAGGGTTTCACCGACATCGCCGAGGGCACGGTCTACGCGCTGCTCATCCGGATCGAGAAGCGCGGCCTGGTCGACGTCGAGAAGGTCCCGTCCGAGAAGGGCCCGCCGCGCAAGGTCTACTCGCTCAACGCTCAGGGAAAGCAGTACCTCGACGAGTTCTGGGAGACGTGGGGCTTCCTGGCGCAACGACTCGAACAACTCCACGAAGGAGGAAAGTGACATGACGAACCCGATCACGCGGATGTTCGGCGAGAAGAAGCAGTGGCGGCAGTACAAGACGCGCGTGGCCGCGCTCCCCCAGCCGTACCGCGCGGCGGCGGAGGCGATCGAGCACTACCTCCTGCGGGTGGGCGCGATCTTCGTGAGCGATGCCGACGGGCTGCTGCAGATGTTCGATGATCTCGCCGACCTGTTCGAGCAGAGTGCCGCTGACGGCACCCCGGTCCGCGACATCGTGGGCGACGACCCGGTCGCGTTCGTGGAGGACTTCATCACCAACTACCCCTCCGGCCGCTGGCTCACCAAGGAGCGCGAGCGGCTGAACGAGTCGATCGCGGCCGTCGAGTCATGAGTGCCATCGCCGCACGTGGGCTCCGGAAGTCCTTCGGCGAGGTGGAGGTGTTGCGTGGGGTCGACCTCGAGGTCGCGCCCGGCAGCGTCTTGGCCCTGCTCGGGTCGAACGGGGCGGGCAAGACGACGCTCGTGCGGATCCTGGCCACCCTGCTGCGCGCCGACGCCGGCGAGGTCACGGTGGCCGGATTCGACGTTGCCACCCAGGGGGCCGACGTGCGCGGGGCGATCAGCCTCACGGGCCAGTTCGCAGCCGTGGACGACGTGCTGACCGGGCGCGAGAACCTGGTCCTGGTCGCCCGGCTGCGGCACCTGCCCGACCCGGGGACGGTGGCGGACGAGCTGCTCCGGCGGTTCGACCTCACCGGGGCCGGCGGGCGTCGTGCCTCGACCTACTCCGGCGGCATGCGCCGTCGCCTCGACATCGCCATGAGCCTCATCGGCAGTCCGCCGGTGATCTTCCTCGACGAGCCGACCACGGGCCTGGACCCGCAGGCACGGCTCGAGGTGTGGCAGACGGTCAAGGCGCTCGCCGACGGAGGCACCACGGTGCTGCTCACGACGCAGCACCTCGACGAGGCCGAGCAGTTGGCCGACCGCATCGCGATCCTGCACGAGGGCCGGATCATCGCCGACGGCACGCTGGCCGAGCTCAAGCGGCTGCTGCCACCGGCGAAGGTCGAGTACGTCGAGAAGCAGCCGAGCCTCGAGGACGTGTTCCTCGCGATCACCGGCACGCCCGAGGAGACACCATGACCAAGCACTTCGTCGGCGACACCGCCGCGCTGACCGGCCGCTCGCTGCGCCACGTCCTGCGCAGCCCGGACACGATCATCACCACCACGGTCATGCCGATCATGTTCATGCTGCTGTTCGTCTACGTGTTCGGGGGCGCCATCGACGTCGGCACGGAGGCGTACGTCGACTACCTGCTGCCGGGGATCTTGCTGATCACCGTGGCCTCGGGCATCGCGTACACCGCGTTCCGGCTGTTCATGGACCTGCAGGGCGGGATCTTCGAGAGGTTCCAGTCGATGCCCGTCGCCCGCTCGTCGGTGTTGTGGGCCCACGTGCTGACCTCGCTCGTGGCGAACTTCGTGTCGCTCGCGGTCGTGGTGGCCGTGGCGCTGCTGATGGGGTTCCGCTCCGGTGCAGGCCCGCTCGCCTGGCTCGGCGTGCTGACCCTGCTGGTGCTGTTCACGCTCGCGCTGACCTGGCTGGCGGTCGTCCCCGGTCTCACTGCGAAGACCATCGATGGCGCCAGCGCGTTCGCCTACCCGCTGATCTTCCTGCCGTTCCTGAGCTCCGCGTTCGTGCCGACGGAGACGATGCCCGGCCCGGTCCGTGCCTTCGCGGAGAACCAGCCGGTGACGTCCATCGTCGACGCGATCCGCGGCCTGCTCGACCAGCAGCCGGTCGGCAGCGACTTCGTGGCGGCGGTCGCATGGTGCGTCGCCCTCCTCATCGTCGCGTACGTGCTCGCGATGGCCGTCTACCGCCGCAAGCTCTCCTGAGGATCAGCGACTGAGCCGGACAGGGCCCGGCAGCGACAGCTTGTCGGGGTTCCGCACGATGTGCATCGTCGTGACGACGCCGGCCTCGACCACGGCCGTCGCGATCGCGGTCACCTCGCCCGCCTGGCGGAACACCAGGCCGTTCTCGCCGTTGATCCACACCGTCTCCAGCCGGATGTCCGCCGGCAGCACGGCCGAGAGGAAGCGCAGCACCTTGTCGCGACCGAGGATCGGCCGACGCGCCGCGCTGGCCTTCCCGCCCCCGTCGCTGATCAGCACGACGTCCGGCGAGATCACGTCCAGCAGCTGCTGTAGATCACCCTCGGCGATGGCGCGCTGGAACCGGATCAGCACCTCGGTGCGCTCCTGCGACGTGACCTCCGACCGTGGCCGCCGCGCCGCCACGTGCGCGCGGGCCCGGCGGGCGATCTGGCGCACGTTCTCGGGCGTGCGGTCCACCGCGGCGGCGATCTCGTCGTACGGCACGTCGAAGACCTCGCGCAGGACGAAGACGGCACGCTCGGTGCTGCCCAGCGTCTCGAGGACGAGCAACATCGCGGTCGACACCGACTCGGCCAGGGCGATGTCGTCGGCGACGTCCGGGACCGTCTCGAGTGGCTCGGGCAGCCACGGGCCGACGTACGACTCGCGCTGCCGCGACAGCGTGCGCAGGCGGTTGAGGGCGAGGCGCGTGGCGATCCGGACGAGGTAGGCGCGCGGCTCCCGGACGTCCTCGCGGTCGTCCGCGCTCCAGCGCAGCCATGCCTCCTGCACCACGTCCTCGGCGTCCGCGGCCGAGCCGAGCATCTCGTAGGCCACGGTGAACAGCAGCGGGCGGTGCGCCGTGAACTCGGCGAGGACGTCGGTCACCGCGCGTCCGCCAGGGGCAGCTCGCACACGTCGCTGAAGCCCTGGCTGGCCAGGCCCGCGGCGGAGTTGAAGCGCGATCGTTGGTTCTCCACGGCCACCATCATGGTCAGTTCCACCAGCGCTTTGTCACCCAAAGCGTCGCGCAGGCCCGCGACCTGATCGTCCGTCACGGTCGGCGGCGTGGCCGTCATCGCCTCCGCGTAGGCCATGACCTCGCGCTCGAGGGGTGTGAACACGTCCGAGTCCCGCCAGCGCGGCACCTCACGCACCTTGCCCTCGTCGAGGCCCTCGCCGTGGGCGACGTAGTACCCGAAGTCCAGGCACCAGCTGCACCCGATGCTGGCGGCCGACGCCATCACCGCGAACGTCTTCAGGTGCGGGTCGAGGGCGTTCCACGTGCTCACCCGCCGCTCCCACGCCAGGACGGCGCGCAGCAGCTTCGTGTGGTGCCACATCACGGGAACGATGTCGGGGACGCGTCCGTACATGCGCCGGGTGGCCGCCGCGACGGCACGGGCCGCCGGCGAGGTCATGGGCGCGGCGGGGATGCGGAACGAGCTGGTCATGACGTCTCCTTCGTCGGACCTCGGGCGAGGTCGTTTCGACATGGAGACACCGGCCGTGCCCGTTCCGTGACACGTGACGCAGGATGGCCCCATGACGTCCTCGCCCCAGCCGCGCTGGTTCACCGACACCCAGCCCGGCCACTCGCAGTGGTTCATCGAGCGCTTCCGCACCCTCGAGGCCGAGGGGGCCGACCTGCTCGGCGAGGCCCGGTTCGCCGACATGATGGCCCAACGGGGATCGCGCATCCTCGACGCGGGCTGTGGCGCGGGACGGATGGCCGCGGCGCTGCACGCCGCCGGCCACCAGGCCTACGGGGTCGACGTCGACCCCGAGCTGATCGCCGCCGCCGAGACCGACCACCCGGGCCCGACCTACGGCGTCGTCGACCTGAGCGAGCTGACCCTCGCGGACGTCGGCGGAGCACCGATGGACCTCGTGATCTCCGCCGGGAACGTCATGGTCTTCCTCGCGCCCGGGACGGAGCTGCGGGTCCTCGAGCGGCTCTGCGCCGTCACCCGCGAGGGCGGTCGCGTGGTCCTGGGCTTCCGGCGCGAGGCGTCCTACCCCTTCGAGCAGTACGACGCCCACCTCGCCGACCTCGCCGAGCGCGGGGTCGCCCGGGTCGAGCACCGCTTCTCGACGTGGCACCTCGATCCGTTCGAGGAGGGCTCCGACTTCGCCGTCACCGTCCTGAGGCGCGGGTCGGCGCCATTGGACGTAGCGTGAGGGAAACCCACCTCGAAGGAGTCACCTGATGAAGCTGAGCCACGTCCCGCTGCGACTCGCCACCGGCGCATTCATCCTCAACAGCGGACTGTCCAAGCGGAACCTGCCTCCCGAGGCGGCCGAGGGACTCCAGGGCATGGCCGCCAACGGCGTTCCGCAGGTGAAGAGCATGGACCCGCAGACGTTCGGCAAGGCGCTCAGCGCCGGCGAGATCGCCCTCGGCGCCGCCCTGCTCACCCCGTTCGTCCCCGCGACCATGGCCGGTGCCGCGCTGACCGCGTTCGGTGGCGGCCTCGTCAAGATGTACCTGAACACCCCGGGCATGACCGCCGAGGGCTCGAGCTTCCGCCCGAGCCAGGACGGCACCGCCCTGGCGAAGGACATCTGGCTCGTCGGCGCGGGTCTGAGCCTGCTGATCAGCGGCCTGACGTCGCGCAAGTCCATCAAGATCTGAGCCGAGTCAACGCCCCTGGGAGCGCGAGAACGTCACGTGGACGACTCCGCTCTCGGGGGCGGTCTCCGTGTGCGACGCGTGGGTCACCTCGAGTCCGCGCAGGTCGTCCCACAGCCGGATGCCGTCGCCGAGGATCATCGGCGTGATGCCGACGTGGAGGTCGTCCACGAGTCCGGCCCTGAGGAAGTCCCGGGCGACGGTGGGCCCACCACCGACCCGCACGTCGCCGTCGTCCGCCACCGCCACGGCCCGCTCGAGCGCCTCCTGGGGCGTGGCCTCGATGAAGTGGAAGGTCGTCCCGTTGTCGAACCGGAGGTCGGGGAGCGACTGGTGCGTGAGGACGAACACGGGGCACCGGAACGGCGGCTCGTCTCCCCACCAGCCGCGCCAGTCGGGGTCGTCGGGGAACGTGTGCAGCCCGAACATGCCGGCGCCCATGATCTCGGCGCCGACCTGGTCGAAGTAGGCGGAGGCGTACTTCTCGTCGACGCCGGTCGTCCCGGCGCCACTGGTGTCGCCGAGGACGCGCTCACGGAAGGTGCGCGTGGCGGTGTACGCCGCGACGAGTCGCATCCAGTCCTCCCCGATCGGGTTCTCCGGTGTCCCGTCGGTCGTCGTGGCGAACCCGTCGAGCGAGATGTTCAGATCGACGCGCACCCGCATGGTCGTCTCCTCAGGTCGGTGTGCGCCCCAGTGTGAACTCCTCGGCGCCCGGTGACCAGACCTCAGCGTGGGCCGAGCAATCGCTCGGCCAGCTCTCGCGCGCGCCATGAGCGCGTCCCCGTCGTCGATGCCCCGGTGCGCGATCGCGCCCTCCAGCGGTCTGCCAGCAGGCGGCGCACCGCTCGCTTGTGGGCGCGGACCATGTCCTGCGCCGGATGGTCCGACGGCAATTCACCTGCCGCGTTGAGGAAGGCGCAACCACGATCGGTGGACACCGCGTCGTCGACGTAGGCGTCGAAGACGGCCAACGCGCGAGGGTCCGGTGCCGTCGAGAGTCGCTCCTCCACGGCGTGGATGCCCCGCCGATACAGCTCGGAGGCGTCGCTCATCCACCCACGACCCTGAGGAGGGCAGACGAAGAGCGGCCCCGGTGCGTCGGGGCCGCTCTCCGGTCAGCTCAGAAGCGCGAGAGCGGCTTCGGCGTGGCGTAGCCGAAGGTCGCGTTCTCGGCGAAGGCGTTGACCCCGAACGTGGCGTTCAGTGCATCCGCCGCGGTCTTGGTCAGCGTCAGCTTGACGGCACCGAGGTCACGGCGATCCGAGGCCCGCACCTTGAACAGGTCGACACGGCCGACGTTGCCGACGGTCCCGTTGACCCTGCCGCTCACCCGCAGGCGGGCGAGATCGATGTTGAAGCGCGACACGGTGATCGTCGCGGAGCCGGCGCTCAGGTTCAGGCCGCCGCTGTGCTTGATCCGCAGGCCCCGCAGGCGGTACCCGGTGATCGGGAACTTCGCGGCCAGCGTGCCCTTGAAGGCCCCCGCCTTCGCACCCTGGACCGGAGCAGGCGTGATGCCGGCGGTACCGATGAGGTCGTACACGGCGGGCGCGACGACCACCCGCGTGTACCCGACCTTCGTGCTGGATCGCTGGGCCGTGGCGGCCTCGGCCGGCGACCCCACGAGACCGGTCATGCCTGCTGTCAACACCAGTGCCAGCAGGGCAAGGATTGTCTTCTTCATGATTTCCCCATTTCAGCGGCCGGGACCTCCGACCTCCTATGCGTGGTTCGGTGCGGTCACCGAACCGGATGGGACAAATCCGAAGAAAAATGTGCGACAGGTCACTCTGTTTTTGGGATGAGCAGGAACGGCGTTCCGCCCACGGACCTCAGCAAGAAAAGGTCGACGAAGGTCATGCCGACGACAGTGCCGTCGGAGCCTGCACGGAGCTCGTCGCGGACCCAGCGCCACGGCCGGGGCGCGTCGGCCGCGTACTCGACCACGAGGGCGGGCTTCCCGTCGGCCAACGAGACCCCCGAAGTCAGCGTCATCGGCAGCGTCTCGGCCACGCTGCCTCCACGCCACACGAGGTTCATGCCCGCGGCGCCACCACCCGCGCGAACGAACCGCTTCCCGTACCAGTGCCGCAACCCGATCAGGCCGAGACCGACGGGCGCGATCCGGGTCAGCGGAGGGACGAACGTGGCGGCCAGGTCGCCCGCCGTGACGTGGAGGACCTCATCCACCTCGAGGTGCCGCAGCGACGACCACTCGCGCCGCAGGGACAAGGCGTTCTGCTTCATGGGCTCTCCGAGAGGACGGGACCGTCCGCCGACGGGAACCGGGACGCGAAGCGCTCGGCCAGGGCGGTGATGGTCAGGGAAGGGTTCACGCCGAGATTGGCGGGGATGACGGAGGCGTCGGCGACGTAGAGGCCGGGGTGGCCGTGGACCTCGTGGTTCGTGTCCACGACCCCGTCGGCCGCTGTCGCGCCCATCACGGCGCCACCGAGGATGTGCGCGGTGACCGACAGCCCGCCGACCGACTCGCCCAGCAGGTTCAGCGGCCGCCCACCGGAGGCCTCGGCGAAGGCGCGAGTGACCTCGTTCGCGACGGGCAGGTTGCTGGGCGGGCGCGCTCCACCGGTCAGCCTGGACCGCAGCACCCGGCGCCACGGTCGCAACGGTGAGCGGCGGTGGTCGAGGGCGAACTCGCTGTCGAGGCGCTGCATCGTCGTGAGGACGGTCAGCCGATTCAGGAAGCGGTGGGCGGTCATCAGCCGCAGCTGTCGCAACGGCGACCCGAGGATCGAGAGCACGACGCGGCGGGCGCGACGGCCGGGATCGTCGTCGTCGACCATCGGACCCAGCTGGGCGCGCATGTGCCAACCGCCCATGTAGCGGTTCTGCGTCGTGTGGGTGCGCTCGTCGGGATGGAAGTCGCTCGAGATCGTCGGTCCGCGCGAGAGGTCGTCGCCGCGGGGCTGCAGGACGGCGGTGAGCGCCTCGGAGTTCGTCCGTACGTGCTGACCCAGCTGGTCCGAGATCCGCGACAGGGCTCCGGTCTCGCGGCAGCGGTGGAGCAGCTCGACGGTGCCCAGGACGCCCGCGGCGAGGACGACCCGGCGAGCCCGGACGGTCGACTCGCGCCCGCGCTCCCACGGGTGGCGTGTCACGAGCTCGTACCCGCCGTCGACGGGTCGCACCGAGACGACCTCGGTCTCGGGGCGCACCTCGACGCCGCGCTTCTCGGCCAGGAAGAGGTAGTTGAGGGTCAGCTGGTTCTTGGCGCCGTAGGGGCAACCGAGCAGGCACTCGCCGCAGAGCCGGCAGCCCGTCCGGTCGGGGCCTTCGCCGTCGAAGTACGGGTCCGGCTCGGTGACGCCGGGGCGGCCGAAGAAGATCGCCGACGGCACCGGGCCGAACGTCGCCTCCGCGCCGACCGCCTTCGCCGCGGAGTGGAGGTGGTCGTCCATCTCGCCGTGGTGCGGGTTGGTGACCCGGCCGAGCATCCGCGCGGCGCGGTCGAGATGGGGCGCGAGCTCGGTCTTCCAGTCGACACCGAGGGCCGACAGAGCGGGCTCGCCGTAGAACTCGTCACCGGGTTCGAGCAGGACACCGGCCCAGACGATCGAGCCACCCCCGACGCCGGACCCGCCGATGATCGCCATGTGGCGGAAGATGCGCTGCCAGAAGAACCCGCGCATCCCGGCCCGCGGCGCCCAGAGATACGCGCGCGGGTCGCGCCGGGCCGCGAGCAGGTCGGCATCGCTGAGCCGGCGGCCCTTCTCGAGCACCAGCACCGAGTGCCCGGCCTCGGTCAGACGCAGCGCGGAGACCGCTCCCCCGAAGCCACTCCCGACCACGACGACATCGGCGTCCCAGCGCCCGAGAGGATCCACGCGCTCAACCTAGTGTGAGCGCGGTCACCTCGATGCCCATTCAGGCGGTCGCCAGCGCGCGAGCCTCGGCGTGGGCCTCGTCCGAGTGGTCGTGCAGTGCCGCGAAGTCGCGCAGCTCGTCACGCCCGGCCCGGGTCGCCCGCAGCGCGTTGGCGATCGCCACCAGGTCGACGACCTCCTGCAGCAGCGCGCCGACGATCGCCGGGATGACGCCGAACGCGGCGACGAGCATCAGCACGACCGAGAGGGCGATGCCGACCCAGATCGACTCCTTCGCGACCCGCAGGGTGCGCTGGCCGACCGACACCGCGACCGCCGCGCGCGAGATGTCGTCCCGGACGATGACGACGTCGGCGGACTGGGAGGCGGCGGTCGAGCCACGCGCACCCATCGCGACACCGACGTCGGCCACCGCGAGGACGGGCGCGTCGTTGACGCCGTCACCGACCATCATCACCGGGCCAGGCTCGGCGTCGCGGACGATCCGGACCTTGTCCTCGGGCAGCAGCTCGGCCTCGACGCGGGTGACGCCAACTTGGGCGGCAATGTGAGACGCGGTGAGGGCCGCGTCGCCGGTGAGGATCATCCGCTGGCGGACCCCGAGTCGGTCCAGCTCGTCGAGGGTCGCCCGGGCGTTGGCCCGGAGCCGGTCGGAGATGAGCAGGACGCCGGCGAAGACACCGTCGACGCCCACGTAGACGGCGGACTCCCCCGGTTCGAGGTCGGCGACCTCGAACCCGGTCGTGTGGTCGCGGACGAACGAGCCCTTGCCGACGACGACCTCGCGACCCTCCAACACCGCCGTCACGCCGTGGGTCGCTATCTCGCGGGCCTCCGTTGCGGGGACCAGGCGCAGTCCGCGTGCCTCGGCCGCCTCCCGGATGGAGTCGGCCAGGACGTGACCGGAGTACTGCTCGGCCGAGCCGGTGATCCGCAGCAGCTCGTCCTCGTCGAGGACCGGCCGCCCGTCCGCTCCTCGTGCCGGCCGGACCTCTAGCAGCTCGGGACGGCCGTACGTCAGGGTGCCGGTCTTGTCGAAGGCTGCGGTGCGGACCCGACCGAGAGTCTCGATCGTGCCACCGGACTTGACGATGACGCCGTTCTTGGCGGCACGGGACATGCCCGCCAGGAAGGCCACGGGAGCCGCGATCAGCAGCGGGCACGGGGTGGCGACGACGAGCACCTCGGCGAAGCGGACGGGATCGCCCGAGAGCCACCAGGCGAGGCCGCCGATCAGGTACGCGACGATCGTGAACGGCACGGCGTAGCGGTCGGCCAGCCGCACCATCGGCGCGCGAGACTCGGAGGCTTCCCGCACCAGGGAAAGAATGCGGGAGTACTGCGAGTCCTGGGCGGTCGCCGTCGCCTCGAGCACCACGGCGCGTTGGCCGTTGAGCACGCCGGAGAGGATCTCGTCGCCGGTCCGCCGGCTGACGGGAAGCGGCTCGCCGGTCAGCGACGACTCGTCGAAGCCGGCCTCGATCGCCCGCCCGTCCGAGTCGGTGGAGAGGATGCCGTCGACGGGCACCACCTCGGCAGGCCGCACCAGCAGCCGATCGCCGACGGAGATGCTCTCCATCGCGACGTCGCGCGGCGTGCCGTCGGGCAACAGCAGGTGGGCGACCTGCGGCGCGCGTTCCAGGAGAGCCGACAGACTCCGCTTCGCCCGCCCGGCCGCGTAGTCCTCGAGTGCCTCGCCGCCGGTGAGCATCAGGCACACGACCAGCGCTGCGAGGTACTCCCCGACGAGCAGGGTCGAGGCGATGGCCGTCACGGCCAGGATGTCGATGCCCCAGTGCCCGTGCAGGAGGTCCTTGACCATCCCGATCGAGACCTTGACCAGGACGACTGCGCCGAACACCGAGGCCAGCCACTGGGCGGCGTCAGGGGCTCCGAAGAGCTCGAGTGCCAGGGTGCCTGCCAATGCCGCCAGAGTGGCGACCACCCACGGATGAGCCTTGGCCAACTCCCAGGTCCTCATGCTTGTCGCCTCGCCCCCGCGCGTTCTCGGATCGGATCACCCAACATTCCAGCAGATCCACGCATCGCGGCGGTCGCCGGTCAGTTCCAAAAGGGATATTTGTCGGCGCATCTGCGTAGGTTTCCACCCGAGGTCAAGAGAGCCACCCACGCCTCCGGACAGTGGTGGCCGGCAACCGCGTCGCCCGACACGGTGCCCTCCGGAGAAGACCAGGGCCGTCCCGACCGGGACGACCAAGTCGGGCACATCCGTGCCCTCGAGAGAGGAGCCACAATGGCCGAACACCGCACCCGCGACGAACTGAACGAGTTGTTGCGCCACGCGCACTTCATCGCCGTCGGCAAGGGGCACACCGCGAGGTACGTCGAGAAGAACTACCCCGGCTGGCACTGGAACGAGCTGATCGCGATCCTTCGCATCGGCGGGGTGCTGCACAAGGACGAGAACGAGCGACTCCGGTGCGACCCGAAGGTCATCAGCATCCGGTTCGGACGTGGCTCGACGTTCCACGTCGAGTGGGACTGGATGATCCCGGATCGTCCGAGGCCCAGCTGACCCCGTGGCCGGTGCGTTCGACGCCGTCCTTCAAGTCGACCGAGGATGGAACGCGCGGCGCCCATCGCGACGTCCGTCGAACGGCATTCGGCGAAGGCTCAGGATGACAACTCGAGGATCCGCGCGCCGAGCGCCACGAGGTCCGGGTGGAGGTTTGCGGATCGAGCAGCTCGCATCGTCGCCATCTCGATGGCTTCGTCTACCAAATGGGCGTCGTCGGGTAGGAAACCCTTTCCTCGCAGCCACTTCTTGATGTTCCTCGGCGGCTGAGGAGCGGCGTCCCTTCGCCACTGGTCCAGGAGTCTGTCCCAACTCTCATCCTCACTCAGTACCGATGCCGGCTCGAGGTAGCAGATGATGTCCGGCTGGGACAGGCCGAAGAACTCGACACGGTCGAGGATCCCCAGCTCGACTGCACGCAGGGCGAACTGATGGATGAAGAGGAACGAGTCATTGGAATTGCCGAGTGAGCGGAGTTCCGCCAATACAGCAGCGCGGCTCTCCGGGTTCCCCCCTGCGACGGCCTCTTGAAGGCGTCCGAACACGTCTGTGACCAGTTCATGGTCGAGTTCGTCCAGGACGACGAGAAGCTTCGCATCGGAGTAGTCGATCAATGCCCTCGCCTCGGCAAGAGACCGAAGGCGGGTCCCGCCGTGCATCGGCAGGATCACGGCTGATCCGGAACTCAGCTCATCACTGAGGCAACCGTTGAGAACCCATTCATCGTGGATACCCTCCACGACCACCGTGACTCGAGACAGGGACCATAGATCGCCCACGTTGAGCCCGAGCCCGTCGGCCGTCGCTCGGGCAACTGTCCCGTCCGCCATGTTCAGTCGTACGGGACGCGTCACCATCGCATTCGCGCTGTCACGAGTGACGAAGCTCACCGACACGTGCGGAGACCGGAGGAGCGCCGGCGAATGCGTCGCCACCAACGCACTCGCGCCGACGTCTCGGCACATATTGTCCAATGCGGTGCCCAGGTTGGCCTCCATCGACCGGTGCAGGCCGGCCTCCGGCTCGTCACACACCAGGAGTACGGGAGTGTGACCGAATTCCTTACCGTGAGGCGGTCGGGGTCGCAGGTCCGATTGCAAGCCATCCATGTACTCGGCTAATTCTGTCGCGAAGAACGCCCAGCGCCGTTGCGCATGGGAGGCAACGGTCAAGGCGTGACCCGCCATAGTCCACCGCGCAAGGCGCCCGCTGAACCAATCGCTCGGCTCACCCCAGGCGAACGCCAACTCGAGGTCCTCCGGGAGTAGACGGTGCAACAGCGTGTTGGCACCATCGACGTACGTGTTGAAGGCATCGAGCAGATCCGGATCGATGTCGGTGGTTCCCCAGTCGAGAAGTTCACCTGTAGCGATCACGTCCTTCAACCAGTCGATGAGCTCACGCGCTCGCTCATCCATCCGGTCTGGTGAACTCACAAGATCGCCGGCGAGGTGAACCAATGAGGCGTCGACTTCGCCCAGATCGATGTCGACGGGAACCGGCAACTCCGAAGAAGGTTCCTCGATGACCGAATCAAGGGAAGACGCAGCGAGGTAGCTCGCGTCGAAGAGCTTTTGATCCGGTGAGATCGGCCGACCCGATCGCACGAGGGATGCCTCGTGCCGCCAGGCTTCCCGTTCCTCCCTGAGCGCGCGGCGCGCGTCCGGGTTGGACATCGGACACGCCAGTTTCGCCCGCCACTTACCCCGCCCCATGGCGCGCAGGGTTAACGTGCGAGCACGCACAGCCATCTCGACGAGGTCCTTGTGCGGCGCATACACCGATCCCAGATCCTGCCTCGTATGACCGGGATTGACGCGAGCGAAGTCATCAGCCTCGAGGAGATCGGCAGCCATGCTCGCCGCTAGGGCATTCACCACCAAGTCCTCGTTCGGATCGAGTTCCGGGTACGGAAGTGCGTGGTCTCGCAGACCTCGGACGACGTCCTGTTGATGCCGAAGCAGTGAGCCGGCCAAGTGGTGGACACTTGTCGACTCCCAATCGGCGAAGGTGCTGCGCAGCGGTCGCAATTCGATATGGACGTCCATGACAGAGCCCTCGAGGTCCGGGGCGTTTCCCGTCAGAGCATCGACAACCAGACCCAGGAGGTGGGTCTTTCCCGCACCGTTGAGACCGTAGAGCGCATTGACGCCGTCGCGAAACACGAAGTGCACCGGATCCTTGACACCCCCGACGTTCCCGATGGTCACGCCTAGAATGTCGTAGTAGGTACCTCGAATCGGCATCCGCCGAGTCTAGAAGCACGGGGGCCCCGCAGAGCCCCGAACGCCGCACATTCACGGAGGCGAGGGTGCCGCGCCGAGCGACGCGCCCCGCTCTCGGCGCGATGAACTCGCACCGGAAGAAGATGCGCGTCTCTCGAGAATCGCGTCGTCGACGAACCTCAGGACCGAGGGAGCATGTCGCTGGGCTCCCCTGCCCACAAGACGACGAGCTCGTCGCGTGCACGGGTGGCGGAGACGTACAACAGGGATCGCTCGCGCTGCAGAAGCTCACCGCGGTCCGTGTCAGAGAGCCCCTTCAGGAGGTACCGTGCCGGGAGTTCGTCATCGCTGATTCCGAACAACAGCACGCATGAGAACTCCATGCCTTTGGCTCGGTGCATCGTCATCACCGACGGCGCTCCCGCTCCCGCGGCCTTGTGGTCGACGGCGCGCACGTCGACACCTCTCTCGCCGAGCGCTGATACGACCCGGGCCATCTGTCGCTTGTCGCGGACCAGGATCCCGATGGTCTCCGGCGCCTTGTCGTCGTCGAGCCACGCTCGGACGACGACGGCGGCCTGGTCCAGCTCGTCCTCCAGGGACGACGTCGCGACGAGTCGGGGTGCCGGCCCGCGTCGAGCCGACCGGTAGTGGTTCGATTCCTCCTGCTCGCCTTCGGCGTCGAGGAAGGTCTCGCCTGTCAGCGTCTCCACCGCGTAGCGAAGATTCTCCGCCGTCGTGCGGTAGTTCAACGTCAACCGGCGCGATCGGCCGACGATGCCGATTCCGACCCGCCCCAGAACGACGTGCTGCCCGTAGATCCGCTGGTGTGCGTCTTCGGCAAGGAACAGGTCGTTCTTCCCCGCGCGTGCAGCGGCGCGAAGGAACTGCCAGTGGCTCGGCGTCAGGTCCTGGCCTTCGTCCACGAGGATGTGATCGAAGATGGGGCCGGTCTGCTCGAGGATCGCCGCCGCGACGGCCGCCTTCTCCGGGAAGTCGAGACTGCCGTCGATGCCCGTCCAGAATCGGTACGCCTCGACCAACGACCAGACAGCAGCACGCTTCGACCGGTTCAGTGCGGTGCCTCGCCCCGGACGTCGCGCCTTGAAATAGCCATCACGGTCCGTGATGCGCTGCGGCAGCACGACGGTCGCGTACTCGGCTTGCAGGAAAGTCGAAGTACGCAGCGTCGCGTCGAGGTCGACAGGATTGTTCTCGATGACCTCGGACCAAGCTCGGGTTGAATCCGTCACGTTCGAGATATCGCCGCTGCGCGGGCCCAGGACCCTCTCGATGGCGATCGCCCGGGTCTCGGGAACGGCCGAGGAGATGACCGCGTGGACCACCGCATCGATCCCGTTCACGTGGATCCCGCGATCTCCGGGCTTCGCCGCGAATCGCGTCTGCGGCTCGAGAGACTTGACGTCGGAGCGCAACGACTCCGCCAGGGTCTTCGTGAACGTGGTCAATAGGATCGCCGCCGACGGATCCTTCGCCTGTAGCGCCGTCGCACGGTGCACCAGCACGACCGTCTTACCCGTGCCCGCACCGCCGGAGAGTCGGAACGGACCGTTGTAATCGGACTCAACATACCGACGCTGCTCCGGATGGAGAAACGTCCGCCAGGCCGCGAAGTCACCCTCCTCGATGACCCGCCGCAGGTCGTCCTCGCCTTCGATGAAGGAGAACTGGGCGCGAGCGGCCGGGTGCTTCATCGCCTCGAGAAGATCGTCGTCCGAAACGTGTTCCTCGGCGGCGGCTTCCTCGACCGGCTCGTGAACCGTGATCGAGTACTTCTCGCGAACGGTATCGATCGCCTCGCCGGACATGAGGTCGATGAGCGCCAGTCCCTGCCACTCGACCGCCATTCCGGCGATGTCGATCAGCTCGTCCTCGGTCACGGCGGCCATCGCCCGATGCGCCACATGCCGGTCGATGCCGATCCCCTCGACGAGGTCGTCCAGGGTGTAACCCCACATGACCAGAACCGGAACCTTGTCGGGGTCCGCCACCTTCGGGGCCGCCGCATCTGCCGCATCACGGGCCTCGGCAGGCATCGTCGCTTCGATCACCTCGGCGATTCCGTTGACAGGGTTGACCTTGAGCTTCACCTTCTTCGCGCGCTCGATGGCATCGTCGTGAGGCCAGATGCCCGTGAAGACGTAGTGCGCCTCCTGGCCGCTGCCCTGCACTTTGAACAGGACCGCGCGGAATTGGATGTTCACGCGCCCCGTTCGCACTCGTGGGTCGGCGGAGTTCATGATCGGTTCGATGTGCAGGCTCGGGTTCGAGTCGTCCTGGGCGAGCTTCTCCAGGAACGAGAACGCCTGCGACTTCAACGAGCCGTCGATGTTGTACGCCCCCGGCGTCGTCACGATCTGCGGCATCAGGAAACCCCTCCTTCGACCGCCAACGCGGCGAGAACGTCATCGACGACGGCGTCGACGATCGTCCATCCCTCTTCGGACAGCTGCACGCGTTCATCGTCCGCCAGATCGACGGCGACCCCGACCCCTCGGTCGGGCCAGGCGATATCGAGCGGGATTCCGGCCTGGGTCTCGACGCCCAGCTCGGGCTTCGCGACGCCTGCCACGGCCAGCAGTCCGAGGAGCTTCTTCTCCGCCTCGGTCGCGGTGGCGTAGAGATCCTCCCATCCGGCAGGGACGTCGACGTCAGACCTGGACACGCTGGACTCGCCCGCTTCCACGAGGGATCGCGTCGTGACCGTCGTCGCGCGGGTGCGCAGGTTGACCAGGTTCGCGAACCGCAGCCACTCCCGCCAGGCGTCCTTGCGATCGATTCCGAGCATCTCTTCCCGGTCGTCGAGGACGACCGCGAGTTCGATGTCGTCCATGGCGTCGCTCGCGTGGCGCGCGACGAACGACACCGTTCCCGACGTCCAGTGCCACGTTCGGGCTCCCGTGCCCCGGGTCCCACGGCCGTCGAGCAGATCGACAGCGAGATCGGACAGGTCGTCGGTGAGTGCCGACGTCCCCTCGACCGCCGTGCCGAACGAGAACATGGGCATCCAGTTCGCCAGTCGCTCGATCCTCTCGACGTCGGGTTCGGCGATCCAGGCGACCAGAAGGTCGAGCGGTCCCTTCTCGAGTAGCTCGACCGAACTCGGGTGGAGCCTCGCCGGGGGATATGCCTTGAGCATGTCCCTCGACGCGGAGTTCCACCATGGCGGCCGCTCGCTCTCGCCTTCGAGGTCGGCCCACGAGATGCCGAGCACGATGTAGCCCGCGTCGCGCAGGTCTCGACGCTTGAGGGCGTCGTCGGCGAGCCGGTTGTTTCGGGGCGATGCGTGGTAGGTCCATCCGTCGCAGAAGATCGCGACGTCGGGCACGGGCTGGTCGCATCGCAGGAGGAAGTCCGGCTTCGAGCCCAGAACGTTCACCTGAGGTTCGAGCGTCCAGGTGCGCCCGGCGAACCTGATGATGAGCCGGTTGCCGTGAGGTCCGGGCTTCTCCGTCACATGGGCGTTCAGTGCCGACAGTCGTTCCTGCAGCACCGCGCGGAATCGCTGTTCGATCTTCGTCTCCGGGTCGAAAGCCTCCACCGGCTCCTCGGTCAGAACCCAGGAGGACGTCTCGTCCAGATCGTCGTCGGCGCTGCCGAACAGGATCTCGCGCAGGTGCCGCTCGGCGGCGACCCGCGAGACGAGCCCGCTTCGTCCCGCCGGCGCGAACGGGAGTAGACACCTGTGGCACGCGAGTCGTCCTTCGTCCGCGCACGGGCAGTCACGGACGACCGCCCACGCACGGTGCAGGACGTTCCGGAGGCCGTCGGGGTCGGCCAGATCCGCCAGGTACCCGGTACCGCCCGGGACGACGTCGTGGAGCAGCAAGGCATCGTGGTTCGCGGTCTCGGAGCCGGGAGTCGGGTCGACGATCGTCTCGACGGCGATGTGGTCCGGCGCTCCTCCGATGAGCTCTCTGAGCCCCAACAGCAGCGAGGCACTCAGGCTCGGCACCGCGTACCGGTCTCCGAGCGCGACGAGGTGGGGCAACCGAACGACGAGCCCTTCGGTGACCAGCTCCCTCGTGAGCGCGATCGCTCGCGTCCTCTCCTCCACGGCTCGTCGGTTCGGGCACCACGGCCGGTGCTCCGAGGCGGAGTTGCGCTGGGTCGAGGTGTCCAGGCGTCCGCACGACGCGCAGACGCGGAACAACCCGGCGACATAGTCGCTCCCCGCCAAGGTGCGCTGCGTGCCCTGACTCGCCGACTTGCCGACGTTGATCCATCGGATCGTCATGTCGCGCACGTGGCGCGCCCCGAACCCCGAGCTTTCGACGAACCACTGGCGGGACACCTTCTGCGGGTCGACGTCGGCGGCGACGACGACCGTGAATCTCTCGCGCACCCGCTCGTCGCGCGCGTCGTCGATGATCGCTTCGTCGCGCTTCATCTCCGAGGAGACCTTGGTCAGCTCGACGGTCTCCAGCCGCTGCTTGACGTCGGCGAATCCGACGCTTCCACAGCGCGGACACGACCCGGGCTGGTGTTCGTCCGCCTCGCTCGAATGGCCGCAGGCCGGGCACAGCACCAGGGTCCGCACCGCCTCACCGTCGTGTCCGAGATCCACGGCGTCGACCTTGATCCGGTGGCCGCGGGCGTAGAACGTGGCTCCCGGCGCGAACTCCCGCAGCGCTAGGGCCGCTCCACGGTTGAACGTCTGCGGCTCCTCTTCCCACTCACCGGTCTCGGGGTCGACCCAGCTGAGGGCCACGTCGAGAGCAACCGAGTCGTCGAACAGGGTGTAATTGGGCAGCACCCCCTGCTCCTCGAGCACGGAGATCCAGTAGATGCCACGCAGGTGCGCCAGGTTCGACCGCGCCATCTTCGAGGCCGCGCGAGCGGACCGGAACGCCGCCTTGTCGTCGCTGCTCGCGGCCGGACTCTCTGCCCTCTGCTGCAGATCGGGGAGGACCTTCTGCAGTTCGGCCGCGCGGTAGGTGAGGGTCTCGATCTCGTGCTCCCACCGGTGAGCCGCCTCGAGGAGTCGTCGGACGAGGCCACTCGTACCGGGCCCCGACGTCGGCGTCGCCCATGCGCGAAGTCCGTCAGCTGCTTCCTTCCGCAGTTCGAAGCCTGCGAGGAACGCGTCGAGGTACTGCTCGGCGTGCTCTTCGGCACGATTCATCAGCACTGCGAGGAATCCGTCCGGGTCGGCCGCGTTCATCGCCTCGACGGCCCTTGTCGGATGCGGCGCCGCCGAATCGCGCGCCAGCCGATCGGCGACGGAAGCGATGTACTGACGTCGCAGGATCTCCTCGGCGTCGAGATAGGTGGCCGGAGGACGCACATCGCCGTTGACGACCGAGAGCGGATCGCCGATCCGCGGCAGCTGGTCCCCCCGGCCGGTGACGAACGCCAGGTCGAGCGCATTGCCCGTCAGGCGCCCCGCGCGTCCGACACGCTGAAGGTACGAGGCGACGCTGCGCGGCAGGCCAGCCAGCATCACGGTCGACAGATCGCCGATGTCGATGCCCATCTCCAGGGTGGGCGTGGCGACCAGCACGTTCGGCGCGTCGGGATCGGAGTCCGACTCCTTGAATCCTTCTTCGTACCGCAGCCGGGTCTCGTCGTCGAGCTGACCGGTGTGCTCGCGCGCCACCACCCGCTGGATGTCGGCGGATTCGTACATCCGCCGATAGAAGTTGTCGCTCACCGCGACCCGCTGCAAAGAACCGAGGCACCGCGCGACCATGCACGGCGCACCGTCGAGTTGGTCGATGGTCGTCGGCGAACCCGGGACGACCGACCTGCAGGTGTCGCACACGAGCCGGATACGGCCCTGTGTCAGATCGTCGAGAACGGGCGTCGACACAACGACGGACGGCGACGAAAGCTGGAACACCTTCACCCCGGCGCCGTAGGTGTTCATCTGTACCGCGCCGTTCCTGGCGAGTCGCTCCATCAACAGCCGCCCGTACACGGAGGCTTCGGACGGCGACACCTCGAGGCACTTCGCCGCCCACCTGGCGTACCAGCTCTGAACACCGGTGACGGGATCGAGGTCCGATCCCTTCGCGGCCGTCGCCGAGCCGATCCGCGGGTAGCCGGGGGCGGCCCGGCCCGCCGGGAAGGCCGGCATGCCTCCGGCCCGGTCACGTCCGCCCCAGATGCTGTAGCGCCCTCCGTCGTCCTCCTGGTAGCGCCGGAACCACTCGTGCTCAATCGCCCCACGCTCGCGCATCCGCTCGAGGACGCCCCGCGCCCAGGCGACGAGCACGTCGTCGGGTCGCGGCTGGCCGAGTGCCTGCTGCTCCGCCTCGTCGACCGCCCACCGGGCTGCCGCCAGCAGGGTCGCCTGCGGGACGTCCACGCGCGCGGCGGCCGCCCCGGTCAGTTCGAGGGTGCGTCCGACCCTCGATTGCAGTCCGAACTCGAGCTGAACGTCGAGCAGGAGCCGACGCCGCACCCTCGACCTCACCCTCGCCGGCACATCGGCCAGCGTCGGCGCGTTCCAGAACTCCCAGAACTCCTCACGATCGGCGAGTTCGGGCGGGAGGATCCGGTAGCGACGACGCGGGTCGTCTCCGCTGCGTTCGATGATGCGGTCGACCAGCTCGTCCAGGGTCAGCTCGCCCTCGCCGACAGCATCGCGAATGACCGCGCGCATGGTCAGGCTGTGGGAGCGGCTCTGGACGAACCCCGCCCGATGGGCGGCGTCCTGAACACTGTCGGTGAAGACCAGCGCCTTCTTCTCACGCTGATCGAGTCCCGACGTGCCGAACAACGTCGACAACGTCACCGAGAGCATCGTCGCGATCGCCGACCCGAGGAACCGGATACCGTCGGCGCGCTGGCACGACGGGCAGACGTCGCCGCGCGACAGCTCGCCCGCGTCCTCCCCGCGATGGGTGAGCACCGGGAGGACGAGGCCTTCGCGCACGTCGGCTTCCTCGTCCGGCAGGGTCGCGGTCAGCCGACGCTTCGTCGAGGACAACCACATGAGGTTGTCGGCCGTGTCGGATCCCGAGATCGCCGCCTCGCCCTCGGCGGGCGCATGGATCAGTGGCCTGAAGCGCTCGTCGCCGGCGGCTTTGCGCCCGCGGATGGCTTCGTCCCCGGTCTCCAGATCGAGCCCGACCGGCGCCAGAACCACTCCCCACCCGGACCGGCCGCAGTGCCGGCAGTAGATCGCGGGAAGCACGGTGCGGTCGCCCTCGAACTCACCGTCGTCGGACCAACTGAAATGCGGAACGACCGAGACGTCTCGATCGATGCGGGTCAACTCCCGCACCCACAGGTGCAGCTCGACGGAGAGTGCCTCGCGGCCGAGAACGGCTCGCACGTGACTCAGTGCGGCGACGAACGCCAGCAGGAAGTTCTCGGCCTGCTCCCGGGTGCCGGGCAGGTCGGCGGCCAGATCACTCAGGGCGACGGCTTCGGCACTTCGCGCGGCGAGCCACCGTGTCAGCGGCAACCGACGCAGCACGGCGAGCATATGCTCCTCGGTGCCGGGCTCGAACGTGCCCGCGTCGACTTCAGGGGCTCCGAGCACGCCGAGGACGGCCTGCGCCATCGCGTACCCGTCGCCGTGATCGACGTCGCTGACGGCGTCGAGCGTCGCCTCGAGCTCACGGAGGGTCACCGGCGCGCCCGCCGCCTCGTGGCGTCCGGTCCACTCGTCGAGGGACAGTCTCGACTCGGTGACGACCGCGGCGCCGTCGAAGTCTTCGCCGAAGACCGTTCGGGCGAACTCCAGCATCGTTCCGGGATCGCCTTGATCGCCCAACGTCGCCGAGGTGGCGACCGGTGTGATCCGGCCCAGCGGACGACTGCGATCGGCTTCGCTGATCGAAGGATCACCGTCGCCCCAGTGGCTCTTGAGCGCCAGACCCAGCCGCCGCAGCAGCATCGACACGTCGGTGCCCTGCGCTCCGTCGTAGGTGTGGAACTCGTCCAGCACGAGGTACTGCAGGCTGGTAGCGCTCTGTTCCCAGATCCGCGCGTCGGCTTCGCGCAGGAGCATCTGATCGAGCATCTTGTAGTTCGTCAGCACGATGTCCGGGACGGCCGAACGGATGACGTCGCGGTCGGTGATCAACCCCTTGGCCGACACCTTGGTGCGGCGCGGGCCTTCCTGCCCGGTGTAGAGCGCGGCGGTCACGCCTTCGAGTTCGGGGTGGGACGAGATCATCGTCGCCAGTCGCCCCGCCTGGTCGTTGGCCAGGGCGTTCATCGGATAGAGAATCAGCGCCTTCATCCCGGTGACGCCGTCCCGCTTCGCCCGCAGGACGTGGTCGAGGATCGGATAGAGGAACGACTCGGTCTTACCTGACCCGGTTCCGGTCGTCACGAGTGTCGGTTCCGGTCGCGGTCGCTCCGCGCCGAGTCCGAGGCTCGTCAGTCGACGGAACGCCGCAGCCTGGTGTCCGTAGGGCGGGAAGCCCTCGTACCACTCGAGGCTGTCGCGCCAGCCGTCCTCGGCCGGCCGGAACGGCAACCGGAGACGCAGGTACGGGCCCTTGAAGATCCCGTTCGACTGATCCTCGAGGAACTCCTGCAGCGCGCGACCGGCGTCGTCGTCCGCCAGCGCGAAGGTGGTGCGCAGGTAGTCGACGAGGCCGTCGCGGACGCGGGCCGCCTGGGTGCTGGGCAGAAGCTCGCTCACGAACGCTCCTGCAGGATCTTCTCGAAGTGGGCGTAGGCCTGCCGCATGTCGGCCTCGCGGTCCAGCGTCGCGAACGGCAACTCGTAGGTGTACGTGTTGCCCGCCTGGTTCGTCGCCGTGCGCTCCTCCTCGTTGATCGCGTCGCCCTTCTTCCGCCACACGGTCAGCACCGAGTTGGGGACGAGGCGTCCGTTGCGGTCGTAGAAATACGTGTTCCGGTCGTAGCCGTAGAGCACCGAGAACTGTGTCCGGTAGATCGTGCACAGCTCATCGGCGGTCAGGCCGAGCATCAGCGCCACGATCGCGTCGATTTCGACCTGCGCCTGGCGTCGGTCCGATGCGAGTCGCAACGGCGCGCTCGTCGTCCAGTTTCTCCCGTAAGCAAGCGGGGGGCGCCCTTCGTACTCGAACCCACCGGCCCACGCATCGGTTATCCAACCCTCGTTCCACGCCCCCACCCACAAAGGCTCCCACGCGTTGGCCACACAGGTCATCCGTGCCGCTCGAAGCGTCAGGCAGTCGAGGAGTGGGTGGGTACTCACGAATGGAAGACGGCCGATCACTCCAGCTCGGATGTTCGACTTCGGCGCGACCCGGACCGCAAAGTCGAGGACAAGTGAAGACAACTTCGCCGCAATTCCCAACAAGGTCCGAACGGAACTATCGGGCACTCGAAACGAATACACGCCGTCAATATGCGCAGAACCCGGCGGGATGATTGCGGAGATGAGCGTGCGTTCCCCTGTGTTCGCCGCCATCTTTCTCCACGCAAGGCGGTAGTGGGCGCGGGCGGGGTCGCGAGCGTCGTCACCCCAGTGGGTGTAGCTCGCGTCGTAGCGTGCACGGTCGCCGCGCGGCTTGTACGAGGTGATCGGGATGGCGTCGGCGGGCAGCGTCTCGAAGTCGGTGGCCGACCAGTCCTGGTTGTGGAGCATGGTGCGGTTGGGCGACTTGTACATCGGAGTGTTCACGAACAGGTGGGGCCCTTGCAGGATGACGTCGTCCCACGAGTCAGGCCGGCCCCACTCGGAGTCGAAGAACCCCTTCGTGCGGTCGTTCTTCTCGTGCCATCCAGCGGAGAACTCGAGCCCGAGCTCTCCAAGTCGCGGCGCGGATGCCAACTTCGCGAGTACCTCTGCTGTCGATCGGTTGACGGCGTACACCATGCGCGAGCGTCGAACGGGAACGTCGTCGTTCTCGAGGACGGCGTGCCACGTCGCGAGGACGTCGTCGGTGACCGTGATGATGCGGTCGGCGTGCGGACGCAGATCCCAGTTGCCTTCCGGGTCCTTGAGCCCCGGCTCCTCACCCGAGCCATCATGCGCGTACGAGCGCGTCACGACGTCGGGGTGGTAGATGTACGTTGCCAACTCAAAACCGGGTTTGTCCTTCAACGTCCCGTACACGTGCACGCCGAAGAACGCCTTGTCGTCAATCTCGAACAACATCTGTTCATTCAGGAAGTGCCAGTGTCGACGAAGTCTCAAGTAGGTCGGCTCGCGAAGCAGCCCGGCCTTCTCATCCGTGAAGTGGGTTTCCGGGTGAATCAGCGCAATCGTTCCGATTCCCGACTGGTGGCGCCACGTCTGCTCCATGAAGCAGCGGTACAGGTCGGGCTGCAGACCCTTCAAATGCGGGTACTCGAGCGGTGAACCGACGAAGGCGGCGGTGCAGGCGACGTCCGTCGTTCCGTTGACCACCAGCTGCTCGATACCAGGGAGCGCCAACGTCTGCTCACGCTTCTCGGACACCTGGGCCTGGGTGGGCTTGACCGCCAATTGCCACCACGGGTCACCCTCTGCCAGGAGCGCGTCCACGTCCGAGCGCGGACGGACCCACGGCGGATTTCCGACCTGCAGGTCGAACCCGCCGCCGTGGAACACCGGTGCGAAGTCCAACTCCCAGTGGAAGAAGCCATGCTGCTCTGCGATGCGCTCGCAGACGACGAGCCACGGGTGATCTGCCAGGACCTTCTCGATCGGGCGGGCCTGGGCGAAGTCGAGGTCCAGCTCCTCGACCTGCCCGAGCGACGACCAGTCGCCACCGGTCTCGAGACCGAGTTGCCCCTCACCCGGGGCGCGCTTGCCCCTCGCGCTGGAGGGCGGAGTCGTACCGACGATCGCGACCAGAGCGTCGAGCCACTGGTCGAAGGTCGGCGGATCCACTCGTCGAAGCTCGCCGGCGAGCTCGACGGTGGTCAACTCGTCGGTGAGCGGCCAGAACCACAGCGCGTTCCAGGCGTCCATCACACGGCGCAGGCGCCGATAGGCACCGTCGGCGTCGGCGAGCTTCCGCTCGATCTCCTCACGAGTCACCGCACCGGTCGTCGCCTCGGCCTCCCACCCCCAGACGTCGATCGATCGGCGCACTTCACGCTCGGCGATCCGCAAACGCTCCAGCGCGATCTCCCAGAGCGTCTCCACCCGGCGCGCGACGTCCAGGAGTGCGGTCACTTCCTTCTTCGTCGGCTTGCGGAACACCGACTTGCGCCACGCCTTGAGCTCGGCGAGTGCATCGGGGGTGAGGGACTTCGCCTCCTTGGCCTCGACGGCCGAACCCCACCCCTCGGCGGGCAGGAGGAAGTGGTGGACCGATCCGGAGGTGATGTCCGAGAACGAGACGTCGCGAGGAACGTCCTTCAGCCAGGTCTTCTTCTCGACCTGACCGACGGAGTACACCGCGCGCCGCGCCCCGATGAGCGAGTTCCCGCGCCGCAGATGCAGGCCGAACCACGGCGCCTCGAGCCCTTCGACCATGGTGTCGAGCCACAGCGAGATCTCGGCGAGCTCGACGGCCGTGGAGTTGAGGTCGACGCCGTACACGTTGTGCAGCGCGATGTACGCCTTCACCCGCTGCAACTCCCGCGGATAGTCGTCCGGATCGATCCGTTCGCCGAGCTCCTCCTGACGTCGCGTCAGGTAGTGCTCGGCCAGCTGCCGAACCGCCTCGATCGCGAAGGCGCCCGAACCGAGAGCCGGCTCGCAGACGGTCAGACCGAGGATCTCTTCGGCGGTGGTTCGGTGCCCGCCCTGATCGAGCAGTTCCTCGAGAGCCTGCGAGACGGTGAACCGGGTCAACACCTCCGGCGTGTAGTACGACGCGGACTGCTGCCGTTCCCGCCCCGCCAGCCGGTAGACGAAGGTCCCTGCCCGGTGGAGCACCCGCTTCGTCTCACCCGTGTACTCGTCGGTGGTCATCACGAAGTCGGCTGCCGCGATGTCATCGGCTCGATGGACCGGTACGACCCACGAACCCTTGGAGGCGTCGCCGCCCTTGGCGACCTCGTAGAGGTCGGTCTCGGCGAAGAAGCCCGTGTAGGACATCAGGCCCTCATAGACCGCGCCCAGTTGGTTGATACCGAGCTCGGCGTAGGAGATGAACCCGCGATCGCGACCCTTGCTCTCCTTGCTCAGGAGCAGATGCCGCAGCACCTGCTGTAGGGCGTGGTTGCCGAGCTTCGTCGAGCGGATCAGATCGACGGCCGACGGCAGGAAGAGGTCCGCCCGCAGGCTCTGGAACTCCAGCCCGCTGAGTACGGAATCGTCGTCCTGCGGCACCGCATGACCCTGGTCGACCAGCGAGAACAGCACGTCGAGCGAGTCGTAGAGATGCGTTCCGTTCTGCGACCGCGGTGTGGTGAGCTCCACGAGGGTCAAGTCGCGCAACCGATCGAGGCTGTAGCCGCGGTCGTACTCGGGTGCACCGACGGGCAGCACGCCGAGCTCGGGCGACGCCTCCGCGTACAGCAGGAAGAGGACCCGGTAGAGGAAGCGCAGCGACTGCCGTGCCAGCATCTGTGCCTGGTCGGCGGGCAGCGGCTCGAGCCCTTGTTCGCGACGTCGCGCCACGACGTCGTTCGCGATGATCTCGATCGACAGGCGCACCCCCTCGCGCAGGTCCTTGGACACGCCCACGGTGTGACGTACCGACTCCTCGAGCGGTCCGGTCCACCAGATCTCGCCGTCGGCGTCCGGTGCCAGCGATGCGGCATCCAGGCAGGTCAGCGCGCGATCGACTTCGCCGCCTCGCTTGTCGTCGTTCCGCTCACAGACGAGCTGAAGATCGACCAGCAGGTAACGGCCTTCGGCCCATCGCTCCCGCTCGGCGATCAACGCCAGACGGCCCGCGAGCACCAAGACGAACTCCGGGTGGTCGGCCGAGGTGAACAGGTGCGACACCGTACGGGCGACCGACTTCAGCGACGTCGAGTCGTCGGGTTCGTAGGCCTCGAGCAGCGTCGTCTTGTCCTTGTTCAGCAGATCCTCGACCGAATCGACGGCGACGGCGTGAACGATCGCCAACGGAGCGTCGCCGGTGAGCCCTGCGGCGTGGATCCGCGATACCGGCCCGACACGGTCGCGGGTCAAGCCGGCGCGGTCGTATCCCAGGATCGACTCGATCGTCCGGTAAAGCTCGGGAAGCCGCTCGTCACGGGGCTGCAGCGTGGCGAACGTGCCGAGAAGCTGAGACCGCCGGGACGTGAAGCGGGTCCGCGTCGTGCCGTGGTCCTTGTCCTGGTCCCACAACTTCCGACGCTCGAGCACCCGCGCCTGGAAGGATTGGTTCTTGGCGTCGGTCGTGAAGTAGTGCTCGCTGATCCACGCCTCACCGACCACGAGTGCGTCGCTGACGGCCATCAGTGATCCTCTCCCACGACGACGAGCAACGGCCGGATGAGTCGCTGCTCGGGCAGCATCTCCTCGATCATGCGGCGCTCGATGGTGACGTCTTCGCGCCGACGACGCAGCGTGTCACGTTGGAACAACGTCTCGGCCTGCGCCTGCCAGGTCTGCAGGCGAGCGCTCCACGCCTTGACGCGCGAACGCGTCTCCTCGGCCGCGGCGTCGGCCATCTGGCCGATGGCGCTCTCGGCCGAGTGCACGGCCGGCCGCACCAGATCGGTCAGCGCCTCCGCGTCGCTCACCGCTCCGGTGTTGACGGTGGCGATCCGCAGCCGGTCCAGCGCGTCGGACATCGACGCCAAGGGCGTCGCGGTCGCGAAGGTGGGGTGGCCGGGGTCCGGGAACTCGACGATGACGAACGACGCGGCCACGACCTGCCCGCGACGGTTGGTCAAGCTGCCGTGGACGAGGACCGACGGGTGATCGACGTGACCACGGACGGCGAAGATCTCGTTGCGGCCGAGCGAACCGAGCGCACGGTCGCTGATCCAATCGAGGACCGGATGCAGCGGGGCGAGATAGCTCGCCTCGGGCCACAGGGACGACGAGTCGTCGGACATCGCGTCGGCCAGCACCGCGCGACCCTTCGACTGCGTGGTCGCCACCACGAAGCGCTCGACGACCTTGCGGTCGCGCAGGTACGACTGCGGCAGTACCTGCAATCTCGCTGCGAGGTCGCGCGGGGGCCGGAGCTCGGCGAGTCCGTGCTCCGGGTGCTGCTTCCACGAGACGCCGTTCGGAGCGTCGTGACCGGGGGTCTGGAACACCTCGTCGAGTGCATCGGCGAGGTAGCTCGACGCGTCCGGGTAGATCGTCGACCGTCGTTCTTCAGCCGGCGGAGCGGAGGCCGTCTGCGCGGACTGCGCGCTCAACAGTCGGGCGAAGAGATCCTCGATACCGTCACCGGCGCCGATCTCGTCGATCGACCTGACCTCGTCGTCGAGGTCGCGCTCGCGTGCGAGCACCTGGCGGATCGTCTCCTCCTCGGCCGCCTCGCTGTACTTGCCCATCAGCGATGCGGCGTCGCCCAGCGCCCGGTGCGCCTCGTGCTCCTTCTCCATCAGCTTCTTCAGGATCCGCACGTCCCCGGCGAAGTTCTCGCTGTCCGGGTCGAGCAGCAGCGTCGTGATCTGCGGACGGTGGCGCTGCCCGTACCGGTCGATACGACCGTTGCGCTGCTCGATCCGGATCAGGCTCCAGGGGATGTCGAAGTGGATCAGGTGGTGGCACTGCAGATGCAGGTTCACGCCTTCGGACGCCACGTCCCCGGTCACCAGGACGCGGATCGCCGACGACTCCTGCTTGAACGACTCGACGACCTCCTGCTGACTCTCGTCGCTGAGCCCGCCGTGCAGAACGACGACCTCGTCGGCCTTCATCCTCAGGTCGGTCGTCAGTCGGCGTTGGAGCCACTCCAGCGTGGCGACACGCTCGGCGAAGACCACAGCGCGCGTCGTCTTGCCGCGGCCGACCCCGATCTCCTTGAGATGGCGCACGAGCTCCTCGTACTTCGACGACGGCTCGACGTCCGCACGATCGGCGAGATCCGCCAAGCGCTGCAGCGCTTCGATCTCGCGGGCGGTGTCGCGAGTCGGCTCCCCCAAGCGCGCGATGCGATCGCGCACCGTGGCCTTCAGCGCGGCGGGCGACGACAGGAACGCCTTGGCTAGGGTCCACGGGAAGAGCTTCGCGTTCTTGCCCGAGTAGGGGTTCGACCCCGACTTCGGGTGAAGCCAAACCTCGTCCAACTCGACGGCGATCTCGTTCTCGATCGGCGATGCGGGGACGAGCACGTTGCGCGGCTCCATCCGTTCGGCCCACATGTCGCCGACGACGTTGGCAACCTCCGGGCTGTGCCGATGACGACGGATCACCAGACGGGCGACTTCGTCCTCGACGAGCTCGCCGTCGGGCGTCACCGCACTCGGCTCGAGCATGCGAACGAGCTCGGCGAAGGACTCGGCCTTGCCGTTGTGGGGCGTCGCCGACGCCAGGATCAGAGCGTCGCATTTGCGGGCGAGCAGACGCGCGAGGCGGTTGTTCTGCGCACTCGAGTTCGTCACGTTGTGCGACTCGTCGATGACGACCGCGTCCCACTGCTGCTTCTCCAGGTGCGCCAGGTAACGGTCGCTCTTGAGCGTGTCGATCGACACGATGACGCGCTTGTAGAACGCGAAGGGATTGCGGTTGGCGGGGAGCTTCTGGCGGATCCGCTGGATGCCGACGGAGTCGAGGCGCACGAATGGCAGCGCGAAGCGCGTCCACATCTCGTATTGCATCTGCTCGAGCACGTGTTTGGGCGTGACGATCAGGATCCGCTCGCCGCGGCCGCGGCGCGCGAGCTCGCTGAGGATCATGCCGATCTCGAGCGTCTTGCCCAGGCCCACCGCATCGGCGAGCAGGATTCGAGGTCGGATCTTTTCCGGGTCCAGCGCCTTCCTCACGGCGGCGAGCTGATAGTCGAGGGTGTCGGCGAGGCCTTCGGTCGACACCGTCAGCGCAGGTTCGGTCAACGGGACCGACGACCGGCGCATCGTGGCCTCGAGCCACAACCGAGCGCGCCGGTACTCCGGAGAATCGTCGGCGACCACACGCGCGTTCGCCGGGTCCAGGATCTCGATCGACTCCTGAGCGATGCCGGTCGCGAACACCGCCTCGGTCTCGCGCACCAGCTCGCTCAGGCCCTGAACGTGGATGAACGATCCGTCGTTCGTCGGCTCGACCTGGGTGACCAGCCATTCCTCGTCGCGCACCAGCACGACCGAACCCGGCGCGATCGTCGGGGTGCCCTCGTCTGTGACGGTCATCACGCAACGCCTGAAATCGTCGGAACCGTCTTCATGGTGCCGTTTCTATCATCGCCACCGAATCGCGAAAGACCCGCGGGCCGACGAGCGATCGCCTCATCCGCCTCCCCCGTCCCTGCCCGAAAAGAAGCCTCCCTCGTACCCGGACTCGGGCGTCCCGACCAACAGCGCCCGATCCAGGTACGTGTTGGCGAGCTCGCAACTTGTTTCGGGTACGAGGAGACACGCGTGGCACGCGGCCAGGTTCAGCGCGTCCTTACCCGACTCGGTCGACTCGATACACACGGGGTCCGTCGAGCACCACGAAGCGCGCGCGATACCCGACCTCACCACGTTCCAGAGTCGCTCGCCGTCGGCCTGGGCGGACAGGCCGCCGAGGCTTCCGGCGGAGTCGGCGGAGGCGGTGTAGATCAAGATCCCCGCCTGGTCGTCGTTCGTGTAGAGCCGCTCGCGCAGGGACGCCGCCGGGTACCCCGCGTCGAGCGCCAGCTCCTGGATCAGGACATGCGCCAGCGTGTGCAGGAGCACCCGCTTGGCCGACGCCTCAACAGCCGGCGTTCCCGTTTCTGCGGCCTTGAGGTTCAGCGCGTTCTGAAGCACCCCGACACGCTCGACGACGAAGTCGGACTCGGCCCACTGCGCGATCTCGTCCTCGTCGAAGTTCATGAAGACGCCCTCGCCGTGCACCTCGACGGCCGGCAGCCAGTTGGTCCGGTGGAGCGCCAAGGGCGCAACCGCCGAGACCGCTCCCGAGCCCTCGCCGTCGCTCGGCGCCACCCGCGAGAAGCCGTGCAGCGCTCGCACCTCGCGGAGCCGGCTGACCTGGCAGACACGTTCGAAGACGCCCCGGGCGTCCTCGGGCACGTCGGTCACGGGTAGCGACACGAACTGCTGGTGGGACGACGACTCGGGGAACCCGTCGTAGAGCGCCTTGAACTCGTCGTCGCGCAGATCCTGCTCGGTGATCTTCTCGTCTCCGAGCAGGCCCTTACGTTGAAGGACGGCCGCGACCAGATCATCCATGCCGGGTCCAGGAGGCGTCGGTTGAGCGAGCCCCACTAGAGCGGGTCGGAGGTCCTCGACCGGAATGCGCTCCAGGATCGGCCAGTACTTCCCGATGAGCTTGTGCACCTTGTCCGACCACGGCGGAATCGAGATCGCCGAACGGACCGCCGGGAACCAGACGCTCGACGAACCGCGCTGCATCGTGCGTGGCACCTCCGAGCAGGTCTCGGATTCGGACCCGTTCAGCCACGGACGGCGTCCCGTGCACTTCGTCAGCCCGAGGAGCGCCTTCCGCCCGAAAGACCCGGCCATCGTGCGCGACTTCACCCCACAGCTGCACGAGATCACGATGTCACTGAGCGACGAACTCTCGCCGCGGGTCCTCAGGCTGAGCCGATGCTTCTTGCTCACATCGAAATCGCCCTGGTGCAACCAGCGTGAGTAGGGGAACTCGTCGATGTGCCCGTTTACGCAGCTCACCACGAAACGCGAGGGGGTGAGCTGGCGGGAACAGTCCTCACAGACGTTCGCATCCCACGAGCAGAACGTGTTGTGGAAGTCCAGACGTCGACAGCTCGGGCAGTAGTGCATCTCCGGAAACCGGATGACCGGAACGTCACGGCTCTTGTACGAGCCGGACGGCGGGAGCTTGAAGGTCTGAACGCCCAGCGAGCGCGCGAGACGCGGCTCCGGGATCTCCTTGCAAAGGTCCTCTTTCCAGTCGTCGAGCCCCAGGATCATGAAGCTCTCGTCCCGCGCAGGGAAGAGTGCACCCACCCCGTAAGTCGACACCAACTGCGTGCGCCGGGACTCGGCCACGTTGTTAGCCACGGTTCGCCTTCTTCCGCTTGGAGGGCACGAGGTAGAGGAAGGACGTCGCGTCGACGTCCCGGAGGCTGGTCATCGTCGGCCAGGGGGGTTCGTCGACCGGGTAATCGAACTGGTCGTCGTCGACCACCACGCTCGCGTCCTTGAGGAGCGCGTGGGTGAAGTCCTGGCGCCACCCCGGATAACGGGTGATCTCTCCGGCCCCGGCGGCGTCGACCCACGAGCCGATGAGCTCGTCCAACTGCGTTTCCAATGCCTCGGCTTCCTCCGGGGCGATGCGGCGAGCACGCTCCAGAACGATCCTCTTGACCTTGGCGATGTCCTCGGTCCACGAGGCGATGTTGCCTGCCGCCTTGTCCTCCCCCGCGCCCGGGACGATCTGACGTACGAGCGAGACGAGCATGCCGTGCAGGCCTCGGTCGCGCGCACGAGCGGCGAACGGGGTGGCGCCCGTCGCCTCGACCTGGCGGTAGAGGGCCTGGTGATACGAGGTGAACAGCTCGTAGTGCGAAAGGTCCCGTGATCGGGCGGAGTTGTAGATCGTGAGCACGAGACCGGGGTACTTACGGCCCACGCGGCTCGTCGCCTGGATGTACTCAGCCGTTGCCTGAGGTTGACCCATGACCGCCATGAGGCCCAGACGGTCCACGTCGACGCCGACGGAGATCATGTTCGTCGCCAGGACGACGTCGGGCGAGTCCGGATCCGGGAAGCTCGTGCCGAGGCGTTCCAGAGCTGCCGGCACCTGAGTGGAGTCGATGCGTGAGGTGAGTTCGAGCGTGGTTCCCTCGAGCTCCCTCCGGTCGTGCTCGAGACGGTTCGCGATCAGCTTCAGGCGGTCGGGAACGTCGTCCTGCACCTGCATGAAGGCACCACCGAGCACGCGGAGGCTGTTGAAGTAGCCCAGAAGCGTCCAGTAGGCGTCGCGCACCGACTCGTCCGCCTCGAGCGCCTTCGCGGCATCGAGGATGGCTGCATAGACACGCACCATCAGCGTCGTGTGACTCACACTCGGCGACATCAAGCCGACGTAGAGCCGGTTACCCTTCTTCTCGGGCGAGGCCTCCACCGAGAAGTGCGAGTCGGACGCCTTCAGGCCAGACGCCGGGAACTGCCGGCTTCCGCGGTCGAACACCGCCCGGACCTGCTTCTCGGCCCGGCGGATCGTCGCGGTCGACGCCACCACCTTCGGGCGCGCGATGCGCGAGCATGCCGCATCCACGGCCGTCTCGTACAGTCCGACCATCGTGCCGAGAGGGCCACTGATCAGGTGAAGTTCGTCCTGCACGATCAGGTCGGGCGGGAGACTCGCGCCGTCCGAACCGAAGATCGACCGCGCCTGCTCCTTCCACGCCATCATCGCGAACTTGTCGACCGTCCCGATCACGAGCGACGGGCGCTCGCGGTAGACGTCGTCGTCGATCAGATGCACCGGCAGTCCGCCGTGGAAGTCGCAGTCACCGTTCGGACAGCGGACCCCGAGGCGATCCGGACCCGACAGCACGGAGTACGCGGACAGCGGCAGGTGCTCTCCACAGCTGGGACACGACAACAGCTGCCGCGGGTTGCCCTTCGACGCGAACTCCCCGCGTTCGAGGGCCTTGAGCCCGGATCGTGCGTCCTTCGCGTTGTTCGGTGTCGCCCCCTGGCCGACCCACAGGCCGAGCGACACCGGAACCGCATCGGGCATCCTCTGGCGTCGGATCGACTCCATCGCACAGATCAAGCCCGCCGCGCGTTCGAACTGCTGGATCGTCAGCAGCCGCAGGGTGTACCGCATGATGACCGAGACTCCACCCGCATACGGATCGCGCAGTCGGCGCAGGAAGATCGCGTACGCGATCAGACCGAGGTAGGCCTCGGTCTTGCCGCCGCCCGTGGGGAACCAGAGCAGGTCGACGTGGTCCCGCCCTTCCGACTCCGGATCCGTGAGGTCGGGAAGGTTCATCAGGATGAACGCCATCTGGAAGGGACGCCATTCCTGGACCGCAGCGTCGGCGGCCTCGCGACCGTTCCGTGCGACGTCCTGGCGGTAGCGCTGCAGGCGCATCGCCTCGTTCATCAGCGCGAAGGCCTCGCAGGCGGTCTCGTCCCGCAGGATCAGGGCGATGCCCGCACGCATGCGCTCGGCGGACTCGCGGGCCTCACGCAGGTGCTTCTTCGCTGCGTCGAGCAGCTCGCCCTGGAGCTCTGCCGAGTCCTGCTCCCGCTCGGCGATCCAGTCCGCGTACCCGGCCACCATCTCCTCGAGCGGCCCGACGCCGGCCTTCGCGGCCAGATCCTTCATAAGGATCGGCTGCTGTTGCGATCCGCTCGGCTCCGCCAGCGCCACCGCATAGCGTGGGACGAACGTCGTCGACACTTCGAGGACGCGTTTCGCCCCGGTGTCCCACTCGACGGCGCACCCGTGGCCGACGGCGAGATCGTGGGCGTCCCGGTAGAGCAGCGCGTACGAACCGGCCTCGTCGTCGGTCCCCTGCCCTCGTGCGACGTTCCGGTCACGGAACGCACCCTGGGGAACGCGGAGCGCGATCCGGGGCTGGAACCAGCACAGGCCGTCCTTCCTCCCCTTCGCGGGCTCCTTCGCAGTGTTGATCAGAGCGACCGTCACCGGCACGGTCCCCTCGTGCGGTCTCCGCACGAAGACCTGGAGTTCCAGCGAGTCCGCCACCTCGAACCTCGTCCGTCCCGGCTCGTCGGTCAGGATGCTGAATGTGCGCTGAACGTCGGAAGCCCTCTCCCAACGGCCGCCCTCAGACTCTCCGTATCGGGAGGCGACGACGTCGATCTCCAACTCCGGCGTCTCACGTGGATCGAGCGCGACCGTGAGTCCCATCGACGAGGGGTACTGACGACGCGCCAGCGCCACCGCAGGGTCGTAGACCGCGTCGGGACCCGTCCCCGAGGCCGTTTCGGGGGTGTCGGCTTCGACCTCCATCGTGCCCACGGACTGCGGGTGCAGGATCCCCATCACGAAACGGTCCAGCGGTGCCTCCTCGAGGACGACGTCATCGGGTCCACCGACCAGGTCGGCGACCAGGGCGTCGACGAGGCGAGCTCGCAGGTCGTACCAGGGGTCGAGTTTCGACATCATTCGTCCTCCACGTTCCAGTTCAGTCGTGCCATCCCCGTGACGACGACGCCCCGCCACAGAGACGCGACGCCCGGGGCCGAGTATTCCGGTCCACAACCGCGTGTCTCGAAACCGTCGATCCGCAGATCTTCGAGGATCGGCCAGCGACGTGTCTTGTACCCGAGGCGCGCCTTGAGGTCGAACCCGAAGTCCTCGGTCGTGACACCGATGCGCCAACCATCGTGAAAGACGTCGTAAACCGGGCGGATCAGGTCGCTCAGTGCCCTGTTGAGCGACAGCGTCAGCTCGTCACCGACGGCGATACGCTCGCGGATGTAGTCCGCGGTCGCTTCGATCCGCGCAGGGTCTGTCATGGAACGCGTGTCGGCCGGCCTGAGCTCGAACCCGTGGGTCTGGAAGTGCTTGAAGCCCTTCACGACCCAGCGGCCCGACTTCTCATCCTTGCGCAGGCCCTTCGGGACTTCGGCATCCGCGGCGAAGATGCGATCGCGCGCTCGCGTGAGCGCGACGTAGGCGGCGGACGTCTTGTCGTCACCGGCATCGCCGGGCAACCATGCCCGGGAGTCCACCAGCACGACATTGTCGAACTCGAGGCCCTTACTTCTGTGGATCGTCGACACGATCACCTCGGCGACAGGCGGTTCGAGGAGCTCGGCCGGCACGTCGCGGCGCGCCACCGCCGCCGCGACTCGGGTGGTCTCCACGACGTCCGGCGATGTGAAGCCGCGCTCCATCCGCTTCACGAGGCGCCAGGCCTCCGCGGCCGAAAGGCGTGCGTCGCCTTCCTCTTCCCAGCGATCGAAGAAGTCCGATCGGCGGGTCCTGCCTCGCTCGCGGTCGAGCGTGTCCGCCACCCACCGAGTCACTCCTCGTTGATCGGCAGAGCTTTGCAGGGCCGCCTGCACCCCGAGCTCACGCAGTCGGTCGCGGACGGTCATGGCGACTCCGTTGGTGTCGCAGAGGAACGCCGTCGTCTGCCCCTCCCAGCGCCCGAGAAACGGCACCAGATCTTCGATCGCGCCCATCGCAGGAACAGAGGCGAGCTCGTCTCGCACCGTCGACGTTCGCGTCGTGGACGTCATTCCGTCGAGCCGCGCCCCCAGCTGAGCGAATCTGCGCGCATCGTCCGATACAGCCCGGTAATTCGTCTCCAGAGCACGACGAACGGGCGCGAATCGCTGATCCAGCATCGCCAGGAACCTCGCCGACGTAACATCCGCGTCGTCGCGCAGCTGGAAGTCGTAGATCGCCTGCTGCGGATCACCGAGAACCGTGAACCCCGCGTCGACCGCTTTCAAGATCTCGAGGACGAACAGGGCACGGACGCCCACGACATCCTGAACCTCGTCGACGACGACGTGCTCGACGATCTCCAACTCGTCCGAGACCTGCCCGTCCCGCAGCAGACGCGTCGCCTGTTCGATACGCGTGTCGAACGAACCCCCTGGCTCGATGTCGAGTTCGGCGCTCGCGATGATCCGCGCCGCCAGAGCGTCCAGGGTCCTCACATTCAGCCCGCGAAGTGCGCGATCCCCGGCGGCGAACCGTCGCCGAAGCGCACTCACCGCGGCGCGGGAGAAGCTCAACACGAGGATCTCCTGCGACGCGTCGACGCCCTCCTCGTCCACGAGATGCTCGACGAGCGCCGCGACCGTCTCCGTCTTTCCGGTACCGGCGGGAGCGATGACCACCTGGCGGGTCCCGGCGTCGACTTCTGCGACGAGCTGCTGAGACGCGTCGAGACTGACCTGCCTCATCACGGACGACCAGCCCCGTTCCCGTCCTTGCGCCAGAGGTACTCGAACTCCGTGAACGCCAGGTCGGCCCCGTACTGCTCGACGTTGTCCTGCACGTTCACGATCTTGACCTTGCTCGAGCCCCCGTTGAGCGGACCGCGAAGGCCGCGACCGATCATCTGCTGATACAGGTTCGCACTGTAGGTCGGACGCGTCACGTAGACCGCCCGCACCGCAGGCGCGTCGAAGCCCTGGGCGAGAACGTTGTAGTTGGTGATGACCCGGATGCGCCCGGCCCTGAACTCGTCGATGTAGTGCCTCCGAGCGGCCATGTCGGTATCGCTCGAGATGGCCACAGCCGGGATCCCCCGGAACGTGAGGAGGGAAGCCAGGACCCGTGCGTTGTCGACCGACGTCGCGAACAGCAGAACCGTCCAGTCATCCGGCAATGACGTCACAGACCGCAAGATCGTCTCGTTGCGTTGCACGTTCGTGCCGAGCTTGACGAGAGCGCTCTTCGGGATGTCCTTGAACTTCTCGGCATCCGCGAGCTCGGAAGCACTGAGCTCGATCTCCACCCCCGGGAGGATCTCCTGCTCGACCTGCGCCAGGACGTCCATCCGCTGGAGATGTTCGTACGGGTCACCCTCGAAGGCTCCTGCATCAAGCCTGTTGTGGTCGTACCGGGCCGCAAGCTGCCGCGTCTCGGCGACATTGGTGTTCCTGAACGGCGTCGCGGTCAAGCCGATCATGGCTCGTCGATTCTTTCGCGAGCGGCCCAAACCCAGCCACCTCAGAACTTCGGTGTACATCGGCGCGACCGAGGTATGCGCCTCGTCCACGACCACCACGGTGTTGTCTGTCAGCCACTCGTACTCGGACCGCCGCTTCACGCTCAGCAGCTTCTGCGGAGTCGCGACGACGAGCTGGATCCCGATACCCGTACCCATTTCCTCGACTTCATTGGTACCCCAGAGACGCCCGATGTGGAGCGGCCTCGCCGAACCTTTGGCTCGCCAGATGAAGGACCACGTCTCCACGGCCTGGTCACAAAGCTCGTTGGTCTGCGCGATCCAGACGATCGGCCCGTCGAGGCGACCTTCGGCGATCTCCTCGACCAACGCCTGTACCGCGACTCGAGTCTTGCCGGCGCCAGTGGGCAGCGACACCAGGCCACGCGCGTCGGTGCTCTCGCCGCGAAGCATGGACCTGATGCGCTCCGTCACATGTTCCTGATAGTCGTGCAGCGGATCGAGATCCGCCGGACCGTCCACCGCGAACATCGCGGGCTTCGCGTCCTCGACGAACCCCGCATACTCCGGTGGAAAGCCGAGATCGGCCACCCATCGCCGGGTCGCCGAACCGCCGACCCATTGGGTAGGAGGCTCGAGGCCCTTCTCGTCGAGGTCGCTCTTGTAGGCAGGCAGACACCGGACGCCATGCACGGCCAGCACGAGCCGGGCGATCTCTTCGCCAGTCGGCTCTCGCCCCAGATCCGCTCGAACCGCCTCCACGGCTGCCGCGGGAATCTGTCGGACGAGTTGTTCCTCACCGATGAGCAGCGCCAGCTTCTTCTCGACCGTATCCGCGGATCGCACTCGGGCGATCGTCGCCTCGAGCTTTTGGGAGCGGATCTGATCAAGCACCGACTGGATCTCCTCGGCGGTCATGCCGAGCTGAAGCTGTTCCGAGACGCTCCGCAGGATGTCCCTGTGCTCCGTGCACGTCGTCAGGAGCGTGTCCTCGTTGAGGTAGCTCCTGACCGGTCTCGTCCTCGTGCCGTGGTTCGTGACGGTCACGAGCTCGATGGATTCGCAGATGAGCAGTTTGATCGACGCCGGCACATCCCAGAGACGCAGCTTCGGGAAGGCGTCGATCAGAACCTGAGGCTCGCCGCTCGCCTCGAACACGAGTTCCTGCTCCAGAAGCAGCTTGCCGTCTTCGAGGCCCCAGGCATCGATGAGCTGCGCGAGGTCGTCCGGATCCTCGACGAGAATGACAGGGCTGCGCTGCTCTTGAAGCGAGCGCAGATCCTCCTTCCTGCCGACCACGGCGACTTCGTCGATCGGCACCTCGCGGTCGCGATCCCCCACGGTCGCCACGAGTTTCTCCGGAGGCTCGGTCTTCCAAGCGCCCCATGCGTACAGAAGGTTTCTCCGTGTCGCCTCCCAGCCGCGAGCAACGTCGAACAGGTGATGCCAGTCCGTGAACGTCATCGAGTCGAGGTCGGGAAGGACGCCGAGCGCACCGGCGGTGCTCGGGTCCAGGTCCACGACGGGGAACACGTCACGTGGAACCTGATCACCGTCATCGGCGAGGACGCAGGATCGCGGCTGGAATGCGCCCACCCGGGTTTCGAGTCTTCCGTGCTGCCTGATCCACCAGTAGGTGGGATCCATGTACGTCTTCGGCGGGTACTGCGCCGCGGTCTGGTGTCGGACCTTCCACGGTTGACCCGAGGCGAGGCCGAGCGCGACGTTCGTCATCGCGACTCTCGACCGTTCGGACAGTCCTCGCAACGTGTCGAGTGGCCACGGGACGGGCGGTCCTTCGACGATCAACTTCTCCGGGTCCGGCTTCGGTCCCGTGAGTGACGCGATGTAGCTCTCCTTGAACTTATCCTTATAAGTCCGCATCCAGAGCTCTTCGGGAGTGTCCGAACGGAGCGTCGGCTGCGAGACCAACCCGAGGCTCTTGAGTTTCTCAAGGTCGTCTCGGTGGTACTCGATGTCCAACGTGAAGCTCTCGTCACCGCGCGACACGTGATCGATGACGCCCCCCGGCTCGAACACGGCAGCCAACGGGACGAAGGCTCCCGCACGGTTGCGCACGCGGACGCTGAGCTCCAGGGGCTGCGGAAGCTCCTCGCGGAAGATCGAGAAAACCGTCTCGTCGGAGCAGTCGCGGGACATCGCCCAGACTCGCCGCCACTCGATCTTCGTCGGCAGCTGCCCCGAGACCGCGTTCCGCAACTCGCCCGCACGATCCAGGAGCTTGATCCCGAGTTCGTCCAGTGCCTCCACCGCCGCCGGCAACGCAGCGAGCTCGGGGTGGAGGAAATTGAACCCCTCTTCGTCGCCGCTAGAGCGGACGAAGATCCGGCCTGGCCGCGCCGGGGCGAGCATCCCATCCTCGAGCATGACGACCTTCGCCGCTCTCGCCTGCTGCTTGAACTCATTCTTTCGGCTGAGGACCCGGACCAGTTCGATCGCGACCGCGGAACCGGCGAGAGTCGGCGGTTCGAGCAGTGCCTCGACCCACTCGGTGACACCGGCGATACGGGTCGAGTCCGACGACGAGATATCCGTCAGAAGTCGCTGAGCCTTCGCGCGCCGCTCGCGATTGTTGTCCACCGAATGGTGCACCCAACCGGACGGCGCGGGGTCGAGCATCGCCCACGTCGCGAGCTCGGTCTCCGTCAAACCATCGGTTTCCGTCCGCGTAGCGACACTCGGATGGATCCGCAGTGCACTCGGCACACGGAGAACACCCGACATGTCAGGCAAGGACGGGACCTCGCGCAACCGGTCGAACACCGGCCGATTGAGCACACCGTCTGCCCAGCTGCGCTCTTCGCGTCCGCGGGCGGGGAGCAGATCGAGCGCCCAGGACGGGTCGGACGAACGCTGCAGGTGAGGCCACTCGGAGGCGACGACCTCCGGCAGCACCTCGGTCAGGATCTCTTCGTTGAACGCGCCAGGTAGGAGGTGGCGACGGTCGTCCGTGAGTTTCCATGGGGCGTTGACGATCCCCGAGAGCGTCGTTCTCTCCTCCGTCGGGAAGAACGCCCAGAACCGCCCGACATGATCGCGTCCCCCGAGCGGCACGGCCCACGCGACGCTGATCGTCTCCCGGTGCGCGAGATCGCCCGCGTCCTCGAGGGCCGCTCGGCTCGGACGGTGTTCGCGCCGAGCAACCCGCCACCTGACGCTCTTGTCCTTATCCTCCGCAGCGGTGTCCGACAGGGTCAGGACGCCGTCGGCCTCCTGAGACACCGTCAGCACGCGATCGAGGACGTCGACCCGGTCACTCAACGACACCCGGCGTGCGTGCGGCGAGAACAGGAGGAACGACGCGGGGAAGCTCCGAAGATCCTCCGCGAGCGCTCCGCGACCCTCCTTCAAGGGAACCTTCACCACGGTCGTCGCCCATCGCATGAGTTCAGCGAGGACCGCGTCCTTGCGAGCGTCCGCGTCGGCGTCGAGCACCCTGGCGAGTCGCATCATCGGATACGACGGGGCGCCCGGGACGACCGTCTCGATCTCCTTCTCGGCCATCGCCCGATCGAAACCGAAGGACCCGGAGCGACTGTAGAGCGCGGGTGAGTCGGAGATCGCCACAACGGACTTGAACCCGAGCCCGAAGCGACCGATCTCGTCGCCGCGCTTCCGCGAAAGGTGCGAAGCCATCAGCGCGTGGACGCCCTCGACCGTCATCGGTCGACCCTCGTTGGCAACGTACAGCGTGTCCCGTGTCAGTACGATCTCGATCGCGCCCGGCTGGCCGAGCATCGCGTCGGCACCATTCTGGATCAACTCGTAGAGCTGCTTACGCCCGTAGCCACCCTGTGCGATGTTCGACTCGATCGCTGCGTCTTGCTCGACTCGGAGCCGATCCTCCCGGTACGTGGCCAGGCACCTGGACACCTGCTCAACGACCTCTCGCGCAACCGGCCCCTCGACCCCTGCCCACTCCCCCACGCCACAACCTTCCCCGAGTCAACACATTCCCTTTACTTCTTATCCCGTCGCGGGGGCGGTTTTGGGCGAATGCGCAAGTTTGTGACGGAAATGGTCCGGTCAGGCTAGTTGTCCAAGTGCGCGAGGATCGCGCGTGCGATCGCGCCGGCGAGCGGCGGCGGGACGGCGTTGCCGATCTGCTTGGCGATCGAGACCTTCGTGCCACACCACTCGAACTCCTCGTCGAATCCCTGCAGGAGTGCCGCCTCGGCATGGGTGATCGGGCGGTGCGCCGTGGGATGGAGGTATCTGCCCTTCTCCGGCTTGAAGAACTCGGTCCGGATGGTCACACTCGGGCGGTCGGCGTGGAGCCGGCCCATCACGTCACCGGAGCCGGAGTCGTGCTTTCGCCAGCACGGCGCTTTCAGGTCGTCGGGCAGATTCCGGCGGTTCCCGCCGGGCGGGATCTCCCGATACCGCCGCTGAGACAGTTCGGTGGGATTCCGCGTGACGTGAATGTCCTCGAGCTTGAACGGACCGGGAACCGGCCGTCCGTTCACGATCGTCGAGCACGCTGGCAGGTTCGTCTCGGTCACGTCCGTCGCCAAGCCCTGCCAAGCGTCGGCGACTGTTCGCGGAAGACTCCCATCCGGCGCGAGGAGCACCGGCTGCTCATCACGGGCCCCAAGGACGACGGCTCGTCTGCGGTTCTGAGCTGCGCCGTAGTCCGCCGCATTGACCAGGTAGGTCGCGACCCGGTACCCATCGAGGCGACCGCCCTCGGCTGTTTCCGCGATGAACTGCGCATACTCGGCGGACTTCAGAAACTGCGGGACGTTCTCCATGACGAAGTAACGCGGACGGATCTTGTCCAACGCGGTGACGTAGTGGTGCCACATCGAGTTGCGCGGGTCCTCGGGGTCTCGCTTCCCAAGTTGCGAGAACCCTTGGCACGGCGGGCCTCCGACGACGACGTCCGCCTCGGGCAGCTCGCCCTGCGCCCAGTCTGCGATGTCGCCGACATGGACGTGCTCACCGAAGTTGTGGGCGTACGTCGCCGCCGCATCGGGATCCCACTCGACCGCCGCGACCGATTCGAACCGACCTGTCGCCATGAAACCCGACGTGAGTCCGCCGCAACCAGCGAAGAGGTCGATCATCCTGAGTCGGCGCATGATGATCGCAGTCTAAGGACCGAGCCGCCGCTGGAAGCGGGAGACTCACCGGCGCCACCCCAAGCGGTCACTGGAGGAGCCGAAGGCAGCCGCTCGTCCACCGAGGAGCATCAACCGGTAGCTTCCGCTCGTGACCACTCGCCTCATGCGCCCAGGCAGCTCCATCCGTTACACCAAGGCGCTCGATACCGTCAGTCCCCTGATCGACGGTTACCCCAACTTCCACTGGCTGATGAACGACCCAGAGCGTCCCCAGGGAGCGCTACCCCGCCTCGAAAAGGGGATCGACGCTCCGGCGGCCGTTGTGGATGCCTACGACGAGGTGCGACGCCCGCTCGTCAGCTGCAGGACGAGTACCCACAAGGCTGGGACAGAGACGACGCCGTGGCACGACCGGTATGACCCCGAGACGGGGACGATCACCTACTTCGGGGACAACAAGCCAGGCTCGATGAAGCCGGCAGCCGATGCGCCGGGCAATCGGCGCCTGATCGAGACTGCGGAACTGCACGCCTCGGACTTCGAAAGCGACCGAGCCGTTGCGCCTCCGGTCCTCGCGTTCTCCTTCGGCCGTAAGGGCGTCGGAACGTTCCTCGGAGTGTGCGTGATCGACAACATCACCCTGGTACGTCAGACCGCCGGCGACGGAGGACTGTTCTCGAACTTCAAGTTCGAGCTGGCCGTGCTCGATACCGGGATCGTCGACCCGCGTTGGTTCGACGACCGACGTGACCCGTGGACGAGTACGGAGGAGTGCATGCGCCACGCGCCGATGGCCTGGCGCCTTTGGGTCGAGGCCGGTTCGGAAGCGCTGGAGGAGCTGCGCGCCGGCTACTGACTAGGTTCCCGCCGGGACGCGACGGCTCTCATGACGCGGTCGGCGATCTTGGTGGGATCGTCATGTTCCCAGGCCCTCACAACGCACCAGCCCGCATCGTCGAGGAGTCGGTTCGTCTCCTCGTCTCGGGATCGGTTGGTCGCCACCTTCGTCGCCCAGAACTCGGCGTTGGCCTTTGCCTTCGTGTGGTGCACCGGACATCCGTGCCAGAAACAACCGTCGATGAAAACGGCCACCTTCACTCGCGTGAACACCAAGTCCGCTCGACGATTCAACTGAGGCAACGGCCGAGCATCGACCCGATATCGCAAACCCTGCGCATGGACGATTCGACGAACGGCCAACTCGGGTTGCGTGTCCCGGCCACGGTTGCTTTGCATGCTGCGACGCGTCCCGGGGGACGATGCCCAGGATCGAACTTCCATGCCTCCCTGCTTACCGCAACGAGTGCATACCTGCTCCTACCCCACCCCGCCGAAACTCGTTGTGAGAGGAACGATCGAGCCTCCTAGGCCCGGTGGACCTTCCAGATGCCCATCATAAAGAGGCTGATCGCCGAGAGGATGCCCAAGGCGGTCCAGCCGACGACGGTGGCGGACTCGGTGCCGAACTCGACCGGGCCCAAGCTCAGAAGCGCGACGACGGAGCTCACCCAGGCGGCGAGGGCCACGAGCATGCCGATCGTGAGGACGATGCCGCCGAACTTCGACGGCTTGGTCTTCTGCTGGTGGGCTTGGTCCTGCGCTGATCCGACGTGCGGGACGTGCAGATGAGGCACGTGCAGTGAGAGGGCCATGATGCACTCCGATCGGTAGAGGTCGCATCGACGAGCCGATCACTTGACTGTACGCCCGCGTCCGGGCGACGCCAACAGATAAGTGGCCCGCTCCACGGTCCGATACCGGGGCCGATCCGGCTTACATTCCGGGCTCGAACACCACGTTCGTCCAGCCAGACTCGCGGGGGTCGAACGTGGCATAGGCGTCGCTCGCGGGGTGATCGCCTCGGGCGCGCGCTCCCGCTCGGACTGCTCGGCCGGCCCGTGCGTCGGCTCGGCGGACGGACCATGTTTGGGCACCGCGAGTGAAGGCCTACAGCGTGGATGACGCGATCGACACCGATGCTCTTCTGAGCCTGACGCCCACGCGCCCGGGACCAGGTGTTCACTATCACATCAGCCCCACTGTTGCCTCGATTCGGGCCCGGCGAAGGCCCCCCCGCGGATACGCTCACTTGACTCGGCTACGAGTGCAGATCATCGAAAGGTAGGTACGTCCGTGTTGGCGAACCTCGCGGAGAACTTGTCCGCCAGCTCTGACAGGGCGTTGCTTCTCGGCCTCACTGCTGTCGTGTTCGGCTTCGCCGCCTTCAAGGCGTATCGCGGTTACCAGTTGTACGGGACTCTCACCTTCGTCAGCGCCGTGACGAAGTGGACCGCGGTGGTCTCGGCGCTTCTCCTGGTCCTTCAGGTGCAGCAGGCGAGCCGGCCGTACACGCCGCCGCCGTCAAACGAGTTCGCCATCGTCCTGGGCCACACCCAGAACTCACCGCGACCGACGCTCGGTCGGGATACCTCCGAGCTCATCGAAGAAAGCCTTCTTCTGCATAAGGGCGAGACCGCCGAGGACATCCTGAGTTCCATAGCGTTCGTCTCCGCCGCCGCTCCCCCGACGGTGCTGTCCGTCGACGCGAAGGCGCTGGCCCTGAAGAGCATCGGCACCAACGCCACACGCGCGAAGCGCGACGTCCGCGACAACGCGCGTGCACTCGAGACGTTCCTCGAGACACAGAAGCCCGCCAGCAACGGCGCCGACTACCTCGGGGCTGTCATCGAGGCTTCCCGCAACCTCAGCAGCGGCGCGACCATCACCGTGATCGGCTCCGGCCTGTCGGACAGCGGGGACCTCGACTTCGCCAATGACAACCTGCTCACCTCTGCCAAGAAGCGCGAGGCGAAGGTCGAGCAACTCGCCGAGAAGTACGGTCGCGACTACCTGAGCGGGTACTCGCTGCACTTCGTTGGACTCGGCGACACCACGAAGCCTCAGGAGCGCCTGTCGCCGAAGCAGAAGGACATCGTCCGGGGCCTGTACAAAGACGTCGCCACCGCTCTCGGCGGACGCGTCCATGTCAGCACGCGCACTCAGAGTTCGACCGCCGTCGACACCGCCTTCACGGTCAGCACGACCGATACCGGGTGTGGCAACGTCGACTTCACGCTGGGCGAAGGCAAGCTCGAGTTCGTCAGCGACCAGGCGGACTTCACCAGCCCCACGAAGGCCAAGAAGGCGCTCAGGAAGGTGGTCACGGTGTACCAGGACGACCCCGCACGAGTGCGCCAGATCACCGTGGACGGCTACATCTATCTGACGTCGACGCAGCGCAAGCTCGCCGGCGCGAAGGACGCTCCGCTGTCCAGAGAGCGGGCCATCGCTGTCAAGAAGCTGTTGGTCCGCGAGGGCGTCCCCGCAAACCTGATCCGCGCTTCGGGCAAGGGCGCCGGCCCTCACAACAACGCTGATAAGCCCGGCCTCGACCGCATGGTCAAGATCAAGATCGCCCGCACCGAAAACCCGGATTGCTGACGGGCCAGGAGGAGTATTCATGTCAAGGTCGAACGTGCTCACCGATGCTGTGATCCGCAAGCGGTTGCGCCGCATTGGCAAGAGGTGCGCCAAGGACGTCAAGAAGAAAGTGCGCCGAGGTGAGCTGAGCGCCGAGTCGCTTGAGCTGCACCTTCCGATCATGGGCACCGAGTATGAGCATCTTCGGGCCGAGATCCGCAGCGCGCTGGACGGCTCGCTGACCGATCAGCGGCACGAGCGTGCGAAGCTCGCGGGACAGATCGAGAACGAGCTGAACACGCTCGGCAACGATGCGCACCGTCTGCAGCAGTCGTTCCAGACGCTGCAGAAGCTGGCGCTCGAGGCCGAGCTGGCGGATGTCGACATGCCGGCCGAGAACAAGATCACGATCGAGCCGCTGCGGAAGCGGTTCAAGGACGCGGAAAACAGGAGCGACGCATGACACCGGTCGAACCCCGTACTGATCAGGAGAGCGCCGAGGCGGCGCAGCCTGCTACCCAGACCAAGGCTTCGTCCTCCAGGACCGCCGAAATGCCGTTCTTCGCGCCAGTTGCAATCCTCGTTGCGTGTGCCGCGCTCAGCATCGCTGACCTGGCGTTCTTGAACGACGTCATCGGTCAGGTCCTCGATCTCGAGCAGCGCCCTTCGATCATCATTTCGGGGGCACTCGGCCTCGCCGGACTCCTGTTCATGATTCACCTCGGTTACAGCGAGGCGGAAGCACACCATCCGCCAGGCAAGGCCAGCAAAGTCGTCCACATCGGGATCTGGATCGCCCTGGGCGTGGCCATCTCCGCTGCTCGACTCTTCTCCGGGAAGATCCTCGAGCTCGGCAGTGAAGACGGAGTCATCCAGATGATCGGGCTAGAGGTCCGGCAGCAGGACGTCGTGTTCGCACCGATCATGCTGCTGATGTACCTCATCGCTGGCCTCGGGGCGCGGGACGCCACCAAGTCCATCTTCCTCAACACCGGGTTCCACAAGTTCAGGGAGTCACGCGCCGACAAGAAGCGAGCCGAAGAAGTCCACAAGCAGCGAGCGATGGACAAGCAGCGTGAGCGCATCGCGACCGTCCAGGAGGAGCGCGAGGCGAAGCGTCGCGAGATGGTCGCCAAGCAGGCAGAGCGCAAGACAGCCAAGTCCGCCGACGCAGAGCGCCAGCAGGAGTTGAAGCGCGAACGCGAGGCCGCTGTCCATCAGGAGAAGTTGGAGACGCTTAAGAAGCGCGAGGAGCTCGAGCGCGAGCGTCTCGAACTGCAGAAGCAGAACGTCAGCACCGAGCAGCGTGCCCTCGAGATTCAGAAGGAGCGCGCTGAGAAGCGTCGCGTCTACCACAACGCTCAGCAGAGTTACCTTCAGTTGAAGTCGGGTTTCCAAGCCCGGACGCAGCTGATCACCGAGCAGATCGCATTGATCGAAAAGCTGGACGCGGAGATCGCTGCCGTGAATTCCACGCTGGCCAACACAGTGAAGATCATCGACGAGTCGGAGAACTCTGCTCAGAACGCCGCCGCGCTGAAGATCCACGCGAAGACGAAGGAACCCGTCGCCCAGCTGAAGACGGTCATCGCGAACTTCAACGCCGAGCGGTCGCACGACTGACACCGGTGAGACAACGACGCCAGACATACCAGCGGACGACCTACGTCCCCGGCACGTCCCGGCCGCCCGTGCTCTTTTGGGCGGTCGGGGCAGTACTGGCTCTGGGTGCCGTCGCGGGAGCGGTCCTGGTGTTTGCGGACGAGGATCAGGCTGAGTCTCCCCGACCCGTTGCGGCCTCATCCCCCGCCACTTCGCCCCCCACCAGCGCGCCGATCACAACCGCCTCTGTCGTTCCCCCGCGGACAGTCCCGACACCCACACCCACTCCCACGCAGAGCAAGGCACCGACACCGACGCGACCGCCCGTCGACCTCGGTAAGCCGTACGAGGTTCTCTCCGTCACCGACGGCGACACGATCCGAGTGCTCTATGGCGGAGTGAGTGAGCCGGTTCGGTTCATCGGGATCGACACACCCGAGACGAGGAATCCGAACACTCCGGTCGAGTGCTTCGGCCCCGAAGCGTCTGACTTCGCCTCCCGCATGCTTGAGGGGAAGCGGGTGTTCCTCGTTCGAGACGGTGCGCAAGACGACCGGGACCAGTACGGCCGGCTGATGCGGTTCGTGTTCACGGCTGATGGCACGAACGTCAACGCGTTGCTCGTTCGCAAGGGATACGCCACGTTCGAGGATCGCTTCCCGATCCGGCGCGCTTTCCGTGATGAGCTGGCGCGAGCCGAAGCCAGTGCCCGGGCGAACGACCGCGGCCTCTGGGCCGCCTGCTGAGCGACAGACCACTTCCGCGCTTCGGCGCGTCCACGGTCGGCAGACTCCGGACGGTCCCGCAGCCTGAGCGAGTCTCGCGTGGGACACCCCATGGCGCGCCCGGGACCGGCATGCTTGCGCCATGACGAATCTGCACGACAACCGCTATGTCGCGTTGGCCCGCCTGGTTCGCCGCTATGGACGCTCCGACCTGCTGTCCGGAACCCAGCTCGACGAGTTCGACATCGACGACGAGACGCCGCTCGGCGACGCCGAGCGCGCGCAGGCGTTCGCGGACGACCTGGAGAAGATGGGGCCGACCTTCATCAAGCTCGGCCAGCTGCTCTCGACGCGGTTCGACCTGCTGCCGGCGTCGTACACGACCGCGCTGGAGCGGCTGCAGGACGAGGTCGAGCCGATCGACTTCGACACCGTGCGTGAGGTCGTCGAGACCGAGCTCGGCGCCACGCTCAAGGAGCGGTTCAGCGACTTCGACGTCAAGCCCCTCGCCGCGGCGTCGCTCGGCCAGGTCCACCGCGCGGTCCTGCGCAACGGGCGCGAGGTCGTCGTGAAGGTGCAGCGACCTCACGTTCGCGAGCTCGTGCGCGAGGACATGAAGGTGCTGGGTCGCCTGGCGCGCCTGGCCGACCGCCGGACCGAAATCGGGCGCAGCTTCGGCTTCGGTCAGCTGCTCGACCAGTTCCGCCGCTCGCTGGCCGGCGAGCTGGACTACCGCCGCGAGGCCCGCAACCTGGTCACCTTCGGCGAGCTGACCGCCCCGTACGACCTGCTCGTGGTGCCGCAGCCGGTCGAGCCGTACACGACCTCGAAGATCCTGACGATGGACTTCGTCGAGGGCCGCAAGGTCACCGACATCGGCCCACTGGGACTCACCGACGTCGACGCGCGCCCGATCGTCGAGCAGCTGTTCAGCGCCTACCTGCACATGATCCTCGACGCCGGGGTGCTGCACGCCGACCCGCACCCGGGCAACCTGCTGCTCACCCCCGACGGACGTCTGGCCCTGCTCGACCTCGGCATGACGGCCTCGGTCCCCCCACGCATCCAGCACGACATCATCAAGCTGCTGCTGGCCATCAGCGACGGGGACGGCGAAGAGACCTCGTCGATCCTGGCCGCCATGGGCCACCCGCTCGACTCGTTCGAGGCCGGCCCGTTCCGCAGCGACGTCGCCCACCTGGTCTCCGAGGCGATCGCCAGCGGCGCGGACGTCGCGGTCGGCGCCGTGCTGGTCGATCTCAGCCGGGTGTCCGGCGCGCACGGGCTGCGCCCGCCGGCCGAGATGTCGATGGTGGGCAAGGCGTTGCTGAACCTCGACCAGGCCACCTCACACCTGGATCCCGGCTTCTCGCCCACCGACGCCATCCGCGAGAACGCGACCGACATCTCGGCCGCCGGCCTGAAGATGTCGCCCGGCGGCATCGTGGCCGCCGCCATCGAGTCGAAGAACTTCGTGGAGCACCTGCCCGAGCGCGCGAACCGCATCATGGACTCGCTCGCCGACGGCGAGTTCCGGGTCAAGGTCGACGCGATCGACGAGCAGCGACTCCACACCGTGATCCAGCGGGTCGCCAACCGCGTCACGCTCGGCATCATCATCGCGGCCACCATCTTGGGTGCCGCCCTGATGATGCGCGTGCCGTCGAGCTGGACGGTGCTGGGCTACCCGGGCCTCGCGATGCTCTTCTTCCTGTTCGCCGTCTGCGGCGGCATCGCCATGGCGGCCTGGATCGTCATGACGGACCGCAAGGTCGCCCGCACGGACCGCACGGCCGGACCCCCGCGGCCGAGCTGATCGCGCGGAGCGCGGGAACCTGATTGACTGGCCGTGAACAAACGTTCACGCCCCAGCCCCGAACGGATCCCGTGACTGTCTCGACGTCCTCCCCGACCACCACCGCCCAGCCGCCGGAAGCCCCGAGGCGCAGCGCCGCGCTCATCGTGGCGACCCTGTCGCTGTGCGGCATCGTCGTCTCGTTGCAGCAGACGCTCCTGCTGCCGCTGCTGCCGATGCTTCCCGACCTCCTGGACGCCTCGGCGGACAGCACCTCGTGGCTGGTGACCGCCACCCTCCTGACGGGCGCGATCGCCACCCCGACCGTGACGCGCCTGGCCGACATGTACGGCAAGCGCCGGATGATGGTCCTGACCCTGGCGATCTCGGTCCTCGGATCGATCCTCGGTGCCTTCAGCGAGGACCTGGTGCTGCTCATCGTCGCTCGGGCACTGCAGGGCGTCGGCATGGCGGTCGTCCCGGTCGGCATCGCGATCATGCGTGACGAGCTGCCGCGTGAACGCATCCCGCTCGGTGTGGCGCTCATGAGTGCCACGCTCGCGATCGGCGCCGGCGTGGGACTCCCCCTGTCCGGCCTCATCTCCGAGCACCTGGACTGGCACGCGATCTTCTGGGCGACCGGCGCGGTCGGGATCGTCCTGCTCATCGCGGCCATGGTGGTGCTGCCCGAGTCCCCCGTCCGCACCCGAGGCAGCTTCGACTTCCGCGGAGCCCTGCTGCTGTCGGCCGCCCTCACCGCCCTCATGCTGGCGCTCTCCAAGGGCTCGCACTGGGGCTGGGGCTCGCCGACGACGCTGGGTCTGGTCGCCGGCGGCGGCGTGCTGCTCGCGATCTGGGTCCCGGTCGAGCTGCGGACGCCGAGCCCCCTGGTCGACCTGCGCGTCTCCTCCCGACGTTCCGTCGTCCTGGTGAACTCCGCCTCCGTGCTCGTCGGGTTCGCGATGTTCGCCAACATGCTGCTCACGACCCAGCTGCTGCAGATGCCCGAGGCCAGCGGCTACGGGCTGGGACTCGGGATCCTCGAGACCGGTTGGTGGATGGTCCCCAACGCGGCCGCCTTTGGCCTCATGGCACCCGTCTCGGCCTGGCTCACGCGGCGCTTCGGGCCGCAGGTGACGGCGTTGTCCGGCGCGCTCCTCATGGGTGTCGCCTATGCCGCACGCGTGTTCCTCAGCGACGACCTCGCCCAGGTCGTGATCGGATCGGTCGCCGTCGGCGTCGGCACCGCGATGGTGTACGGCGCGTTGCCGACGATGATCATGCGCGCCGTGCCGGTCACCGAGACGGCTTCGGCCAACGGACTCAACGTGTTGCTGCGGTCGATCGGCACCACGAGCGCCAGCGCCATCGTCGCCGCGGTCACCTCCGCGTCCGTCGTGACGATCGCCGGCGAGGAGGCGACGAGCGAAGGCGCGATCAGGCTGCTGTTCTGGCTCGCCGCGGCTGCGGCGCTGGTCGGCGCGGCCGTCCTCTTCCCGACCCTGGGGATGCAGGACTTCGCACCCGAGGCGGATCGTTCCGGGACCGCGACCTCCAGCCGTCCCAACTGCGTGGTGCACGGCAAGGTCGTCGACGCGAACGCCCGCCCCGTGCGCAACGCCGTCGTGACGGTCCTGACCATGGAGGGTGCGGCCGTCGACTGGGGCCATGCCGATTCGGACGGGCAGGTCGCGGTGGCCGTGCCCGGCCACGGTGACTACTTCATCGTGACGTCCGCCGATGGCTGGCAGCCGCGCTCGCGCATCGTCACCGTCGACGTGGAGACCGGATTGCCGCCCCTGGTGCTGCGCGATCGGCTCACCCTCGAGGGCACGATCACCGACGCGGACGGCGTCCCGATCGAGGGGGTGCTCGTGATCCTGACCCATCACGCGGGCGAGGTCGTGACCTCGACCCGCACCGACCACGAGGGGCGGTACGCGGTGCCACGGCCGCCGAACGGGCGCTACGTGCTCAGCGCCATCTGCGACACCGGAGCGACCGGCGCTCGCCCGGTCACCGTCTGGGAGGCCAACCGCACCGCGGACCTCACGTTGGGGACTCCCCTCGCATGACCGCTCCCACCGATCCGGCCGAGCTGAGGGCCGCGGTCTGGCGCGCGGCGGGCGACCTCTTCGCGCGCAAGGGCTTCGGCGAGGTGACGATCCGCGAGATCGCGGCGCTGGCCGGCACCTCTCCCTCGCTCGTCATGAAGGTGGCCGGCAGCAAGGAGCAGCTGTTCCACCGCACGGCGACGATCGCCGCACCGGAGTTGCCGGACGTTCCCGTCTCCGCACTCGGGACGGCGCTCGTCGCCGAACTGGTCGACCGCCAGCGGCGCGGAGATCTGGAGCACCTCGGCCGGGCCATCATGCTGCGCGTGAACGCCCCCGATCCCCAGTCCGTACGGACGCAGTTCCTGCACGGCTACGTCACGCCGCTCTCGGAGGTTCTCGACGGCCCACGACCGGAGCTGCGTGCCGAGCTCGCCGTCGCCGCCCTGATGGGCTTGGCGACGACCCTGCGGTTCTTCGAGTCACCCGTCCTGCTCGCCGAGCTCGACGCCGTCGAGGCCGTCTACGGTCCGGTCGTCCAACGCCTTCTCGACGGCGCGTAGCCCTCCGTCGTCAGGCGTTCGCGCGAGGTCGGCGGCGCGCGGCGCGGCGGATGACCGAGCCGGGCTTCGAGGCCAGCAGCGGGTCCCAGTCCTCGGTGATCTCGGTCAGCTTCGCCTCGTCGACGAAGACCGCGCCGTCCTTGACCTCTCGCTCGAGGTCGCGGCCCAGGATCACTCCGGCCGTCTTCATGCCGCCCCAGATCGTGGCGTTGATGCCGAACATGAACTCGGTGCTGGCCCCGCCCAGGAACAGGCCCGGGATGTGGGTCGTGACCTTCGGCCGGAACGGGCCGAGGTTCTTGAGCAGCGGCGCGATCCCGTAGCAGGAGCCGTCCGAGGTCAGGGTGAAGCGCTCCTGCGTCATCGGGGTGGACGCCTCGCAGAAGACCATCCGCTCGCGCAGGTCCGGGATCATCAGCGACGCCGTGTCCAGCACGCGCTCGGTGAGCTCGTCCTTGAGCCGGCGGTACTCCTCGTCGCGCCCGTACTCGGCGCCGCCCATCGGGTCGGCGTCGACGTTCCAGAACGCGTGCTCCTTGGGTGCCCAGCTGACCAGCTCGAGCGTCGAGTAACCGGGCGGCGCCGAGTGCGTGCCCTCCGGATCCTTCGCCGTCGGGCAGCTGATGCCGACGGGCATCTGCTCGGGGCAGCGGCCCGCCTCGACCTCGCGGTAGTAACCGTCGACGTCGTTGTTCGGCCACACCCACGCCAGCGGAGGGGTGTCGCGCTCGCGCAGGTCGACGTCGAGCGCGACGTAGACCGCGAACATCGGCTGCGTCATCTCCAGGTTCGCCAGGCGCTTGCGGAGCTTCCGCGTCAGGTGCTCGTCACCGACCAGCTCGGTCCAGGTCAGCTTGTAGTCGCCCGCTGCCACGACGACGTCGGAGCGGAACTCCTCGCCGCCGCGCAGGCGGACTCCGACGGCTCGGCCGTCCTCGATGAGGATGCGCTCGGCGCGCGACTTGGTGCGGACCGTCCCGCCGTAGGACTGGATCACGTCGGTCAGGTGCGCGCCGATCACCTGTCCGCCGCCGCGCGGGTAGTAGGCGCCGTCCTGCAGGTAGTGGTGCAGCAGGCCGCCGTGCATGACCGCGGGCGTGCGGTACGGCGGCCACGTGTAGTCGCCGTTCTCCGCGAGGATCACGGCCTGGGCGTCGGCGCTGAGCCCGCAGGCGTCCATCAGCTTGGTGATCGGGCGCAGTCCCCAGCGCAGCAGCATCCACGGCTTCAGCCGCGGCTCCTCCCCCGCCGAGATGATCCGCAGGATCCGCACGCACCGGCGCAGACCCTTCTCCTCCTCGGGGAACGCCGCGATCAGCCGCTCGAGGTACGTGTCCCACCCCGTCGGCGTGTGGAACGTCGTGCCCGGAACCATGATCCGGCAGTGGCCCTCGGGGTTCTGGCGCAGCCACTTGATGCGCTCGGTCAGCGCCAGACCGGACAACGCCGTCTGCATCCGACCGCCGGGACCGCACTCCCCCACGTAGTGGGTACCGACGTCGAACTCGAACTTGTTGCCCGCGCGACGGAAGACCTGCGTGCTGCCTCCGACGACCTGGTTCGCCTCCAGCACCAGCACCTTCGTGCCGTTCGCCGCGAGGTACGCCGCGGTCGTCAGGCCTCCGGGCCCCGCGCCCACGACGATCGCGTCCCAGGTCTCGGGACCGGACTCGGGAGTCTCGGTCGAGGGCGTGGCGGTCTGCGTCATGGGTGAATCGCTTTCGAGGGGTGATCTGGAGTCGGACTCCAGTTAACCACGTCTCACGCGTCCGACGGCTGCACGATGAGGCCCTCGAGCAGGACGAGTCCGGCCTCGATCACGGCGGTCTCCACGCGCTCGGGCGCCAACACCAACGCGTCGCGGCGCAGCGCCAGCGCGGCGACACCGTTCCATGAGCCGAACAGGAAGAACGACATCAACTCGGGATCGACGCGGCGGATCGCTCCGCTCTCGACGGCTTCGCGGATGCTCTGCTCGAACTCACGCCGGAGCTCGCCGAACCGCTCGACGACCTGGGTCTCGACGGCCGTCGTCGGACCGCGCTCCCCCGTGGCAGTCAGGTACTTCACGACCACCGGGTGGTCGAGCAGCAGCCGCAGGTAGGCCACGCCGACACCGGCGAACCGCTCGAGCGGGGACGTGTCGGCCGCGTAGGCCGCACGCAGGGCATCCGTCGCGACGCCCAGGACCCGCTCCGTCACTGCGGCCAACAGCCCGTCCTTCGTCCCGAAGTGCACGTACACCGAGGCCGGCGAGACCCCCGCCTGCGCGGCGACGTCCTCGATCCGGATCTCCTCGGGTGCGCGCTGCGAGACCAGGAGCTCGGCCGCGTCGAGCAGCAGGGCGCGCGTGCGCTCCCTGCGGCGCAATCCCCGCGCCGCGGCGGACTGCTCGGGCTCGCTCACGCCACCACCCTAGGACCGCGGCTCGTTTGTCAGCGGGGATACCGGGTACAGGACGGGAACCACGTCCGACGGAGAGGGAGAACCATGGAGCGACTGGTCGCAGATCTGGTGGTCGAGCGGCTGCGCGCCTGGGGCGTGCACCGCACGTTCGGGTACTCCGGCGACGGGATCAACGGCCTCATGGGCGCCCTGCGCCGCGCCGGAGGCGATCCGGCATTCGTCCAGGCGCGGCACGAGGAGAACGCCGCGCTCATGGCGGTCGGCCACGCGAAGTACACCGGCGGCGTGGGCGTCATGATCAGCACCCAGGGTCCGGGTGCCGTGCACCTGCTCAACGGGTTGTACGACGCCAAGCTCGATCACCAGCCCGTCGTCGCCATCGTCGGCCAGCAGCCCACCACCGCGCTCGGTGCGGAGTACCAGCAGGAGATCGACCTGAGCGCGCTGTTCAAGGACGTCGCGGCGCAGTACGTCCAGGCTGTGCTCGCGCCCGAGCAGGCGGCCATGGTCGTGGACCGGGCCTTCCGGACCGCGCTCGCGACCAGATCGCCGTGCGTGGTCATCCTGCCGCACGACGTGCAGGTCGCACCGGCCCCCGAGGTCCCCCCGCACGAGCACGGGGTCGTGCCCACCACGCCGCAATGGCGACCGCCTCGCGTGATCCCGGCGGACAGCGATCTGGCCGAGGCCGCCGAGGTGCTGAACTCCGGCGAGCGGGTCGCCCTCCTCGTGGGTCAGGGCGCCCGCGACGCGGGTGACCTCGTGCGCACCGTGGCCGAGCGGCTCGGCGCCGGCGTCACGACGAGCCTGCTGGGCAAGCCGTGGTGGGACGAGACCCTGCCGATCAGTTGCGGCGTCATGGGCCATCTCGGCACCACCGCCTCCGGATGGCTGATGGACCAGTGCGACACGCTGCTGATGATCGGCACCAACGACCCGTGGACCGAGTTCTATCCCGCGCCCGGCCAGGCTCGAGCCGTCCAGATCGACATCGACGGGCGCCACCTGGGCAACCGCTACCCCGTCGACGTGGGCCTGGTCGGCGACACCACCGAGACGCTCACCGCGCTGTTGCCGTTGCTGAAGGAGAAGCCGGACACCACGTGGCGGACCGAGGTGGTCGAGCAGGTCGAACGCTGGCACCGCATCGCCGAGGAGCGGGCCCACACCGACGCCGCACCCCTCAGCCCCGAGCTCGTGGTCCGCGCCCTCACGCCCCGGCTGCCGTCCGACGCGCAGGTCAGCGTCGACGTGGGTTCGGTCGTCTACTGGTACGCCCGGCACCTGACCCTGCCCCCGGGAGTCCAGGCGCACCTGTCGTCCACCCTGGCCTCCATGGGCTCAGGCCTGCCCTACGGCCTGGCCGCCAAGCTGTCCGCTCCCGACCGGCCCGTCGTCGCGCTCGTCGGCGACGGCGCGATGCAGATGAACGGCATCGCCGAGCTCGTCACCGTCGCCTCGCGCTGGCGGGACTGGACCGACCCCCGCTTCGTCGTCCTGGTGCTCAACAACGGCGACCTCGCCGAGGTGACGTGGGAGCAGCGCGAGACCGAGGGCGACCCCCGCTACGACGTCAGCCAGTCACTGCCGGACTTCCCCTACGCGGGCTACGCCGACCTGCTGGGCCTCACCGGGATCCGGGTCGAGCGCCCCGAGGACGTCGACGCGGCGTGGGACCGGGCCCTCTCGGCGGACCGGCCGGTCGTGATCGAGGCGATCGTCGACCCCGACGTGCCGTTGCTGCCCCCTTTCCCCGCCGGCGAGGAGAAACTCGAGAGCTTCCACCGCGCCCTCGACCAGGAGGAGGACGCCGCGCACGCGCGGGCCCTGCTGGACCAGCAGGCCGCGCAGGAGGCGGACTGAGGCCGGTGACTCATGGCTCGCTGACGTTGTCCTCGAGCAGGCGCAGGCTCGTCATGAGGTCCTCGCGCGGCCACGATGCCCTACGTAGACCGTCGCAGCGGGCGGGCCTGTCGGCCCGGCGTCGGGTCAGAGAAGCCACATCTGCTTGAGCTGACGGCGGGAGGTGATGCCGAGCTTGCGGAAGATGTTGCGCAGATGAGCCTCGATCGTGCGCGGGCTGAGGAACAGCGCCGCACCGACCTCCTTCGAGGTCGCACCCGTGGCCACGAGTCGGGCGACCTGAAGCTCCTGCTCGGTGAGCGCATCCGCCGCCTGGGCGTCGCGCCGGCGCGGGTGCTCGCCCGTGGCCCGCAACTCGCGCGCGGCCCGCTCGGCGAACCCCGCGGCACCCATCTCCGCGAGCATCCTGTGAGCCGTGCGCAGCTGCTCGCGCGCGTCCTGACGGCGACCCTCCCGACGCAGCCACTCCCCGTAGAGCAGATGGGCGCGAGCGAGGTGGCCGGCCGTCCGCGGCTTGGCCAGGTGCTCGATCGCCTCTCGATAGAGCGCCTCGGCCTCCGACCCACTGCTGACGAGCGCCCGCGAGCGAGCCGCCAACCCCAGGCCCCACGAGGTGCCGCTGGCCTGAGCGCGCGCGGTGAGCTCAGCCAGCGCCTCGGCGGCGAGCTCTGGCCGGCCCTGGCGGCACGCGGCCTCGACGAGCTCGGTGTGGGGCAGACTGCCGTGGGACAGCTCGGAGGCCTGGAAGGACTGCAATGCCACCTCGAGTGCCGCCGCATAGTCTCCGTGGCCGTTGTGCAGTACCGACATGGCGTACGTGGTCATGAGGCGCTCGGTGCGCTGGGCGGGGCCTTCGGACCCTCGCTCCACGCTCGCTCGGAGCTCGGACGCCTCCTCGGTGGCCCCGCGCCACGCGGCGAGGATCAGATGGGCGTGCAGCTGCGGCAGAGCTCGCGACGGCGCCAGGATCGAGGTCTGGCCCGCCACCAGTTCGGCGCGGGCCAGATCACCGGAGAGCACCGCCATGAGCGACTGGATGAGCAGGGCAGTCGGCAACGTCGCCAGCGCGCCCGCCTCGCGGGCGAGCGCCACGTGCCGGTCGGCCAGCGCGTTGACGAGGTCGTCGTCGAACAACGCTATGGCCGTCCGGCTGGCCAACCCCAGCCAGCGGCGGCTGCCGTCCAGATCGGCACACGGCTCGAGCGCGACCATCGCATCCAGTGCCCTGCGGAGCTCGGGGACGCTGGCTTCGTAGCCTTGCGTGTACATGGTCGTCAGCCCGTCGAGCAGCAGGTCCGCCGGCTGCGGTGGCGTCGGCGCAGGTGGAGCATTCAACGCCGCCTCGGCCGCGACCCGCGGGCCCCATCCCGGTTCCACACCACCGGTGACGATCGCTCCGTCCAACGCGTCGAGGTACGTCTCGCGGGAGAGCACCGGGTCGAGAGGAGCCAGCCCCGCGGCGACCGCCAACAACGCCTTGGGCGGGCTGCTGTGCCGGGCCTCCTGGTAGTCCATCCGGGTGCGCAGAAGAACGGCGCGAGCGCCGTCGAGAGGTTCCAGGTTGACGCCGACGGCAACCTCGATCAGTCGCCGGGCCTCGTCGAACGATCCGGCCTCGTACTTGGCGAGTGCCGCGGCGAGCGAACGCTTCGCGCGCAGCACAGGATCCGGCGTCAGCTCGGCCGCGCCCTGCAAGAACGCCGCGGCCGCCGCCAAGCCACCCCGGGATCGAGCGCGAACGGCCGACACCTCGAGCTCGGCCGCGACCTGCTCGTCGACCCCCTGCACCGCCTGCGCACGGTGCCAGGCGCGGCGATCGGGATCGGACGCCACGGTGGCCTCGGCCAACGCGCGATGCACCCGTCGATGGTCCTGGGGGTTCGCCGCCTGGTACACGGCCGATCGAACGAGCGGATGGGCGAATCGCACCCGGGCCGGGCCGATCTCCAACAGTCCGGCCGATTCGGCTGCCACCGCTGCCTGGACGTCGAGATCCAACCGGGCCGCGGCGCGCTCCAGCAGCGCCGGATCGCCGGTGGGCTCGGCCGCCGCGATCAGCAGCAGCTCCTGCGTGTCGGGAGGAAGGTCCCGGGAGCGTCTCCGGAAGCTGTCCTCGATGCGCCGCGGGACACCCGCGACGTACGGCAAGGCATAGCCTCCGGCCAGCCGCTCGGGTCGCGCGCTGCGGGGCAGCTCCAGCAGGGCCAGCGGATTGCCGCGCGCCTCCGCGATGATCTGATCGCGCACGCTCTTGTCCATCGTCACGTTGGTGACCGTCTCCAGGAGCTGGCGCGACTCCGGATCGGAGAGCCGTCCCACGTGGATCTCCGCCAGACCCCGGAAGGGATCGTGATGGTCCCCTTCGGTCTCGCGGCGGCCGAACAGCAACGCCACTCGCTCGGCGGACAACCGACGCGCCACGAAGGCCAGGACCTGGGCCGAGGCCTGGTCGAACCACTGCACGTCGTCGACGACGCACAGCAGCGGCTGCTCGTCCGCGGCATCGGACCAGAGGTTGAGGACGGCGAGACCGACCAGGAACAGGTCGGGGGCGGGGCCGGTCTGCCGCCCGAGGGCCACGAGGAGCGCCTCGCGCTGCGGGTCGGAGAGGATGTCCGCGTGGTGCAGCAGTGGAGCACACATCTGGTGCAACCCCGCGAACGCGAACTCGGTCTCGGACTCCACACCGCTCGCGGACACCACCTGGAACTGCGCAGCGCCGAGGTCGCGGGCCAGCTCGAGGATCGCGGTCTTGCCGATGCCGGCCTCCCCGCACACCACGAGGCTGCCGCTGCGTCCGGCCCGCGCGTGCACCAGGAGCTGCTCGACCGCGTCGCGCTCTCCTCGTCTCCCCAGGAGATCAGTCAGTGTCGTCACCTCAGTTCTCGGTGCCCATCGACCAGGTGGCGCGCTCCGCCGTGGTGGTGGTGAACATAGCGGACAGCGGTGGGGCATGGTGGGCATCACCGGCATTCGCGATCACCAGGGCAGTACTCCGGACTCGTCTCGCAGGGTCCCGGTGGGGCCGTCGGCGCCGATGGTCGCCACCGTCACGACCACCGCGTGGGTGGACCTGCGCAACAGCGGCAGGGCGGCCTCCGTCACCCGCACGATGCCGACGGCGTTGGTGTCGAAGACCCGCAGCGCCGACGGGCAGCCGCGATGAGTTGATCGCCGACCTGCGGCGCGCGGAGCGCGTCGTCAGCTGAGTTCGTGGACGTTCCCCCGCACCGCTTCTGGAATCGGCGTCGGACCGGTGTTCAGCTCAAGGATCTGCCGGTTGATCCGGGGCTCGAGGATCACTTCGACGAGGGTGTCCGCGACGTCCTCGCGCGGGATCTCGTCGTGGAGCTCGGCCGGTCCGAGCGAGACGGTGCCGCGTCCCGGCTCGTCCAGCAGGAGCGAGGGCCGGATGATGACCCAGTCGCTACTGGCGCGGCTCACGGCGACGTCCGTCTCCTTCTTCACCGCGAAGTAGTGCTCGACCTCCGCGTCGAGGTCGCGCTCGCGCCATGACTCGGGAAGCACCGACACCAGCACGAACCGCGCATCCACCTCGCCGGCAGCAGCCAGCGCCTTCACCACCCCGGCACCGTCGATGGCATCGGTGACCTCGGTGGCCCCGGCGTTAGACCCGGCGGTGTAGACCACGACGTCCGACTCCGCGAGCATCGTCGCCAGTTGGTCCTCCGACAGATCGGCGAGGTCGCCGACCTCCGTGTCCACCGATCGGGAAGCCAGTCGCTCGCGCTGTTCCTCTCGACGCACGAGACCGGCGACGGTGACTCCGCGCGCCACCAACCGTTCCGCCACGAGTACCCCGACGGCTCCGGTCACTCCGATGATGAAGACCTTCATGCGGCCAGCTCCTCCCGATGCGGTGGTGCTCTTGACTCTCACTCTCTCACCCCGAATACTTGCTTGTGCAAGCACATTGCGGGGACGGGGGCGACGATGGACCACCGCGAGTCACGGCCGAGCGACCGGCCCCCGCGCTCGGCGCCGGCCCGTCGAGTCGACCGCGGGCTCGGCGATCTGCTCCATCGCGGTGGCGAACGCCTCCAGGTCCACGCCCTGCAGATGGTCCATCACCCGCCGGCGGACGCTGGCGAGATGGACGGGCCACGCCGCCTCCAGGCATCGCATTCCGGCCGGCGTGATGCGGGCGACCTGACCCCGACCGTCATCGGCGGAGCGCGACCGCTCCACGAGGCGTTCGCGCTCGAGGCGACCCACGACCCGACTGAGGCCGCTCACCGAGATCGCGACGTGACTGGCCAGCTGGCTCATGCGCATCGAGCCCTCCGGGGCCTCCGAGAGCGTCATCAGGACCACGTACTCCGTGCCGCCGATGCCCTGGTCCTGCATGAGGTCAGCATCGATCACCCGCGGGATCACCAGGACGGCCCGCGTCAGCGCGCGCCACGCCGCCTCCTCCTGTGCCGAGAGAGGAACGACTTCACCGGACCCATGTGGTTCGACCATGAATGACGACGCTAGCCGGTACTTGCTTGACAAAGCAACCGGACAGGAAGGACACCGCATGAACGACACCGAAGCCATCGTCACGACCCACCTCGACACCTGGAACTCCCCCGCGGGCCCGGAACGGCTCACGGCGATCGCCTCGGTGTACGCCCCCGACGTGGTCATCGGCGAGCCTCAGGGCACCCTGACCGGACACGAGGGCATGGAGCAGGCGATCGCCGCCCTGCAGTCCCAGGTGCCCGGCACGGAGCTCCGCCGGTCCGGACCGATCCAGGTGGCGCAGGACCTGGTCACCTACCCCTGGTCGCTCGGTACACCCGACGGTCCTGTCGTGGCCAGCGGCCGAGACGTCCTGTTCATCCGCGATCACGACGTGGCCGCCCTGTACGTGGTCATCGACACCCCATGAGCACCCCACCGAGAAGGACGAGCGCATGACCGAGATCCACGTGGTCCATGACCCCGCCAGACTGCGCTACGAGGCGAGCACCGGTGGCGAGGCCGCCGGCTTCGCCGAGTACATCCGCACCGACGATCTGATCGTCTTCACGCACACCGAGGTCGACCCGCGGTTCGAGGGCCTGGGCGTCGGGTCGGCGCTGGCCCGGTTCGCGATGGACGACGTCCGCGCCGACGGACAGCGCAAGGTGATGCCGCTGTGCCCGTTCTTCAAGGGGTGGCTCGGACGTCATCGCGAGTACGTGCCGATGGTGTACGGCGTCCCCGAGCCGACGGCGGGGGGACTGACATGACCCGCAAGACGTACGACGGTCCGATCGTCGAGGTCTCGTTCGACGGGGACCTGTGCCGCCACGCCGCCGAGTGCGTCCGCGGCATGCCGGAGGTCTTCGACGTGGCGAGCCGGCCCTGGATCGATCCCGGGCGCGCCGACACCGAGGACCGCGCCGAGACCCTGCGTCGCGTCGTCGGGCGTTGCCCGTCCGGGGCCTTGCGCATCCAGGACTCTCCCACGCCAGGAAGGACGACCCCATGACCACGACACGGACGGACACGACGGGCACACCCGTGCAGATCACGCTCGAGAACGGCGACCCCATCGGCTCGTACACAGTGCGCCTCGAGGGCGGCTCGGCCGTCGGCCGGGCCGACTTCGTCGATGCCCCCGGCGCGGGCCACCCCCGGATCTTCTTCCACACCGAGGTCGACGAGAGGTTCGGCGGGCGCGGGCTGGCCGGGCTGCTCGTGCGCGAGGCGCTGGACGACAGCATCCGCAAGAGCATCACGGTCGTGCCCGTGTGCCCGGTCTTCGCCAGGCACCTGCAGAACCACGGCAGCGAGTACAGCGCCCGCGGTGGGGTCTTCCGCTCGCCGCGTCCCGACGACATCGCGCTCGTCACCCACGCCGTCCGCGGCGACGCGTGAGGACCGGCGGCATGCGCTCGCTGATCCCCGACTACCTGGCCGAGGCGCTCGCCGACGTCGAGGCCGACGTCTCAGGAGAGCCCGCGGGGTACATCCCCGAGCTCGCGGCAGCCGATCCCGACCGCCTCGGCGCGGTCTTCGCCACGCTCGACGGCACGATCTACGGTGCCGGCGACATCGACACCGAGTTCACGATCCAGTCGATCTCCAAGCCGTTCGCCTACGCGCTGGCCCTGGCCGACCGCGGCTTCGACGCGGTGCTGGCCAAGGTCGGCGTGGAGCCGTCCGGCGAGGCGTTCAACGAGATCTCCCTCGAGGACGAGACCGGGCGCCCGCGCAATCCGATGATCAACGCCGGCGCGATCACGACGCACTCGCTGGTCGGCTCGCCCGACCTGGACCCGGCACGGCGGGTGACGCGGGTGGTCGAGGGCCTGTCCGCCTTCGCCGGCCGGCCCCTGTCGGTCGACGAGGCGGTGTGCGCGTCGGAGATGGAGGAGGCCTGGCGCAATCTGGCGATCGCGAACATGCTGCGCAGTCACCGCATCCTCACCGAGGATCCCCGAGCCGTGGTCGACGGGTACGTCCGCCAGTGCTCCGTGCTCGTCACCGCGCGGGACCTGGGCATCATGGCCGCCACGTTGGCCAACCGCGGCGTGAACCCGCTGTCGGGCGAGCAGGTGGTCGCCGAGCCCGTCGTGCGCCAGGTGCTGAGCGTCATGGCCACCTGCGGGATGTACGACGCGGCGGGCGACTGGGCCACCCAGGTGGGCATCCCGGCCAAGAGCGGTGTGGCCGGAGGCCTGATCGGCGCCCTGCCCGGCCAACTCGGGATCGCGACCTTCTCCCCCCGGCTGGACGTCCATGGCAACAGCGTGCGCGGGGTGTCGCTGTTCGAGCGCTTCTCGTCCGACGCCGGCATGCACGTGATGGCGGCGCCGCCGTCCGCTCCGTCGGTCGTGCGCTCCCATCGCGCCATGGGCACCGGCGCCGATGCCGTTCGCGTGATCCAGCTGCAGGGCGGGATCCGCTTCGCCGGTGCCGAGCGGATCGTGCGCGAAGTGGCGGACCAGGTGTTCCCCGAGACCACCGTCGCACTGGACCTCACGCTGGTCCATTCGATCGACGACGTGGCACGGCGCATGATCCTGGAGGTCGCGCGGCGCCTCACGCTGGACGGTCACGACGTCCACCTCGTCGACCCCGACTCGATCCTGCCGGACCCCGACCCGGGCGAGGGCGGCCGTGTCACGGTGACGGACGCCCTCGCCGGCCCGATCAGCCCAGGAAGGACACCAGCGCGGCGTTGACCTCGTCGGCGTGGGTCCAGAGCAGCCCGTGGGGCGCGCCCTCGATCTCGAGGTACTCGGCGTCCGGGAGCAGCTGGCGGAACCGGCGCGCCGTCGCGTCGATGGGCAGGATGTTGTCCGCGGTGCCGTGCAGGATCAGCGCCGGCAGGCCGCTGCGCCTGACCGCGTCGACGTCCTCCCGGAAGTCCTCGATCCACGACGACACGACCGCGTACGAGGCCACCGGGGCGCTCGAGACGGCGACGTTCCAGCTGGCGGTCACGGCCTCCTGGCTGATCCGGCTGCCGAAGGTCTCGGCGAGGTTGTAGAAGTCGGAGAAGAACTCCGTGTACCAGGCGTAGCGGTCGCTCTTCGCGGCCAGCTCGATCTCGTCGAAGACCTTGCGGGGCACGCCCCCGGCGTTGTCGTCGGCCTCGACCAGGTAGGGCTCCAAGGAGGCGAGGAAGGCGAGCTTCGCGACCCGGTCGGGCCCGTACGTCGACACGTAGCGGGCCAGTTCGCCCGTACCCATCGAGAAGCCGACCAGGACGACGTCGCGCAGGTCGAGTGCTCGCAGGACGACGTGCAGGTCGGCGGCGAAGGTGTCGTAGTCATAGCCCGATCCGACCTTGGACGACTGCCCGAAGCCGCGGCGGTCGTAGGTGATGACCCGGTACCCCGCCTCGAGCAGCACCCGGGTCTGGCGCTCCCAGCTGTGCCCGTTCAGCGGGTAGCCGTGGATGAGCACGACGGGCTGCCCCGTCCCCTGGTCCTCGTAGTAGAGCTCGATCGGCGTGCTGTTCTCGGTGCCGACGGTGATGAATCCCATGATCTGTTCCTTCATTCGGTGAACTGCGGTGCGGTGGTGGCCAGCAGGGCGTCGCGGAACGCTCGCGCGCTCGGGAATCGATCCCCGCGGGTCTTGGCCAGTGCCCTCGCGAGCACGGCATCGAGGCCGGGGACGGACGTGCCGGCCGCCGGTGGCTCCTCGTGGACGTGTTGGTAGGCGACCGAGATCGGATCACCGGTGAAGGGCGGCCGACCGGTCAGCAGCTCGTGGAGCAGGCATCCCGCCGAATACAGGTCGCTGGCGGCGTCCAAGGGCTCGCCCCGGACCTGCTCCGGCGACAGGTAGCCGGGCGTTCCGAGGAACTGCAAGGTCTGGGTGATCGCATCGGCCCGTTCCCCACTGGCCCGCGCGATCCCGAAGTCCACGAGCTTGACGGCGCCTTCGGGCGTGACCATCACGTTGGCCGGCTTGATGTCGCAGTGGACGACACCGGCCCGATGGCTGAACTCCAAGGCCGTGAGGACCCCGACCAGGTACTCGATCGCCTGCTCGACGGTCACGCCGCCGGCCCGCATCAGTTCGCGCAGGGACCGGCCGGCGACGTGCTCCATGACGATGAACGGCACTCGTGCCGCGTCCGCCGCGTCCTCACCTCCGTCGTAGCCGGTGCCCACGATCGAGACGATCGCAGGATGGTCCAGCCCGGCCATGGTCTCGGCCTCGCTGCGGAACCGGGAACGGAAGCGCGGATCCTCGGCGAGGTCCGGACGGAGCACCTTGATGGCGACGCAGTCGCCCGAGGGGATGTCACGACCGCAGTGGACGGCTGCCATGCCACCGTGACCGATGACGCCCCCCATCTCGTAGCGGCCGTCGAGGACGCGGGTGGGACTCATCGCCGCGGCTCCCAGCGGAAGAACCGGCCCGCCGCGACGACGGCCACGACCACCCAGCCCACGCTCCGGAGCAACAGCTGCAGTGCGTCGGTCAGCGGGAGACCACCGTTCCAGGCGCCCATGACCAACTCGGTGACCGCGCCGCCCGGGAGCAGTTGCTTGATCGTGGTCAATTCGCTCGTGCCCGTCAGGCCGACCCAACTGGCGACCCCGATCAGCAGCAGGCTGATCGGCAGGGTGGTCACCTGCGCGTGCTCCGGCGAGTTCGTCAGTCCGGTGGTCGCCAGCGCGAGGGCGATCATCATGGCGGTCAGGACCAGGATCGCCACGGCGAGGACCGCGACGTCGGCCGGCGGACCGGCCACCGCGGCGAGCACCGCCAGGATCACGACCGTCTGGACCAGTGCGATGGCGGTGAGCGGCAGGAGCAACCCGATGAGGATCTCGACGTCACCGACGGCGGTGGAGCGCAGCCGCTTGAGGAACAGGTTCTGTCGCCGCGACGCCAACGTCGTCACCGCGGTCGTGTAGAGCCCGAAGGCCATCACGATGAACAGCATGATCGCGGCGATGTACCCGAGGCTGGCCTGGTCGGCGAGGGTCTCGTGCTGGTAGACGAACGTGGCGCTCACCGCCACCGGGATGACCAGGCCCGAGACCAGGACCAGCCGGTTCCGGAAGACCTGGACCAACTCACTGCGGGCGATCCCCACCACGCCCGTGGTCCGGTTCATGGCACCGTGCCGGGTCGTGTCAGTCATGGCTGATCACCCGGAACACGTCGTCGAGGCGCGTCGGCGCGGCCTGCAGGTCCTGCAGCTCCACACCGGCGTCTTCGGCCCAGGCGAGCAGGAGGTACAGGTCCTTCTGCAGGGCGAAGGTCTCGACGTGGAACCCACCGCCGACCCGCACGGTGTCGATCGGTGGCTCGGGTATGCCGGGTGGGAGCGAGAAGCTGATCACCGACGGCAGGGCCTGGGTCAACTCGGCGACCGTTCCCTCCTCGCGCAACGTGCCTTGGTGCATGATGCCGATGCGGTCGGCGCGTTGCTGTGCCTCCTCCAGGTAATGGGTGGTGAGCACGATCGTGGATCCCCGGTCGCGCAATCGATCCACCGCGTCCCAGAGTGCGTCACGCGACTGGATGTCCAGACCCGTCGTCGGCTCGTCCAGGATGACCAGCTCGGGTCCCCCGTACACGGCGGTGGCGAAGTCCAGCCGGCGCTTCTCGCCGCCCGAGAGCTGGGACACCCGGGTGGCGGCCCGGTGCGCGAGACCGGAGATGTCCAGGACCCGTGCGACGTCGTCACGCCGACCACTCAGCGAGCCGATCAGCCCCACCGACTCCCGCACGGACAGGTCGGGCGAGAAGCCGCTCTCCTGGAGCATGATCCCGGTTCGCGGGCGCACCTCTCGCCGGTTCGTCGGGCTCTCACCGAAGATCCGCACGCTGCCGGACGACGGCTGGCGGTGGCCTTCCATGACCTCGAGGGTCGAGGTCTTCCCTGCCCCGTTGGTGCCGAGAAGGGCGTAGAACTCGCCCCGCTCGACCTGCAACGAGAGGCTCTTGACGGCGGGGAAGTCGTCGTAGGTGACGGACAGGTCGTCGACGACGACTACTGGGCTGATGGCCATGGCGCATCTCTTCGTGTGGAGGGTCCCGACAGCGGGCGTGCCCTCAGGCTCACACCGTCGGGTGCGCGGTCGCGTCGGTAGAAGTCCCTGATGGGGTCACGGTCGTCACCGCGTCCCGACCTACGTAGGTGGTCAGGACAGTCGCATCTCGCGCAGCTGGCGGCGCGAGGTGATGCCGAACTTGCGGTAGATGCTGCGCAGATGGGCCTCGATCGTGCGCGGGCTCAGGAACAGCTGCGCACCGACCTCGCGGGACGTCGCGCCGGTCGCCACGAGCCGCGCGACGTGCAGCTCCTGGGCCGTGAGCGCATCGGTCGGCTGGGCGGTCCGGCTGCGGGGGTGCTCACCGGTGGTCCGCAGTTCGCGGGCCGCGCGTTCGGCGAACGCCTCGGCACCGATGTCGGTGAGCATCTCGTGGGCGATCCGCAGCTGCTGGCGTGCGTCCTGTCGTCGGCCCTCGCGGCGGAGCCACTCACCGTAGACGAGGTGAGCCCGCGCCAGGTGACTGGCCAGCCGGCCACCCCCGAGATGCTCGATCGCCTCGAGGTAGTGCTTCTCGGCCGCCGCGCCGTCGGTCACCAACGCACGGGAGCGCGCCGCCAGCCCGAGTCCCCAGGGGGCGCCGCTCGCGGCAGCGCGCGAGCAGAGCTCCTCCAGCACATCGGCCACGCGCTCTGGCTGACCGGCCCGGCAGGCGGCCTCGATGAGCTCGGAGTGAGCGAGGTTGTTGTACGCCCACGCAGCGGATCCGATCGCCCGCGTGCCCGCCTCCTGCGCCCGGGAGTAGTTGCCGAGACCGTTGTGCAGGACCGCCATGGCGTACTGGGAAAGGACGGTCTCGGTGCGCTTCCCGGTCCCGACGGACTCTCGTTCGAGGGTCGCGGCGATCTCCAGGGTCTCGTCGGGACGGCCGCGCCAGGCCGCCAGCACGAGCTGGGCGTGGCGCAGGGGCGCAGCGGTGATGGACGTCGTGATCGCGGTCTGCTGGGTCGCGAGCTCGGCGCGGGCGAGCTCGCCCGAGAGCACCAGGCCGATCAACTGGACGAACAGGGCACCGGGGAGGGCGGCCAGCGCCCCGGACTCACGGGCGAATCGCACGTGACGTTCCGCCAGCTTGTGGAGCAGCTCGTCGTCGAAGAGCGACACCGCGGTCCGACCCGCGAGCCAGAGCCACCGGTGGTCGTCCGCCACGTACTCCGTATGTGGCTCGTGCTCCCGGAACGCCTCCAGCGCCCGACGCAGCATCGGCACACTGGCGTCGTACCCCGTCGTGAACCGCGTCACCAACCCGTCGAGCAGCAGGTCGGCCGGGCGAGGCGGCGCCGGCGAGGGCGGCGCGGCCAGGGCCGCCTCGGCCACCTCCCGCACTCCCCCGCCGGAGCCGTGGACCCCCGCGACGATCGCCGCATCCATCGCGTCCAGGTAGGTCTCGCGCGACATGGCAGGGTCGAGTGGAGCGAGCGTCCTGGCGGCGTCCAGGAGCATCGCGGCCATGTCGCTGCCACGCTTCAGGTGGAAGCCGATCTGGGCACGCATCAACTGGGCCCGGGCGCACTGCAGCGTGTCGAGGAGTCCGGCCTCGGCGATGTCCAACAGCTGCAGAGCGGCGGAGGACATCCCCGCCTCGTGCATGGCCAGGGCGGCGTCCAGTGCGCGTCTCGCGCGGAATGCGGGGTCCGGCGTCAGCTCGACCGCCCGCTGCAGGAACGCGGCGGCAGCGGCGAGCCCGCCACGGGCGCGCGCCCGGCCGGCCGAGGCCTCGAGCTCGGCCGCGACGCTCTCGTCGACACCCATCACCGACTGCGCACGGTGCCAGGCGCGGCGATCGGGGTCGGAGCGATCGGTGGCGGTGGCCAGCGCACGGTGGACCCGCCGGTGTTCTGGCGGCGCCGCAGCCTGGTAGACGGCCGATCGCACCAGCGGATGGGAGAACCGCACCCGCGTGTCGATCTCCAGCAGCCCGGCGGCCTCCGCGGCGTCGGCCGCTCCGCAGTCGATGTCCAGCTGCGCGGCGGCGCGCTCCAGCAGTGCGACGTCGCCCGTAGGCTCGGCCGCCGCGATCAGCAGGAGCTCCTGCGTCGCCGCGGGCAGATCCCTCGAGCGCCGCCGGAAGCTGTCCTCGATCCGCCGCGGCACGCTCAGCGCGTGCGGCAGCCCGAACCCTCCGGCCAGCCCCTCGGGTCGCGCACTGCGGGGAAGCTCCATCAGCGCCAGAGGATTGCCCCGCGCCTCGGCGATGATCTGGTCGCGGACGCGGGTGTCCAGCGCCGCATGGCCGGACCTGGCCAGGAGAATCCGGGCTTCCTCCTCGTCGAGCCCCTCGAGACGCCGTTCCGGCAAGCCGGTGAACGGGTCGTCACCGTCGTGGGGCTCCCTGCGCGCGAAGAGCAATGCCACCCGCTCGGCGGCCAGCCTTCGCGCCACGAAGGCCAGGACCTGCGCCGACGCCTGGTCCAGCCACTGGGTGTCGTCGACGATGCACAACAGTGGCCCCGCATCGGCGACCTCGGACAGCAGGTTCAGGGCGGCCAGTCCGACGAGGAACCGGTCGGGAGCGGCACCGCCTCGCACGCCGAGCGCGACGTGGAGCGCTTCCTGCTGGGGCGGCGACAGGACACCCGCGAACTCCAGCAGCGGCGCGCAGAGCTGGTGCAGCCCGGCGAACGCGAACTGGGCCTCGGACTCGGCCGCGGCCGCGAACACCACGCGGACGTCGGGCTCCGCGGTGTCTCGGGCCCGTTTCAGGATCGTCGTCTTGCCGATCCCGGCCTCTCCCCGCAGCACGAGCGTGCGGCTCCGCCCGGCTCGTGCCTCGGACAACAGCTGCTCGATCGCCTCACATTCGGCGCGTCTGCTCAGGAGGTCGATCAGTGTCGTCTCCCTCCATCAGGTGGAGCAGTCGGCCCTCGTTCCGGGCAGTGTAGCGTCGGTCGGCCGGCGTGTGTCGAGGTCGGCGAGCGCTGACGCGGCCCCTCGGCGACCTTCGGCGTAGCGTGTGGTTTGAGTCACATGACGACGAAAGGCCGCGGCCGTGAAGATCGGTGTTCCTCAAGAGATCAAGAACCACGAGTACCGGGTGGCGATCACCCCGCTGGGCGTGCGCGAGCTCACGAGCCGAGGGCACGAGGTGGTCGTCCAGGCCGGTGCCGGCGCCGGATCGACGATCAGCGACGACGACTTCGTCGCGGCCGGCGCCACGATCGTCCCCGACGCGGAGTCGGCGTGGGGCACCGATGGCGGCGTCGACCTGGTGCTGAAGGTCAAGGAGCCCGTGCCCGAGGAGTACCACCGCATCCGCGAGGGCCAGGCGCTCTTCACCTACCTGCATCTGGCTGCCGACCGGCTGTTGACCGAGGAGCTGCTCGCACGGCGGGTCACCGCCGTGGCCTACGAGACGGTCACGGACGCCGCCGGCCGCCTGCCGTTGCTCTACCCCATGAGCGAGGTGGCGGGCTGCCTCGCGCCGCAGGTCGGAGCCCACTCACTGATGAAGGCCCAAGGCGGCCGGGGAGTCCTGCTCGGCGGGGTCGGCGGAGTGGCCAATGCGAAGGTCGTCATCATCGGAGCCGGGGTCTCGGGCCAGAACGCCGCCAACATCGCCCTCGGAATGGGCGCCGACGTGACCATCCTCGACACCGATCTGGACAAGCTGCGGATGAGCTTCTGGCGCTATGACAACCGCGTGCACGGCCTCGCCTCGTCCGAGCTGGCGATCGAGCAACAGGTGCTCGAGGCCGACCTCGTGATCGGCGCGGTGCTGGTGCCCGGCGCCGCCGCCCCGAAGCTGGTCGGCAACGAGCTGGTGTCGCGGATGAAGCCCGGATCGGTCCTCGTCGACATCGCGATCGACCAGGGCGGGTGCTTCGAGGACTCACGGCCGACCACCCACGCGCACCCGACCTTCCCGGTCCACGACTCGACGTTCTATTGCGTCGCGAACATGCCCGGAGCCGTCCCGAACACCTCGACCTACGCCCTGACCAACGCGACCCTGCCCTACACGATCGCGCTGGCCGGCCACGGCTGGGTCGACGCGATGCGCGCCGATGCCGGCCTGGCCCAAGGACTCAACACGTACGCCGGCGAGCTGACCAACGCCGCCGTGGCCGCAGCCGTCGGGCTGACGTCGACGGACGTCGACACGGTGCTTGCCTCCGCCTGAGAGTCAGCGCAGCGCCGCCTCGGTCAGTTGGTCGGCCGCCTTCTCGAAGAGATCCTGCATCTCCCCGGCGGGGTAGCTCGCGGCCAGCTCGGCCGCTGCCAGCGCCCCACCGAGCAGCACCGACGGATCGAGCTCCTGGCGCGGGTCCGGGAACGGCCCGGGCTTGGGACGCGGCCACCGCCGGGGCCAGCCGGTGCCGCACCAGTCCTCGATGTCCTCGAGGAAAGCACGCTGGGCTCCCTCGTCACGGCCGCTGACGATGATGATGCCGCGCGCCATCAGCGCCAGCAGGAGCCGGCCGGACTCGGCGGGCGGGAGGGGCTGGGGGTTGAGAGCGACGCGGCTGAGACGTCCCGTGCGCAGACCTTGGGGTCCGCCCCCGATGAGCTCGAACACGCGCTCGTCGAGGGTGGCGATGAACTCGAGCCTGTCGAAGTCCGACAAGGAGACGCGACCGCGGGCAAGGGCCCGGACGAGGTCGGATGCAGTGGCCATGGGAGATCCTCCTGGAGTACGAGGCGGTCCGTCGGGGACCGGCAGTACCGGGGAGGCGCGAGTCGTGCGCACGGATACACGGGGGGAAAGCGTCAGGCCCGGAATCCAGTGGATTCCGGGCCTGATCTTCGTGGTAGCGGGGGCAGGATTTGAACCTGCGACCTCTGGGTTATGAGCCCAGCGAGCTACCGAACTGCTCCACCCCGCGTTGCCTGACCAACGTTACCGGAGGGGGTGGGAGGAACCCAAATCGGGGTCCCCCACCCCCTCCTCACGGCCTCAGATCAGGGCGTCGGTGAGGTGGTTCGGCGTGCCGAACCGGTGCGCGGTGATGCTGACGGCCTGCTCGTGGACGAACGGCAGCAGCTCGACCTGCCCGGCCTCGGTCGGGCGGTGCGCCCAGATGGCGAGGTCCGGCTTGCCGCCCGTCTGCTCGGCGAGGGCCGAGCGACTGCCACCGACCAGGCGCACGCGCCCATCGGTCAGGCACGACGCCACCGCGGCCCACGTGGCGTCGTCCTCGACCATCACGGAGACACCGAAGCCGCGCAGTGCGGTCCGGACCGCATCGGGCACCTCGAAGGCCGAGGAGACCTGCAGCGGCCCACCCGCAGCCAGCCCCGCACCGATGACGCGCAGGCCCTCGGACAGGGAGGCGTCGGACGCCAGCCGGATGTGCACGCGCGTCGGGACGTACCGCAGGATGTTGCGCTCGGCGAAGATCGCCGAGACGTCGCGCGCCGTGCCGAACTCCTCACGCCAGGCGGCGGCATCGCTGCGGAACGACCGCTCGAGGTAGCTCACCTCGTCGGCCGGGACGTGCGCCTCACGCGCGGCCTGCAGCAGCCGCTCGACACGGGGATCGATGCTGTCGTCCGCGGTCGATCGCGCCGGGGCCCACTCGCCCAGACCGAACAGGTAGTGCGGGCCGCCGGCCTTCGTGCCGGCGCCGATCGCCGACTTCTTCCAGCCGCCGAACGGCTGGCGCCGCACGATGGCGCCGGTGGTGCCGCGGTTCACGTAGAGGTTGCCCGCCTGGACCCCGTCCAGCCACACGGCGATCTCCGCCGGGTCGAGCGCGTGCAGGCCCGCGGTCAGGCCGTAGTCGACCTGATTCTGGATCTCGAGCGCCTCCTCGATCGTCTCGGCGGTCATGATGCCCATCACCGGTCCGAAGTACTCGGTCAGGTGGGTCGTCGAGCCACGCTTCACGCCCGTCCGGATGCCCGGGGACCACAGCTGCCCCGCGTCGTCCAGCTTCCGCGGCTCCACGAGCCAGGACTCCCCCGCGTCGAGCGTCGTCAGTCCGCGCAGCAGCTTGCCGGAAGCCGGCTCGATCAACGGGCCCATCTGCGTCTGCGGGTCGGACGGCCAACCGACCGTCAGCGACGTCACCGCGTCGACCAGCTGCTCGCGGAACCGCTTCGACGTGGCGACGGAGCCGACGAGGATCACCAGCGACGATGCCGAGCACTTCTGGCCCGCGTGTCCGAAGCCCGAGGCCGCGATGTCCTTGGCGGCCAGGTCGAAGTCCGCCGAGGGCGTGACGACGATGGCGTTCTTCCCGCTCGTCTCGGCCAACAGCGGCAGGTCGGGACGGAAGCTGCGGAACAGCTCGGCCGTCTCGTACGCACCGGTCAGGATCAAGCGGTCGACACGGGGGTCCGAGACCAGCCGCCGGCCGAGGTCGGACTCCTCCACGTGGACCAGCTGCAGCGCTTCGCGCGGGACACCGGCCTCCCACAGCGCCTCGACCATGACCGAGCCGCAGCGCGCGGCCTGCGGCGCCGGCTTGATCACCACCGCGGAGCCCGCGGCCAGCGCGGCCAGCGTCGAGCCCGCAGGGATCGCCACCGGGAAGTTCCACGGCGGCGTCACGACGGTGAGGCGCGAGGGCACGAACGTGGCGCCGTCGACGTCGTCGAGACCACGGGCGAGGTGGGCGTAGTAGCGCGCGAAGTCGATCGCCTCCGACACCTCCGGATCGCCCTGGTCGAGGGTCTTGCCCGCCTCGGACGCCATGACCTCCAGCAGGTCGGCGCGGCGCTCCTCCAGGCGCAGGGCGGCCCGCTCGAGGATCTCGGCGCGCTCGGCCGCGGGGCGACGGCCCCAGGCGTCACCCGCGACGACCGTCGAGGCGACGACCGACTCCAGCGCGTCGGCGTCGGTCAGGGTGTGCTCCTTGACGAGGTCCTCACCGAGGGCCGAGCCCTCCACCCGCGACAGGATCCGGCGACCCCACGCGCGGTTGGCCGGCAGCGACGGATCGGTGTCGGGGGTGTTCTCGAACGGCGCACCCGCCGGCGGCTCCTGCACGGGCGCCGAGCGGTCCTGCGTCCGGTTGGGCGCGGGCACGGAGTCGTCCAGCGCGGCCAACGACGCGAGGAAGCGGTTCTTCTCGCGCTCGAACAGCTCGTGGTTCTCGTTCAGCTCGAAGACCGCCGACATGAAGTTGTCGTGGCTTGCGCCCTCCTCGAGTCGACGGATCAGGTACGCGATCGCGACGTCGAAGTCCTTCGGGTGCACCACCGGCGTGTACAGCAGCAGGCCGCCGACGTCACGACGCACGACCTCGGCCTGGCTCTGGGCCATGCCCAGCAGCATCTCGATCTCGACGCCGTCGCGGACCCCGCGCTGACCGGCCAGCAGCCACGCGTGCGCCAGGTCGAAGAGGTTGTGGCCGGCCACGCCGATCCGCACGTTGGCGATGCGCTCGGGGTGCATCGCGTAGTCCAGGACGCGCTTGTAGTTGGTGTCCGACTCCTGCTTGCTCGACCACGTGGCCAGCGGCCAACCGTGCACCGCGGCGTCGACGCGCTCCATGGGCAGGTTGGCGCCCTTCACGACGCGCACCTTGATGCCCGCTCCCCCGCGCGCCCGGCGAGCGGCCGACCACTCCTGCAGGTGGATCATGGCGCGCATCGAGTCCGGCAGGTACGCCTGGAGCACGATGCCGGCCTCGAGGTGCTCCAGCCCCGGCGTGTCGAGGATCTTGGTGAAGACCGCGATCGTCAGGTCGAGGTCGTGGTACTCCTCCATGTCCAGGTTGATGAACTTCGGCGACGGCGCGTCGGCGGCCTGGCGGTACAGCGGCATGAGGTTCTCCGCGACGTGCTCGACGGCCTCGTCGAACGCCCACGGCGAGTGCGGCGGCACCGTCGCGGAGACCTTGATCGACACGTAGTCGACGTCCGGCCGGGCCAGCAGGTCGTGGGTGCCCTTCAGTCGTCGCGCGGCCTCGCGCTCGCCCAGGACGGCCTCGCCGAGCAGGTTGATGTTCAGGCCCACACCGTCGCGGCGGATCTTCGCGATGCTGCGGCCCAGCCTCGCGTCGGTCGCGTCGACGATCAGGTGCCCCACGAGCGACCGCAGCGCCCGCTGCACGATCGGGATGACCAGCCGCGGCACGAAGCGGCCGGCGAGCGCGCCCAGACGCACGGCGTTGCGCAGGTACCAGGGCAGGAACGCCGGCACGTCCGACGCCAGCGAGGCGAAGTTCCGCGCGGCGATCCGCGGGTCCTCGGGCCGGATGACCCCGTCGATGAATCCGACCGTGAAGTCCAGGCCCTTCGGGTCCTTGAGCAGGCCCGCCAACTGGGCGCCGGCCTTGTCCGCGGGCACGTCGGCGGACTCCGCCAGCCAGCGCCTCACGAGCTCGACCGACTCCTGCGCCAGCGGGTCGGGCGCGCTCGGGGATGGGTGCTGGGTCACGTCGTCGATCACGGTGCTGCCTTCCGGACTTCGGGGGGAACAAGGTCTGCTGCCCAGTGTGAGATCCGCGCCAGTTAAGGTAAAGCGATCTTTTGTGACCGATATCGATCAGATCCAGTGAAGGATTGCCCATGCTCGACGTTCGCCGGTTGCGCCTCCTGCGCGAGCTGCAGATCCGCGGCACCCTCGCCAGCGTCGCGGCGGCGCTGCACCAGAGCCCGTCCTCGGTCTCGCAGCAGCTGTCGCTGCTGGAACAGGAGGTCGGGGTCGAGCTGCTGCGCAAGGTCGGCCGCCGCGTCCAGTTGACGCCGCAGGCCGAGATCCTGGTCGAGCACACCTCCGCGGTCCTCGAGCGACTGGAGCGTGCGGAGTCCGACCTGGCCGCATCCCTCGACGAGGCCACGGGCACGTTCCGCCTGGCCGTGTTCCAGTCCGTCGCGCTCGCGCTGATGCCGGCGACGCTGTCGATCCTCGAGACCGAGCACCCGAGGCTGCGCGTCACGATGACCCAGCGCGAACCGGAGTCGGCGCTTTACGAGACGTGGGCGCGCGAGTTCGACCTGGTCATCGCCGAGAAGTACCCCGGCCACAACACCCCGTGGCACCCCGAGCTGGACGCCGTCGACCTCACGACCGACGAGGTGCGTCTCGCGGTCCCGCCGGCCGGAAACCGGTTCGGCGACATCACGTCGATCGCCGAGGCGGCGGACGCGCCGTGGGTCATGGAGCCACCGGGCGTGGCCTCGCGGCACTTCGCCGAGCAGGCGTGCCGGGTCGCGGGCTTCGAGCCCGACGTCCGGTACGAGACCGCCGACCTGCAGGCGCAGATCAGCCTCATCGAGTCCGGGCACGCGGTGGCGCTGCTGCCCGACCTGCTGTGGCAGAACCGCCGTCCCGCGGTGACCCTGCACCGACTCGAGGGCCGACCGCACCGCACGATCTTCACGTCCGCACGGCGCGCGTCGGCCCACTCCCCCGGCGTGGCCGCGACGCGCCAGGCGCTGTCGCGGGCGGTGGCCGAGGGTCAGTCCTGACCGGTCACAGGTTCATGCAGAGCCGGCGGGCATCGAAGATGGCCGCATGGACGCCGCGACTCGAGACCGCGTCGCCGATCCGGTAGAGCTCGAAGTCGCCGTCGGTGCGCACGACCCGCTGGCGCTCACCCCGCACGAAGGCGTCGATGTCGAGCTGTCCGCGGTTGGCCGAGCGTTCGCGCAGCTCGTCGTAGACCTCGCTGATCGGAACGGTCCCCTGCTCGACCACCACGACGTCGGCCCGCTTCTCGATCCGCTCGCCGGTGTAGTCGTTGGCGAACGTCGCGACCAGCTCGCCGCCGTCCTTGCGCACGCCCTGCAGGACCAGGTCGGGCGTGATCGCCACGCCGCCGTTGTAGAGCATCTTCATGAAGTCCGGACGCACCGTGTGCACGATGTCCAGGCCGACCTCGGCATCGGAGGTCACCAGTTCGATCTCGTTGCCCTGGCCGAGCAGGTGCTCGACCGCCGAGAGCGCGTGCTCGTCGCCGTGCTCGTCGTAGACCACGACCTGCTTGCCCGCGACGGGGGCACGCCCCAGGACGTCGGCGCTGGACACGACGAACCGCTCCCCTCCCTCGGGCAGGGTCGGGTCGGCCATCCCTCCGGTCGCGATGATGACGACGTCGGGATCCTGGGCCAGCACGTCGGCGGCCTCGACGTAGGTGCCGGTCCTGAGCGTCGCGCCCGCCATCCGCGCCTCGGCGGCCAGCCACTCGGTGATCGAGCGCTTCTCGGACTGGCGGTGCACCTTCGACATCGGGACGACCTGTCCGCCGAGGGTGTCGGACGCCTCGAACAAGATCACGTCGTGGCCGCGCTCGGCACTGGCGCGGGCGGCCTCCAGACCGCCGGGACCGCCGCCCACGACGACCACCCGGCGCCGGTCACGTGCCGGGGTGATCAGCTGCGGGATCGTCTCCTCGCGGCCGGTCGCCGGGTTGTGGATGCAGAACATCTCCGTGTTGAGGCAGAAGCTGGCGCCGACGCACGGCCGGACCCGATCCTCCTCGCCGCGCTCGATCTTGGCGACGATGTGCGGGTCGGCGATGTGGGCCCGCGTCATGCCGACGAGGTCGACGTACCCCTCGCGCAGCGCGTGGCGCGCGGTGGCCAGGTCGGCCACGCGTCCGGCGTGGAACACCGGGACCGGCACGGCCTCGCGGATCCGCCCGGCGACCGGGAGGTGGGCACCGAGCTCACGCCCCGTCGGCGGCATGATGTCCGACAGCTCGCGGTGGGTGAACCCGCCGCCGTAGATGATGTTGAGGTAGTCCACGTGCCCCGAGCCCGCCACGAGCCGGGCGATCTCGACGGCCTCGTCGGGCTCGATGCCGCCCTTCGCACCCTCGTCCCCGGGCAGCCGCACACCCACGACGTAGTCCGTTCCCACCTCGGCGCGGACCGCCTCGAGCACCTCGAGCAGGAAGCGCACGCGGTTCTCCAGCGAGCCGCCGTAGCGGTCGTCGCGCAGGTTCGAGCGCGGCGCGAGGAACTGGTCGATCAGATGACCGGCCAGACCGGCCAGCTCGACCCCGTCGAGACCGCCGCGCCGGGCCCGGCCGGCCGCCGCGGCGTAGTCGGCGATGACCCGCGGGAAGTCGAAGTCCTCCATCGGCTTGGGATAGCTGCGGTGGGCGCGCTCACGGATCCCCGAAGGGCTGACGGTCGGCAGCCACGGACCGGACGCGTCCCAGCCGCGGCGCCCGAAGTGGGTCAGCTGCACCATCGTCGCCGCCCCGTGGCGATGCACCCGCTGCGCGACGTCCTCGTAGAACGGCAGGACGGCGTCGGTGCTGGCGTCGATCGATCCGAACGAGGTCTGCGAGTCCGCCGACACGAAGCTCGACCCGCCGAACATCGTCAGGCCGATCCCGCCGCGCGCCTTCTCCTCCTGGTAGAGGGCGTAGCGCAGGCCCGGCCCCTCCGGCCCCACGAAGCCCGCCGGGGCGTGGGCCGTGCTGAAGATGCGGTTCTTCAGCGTCAATCCCTTGAGGGTGAAGGGTTCGAGCAGCGGGTCGGACATGCGGGGCCTTCCGGGGAAGAGGAAAAGGACAGGGGAAGCCAGGACGGGGTCGCTCGGGGGCGCGACCCCGCCCTGGCGGTCTGGGGGGTGGGTCAGCCGTTGATGGCGGACTGCTCGGAGATGCCGGCCTTCTCCAGGTTCTTGGCCAGCTCACCGGACGACTGGTACTCGGCGAGCACCTGGTTGACCGCGTCGCGCAGGTCCGTGGCGCCCTTGCGGATCATCACGACGGTCGCGTCGGTGCCGGTCGTCATGGCGATCTTGGGGGTCTCCTGCATGACCTCGTTCTTGATCTTCGCCGGGTTGCCGTCGGCGGTCAGGTAGCCGGCCAGGGCACCCTCGGTGAACAGTCCCGCGTCGATGCGACCGGCCTTCAGATCGTCGTAGACGGCCTGCTCGCTCTGGTAGAGCTTCACGTTGTCCGCGCCGAGCGCCTTCTGGGCCTCCCCGGTGAACAGGTAGCCCGTCGTGGTGCCGACCTTCTTGCCCTCGAGCTGCTCGATCGTGTCCCAGCCGTCCTTCGAGCCGACCGACATCAGCGAGAGGTAGACCGGGTCGGAGAGCTCGTACTTCGCGCGACGCTCGTCGTTCACGGTCCACGACCCGGCCGACAGGTCCGCCTTGCCCGTGTCCAGGGCGCTCACGACGCCGGGGAACGACGTGCTCTGGGCCTTCAGCTCCAGGCACAGGTCGGCGGCGACCTTCTTGAGCAACTCACCGTCGATGCCGGTCGGCTGGCCGTCCTTCGCCCCGATGTAGGGCGGGAAGTTCGCGATGGCCGCGGTCAGCGTGCCGTCCTTGACCGTCTCGACCTTGGCGATGGGCTCGCAGTCGTCCGCGACGGTGGAGGCTGCGTCGTCCGAGCCGCAGGCGGCCAGTGCCGACAGGCTGACGACGGCGCCCAGCGCCAGGCCGAACGTACGGGTGATGCGCTTCATGGTTCTCCTTGGGGGGATCAGGCCGGCAGGACTGCCGGACCGGACTTGTCGCGCCGCAGCACGTGGATCAGGGCGGAGGCGACGATCGAGACGGCGGCGTAGAACCCGCCGGCGACGAGGAAGACCGTCAGGTAGTCGAAGGTGACCGAGCCGATGCCGTACGAGCGGGCCAACAGCTCGGGCAGACCGATCGCGAACCCGATGGCGGTGTACTGGAAGATCAGCACGGCGAACGAGATCACGGGCAGTCGCACGATCGACAGTGCCTGCGGCAGCACCACGTGGCGCAACTCGTGCCACCCGGTCAACCCCAGGCTGCGCGCCGCCTCCCGCTGCCCGTTCGGGACGTCGAGGATGCCGACCCGGAAGATCTCCGAGGTGTAGGCGGCGGCGCTGATCGCCAGGCCCGTGACCAGGGCCGGTCCGGCGTCGAGCACGACGTCGATCGACGGCAGGCCGAAGTAGATGAGATAGACCACCACGAGCAGCGGCAGGCCGCGCAGCAGCTCGACCACGGCCAGCGTCGTCCAGCGGACGAGGCGGCTCGGGGCGGTGCCCAGCAGGCCCAGGACCAGGCCGAGCGGCAGGCCCGTCGCGATCGACAGGACGGCGTACCAGGCGCTGAGCTTCAGGCCGCCGAGCAAGATCATCAGGTCGTCGGTGGTCATGCCGCACTCCTTCGGCGCAGGGTCGCGTCCAGCCATCGCGAGGATGCGGCGATCGGCAGGCTGAGCACGAGGTACACGGCACCGGCGACCAGGAAGGCCGCCAGCGCGGGCTGCCCGCCGTTGGCGAGGTTGAGCGCCTGGAAGGACACGTCGCTCACGCCGATCACCGAGGCGAACGCCGACTCCTTGAGCAGACCGATCGCATAGGTCGCGCACGGCGCCATGGCGACCGCGATGCCCTGGGGCGCGATGATCCGCCAGAACAGCTGGGAGCGCTTGAGGCCCAGGGCCTGCGCGGCCTCCCACTGCCCCACCGGCACGCTCAGCAGCGCGGCCCGGTAGTTCTCGGCGACGTAGGCGGTGGCCACGAGTGTCAGCGCGATGATGGCCGTCGGGATCGGCTCGGAGCCGGTGAGGTTGGCCAGGCCGTAGAACAGCAGCAGCATCCAGGCGATGACCGGGACGCCGCGGACGACCTCGACGTAGGACGTGCCGACCCAGCGCAGCGGAGCGATGCGCGACACCCGCATGAGCGCGACCGGGAAGCCCAGCACCAGCGCGAGCGCCATCGAGACGACCGTGAGCAGGACCGTGACCCCGACACCCTCGAGCACCGTGGAGACGATGAGTCCCCAGTCCGCGTTCACTGCTCGGCCACCGCTTCGAGGAATCGTCGGGTCACGGCGTGCTGCGGCCGGGTGAAGAGCTCGTCGGGGTGCGACTGCTCGACGATCGCCCCGTGGGCGAGCACCGCGACCTGGTCGGCGACCTTGCGGGCGAAGCCCATGGCGTGGGTGACGACGATCATCGTGGTGCCCTGGTCGGCCAGCTCGCGCATGACGGCGAGCACCTCCTGGCCGACCTCGGGGTCGAGGGCGGAGGTCGGCTCGTCGAACAGCATGACGACCGGGTCGAGGGCCAGGGCACGCGCGATCGCGATGCGCTGCTGCTGGCCGCCGGAGCACTGCATCGGCTTGGCGTCGGCCTTGGCGGCCAGGCCGACCCGGTCCAGCAGCTTCAGGGCGACCTCGCGGGCCTCCTGCGGCTTGCGCCCGAGGACGAGTTCTTGGGCCAGGGTGACGTTGCGCAGCACCGACAGGTGCGGGAACAGGTGGAAGCCCTGGAAGACCATGCCGGTGCGCCGGCGGACGGCCAGAAGCTCGGCCTTGGTCGGCTTGCTCGGGACGGCCGCGACCGGCTCACCCGTGATCGAGATCGTGCCCGAACTGGGCGTCTCCAGGTAGTTGATGCACCGCAGCAGGGTGCTCTTGCCGGCACCACTGGGGCCGATCAGCGCGACGACCTCGCCGGGGTAGACGTCCAGGGCGATGTCATCGAGGACGACGTGGTCGCCGTAGGACTTGGTCAGGCCCTCGATACTCACCAGCGGGGTCGCTCCCGGGGTGTTCCTGGCGAGGCTTGCTCGTCGATCGTTCACGCGTCGTGCTCCCGTTGGTCGCGGACAGTGCGCTCAACGTACGGATGATGAGACGGGTGTCTCATCATGCAGACGTGCAGAATCGACGACTCACCCTTGGGACAGGCGTTCAAAGACCCCCCGCTCCTGAACAGATGTGCAGTCGGAGGGGTCGCATAGTTGAACACCTGCCCCTGACCCCGGCGCCGCACGGCGAACTAGCGTCGCTGCAATGACGAACGACGTGGGCAACACCGGACTGGACCTGTCCGGGCGGATCGCGGTCGTCACGGGGGCCGCCGGCGGGATCGGATGGACCACGTGCCTGACCCTGGCGCAGGCGGGAGCCGCCGTGGTGGCGCTGGCCCGCCGGGTGGCCGAGGCTCCCGGACCCGGTCACGTCATGCCCGTCGGCGACGGCGAGATCTGGACGGCGGAGGCGGACGTCACCGACACCGCCTCGGTGGCACGGGCCGTCGACGCCGCGATGCTGCGCTACGGCCGGATCGACGGCCTGTTCGCGAACGCCGGCGTCCTCTACCCGGGCGAGACCGTGACGGGCGACGACCAGCACTGGCACGAGACCATCGCCGTCAACCTGACGGGGGTCTGGAACACCGTGCGCGCCGTCGCCCCCGCCATCCGGGCCGGGGGCGAGGGCGGCTCGATCGTGATCAACAGCTCGGTCAACGGCGAGCGCGCGGCTGCCGGGTGGTCGGCCTACAGCGCCAGCAAGTTCGGCGTCGTCGGACTCGCCGGATCACTGGCGCAGGAACTCGGGCCCGAGCGGATCCGCGTCAACTGCGTCCTGCCGACCTCGGTGGACACCCCGATGATCAACAACCCCGCACACACCGCCCGCATGGGCGGCGAGGCGCAACAGGCCCTCTACCGGTCGGGGCACGCGCTGCCGACCGGGTGGATCGAGGCCCAGGACGTGGCCGACGCGGTCCTGTGGCTGATGTCCGACCGCTCGCGCTACGTGACCGGCGCGTCGCTACCGATCGATGCGGGGTATCTGGTGAAGGCCCCGGGCTCCCACGACCTCGGAGACGACTCGCTCGGAGCTGACGTGGGTCTGCTGACCTGAGTCGCGCAGGCGCATGACGGCCAGCCCGACCTGCAGCGTCATGCGGTCGGCACCGTCCTTGAGGGACAGGCCCGAGATCGTCTCGGCGCGCTGCAGCCGGTAGTACACGGTGCCGCGGCTGATCGACAGCAGCCGACAGGTGTCGGGCACGCTGCAGCCGGTGGCGAAGTACGCATCGAGTGTCTCGGCCAGGAACGGCGACTCCTCCTGCAGCATCGCGACCCCCGGCGGGATCGCGTCGTCGAGGAGCTCGTCGGGGATCGAGACGACCGCGCGCAGGGCCCCCAGGTCGCTCCAGGACTGGATCCGCGGCAGGGTGTCGAAGGCCGTGAGCGCCCGCACGGCCAGCCGCGCCTGGCGGAAGCTCGTCGAGGCCTCGTAGAGGTTCGCGACGGGATCGCCGATCCCGATGACCACCGAGCCAGGCGCATCGAGCTCGGTCTCGGTGACCTGCTTCGCGTGCTCGGCCACCCGCTCGGTGGCGCCCCGGCGCGTGACCGTCTCGGGCGGCAGCAGCATCACCGCGCGGCGCTGGTCCACGAACCGCCACACCTCGCCCGGCACCGCTCGCGGCAGCGGACCGTCCAGGATGCTGATCGGCAGGTTGGCCGTGTCGACGTCGCCGGTCAGGCTCATGACCAGCACGGCGACCGGTCCCTGGGGGTATCCCGCGACGTCGTAGAGCCAGCCCGCGGTGTCCAGGTGACCACGACGGTTGCTCAGCAGCAGGTCGCGCACGCTGCTCGCGCGATCGCGCAACCGGGACGTACGCCGGTGGATCGTCTCCGCGATCCGCTCGGCGTAGTCCGTCAGGTCCTCGATGTCCGACTGCGGGACGGACGTGCCGTTCTCGTCGATGATCCAGATGTAGCCGTACGTCCGCCCGCTCCACCGCGCCGGGACGACCCAGCGTGCCGAGACGCCGTTCTCGACGTCCTCGGGCGTGTGCAACGGCCCGGTCATCGAGGGTCGGACGCCCAGGGCCGCGTAGTACTCCTGCGACTTGCGCGGAGCGGCCCGGCTCAACAGCGACTCGCGCCGCATCCAGTCGACGTTGAGGGGGTGCGGGCCGGCGGCCAGATGGGCCAGCGTGAGGTCCGAGATCCCGACGGGCGCGGCGAGCCGGATCGTCAGCTCGTCGGCGAGATCCTGCAGGACGGACATGCCCACAGTATGGAGGAGCGCCGCGCAGGGTCCCGAGGAGGCATCGGGCCCCCGAGAAACCCCTGTGACCCCGGCCACTTCCCAAGATGTGTCAGGGGTGGCCCCGGCCTACCGTGAGACATGGTCACCATCGCGAGGAACATCGTCGACACGCTCGAGGCCAACGGCGTGGAGCGGGTCTACGGGATCCCGGGCGACTCACTCAACGGCTTCACGAACGCCCTGCGCAACTCGGGAATCAGGTGGATGCACGTCCGCCACGAGGAGGCCGCAGCCTTCGCCGCCGGTGCCGAGGCGGCGACCACCGGCCGGATCGCGGTGTGCGCGGGCAGCTGCGGACCGGGCAACACGCACCTGATCAACGGCCTCTACGACGCCCATCGCTCGCGCGTGCCCGTGCTGGCGATCGCCGCGCACATCCCGACCTCGGAGATCGGGTCCAACTACTTCCAGGAGAACCATCCGACGGAGCTGTTCCGCGAGTGCAGCGTGTTCGTCGAGAACGTCTCCAGCCCTTCGCAGATGCCGCGACTGCTGCGGATCGCCATGCAGACGGCGATCGAGAAGCAGGGCGTGGCCGTCCTGGTGATCCCCGGCGACGTCGCGCTCACCGAGGCCACCGACGAGACCGTCACGATCCTGCGCCCGACCGACCCCGTCGTGACCCCTTCACCCGCGGACCTGCAGCGTGCCGCCGACCTGCTCGACCGGGCCGGCCGGGTCACCATCCTGGCCGGGGCCGGCTGCGCCGGTGCCCATGACGAGGTCGTCGCCCTGGCCGACCACCTGGGTGCGCCCATCGTCCACGCGATGCGCGGCAAGGAGTACCTGGAGTACGACAACCCCTTCGACGTCGGCATGACGGGCCTGCTGGGCTTCGCGTCCGGGTACCGCGCCATCGAGGCGTGCGACGCGCTGCTGATGCTGGGCACCGACTTCCCGTACCCCGACTTCCTCCCGCGGGAGAAGACGATCATCCAGATCGACGTGCGCGGCGAGCAACTCGGCCGGCGGGTGCCGCTGGACCTCGGCCTGGTCGGCAGTGTCCGCGACACGGCACCGGCCCTGCAGGAGCTGCTCGACCACAAGGACGACCGCACCCACGTCGACGACTCCGTCGCGCACTACGAGAAGACCCGCGAGAAGCTCGACGAGCTGGCCGGACCCGTCAAGGAGGGGCGCGACCAGCACCCGCAGTACGTCGCGCGCACGATCGACGAGATCGCGAACGACGACGCGGTGTTCGTGCCGGACGTCGGATCGCCGGTCATGTGGGCCGCCCGCTACGTCCGGATGAACGGCAGGCGCCGTCTGATCGGGTCGTTCAGCCACGGCTCGATGGCCAACGCCGTGTCCCAGGCGATCGGCATCCAGGCCGCCCACCCCGGCCGCCAGGTCGTCGCCATGGCCGGCGACGGGGGCCTGACGATGATGCTCGGCGAGCTCATCACGCTGGTGCAGCTGAACCTTCCGGTGAAGATCGTGGTCTTCGACAACAGCTCCCTGAACTTCGTCGAGCTGGAGATGAAGGCGGCCGGCTTCGTCAACTGGGGCACGGGCCTGCAGAACCCCGACCTGGCCCGGGTGGCCGAGGCCATCGGACTGCGCGCCCTGCGCGTCGACCGCTCCCAGGACCTCGCGCCGGCACTGGCCGAGGCGTTCGCCCACCACGGGCCCGCGCTGGTGAACGTCGTCACCGAGCGCCAGGAGGTCACGATCCCGCCGTCGGTGAACGCCACGCAGATCAAGGGCTTCTCGCTCTACGCCATGCGCACCGTGATGTCCGGGCGCGGTGACGAGATCCTCGACCTGGCTCGCGCGAACCTGCGTCAGGTGTTCTGATCGGACGATGACCGAGGACCGCGTGACCGCCGCCCTGGACGCGGCGGGAATCGACTACACCGTGACCCGCCACGGGCAGGTCGGCTCCCTCGCCGAGGCGGCCGCCGCGCGGGGCGTCGACCCCGACCGGATCGTCAAGACGCTCGTCGTGCGGCGCGGGGACGACGATCACCTGTTCGTGCTCGTCCCCGGCGACCGCCAGATCGACTGGCCGAAGCTGCGCCGCGTCCTGGGCGTCTCGCGGTTGTCGATGCCCTCACCCGAGGACGCGTTCGCGGCGACGGGCTACGAGCGAGGCACGATCACGCCGTTCGGGTCGACCCACGCCTGGCCCGTGATCGCGGACCAGCACGTGACCGGCACGATCTCGCTCGGCGGCGGGGCCCACGGCGTCTCGGTGACGGTGCGGGCCCAGGACGTGATCGACGTCCTGGGCGCCACCGTCGCCGATGTCACCGACTCCCCCACCGACTAGCGGCGGGACCGGGTCCTACTTCTCCAGCTCGCGCTGCGCCGCGGCCAGCGCCTCGGCCATGTCGTCGATGCGCGCCTGGTACGTGGCCAGGTCGCCGTCCTCGAGCGCGGCCTGGGCCTGGTCGTAGTAGCGCGACGCGTCCGAGAGGTACTGCTCGGCCGTCTTGGCCGGTGCCGGGGCACCGCCGGCCTCGCCACCGCCCTCGGGCGCGGGCTCGGCCTCGGGCGTGGTGCCCTCCTCCAGGCCCAGTGCCACGCGCAGCGCCTCGTCGAGGGTCTGACCGACACCCACGCCGTCACCGAACGTCGCGGTGATCAGCTGGAGCACCGGGTAGGAGCCCTCGCCGACACGCTGGATGTAGATCGGCTGGACGTAGAGCATCGCGCCGCTGACCGGCAGCGTCAGCAGGTTGCCTCGGAGGATCCGCGTGTTCTGCGACTGCTCGTACTGCAGCAGCGCCGCGCGAACGCCCGCGTCGGACTCGAACTGTGCCGCGATCTGGTTGGGACCACCGACGCGCGTGTCACTGGGCAACTCGAGGATCTCGAGCTTGCCGTAGTTCTCGACGTCGGACGCCTCGGAGTTCACGCTCATGAACGCGGCCAGGTTCTGACGGTTGTTCGGCAGGTACACCGAGGTCAGGCTGAACTTCGGCGACGCGTCGCCGGGCCCGCTCGTCGACAGGTAGTACGGCGGCTGCTTGGTGCTGCCGGCCGCGGACGGGTCCTCGGGGATCTTCCAGCGCTCGCCGTCCTCGTAGAACGTCTGGGCGTTCGTCACGTGGTAGCGGCTGAGCACATCGCGCTGAACCTTGAACATGTCGACCGGGTAGCGCAGGTGCTGCAGCAGCGCGGGCGTGATCTTGGACTTCGGCTCGACCGCGTCGGGGAAGACCTTGGACCACGTCTTCAGGATCGGGTCCTCGGTGTCCCACTCGTAGAGCGTGACGGTGCCGTCGTACGCGTCGACCACGGCCTTGACCGAGTTGCGCATGTAGTTGACCTGGTCGGTCGGCAGCGCGATCTGGCTGGCGCCCTCGGTCAGCGTGTCACTGGTCGCCGTGGCCAGCGAGCGCGACTCCGAGTACGGGTAGGTGTTGCTGGTCGTGTAGCCGTCGACGATCCACACGACCTTGCCGTCGACGACGGCCGGGTAGGTGTCGCCGTCGAGCGTCAGCCACGGGGCGACCTTGCGGACGCGCTCGCGGGGGTGACGGTCGTAGATGATCTTGGAGTTCTCGTTGACGCGGTCCGACAGCACGATCTTCGGCTCGGCGAACTTGAACGCGTACAGCACCTGACGGAACAGCGAGCCCATCTCGACGCCGCCCTTGCCGTCGTACGTGTTGGCCGTGGAGTCACCGGCCTCCTCGTCGTCGGAGGCGCCGCCACGCGGCGTGTCGACCTCGATCGGTGCCGCGTCGTCCGGGCGACCCACGATCGAGTACGAGGGCGAGCTCTCGCCGAAGTAGATCCGCGGCGGGCCGTCGAACTTCAGGTCGCCGGTGGGCGGGATGTCCTTGGCGACCCACACCGGCTCGCCCTGCGAGCCGCGCTTGTTGCCGTACGCGGCGATCACGCCGTAGCCGTGCGTGTAGACCGTGTGGTCGTTCGACCAGGTGCGCTGCGTGGCCTGCAGGCCCTCGAGGTCGACCTCGCGCGCCGCGATGATGACGTCCTGCGGCTGCGGGTTGTCGCCCAGGGCGTAGCGGTCGACGTCGAGCGTCTTGGGGACCGTGTAGTAGCCGCGCACCTGCTGCAGCTGCTGGAACGCCGGCGAGATCAGCGTCGGGTCGAGCAGACGGGTGCTGACGCGCGACTCGGCCGAGGCGCTCAGCTCCTTGGGGGTCAGCTCGGTCTTGGCGGAGTAGTCGTTGGTCCCGACGTCCGCGACCCCGAAGGCCTCGCGGGTGCCCTTGATGTTCTCCTCCAGGTACGGGCCCTCGCGGTCCGGCTCGGAGGGGTTGACCTGGAACTGCTGCATGATCGCGGGCCAGGCGGCGCCGATCAGCAGCGAGGTCAGGAACCACAGGCCCAGGCCCAGCGCGGGCAGCGTCCACGAGCCCAGGAAGATCGTCGAGAAGAACATCAGGGCGCACAGGATCGCGACGACCATGAGGATGTTCTTGGCCGGGATCTCGGCGTTGGCCGCGGTGTACGTGATGCCGTCGAACAGGCCCGAGTTGTCGTAGGCCATCGCGTAGCGGTCGAGCCAGTAGTTGGCCGCGCGCACGAGCATCGCCAGGCCGATCAGCACGGCCACCTGGATCTGGGCGGCACGGCTGAACTTCGGGCCCTTGTTCGCCAGGCGGATCCCACCGAACACGTAGTGGACGAACGCCACCGCGATGGCCGTGATGAGCAGCAGCGCGAACAGGTAGGACACGATGAACTGCAGCCACGGCATGTCGAAGACGTAGAAGCCCACGTCCTTGCCGAAGTGCGGGTCCTTGCGACCGAACGACTCGCCGTTGAGCCAGAGCTGGAAGGTCTCCCAGCGGCTGCTGCCGATGATGCCCGAGAACAGGCCCACGAAGAGCGCGACCGCGAGCAGCGCCCAGCGGGCGATCGGCGTGATGGCCATGCGGTACCGGGCGGCCGGGTCGTCACGGCGCAGCCCCAGCGGGTTGGGGCGGTTGCGGTGCGCGAGCCAGACGTTCACGCCGATCACGAGGGCGCCGAACACCGCGAACGCCACGAACAGGGCGGAGCGGGTGAGCAGGACGGTCGTGAAGACGCCCTGGAAGTCCACCGAGCGGTACCAGAGGCGCTCGGTCCACAGACTGACGAACAGCGACCCGGCGACGAGCAGCACCGCCAGGGTGACGATCGTCGGGATCAGGACACGACGTCCACGATCAGAACGCGATTCGGGGTCGCGTCGAGGGGGTGTCGATCCGAAGATGTCGCTCACGGTTCTCCTGGCTCACGGCAGTGTGGGTCTGGCGCCAGCCTACGTGGTGCGGACGAACCCGGGTCGCGCGCGTGATCGCCTCGACGGCTCAGGCGTCCTCGACGAGCGTCTCGGCCAGCATCTCGACCAGTCCCGGGACAACGCCGGGGCCCTCGATGAGCGGGGCGTCGGCCGGATCCCGGGGGCGCACCGCGACGTGGGCCGAGCCGTCGCGCAGGACCGCCGCGACGATCCGCATCTCCTGACGGTCCGGGTGCGCGGCGGCGAACTCGATCGCTGCGGCCGGGTCGTCGGGAACCTGGTCCTGGGCGTCGGCCGGCAGGGTGAGCCGCTCCATGACGACGGCGCACCCGCCCACCTCGGCGGGCCAGCCGATCTCGGGCAACAGCTCCTCGACCTCGCGGCCGGGCGGGAGCTCCTGCTCGATCGGCGTGTACGACTCGGGGTCGCCGAGATCGTCGGCCAGCTCGGGCTGGGCGGCCAGCAGGTCGGCGGTCAGCACCAGGGCGAACAGGCGCGGCGGCTGGTCCCACCCACCGCCGTCGACGTGGGACTCGACCTCGAGGGCGGCCTGACGCACGGGCGAGTCCTCGCCCATGCCCTCGCCGCTGACGGTCAACCGGGGTTCATTCACAGCTCGACACCTTCGCGTTCGGGTTCTTCGCGAGCGCGCTCACCGCGTCGATCGCGTCCTGCAACTTCTCGACCTTGACCAGCGTCATGTCGAAGTCACCACCGGCCGTGGCCTCCTGACAGTTCTGCGCGGGCACCAGGAAGATGTCGGCACCCGCCTTCGCGGCGCCGGCCATCTTCTGGCGGACCCCGCCGATCGCCCCGACCTTGCCGTCCGGATCGATCGTGCCGGTTCCCGCGACGTTCTGCCCGCCGGTGAGTGCCCCGGGGGTCAACTCGTCGTAGATCGCCAGGGCGAACATCGCGCCGGCGCTCGGGCCGCCCACGCGGTCGCCGATGTGGTTCTCGATCTCGATCGGGAACTCGAACCCGGTGCCGACGGAGATGCCGACCCGAGCCTTCTCGGGGTCGTCGGGCATCTCGGTCGTGGTGATGGTCGCGGTGCCGTCCTTGCCGTCACGGCGGTAGCCGATCGTGACCTCGGCGCCGGGCTTGCGAGCGCTGATCGCCTTCCCCACCGCCTCCTGGTCGGCGACCTTGCGGCCGTCGACGGTCAAGATGAGGTCGCCGGCCTGCAGCTTGCCCTCGGCAGGGCCCCCCTCGACGACCTGGGCGACCTTGGGCAACTCGACGACGGTGAGGCCGGCGGCCTTCAGCGCCGCGGCGCGGGAGGCGTCCTGCGAGCTGGCCAGCTCGGCGGCTCCCTCGGCCCGGGACTCCTCGTTCGTCTGACGGTCGGGATAGACGAAGTCGTGGGGGACGACCGCCACGTCCGGGTCGAGCCAGCCCTCGATCGCGCCGCTCAGCGACATCCGGGACTCCGCTCGCGTCACCGACACCGTCGTGAAGTCCAGGCGGCCGTCCGTCGGGTAGGTACGGACGCCCTTGCCGAACGTGAGCATGGGCCTGCCGTCCAGGTCGCCGAGGGTGTTGAACACCGGCCCGGGGCGCATGGTCACGTACGGAACCGGGAGGAACGCCACGAGACAGGTCAGCACCGTCAGGAGCGCGAGACCGACGGAGAGGGTGAGCGTGCGCCGGCTGAGGCGCATCGGGGATGACACACCGTCACCCTAAGGCCGTGCGGAAACCGTCGCCCGGGCCGATGCCGCGGGCGGGAGCCACGGGACATGTCGTCAGGCGCGAGCGCCTAGGCTGAGTCCATGGCCGAGGAACCTCGCGAGGACCCGCAGAACCCCTTCAAGGGCACGCCCCTGGAGGGCCTGTTCGGACAGATGGGCGGGGGTCAGTTCGACCTCGGCCAGATGATGTCCCAGATGCAGCGGATGTTCGAGCCGCACGAGGGCACCGTGAACTACCGACTCGCCGCCGACGTGGCCCGCCACGCCGTCGCGGCCGCCGGGGAGGACCCCAGCCCGCACACCGGTCAGACCGGAGCCGTCGCCGACGCCCAGCGCCTGGCCGAGATGTGGCTCGACCGCGTCACCGACCTGCCCGCGGGCGCGACCTCGGCCGCGGCCTGGAGCCGCGCGGAGTGGGTCGAGCACACGATGGACACGTGGCGGGTCATGGTCGAGCCCGTGGCCCAGCACGTCGTCGCCTCGATGGAGGACGCGATCCCGCCCGAGGCCAAGGCCATGGCCGGTCCCCTGGTCGGGATGCTCAACCAGGCCGGCGGCGCCATGTTCGGCCAGCAGGTCGGCTCGGCGATCGGCGCCCTGGCCACCGAGGTGCTCTCCTCGACCGAGGTCGGACTCCCGCTCGGCCCCGAGCACACCGCGGCGCTGCTGCCGCACAACATCACGGCGCTCGCCGAGGGCCTCGAGGCCACGCAGGCCGACGTCCTGCTCTACGTGATGCTGCGCGAGAGCGCCCACCACCGCCTCTACGCCCGCGCGACGTGGCTGCGCGCCGCCGTCCTGGGCGCCATCGAGGACTTCGCCCGTGGCATCCGCATCGACGTGGCCGCGATCGAGGAGCAGATGCGATCGGTCGACCCCAGCAACCCCCAGGCGATGCAGGAGGCGCTCTCGGGCGGTCTCTTCGACCCGCGGCCCACGCCGGAGCAGGAGCGCGCCAAGGAGCGCCTCGAGCTGCTGCTGGCGCTGGTCGAGGGCTGGGTCGACGAGCTCGTCGCCCAGGCCACCGCCGACGTCATGCCCGCGGCCGGCGCACTGGCCGAGGCGTTCCGGCGTCGCCGCGCCTCCGGCGGCCCGGCCGAGGAGACGTTCGCGACGCTGGTCGGCCTGGAGCTGCGCCCCCGTCGCCTGCGCGATGCCGCCAACCTCTGGTCCGCGCTGCGCGATCGACGCGGCGCCGAGGCGCGCGACACCGTGTGGAGTCACCCGGACCTGTTGCCGACGTCCGCTGACCTCGACGACCCGCTCGGCTTCTGCGACAAGCAGACCGGCGCGTTGAGCGACGCCGACTTCGACGCCGCCCTGCAGCAGCTGCTGTCCTCGGACGAGTCCCGTGACGGCGAGTCGGGCGATGAGCCCGGCACCGACGACGCCCGGTGAGTCTGACCGACGACATTCGTCACGTGCTGGCGGCCTGGTCGCCGCCCGACGCCGAGCAGCAGGCACTGCGTGAGCTGTTCTCGTCGTACGCCACGGCGCACGACGAGCCGGGGGCACGCGCCTGCGCGCCCGATCACGTGACCGCCAGCGCGCTGGTGATCTCGGCCGACCACAGCGCCGTGGCGTTGGTCCTGCACCCGAAGTTCGGTCGGTGGCTGCAGACCGGCGGCCACTGCGAGTCGGCCGATCCCTCCCTCGCGGCAGCGGCCCTGCGTGAGGCGACGGAGGAGACGGGGATCGCCGGGCTGACCATCGATCCCGATCCCCTGCTGCTCTCGCGCCACCCGGTGCGGTGCCACGAGGGCGGCCACCACCTCGACGTGCAGTTCGTGGCCGTCGCCCCTGAGGGCGCCGAGCCGCAGTGCTCCGAGGAGTCCGACGACGTGCGCTGGTTCCGCGTGGACCACCTGCCCGAGCCGACGGACGCGTCCGTCAGGAGTCTCGTCGCTGCTGCCAGGTCACGCCTTCGAGGAAGCCCATCGCCTCGTCCATCCGGTGGAAGCGCCTGACGATCGCCTCGAAGTCACGCCCGTGGCCCGAGACGACCAGGTGCGCCAACTCGTGCACGAGGACCGCGTCGACGACGTGATCGGGCATGTCGTGCAGGCGGTGCGAGAGCCGGATGGTGCGATCGACCGGGGTGCACGAGCCCCAGCGGGTGTTCTGGTTGGTGACCCACCGCACCGACGCGGGCGCCGGCGCCTCGGGGACGTACAGGGCGGCCAGGCGCGCGGCCCGCTCCTCGAGCGCCGTGTCGGAGCGCGCCACCGAGCGACGCCGGTCGCGCGCGTCGAGACGGGCGACCATCTCGGCGACCGCCCGGCGCTCCTCGCGTTCGTTCATCGACGCCGGGATCATGACGATCGTGCGGCCACCCTCGCGTCGGGCCGAGACGGTGCGGGTCCTGCGTGCGCTGCGACGCACCTCGATCTCGGCCATGGCACCACGGTAGATCGCCCGTCGGGCAGCGGCGTGGCCGAGCGCCGGCACGACCGTCACCTCCCGTCGTTCATCCACAGGGCCGTGGCACATCCGTGCAGGTCAACGCGGTGTCAGCAGGCTCCGGAGGCCGCGATTCACCGGGCTGTCCACAGCTGTCCCCACACCTTCCCCGGCGTGGCCCACAACGTTGTCCCCAAGGTTGTCCACAGGCAGTGGACAGACCTGTCCGGAAAGCATTGACCTCGGCCCGGATCAGGCCTACCTTGAGCCGTGTTGAAGCCCTGCTCCGACGCGCAAGGGGAAGGCGCGCCGGGTGGGGCTTCAGCCTTGCTCGGAGCCGTTTTGCGCCTAGGCTGAGCGTGACCTGCGCCACAATCGGCGGCGCGGCATCGGCAAGGAGGCCGTTATGGCGGAGACATGGACGGGCGAGTTCTACTGCGTGAAGTGCAAGGACAAGCGCGAGACGAGCGGTGAAGTCCAGGTCAGCGAGAAGGGCACCCGCATGGCCAAGGGCGTCTGCCCCGAGTGCGGGACGAAGCTCAACCGCATTCTCGGCAAGGCCTGAGACTTGGCGATGGGGGCGGTTCGTCCGCCCCCATCGCCCCCCGGCGGGCTGTGGATCACCGGCCCGACCGCATCTGGGCTCGGTCACGATGGACCGATGCCGCCCTCCTCCTTCGACCGCGCCGGCTCGTGCGGACCCCGACTCCTGCCGGGGGCGCTCCTGCTGCGCCGCGACGCCCGCACCCTGCAGGTCGGCACCAGCCCCGGCGTGCTCATCCGCGACCGGCCCGGCATGGCCCGGCTGCTGCGGCTGCTCGACGGGTCGCTCAGCCTCGAACGGCTCCGTGCCGTCGTCGCGCGGAGCGTCCCGGAGTTCACCGACGACCTGGGCGCGACGCTCGACCGGTTGATCGTCTCGGGCGCGGTCATCGCGCCGGAGCCGGCGCTGCTCTCCCCCACGGTCGCCGTGCGCCACGACCGATCGACGTCCGCGTTCGCCGGTCTCCTGCTCGACGGGTTCGGTCCGCCCGGTGCCGACCCGGATCTGGAGATCCTGGTCAGCGGGGGCGAACCCGCGCGGTCGGCGTTCGAGGATCTGGTGACCGCGGGGGTCGTCCACCTCCCGGTGGTGCTCGACGAGCGGCGGGTGCGCATCGGCCCGCTGGTCGCGCCGGGGGACACTCCGTGCCTGGGCTGCCTCGACGCCCATCTGATCGCCGCCGATCCCGCGTGGGCCGCCCTGCTGCCGCAGTTCGAGCGGGTCCGGCTGCTGCCCCAGGCCCTGCCGCTGTGGCTGCTCCATCGCGCGGCCGCCGAGGTGATGCGCCAGGTCGACTGTCTGCGTCACGGGCAGCGACCCCCGGCCGTCGGTCACGTCCTCTCGGTCGGAACGGACCCGTCCGAGGTCGAGGTGCGCGCCGTCCCGTTTGCCGCAGCGTGCGTGTGCCGCCTGCTGGCCGCATGACCGGGCGGATGCGGCGGCCGCCACTATCCTGACGACGTGGCCGACGACGATGTGGACGACCCGCAGGAGAAGCCCCTCACCGGCAGCGCCCTGCGCCGTGGCGCCCGCCTCGCCGGACTGCCGGCCGGGTTCGCGGCCCGCACGACGTGGGGCATCGGCCGTCGTCTGGTCGGAGCTCCGGCGTCGGCGGTGATGAACGACGTCCAGCGTCGTACGGCCGACCAGATCTTCAGCGTGCTGGGCCAGCTCAAGGGCGGGGCGATGAAGTTCGGCCAGGCCCTGAGCGTCTTCGAGGCCGCGCTGCCCGAGGAGGTCATCGGCCCCTACCGTGAGGCGCTCACCAAGCTGCAGGACGCCGCTCCGCCCATGGGGCCGGGGACCGTCGCGCGCGTCATGGAGCGCGAGTTCGGCGCCGACTGGGCCGAGCGCTTCCCCGACTTCGAGCCGACTCCCGCGGCCGCCGCCTCGATCGGCCAGGTCCACCACAGCTGGTTCCTGCCCGAGCCCGACGACGAGCCCGTCGAGGTGGCCGTCAAGATCCAGTACCCCGGCGCCGCCGAGGCGCTCACGTCCGACCTGCGCCAGATCGGCCGGCTGGCCCGGATGCTCGGCACGATGATGCCCAACCTCGACGTGAAGGCCCTCGTGCGCGAGTTGCAGGAGCGGGTCGCCGAGGAGCTCGACTACGGCCTCGAGGCCGACGCCCAGTCGACCTTCGCCGATGCGTTCGAGGACGATCCGATGATCGTCGTGCCAGAGCCGCTCGCCCACACCGAGCGGGCGCTGGTGACCGCCTGGCTGCCCGGCGACCGGTCGCTGGCCGACGTGATCGCCAACGGCACCCAGGAGGAACGGGACCTGTACGGCGAGACCTACGTGCGGTTCCTGTTCGAGGGCCCCATCCGGGCCGGGCTGCTGCATGCCGATCCGCACCCGGGGAACTTCCGCGTCCTGCCCGACGGTCGGCTGGGTGTCGTCGACTACGGCGCCGTCGCCCGGTTGCCCGACGGACTGCCCGCACCCATGGGACCGCTGCTGCGTGCGGCCGCCGACGGCGACTACGCGACGGTGGCGGACGGCCTGCGCCAGGAGGGTTTCCTGCGCGGCGGTCAGAAGATCGAACCGGACGTGTTGGAGGGCTATCTGGGCCCGCTCGTCGAGCCGATCGTGACCGAGACGTTCACGTTCGACCGCGACTGGCTGCGCCGCCAGACCCAGCGCCTGGCCAGTACCGGCCAGGAGGGCATGGGCACCGCGCTCAAGCTCAACGTCCCGCCCGGCTACCTGTTGATCCACCGCGTCTGGGCCGGCGGCATCGGGGTGCTGTGCCAGCTCGGCTCGACGGCGCACTTCCGCGCGATCGTCGCCGACTCCCTGCCGGGCTTCGACCCCGTCTGACCCACTCCCCAGCGCCTCCCGAGATTTGCTCCCATTTCCACCTTTGAGGAGCTCTCAAAGGTGAGTTTCAGAGCAAATCTCGGGGCTGGGGCGGGGCTCAGGAGTCGGCGATGATCGCGAGGACGCCGTCGCCGTACTTCTCGAGCTTGGACTGACCGACGCCCGAGACCTGGAGCAGCTGCTCGGCGCTGCTGGGTCGCAGCGCCGCGATCGCCTTGAGCGTGGCGTCGTTGAACACGGTGAACGCCGGCTTGGACTCCCCCTGGGAGATCTCCTTGCGCCACGCGCGCAGGCGCTCGAACAGGGCCTCGTCGTAGACGAGGTCGGGCTCGGGCAGGCGCACCTTGCGCTTGGCGGCGCGGGACACCTGCACCTGCTCGGGCAGGAGCCGGTCGAGGAACCGGCTGGGCTTGCGCCGCGCCTGTCCCCCGGCCTTGCGCGCCGCGGACCACGACACCATGAGGTGCCGTCGGGCGCGCGTGATGCCGACGTAGAACAGTCGGCGCTCCTCCTCGACCGCTGCGGGGTCGTCCATCGTGGCGACGTAGGGCAGCGTGCCCTCCTGCGCGCCGGCGACGAAGACCGCGTCCCACTCCAGGCCCTTGGCCGCGTGGAACGTCGAGAGCGTCACGCCGTCGGTCGAGGGCGCGTGCGCCTGCTCGGCCCGGCGATCGAGGTCGGCCACGAGGGCGGCCAGGTCCGCCTGCGGCTCGGCCTGCGCCAGGTCGATCGCCATGGTGTGGATCGCCTGGAGGGACTCCCAGCGGTCGCGGACCGCGCCGCGTCCCTCGGGCGGCGTGTCGGAGAAGTCCATCGCGGCCAGCACGGCGCGCACGTCGTCGGCCAGCGACCCCGACCCCTCGCCCGCGCGCGCCGAACCACGCAGCAGCGTCACGGCCTGGCGCACCTCGGGACGCTGGAAGAAGCCGGTGCCGCCGCGCATCGAGTACGGGATCTGCAGCCGGCCCAGCGCCTCCTCGTAGACCTCGGACTGGGCGTTGATGCGGTAGAGCACCGCCATCTCGCGGTACGACACGCCTTGGCGGTGCAGGGCCACGATCCGGTCGGCGATGGCGTCGGCCTCGGCCGGCTCGTCGGCGAAGGGCCGGTAGTCCACGGCGGGGCCGGGCGAGTTCTGCGACTGCAGGCGCACGCCCAGGGTGACCGACGGGCCGCGCCCGGCGAAGACCTCGTTGGCCGCCGCGACGATCTGGGGCGTGGACCGGTAGTTGCGCACCAGCTCGATCTGGGGCGCGTCCGGGAAGCGGCGCTTGGCGAAGTCGCCCAGGATCGTGGCCGAGGCGCCGGCGAACGTGTAGATCGTCTGGCGCGGGTCGCCGACGACGCAGACCTCGTCGCGACCGCCCAGCCACAGGTCGAGCAGTGTGGACTGCAGCGGGTTGACGTCCTGGAACTCATCGACGACGAACCACTTGTACTGGCGGCGCACCTCGGCGGCGATCGCCGGCTCGTCGGCCAGGATCGCGGCGGTGATCAGCAGGATGTCCTCCATGTCGATCCGGCCGCGGTCGCGCTTGACCTGCTCGTAGGAACGCAGGATCGCGCCCACCTCGCCCGGGTCGATGTCGCCGACCGTGCGCTGGCGGCGGACCGCCACGGCGCCGTAGTCGTCGGGCCGCACGTTCGAGACCTTGGCCCACTCGACCTCGGCCGCGAGGTCGCGCAGCGTGGCCTGGTCGGTGCGGACTCCCACCTGGCGCGCGGCCTCGGCCACGAACGCGAACTTCGACTCCAGGATCTGCGGGAACTCGGTGCCGTAGACCCGCGGCCAGAAGTACCGCGCCTGGCGCAGCGCCGCGGAGTGGAACGTGCGGGCCTGGACGCCGTGCGCCCCCAGGGTGCGCAGCCGCTCGCGCATCTCGCCGGCGGCCTTGACCGTGAACGTCACCGCCAGCACCTCGGTGGGCTTGTAGACGCCCGTGGCCGTCCCGTAGGCGATCCGGTGCGTGATGGCCCGGGTCTTGCCCGTTCCGGCACCGGCGATGACGCACACGGGCCCGCGCAGGGTCGTGGCGACCTCGCGTTGTTCGGGGTCGAGTCCGCTCAGCAGGTCATCGGCGTCGAGGCGGTCAGGCAGGCCCATGGTCTCCGTTCGTGGAATGCGAGTGGCAGGCTGGAGGTTGAGGGTGGGAGCGGCACGATCGGCGATTCGCACGATCGAGGGCCCCACGACAGCGTAGTGCGAGGGAGCGACAGTCCATGACCGAGTCAGCCAGCGGGACCTTCACGATGTACAGCACCCCGTGGTGCGGGTACTGCCACCGCCTGAAGTCCCAGCTCAAGCGCGAGGGCATCGAGTTCGACGAGGTCGACATCGAGCAGCAGCCCGAGGCCGCCCAGCTCGTCGAGCAGGCCAATGGCGGCAACCAGACGGTGCCGACGCTCGTGTTCGCCGACGGCACGGCCCTGACGAATCCGTCCGTCGCCCAGGTCAAGGCGCAGCTCGGACTCTGAGCTGCTGTTCGGCCCCTTTCAGCACGATTCGCCACGCCTCGAGGGGCGCGGCGTTATCGTCGTTGCTCGTGACCCAGCCTCCCCATTTCCCTGACTCGCCTGGCCCGGTACCGGGGGACGGCTCATCCAGCCCCTACGGCGCGACGCCGTCGCCCTACGGGAATGCGTCCTACCCGCCGCAACAGGCGTACCCGGCGGCAGCGGGATACGCCCCCGGCTACGGGTACGTGCCGCAGCCCGCCCCGAACGGGATGTACCAAGCGGCCGCGATCATCAACTGGGTCATCCTCGGACTGGTCATCGTGGGCACCTGCGGACTCGGCATCATCGCCGCGGCCTGGTACATCCCGATGACCATCCAGATCCACAAGGGCGCGAAGGACCGCCAGAAGCACACCGCGCTGGCCGTCTGCACCCTGCTGTTCTGCAACCTGGTCTCCGGCATCCTGATGCTGGTCGAGGACGCCAACCGGCCGGCTCGTCCCGCGCTCTGACACGTCGGAGCACACCGGGACGGTGGCCGCTCAGGGAGCCACGAACAGGCAGAACGGGTGGCCCTCCGGGTCGGCCATCACGAACAGCGGCTCCTCGGCGTCGACTGACTGGTCCATCAGCAGCGACGCGCCGAGGGCCTCGGCGCGGGCCCGCTGGCGCCGCAGCTCGGCCAGGTCCGGCACGGTGCAGTCCAGGTGCAGCTGCATCGGCACGTCCGGGTCGGGCCAGGTGGTCTGGTCGAGACGATCGACCTGTTGGAACGCGAGCGCTCCCGAGCCGTCCGGGTGGCGCAGGACCAGCCAGTCGGCCTGGTCCTCGTCCGCGCGCGGCTCGTCGCCGGGCCGGTACTGCAGCCCGAGGAGCTCGCGGTAGAACTCGGCAGTGCGTCGCACGTCCGTGGCGTCGATGACCGTCTGGCGCAGCTGCGGGAACGCACTCATGACGGCATGCTCCTCGCAACGGTGGGCCGTGGCAACCGTCCCCGGCCTACCAGGCGCCGGGCAGGTCGCCGCCGTACCACTGCTCGATCAGCCAGCGCGAGATCGAGACCTTCGGCGGCGGCAACACGAGCTGCTCGGCCTCGATCGCCTCGAGCAGCTCGGCGCGCGTGAACCAGCGCGCCTCGGCGATCTCGGTGGGGTCGAGCACCAGGTCGGTCGTGGTGGCCCGGGCGTTGAAGCCCAGCATCAGGCTCTGCGGGAACGGCCACGGCTGGCTGGCGAGGTAGGTGGCCTCGTCGACGACCAGTCCGACCTCCTCGGCCACCTCGCGTCGCACGGCGTCCTCGAGGGTCTCACCCGGCTCGACGAATCCGGCCAGGGTCGAGAAGCGGCCCTCGGGCCACCGGGGGTTGCGCGCCAGGAGCACGCGATCGTCGAGGTCGGTGACGAGCATGATGACGGCGGGGTCGGTGCGCGGGTAGTGCTCGGTGCCGCACGACGGGCAGACCCGCAGGTGGCCCGCCTGGTCGGTGTAGAGGTACTCGCCGCAGCGCGAGCAGTACGTGTGCGCCTGCAGCCACCGGGCCAGGCCCACGGCGTGGATCGCCAACGAGAGCTCGTCGGGGTCGAGCAGCGGTGCGAGCGTGCGGATGCTGACCGGGGCCAGCTCGGCCGGGACCCGCGGGACCGCCACGGCGGCGTGGCGCCGGCCGTTCTGGTCGCCGAGCAGGATCCACTCGCCGTCGGGTGCCTCGTCGATCGTGACCCAGCGCAGCGCAGGGCCGTCCACGGTCGCGACGTGCTCGCCGCCGAGGACCAGGACGCGCAGGTCCGGTGTCCTCCACAGCTCATCGCGTCTCCGCAGGTTTCCCGCCCGGTCGTGCCGGGCCCGGTCGAACGCGAAATCCACGCTTCACCGTAACCCGAGACGGGTCTCGAGGGCCTCTCGGTCGGGCAGGTCGGCGAACGTGTGCGACTCCCCCAGCCGGACGTAGTGGAAGGTGCCGACCACACGTTCGGGCTCGATGCCCTGCAATTCCGCCCACGCGAGGCGGTAGAGCGCGAGCTGCAGGTCGTCGGCGTCGGCGACCCGATTGGTCTTCCAGTCGACGACCTCGAAGCCCTCACTGCCGTCCTCGAGGCGGACCGCGAACACCGCGTCGATCCGGCCGATGATCTGCTGACCGCCGAGGCGAAGCGTGAAGGGAGTCTCGACCGCGACCGGCTCACGCCCGGCGAACGGCCCGGACTCGAACGCCTCCTTCAAGGCGTCGAGGTCGGACTCGTCGGCCACCTCGGCGTCGCCGCGACCGGGCAGCTCGTCGGGGTCCAGCAGCGTCTGTTGGCCGTACCGGGCCTCGATCCAGGCATGGAACCGCGTGCCGAAGCGGGCGGCCGCCGAGGGTCGCCGCGGCATCGGCCGCGCCAGCGAGGCCACGAATGCCTCCTCGTCCTGCGCCAGCGCCAACACGTCGGTGGCCGAGAGCGAGGCGGGCAGGTCGACCACGACCCGGTGCTCGGCCCGGGCCCGGGCCTCCTCGAGCAGCAGGTCGAGGTCGGTGCGCAGCTCGGTCAGGCGCGGGTCGGCCTCGACCGGCAGCGCCTCCTCGCCGGAGAGGTGCTGACGGACGGCGTCGGCGAGTGCCCGGCGCCGGTCGAAGGAGGTCAGGGCGACGGGCCACGGCACGGTCTGGTCGACCAGGTGCGGGTTCTGGTCGTCGTCGGCAGGGGGCTCGGCCCACGTGATCGGCGCGACGCCACCCTGGGCCAGCCAGTCACGGACATCGACGAGGAAGGCCGACTCGGGGCGCGGGCGCAGCTGGGTGCGGCCCCAGCGGTGCCCGCTGACGTGCAGGCGGCGCTTGGCCCGAGTGAACGCCACGTAGGCCAGCCGGATCTCCTCCATCAGCGCATCGCGCCGGGTGTCCTCCTCGAAGGCCTTCTTGGCAGGGCTCGTGAACTCGGCGATCTGCGGCACGAAGTCGACGTCGCCGCGCAACGGGGCCGGCAGCGCCTTGGCGACGGTGGGCCATCGCGAGCGCCCGCGACCGGACGGGAAGACGGTGCCGGAGACGAACGGCACGAAGACCTCCTCGAACTCCAGGCCCTTCGCACGGTGGATCGTCAGCAGCTTGATCGAGTCCGCGTCGGACGGAGCGCTGAGCTCCATCCCCTCGTTGTACTCGCGCTCGGCGTCGAGGTGGGCCAGCAGGCCCGGCAGCGAGGCGTACCGGTCGTGCTGGGCGTAGTCGCCGATGGCGTCCATCAGCAGCGCGAGGTTGTCGGTGGGCACCCCCGCGACCGGCAGCTCGACGTCGAGATCGAGCTCGGTCACGACCCGGCGGGCGAGGTCGAGCAGCGGCTCATGGGCGTGACGGCGCAACCGCCGCAGCATCGAGGCGAGGTCGGCGAACCGGCGCCGTGCCGCCTCGGAGTACGGCCGGTCGCCCGGGTCCTCGACGGCCTCGGCGAGCGAGACGATCTCGGTGGGGTCGACGCCGGTGGTGGCCTCGTCGAGGGCGGCTTGCAGCACGGCGTCGGGGTCGCTGGAGTCGACCTGGTCGCCGTCGCGCCACATCCGGCCCAGTTCGGCGGCCCGCTGGCCCAGCAGGGCGAGGTCGCGCTCGCCGATGCGCCAACGCACCCCGGTCAGCAGACGCAGCAGCGCCGGGTTGGCGGTGACGTCGTCCAGGATCGCCAGGACCGACAGCACGTCGACGACCTCGGGCTGCTGGAGCAGACCGGTGAGACCCACGATCTCGACCGGCAGTCCGCGCGACCGCAGCGCGCGCACGATCTCGGGGTTCTCGTTGGTCGTGCGGACCAGGACGGCGATCTCGCGCCGCGGCACGCCCCGCTCGACCGCGTCGACGACCAGCCCGACGAGCGCCTCGATCTCCTCGGCGACGCCGGTGTGCAGGGCGACCGACACCTCGCCCTGCGGGTTCTCGGGGGCGGCCCGCAGCGGCGTGACGATGTCGGAGATGCCCGGAGAGCCGTAGTACTCGCGCGCCACGTAGCCGGCCAGATCGATGATCTCGGGCGCACAGCGGCGCGTGACGTCGAGGCTGAACAGTCGCCCCTTCTCGCCGTCGGCGCCGGGGAAGTCGTCGAGGAAGGCGGTGAGGTTGCCCGAGGCGGCACCGCGCCAGCCGTAGATCCCCTGGGCGGGATCACCCACGGCGCTGATCGGCCGCCCCGCGAACAATGACTGCAGCAGGTCGCGCTGGGCGACCGAGGTGTCCTGGTACTCGTCGAGGAGCACGACGTCGTACCGCTCGCGCAGCACCTGCTGGACCTCGGGCAGCGTGGCCAGCTGGGCGCCCCAGGCCATCTGGTCGGAGAAGTCCATGACGCCCGCGTCGGCCTTGGCGGCGCGGTACTCGTCGACCAGGTCGGCCAGCTCGTCGCGCTTGAGGCATGCGGCGACGATCTCGTCGTGCCACTTGAGCGGCTTCTCGACCGCCTGCGCCCGCTCGACCGTGGCCTGGTCGAACCGGCGCAGCTCCTCGGTGGTGACGAGGTGCTCGGACAACTGTCCGTCGAGGTCGAGCAGGTCGCCGATCACCGTGGGCAACCACGCCGAAACGTGCCGCAGCGGCCCGTCGTGACCGCGGGCGACCCGGGCGGCGATCTGGAATCGCGTGGCGTCGGCGAGCACCCGCAGATCGGGCTCGATGCCCATCCGCAGGCCGTGCTCGGCGATCAGCGTGCCGGCGAACGCGTGGTACGTCGACACGGTCGGCTCGCCGAACTCGGAGAAGTCGCCCACCTTGTCCAACGAGTCGCGGACGCGGCCGGCCAACTCGGCAGCCGCCTTGGAGGTGAACGTCAGGCCCAGCAGACGGTCGGGCGCGTACCCGAGATGGCCGACGAGCCAGACCACCCGAGCCGCCATGACCGCCGTCTTGCCCGCGCCGGCACCGGCGATGATCGCCTGTGGCAGGGCGGGGTCGGCCGTGATCGCACCCAGCTGCTCGTCGCTGAACGGGATGCCCAGGATGGTCTTGAGGTGGTCGGTGTCGCGCACGAGCGGCGTCACTGCGGACCTCCGATGGTGGGTCCGGTGATGACGGGGCACAACGGCTGGAAGTCGCAGAAGCCGCAGTGGTCGTTCGGGCGGGCGACCAGCTGCTCGTCACGCACCGCACGGGCCGACTCGGTCAGCAGGTCCAGGGCGAAGAAGGGCTGGTCGCCGGACTCGCCCGGCGCGGCCTGGGGCTGCACCTTGGGTGAGTCAGGGTCCTTCGCACCGGCGGGCGTACGCAGCTGGACGAGCTCGGCCCCGCCGGACCGGGCGTCCGCCACCCCCAGCGACTCGACGGCGCCGTGCTCGACGGCCACCTGGTAGATGCCCAGCTGCGCGTGCTCGGCGATCTTGCGGGGCGCCGGGGCGTTGCGGCTGGTCTTGAAGTCGATCACGTGGACACGACCCTCGGCGTCGATCTCGACGCGGTCCATCGACCCGCGCAGGAGGACCTCCTCGCCGCCGACGACGACCGTGGCGGTGAACGCGTGCTCGGCCGCGAGCACCGTGCGCGGATTGGCACGGTGCCAGCGAGCGAAGCGCACCAACGTCTCGTGGGCAGCCTGCCGCTCGCGCTCGCCCAGCCAGGCCGCCTGGTGGTCGAGGCGGTGCCAGACCTCGTCGAGGCGGGCGGCCATCGCCACCTCGTCCGGCTCGACGCCGCGCTGGACGACGTCGGCCGCCAGGGCGTGCACGATCGAGCCGAAACCCTGCGCGGAGGTGGAGGCCGACTCGCCGTGGGCCTCGCGGCCCAGGAACCAGCGCAGGGAGCAGGCGGTGATCCCCTCGACCGCAGAGCCCGACAGCGCCAGCGGCTGGTCCTCGGGCCGCCACGGCGTGTCCGACCGCGTGGTCTCGGCCAGGCCCCACCACCGGTCGGGGTCGGCCGGACGGGTGAGTGCCAGGTCGGCGCGGACGATCTCGGCCAGCATCGACGCGGTCTCGTCGCGCACGACGGGATCGTCGGTCTGCTCGCCGATGCGGCGCAGCTCGGCCACGACACCGCGCAGCGACACCGGGCGGACCGGGCGGCCGAGCGGCAGGGCCTCGGGTTCGCCGAAGCCCGCGGCCAGCAGTTCGGCCACGAACCGCGAGGGCTGGTCGCCGTCGTCGGTGGGCGTCTGCACGGCCGTGATCATGAGGCGCCCGGTGGCACGCGTGCAGGCGACGTAGAACAGCCGGCGCTCCTCGCGCAGCTGCTCGCCGCGCGCGCCCGGACCGACCGGCCCGTCGAGGTGCTCGGAGCGCAACAGGCTGCCGCGACTGCGCAGGTCGGGCCACCGCTGGGCCTGGACCCCCGCCACGACCACGAGCGGCCACTCCAGGCCCTTGGAGCGGTGGGCGGTCATGAGGCGCACGGCATCGGGCCGGGCGGCACTGGACTCGAGCTGGTCGGCCGGGATCTGCTGGGCCCGCAGCTCGGCGACGAAGTTGACGGTGTCGCGGCGCCGGCCGCCCTCCTCGGCCCGGGCCGCGTGACGGAACAGGGCGCAGACGGCGTCGAGATCACGGTCGGCGTGGGCCCGGCCCTCGACCGTGCCCCACTGCTCGCGCAGCCGAGCGGGCCACCGCGTGCCGTCCCACAGCAGCCACAGCGCCTGCTCCGGCGGCTCGCCGCGACGCAGGATCGCGGCGGCACGGCCGAGCAGGGCCGCCAGGCTGCGCGCCGCCTCGACCGCGTCGGCGGTGGAGCGGTCGGTGGTGGACAGCCCGAGCGCGGCGGGGTCGTGCAGCGATGCCGCGACGAGGTCACTGGACGGGGTCTCGGGGTCGCGGCGGCGCAGCGCCCGACCGAGCCGGCGCATCGCCGGCCCGTCGAGGCCGGCCAGCGGACCGGTCAGCAGGGCCTCGGCCATCTCGGGGTCGAGCGTCTCCTCGCGGCCGATGCGATCGGCCGCCTCGAGCGCGAGCAACAGGGTGCGGACGGCCGGCTCGGCCACCAGCGGCACCTCGTCGCCCGCCACCTCGACCGGGACGCCCGCCGGCGCCAGGACACGCTGGAGCCGGGTCAGGTCGGCCCCCGTGCGCACCAGGACCGCCATGTCGGACCACGCGAGCCCGTCGTCGAGGTGGGCCCGGCGCAGGGTCGCGGCGATGTGCTCGGCCTCGGCGGTGGCCGACGCGTAGGTGGCCACCTCGACCCGGCCCGGCTCGGGAGCGACCGACTGCAGGTTGCGGTGTCGCTCGGCCGCACGGGCGTCGAGACCCGGCGGGATCGGCGGGTGGCCCAGGGCCACGCGAGCCGCCTCGAGGATGCGAGGACCGAATCGCCGGGTGGTGGTCAGGGCCACCGTGGGCGCAGGTCTCCCGGCGGTGGCGAACTGCTCGGGGAAGCGGGTGATCGCACCGGGATCGGCGCCGCGGAAGCCGTAGATCGCCTGGTCGTGGTCGCCGACGACCACGAGGTCGCGGCCGTCGCCGGCGAGGTCGTGCAGCAGCCGGACCTGCAGCGGATCGGTGTCCTGGTACTCGTCGACCACGACCAACCGGAACCGGTCGCGCAGCACCCGCTGGTGGTCGCGGTCGCTCGCGATGGCGGCTGCCCGGGTGACCAGATCGGTGTAGTCGGTGCGGTTCTGCAGGTCGATGACCTGGTGGTACTCCTCGATCGCATCGGCGACCCGCTCCCACTCGGGGCGCTCGCGCGTGGCCGCGAGGGCGCGCAGGTCGTCGGGATCGAGGCCGCGCGTGACCGCCGCCGACATGAAGGACTGCAGCTCGGCCGCCAGCCCGCGGGTGCCCAGCGCCTCGCGCAGCGACTGCGGCCACGTGGACGCGTCGTGCCCGCCGAGCAGGTCGGCCACCACCGCGTCGCGGGCCGGTGCGGTCATCAACTCGGGCGGGGCGGCGAACGCCTCGGGGTCGCTGAACTCGCGGACCAGGGCGTAGCAGAACGCGTGGAAGGTCATCGCGGCGACGGTGCCCGAGGTGCCGGGCAGCCGGCGGCCGATCCGGTCGCGCAGCTCTCCGGCGGCCTTGCGGCTGAAGGTCAGCACGAGGATCTGGTCGGGGGTCAGCTCGCCGGACTCGATCCGGTCGACGACGACCTCGACGAGGGTCGTGGTCTTGCCCGTGCCGGGGCCGGCCAGCACGAGCAGAGGACCCCCGCGGTGGTCGACGACCGACTGCTGCGCCTCGTCGAGCCGGGGCGCGTCGGCGCGCACGCCTTCAGGGCGCTTCAGGACGAAATCGACGGGCACGTGCCCATGGAACCAGACAGCACCGACACCTTCGGGCGGACGTGTCAGAAGTCCGGCGCGAGGGCCTCGACGACCACCACGCGGCCGTTGCGCACCGGCGTCCCCTCGTCGCGCCAGTGCTCCTGGGCGTCGACGACGAGATGCGGCGGCAACGTGCCGTCGGCACGGACGACCCGCCACCACGGGACGCCGTGCCCCTCCAGGGACATGACGCGCCCCACCTGGCGGGCGCCCCCACGGCCGAGCCGCTCGGCGATCAGGCCGAAGGTCGCGACGGACCCCGAGGGGATCTGCTCGACGACCTCCAGCACCGCCTCGGTGAACGACTCGTCCATGAGGTCATCCTCGCGCAGGAGGACCGCTCAGTAGCTGGGCTGGCTGGGGTCGATCTGGTTGACCCACGCCACGACGCCGCCACCGACGTGCACCGCGTCGGAGTAGCCGGCGCCCTTGAGCACCGCCAGCGCCTCGGCCGACCGCACGCCCGACTTGCAGTGCAGGACGACCTGCTTGTCCTGCGGCAGCCGGTCGAACGCCTTGCCGGCCAGGACCTCACCCTTGGGGATCAGGACCGAGCCGGGGATCTGGTTGATCTCGTACTCGTTCGGCTCGCGCACGTCGACCAGCACGAAGTCGCGCTGGCCCTCCTCGCGCTCCTTGAGCCAGGTCTCGAGCGTCGACACCGAGATCGTGGCGTCGGCGGCCGCGTCCGCAGCCTCGTCGCTGATCGCGCCGCAGAACGCCTCGTAGTCGCCCATCAGCTCGGTGGGCAGCACGCCGTTGGGGTCACGACGGACCTTGAGCGTCGTGTACCGCATCTCGAGCGCGTCGTAGACCATGAGACGGCCGATGAGCGGGTCGCCGATGCCGGTGATCAGCTTGATCGCCTCGGTGACCATGATCGAGCCGATCGACGCGCACAGGACGCCCAGCACACCGCCCTCGGCGCACGACGGGACCATGCCCGGCGGCGGCGGCTCGGGGTAGAGGTCGCGGTACTGCGGGCCCTCCTGCGCCCAGAAGACCGACACCTGGCCCTCGAAGCGGTAGATCGAGCCCCACACGTACGGCTTGTTCAAGATGACGGCCGCGTCGTTGACGAGGTAGCGCGTCGCGAAGTTGTCGGTGCCGTCGAGGATCAGGTCGTACTGGCTGAAGATCTCCAGCACGTTGTCGTTGTCGAGGCGCACGTTGTGCGTGATGACGTTGACGTACGGGTTGGTCTCGGCGACCGACTCCGCGGCGCTGATGACCTTCGGCTTGTCGATGTCGGACTGGCCGTGGATGACCTGGCGCTGCAGGTTCGACTCGTCGACGACGTCGTCGTCGATGATGCCCAGCGTGCCGACACCGGCCGCGGCCAGGTAGAGCAGCGCAGGGCTGCCCAGGCCACCGGCACCGATGACCAGGACCTTCGCGTTCTTCAGACGCTTCTGACCCGTCATGCCCACGTCGGGGATGATCAGGTGGCGGCTGTAGCGACGGACCTCGTCGACAGTCAGTTCATCGGCGGGCTCGACCAGGGGCGCGACCACGGGCTTCTCCTTCGGTTGCTTGCTCACCGGTGCACAACCGGGGGCAGGCTTCCATTGTTCCTCGGCCATCCCAGCATGTGGCACTCCGTCCGCAGGGTGGACAGCCTGACCCGCACCCGCCGACGGTCTCCGGAGCACGGCGTTGGGAGCGACCCGTGGGTAACCTCCCGCTAGGGTTGGGGCGTGACCCAGACCCCAGAGGCCCGGCCCCGCGCGGGGCGTCTTCCCCGTACCGCGCGTCGGGCCCAGTTGCTGGACGTCGCGCTCGACGTCTTCGTCGAGCAGGGCTACCACTCCGCCTCGATGGACGAGATCGCCGAGCGCGCCGGAGTCTCCAAGCCCGTGCTCTACCAGCACTTCCCCGGCAAGCTCGACCTGTACACCGCTCTGGTCTCCAGCGCGGTCGACACGGTGATCGAGGGCGTGCGGTCGGCGCTCGCGTCGACGCAGGACAACTCCGAGCGCGTCCAGGCCACCATGCGCCTGTGGTACGACTGCGTCGCCAACCAGGAGAAGGCGTTCCGCCTCGTCTTCGAGTCGGACCTGACCAGCGACCCCGAGGTCAGCGGTCTGGTCGACCGAGTCACCTCCGAGTCCGCCGCCGCCATCGCCGAGGTCATCGTCGAGGACACCGGCCTGTCGCGCGGCGCCGCCGAACTGCTGGCCGCCGGCCTCGTCGGCATGGGCCACGTGGGCGCCCGCGCCTGGCTGTCCGGTGCCTCCGGCCTCACCCGTGACGACGCCGTCACCCTCGCCTCGACACTCGCCTGGCGTGGGATCGGCGGGTTCCCCAAGCCCACCAACGAAGGAGATGAGTGACCGTGGAGGTCAAGATCGGCGTCCAGAACGCCGCCCGTGAACTGTCCGTCGAGACCAACGCCGAGCCGGACACCGTGCTCGCGACGCTGAACCAGGCGCTGAAGGACGACTCGCTGTTCACCGTCACCGACAGCAAGGGCCACACCGTGGCCGTCCCGGCCGACAAGGTCGCCTACCTGTACTTCAACGCCGACAGCGGCCGCAAGGTCGGCTTCGGTCTGACCAGCGCCTGACCCCAGGCCCGTCCGAGATCTGCTCCTGATCTCACCTTCGCGCGGCGCGCAGAGGTGAGATCAGGAGCATTTCTCGTCTCTGCTGGCCTCAGGCGTCGAGGCCGAGGCGCGCCATGCGTTCGGTGTGCGCGTCGGTGATGCGGGCGAACATGCGCCCGATGGAGGCGAGGTCGAACCCGCCGGGGCGGTCGGCGGCACCCACGACGACGGCCGTCAGGACGTCGCGCTCCGCGACGACCATCTGGGCCTGGCTGAGCGCCTCGCCCATCAGCCGGCGGCCCCACAGCGCGAGCCGTCCGCCGACGCGCGGATCGGCCGCGATGGCCTCGCGCACCTGGTCGACGACGAACTCGCTGTTGCCGGTCTGGCTCATCGTCTCCAGCACGAGCTGGCGGGTGTCGGCGTCGAGGAAGGCCGCGATCTCGCGGTAGAAGTCGGCGGCGAGCCCGTCGCCGACGTAGGCCTTCAGCAGGCCCTCGAGCCAGTCGGACGGCTCGGTCCGGTCATGGAAGCGGGCGAAGGTCGCGCGGAACGACTCCATCACCGCGTAGGGGTCCTCCCCCAGCTCGATGAGGCGGTCGCGCAGCTGGACGAAGTGGCTCCACTCGGCGGCAGCCATCGTCAGCAACGAGACCTTGGTGGACAGGTCGGGCGCGTCCTGGGAGTCCTGGTTGAGCTGCTCGACCGCGCTGAGCTCGCCGTAACTCAGCAGGGCCAGCAGCTCGACCACGCCGGCTCGGTAGTCGGGATCGTCCAGGGGGCCGCCGGTCGTCGGGTCGGAGGTCATGACCGGGACTGTAGCGCGGCGATACTCCGCAACAAGGCCCGGAGCGATAGACTGGCGGGGTATTCGCCGATCCTGCCTCGCAGGATCCCAGCCATTTCCGAGATCCGCTGACAGTAGATCGCACACAGAAACCAGAGCAGACCCCTGACTACCTTCACTGAACTGGGCGTCATGCCCGAGATCGTCGACGCCCTCACCGACAAGGGCATCATCGAGGCCTTCCCCATCCAGGAGATGACCCTCTCGGTCGCCCTGATGGGCACCGACCTCATCGGCCAGGCCCGCACGGGCACCGGCAAGACCCTGGCCTTCGCCATCCCGGTCATCCAGCGCACCGTCGCCCCGCACGACCCCGACTTCGACCAGCTGGCCGCCCCCGGCAAGCCGCAGGCACTCATCGTGGCCCCGACCCGCGAGCTGGCCATCCAGGTCGCCGGCGACGTCGCCACCGCGTCCAAGAACCGCGGCACGCGCAACCTCACGATCTACGGCGGCGTCCCCTACGAGCCGCAGCTCGAGGCGCTCGAGTCCGGCGTCGACATCGTCGTCGGCACGCCCGGCCGCATCCTCGACCTGGTCAACCGCGGCGCGCTGGACATCAGCCACGTCAAGTCGCTCGTGCTGGACGAGGCCGACGAGATGCTCGACCTGGGCTTCCTGCCCGACGTCGAGTCGATCCTGGCCCGCACGCCCGAGACCCGCCAGACGATGCTGTTCAGCGCCACGATGCCGTCCTCGATCGTCACGCTGGCGCGCAAGCACATGCACCACCCGATGAACATCCGTGCCGAGTCGGCCGAGTCCGGCCAGATGGTCCCGGCCACGAGCCAGTTCGTCTGGCAGGCGCACGACATGGACAAGCCCGAGGTCGTCGCCCGCATCCTGCAGGCCGACGACGTCGAGCGCGTGGTCATCTTCACGCGCACCAAGCGCCAGGCCCAGCGCGTGGCCGACGACCTGGCCGACCGCGGCTTCCCGGCCTCGCCGCTGCACGGCGACATGGCCCAGAAGGCCCGCGAGAAGGCGCTCGACGGCTTCCGCGAGGGCAAGGTCAGCATCCTGGTCGCCACCGACGTCGCCGCTCGCGGCATCGACGTCGCCAACATCAGCCACGTCATCAACTACACGTGCCCCGAGGACGACAAGACCTACGTGCACCGGATCGGCCGCACCGGCCGCGCCGGCGCATCGGGCATCGCCGTCACGTTCGTCGACTGGGCCGACCTGCAGCGCTGGAAGCTCATCAACAAGGCGCTCGACCTGCCGTACGACGAGCCGATCGAGACCTACTCGACCTCGGACCACCTGTTCCAGGACATGGGCATCGACCGCAACGCCAAGGGACGGCTCAAGCCCGCGGCACCGAAGGAGCCCCGTACCGAGGGTGGCCGTGACGGCCAGAAGCGCGACGGCCGCAGCGGTGGCCGCGACCGCGACCGCAGCCGCAGCCGCGACGGCGGCTCGCGCCCCGCTGCCGGCTCGACCGAGAAGCAGACCGAGCGTCGCCCCCAGGCGTCGTCCGACGAGCAGGCCTCGGGCGAGGGCCAGGCCCGTCGCCGGCGCCGTCGTCGCACCCGTGGCGGCAAGCCCGCCGAGGGCGCTCCGCAGGCCGCGACCGACTGATCGACCCTCAGGCCGACCGTCGTCTCACGCCGTGACGACGACGGTCGTGCCGTCCGGCGCCCAGTGCCACAGGTACTTGGCGTCGGACTTCTTCTGCCGGACGCACCCGGCCGACAAGGGCTGGCCGAGCTGCTCGACGGTCTGCTCGGGCTTGCCGTTGTTGTAGACCGGGATCGAGTGGAACCCGATGGGCTCGCTGAATCCCGTCGCGAAGCGCACGAAGTACTCCATTGAACCGGTGTAGTCGAAGCTCGTGGCGTGCCGCTGACGCGACTGCACCGCGTACGTGCCGGTCTTGAGGTTGTCGAACCGGCTGCCCGAGACCAGGTACGTCCGGTCGACGGTCCCGTCCGCCTCGATCAGCCACACCCGCTGGTCCGACTGGTCGAACACGATGCGGCGGCCCGTGCCGGAGTTCGCCGGCGGGGCGGGATCGGCCTGCGCGGCGGCAGCCTTCTTCGGGGGCGCCGGTGTCGGCGTGGTCGGCGCCGTCGTGGCCGCGGCGACCGTGGGCAGCACGGCCTCGGCGACGGCGGCGCCCGTCCGGGTCTGGGTCGCGGCGGCGTCGGTCTCGGGCAGAACGAGCGAGACGACGGCGACGCTGGCGGTCAGCACGAGCGCACCGGCCAGTGCGGTCACCCGGCCGAGTCGCAGGCGGGTCGGGGGCGGGGAAGCCATGTCCTCCACGGTAGGCGCCACCCGGCGGCGATGGCCGACTTCGCGGGGCGTGCGCGTGGCGGACCCGCCGTCGCTCGGTCCCTGAGCCGTCATCGGCCCGCCATCAGCACGCGGGCGACGTCGCGATAGGCCTCGGCGCCCTTGTGCGAGCGCGCCGTGCTGAGGATCGTGCGGCCAATCGCCGGCGCCTCCGCGAAACGGATCGTCTTGGGGATCGGCGGATCGATGACCTCGAGGTCATAGGTCTCGCTGATCGCGGCCAGCACGTTGCGCGCATGGGCGGTGCGGCCGTCGTACATCGTGGCCAGGACCCCGCGGATGACGAGGTCGGGGTTGGTGAACCGGCGCACGTCGTGGATCGTGTCGAGCAGCTGGCCGACGCCACGGTGCGACAGGGTCTCGGCCTGCAGGGGAATGAGCACCTCGTCGGCGGCCGACAGGGCGCCGACGGTCAGCACGCCGAGCGCGGGCGGGCAGTCCAGCACGATCCAGTCGTACTCGTCGGCGATCTTGGCCAGGGCCACCCGCAGCCGCTGCTCACGGCCCGTGCGGCTGATCAGGTTCTCCTCTGCCTCGGCCAGCGCGACGTTCGCCGGCAGCAGGTCGAGCCCTTCCTCGGAGGTCACGAGCGCGTCGCGCACGACGGCCTTGCCCAGCAGCACCTCGGCCACCGTGACCTCGAGCTCTTCAGGGTCGATCCCGAGCGAGAACGTCAGGCTGCCCTGGGGGTCCAGGTCGACCAGCAGCACCCGCTGCCCCGCCTGGGCCAGAGCGGCCCCGATCGACGCGACGCTGGTGGTCTTGGCGACGCCGCCCTTCTGGTTGGCCAGGGCGAGGGTGGTGGTCACGCCGACATTGTGCCACCGACCGGGGCGCGGCAGCAGGCCTCGACGAGCGGCTCCGGTGAGATCACCGCCACGCTCCCGCGCGAGGGGAGCCTCCCGAGCGGCGGGCCGTCATGGAACTGGCATGCTGGCCCCATGACCCGCACGGCCCTGATCACCGGCGCCACCGCCGGCATCGGCAACGCGTTCGCCCGGCAGCTGGCGCGACGGGGAACGAACCTCGTCATCGTCGCCCGCGACACCCAGCGTCTCGAACAGTTGGCCTCCGACCTGTCGACGACCCACAGGGTCGACGTCGAGGTCGTCACCGCGGACCTCGCGACGTCCGAGGGCATGGACCGCGTCGCCGATCGACTCTCGGAGTCCGGGCGCCCCATCGACCTGCTGGTCAACAACGCCGGCGCCTCCCTCGCGGGCTGGTTCGGCACCACGGCCATCGCCGACGAGGACCGTCAGCTCGACCTGCTGGTGCGCGCGCCGATGCACCTCATGGACGCCGCCATCAAGTCGATGTCCGGACGCGGACGCGGCGGGATCATCAACGTCGCCAGCGTCGCGGCGTTCACGCCGCGTGGCGCGTACTCGGCGCACAAGGCGTGGCTGGTGAACATCTCGCAGTGGGCCAACTGGCACTACGCCGACGTCGGCATCACCGTGCAGGCCCTGTGCCCCGGGTTCACGCGCACCGAGTTCCACCAGCGCATGGGCGCCGAGATCGACAGCGTCCCCCGCTGGATGTGGCTCAAGGCCGACGCGGTCGTCAAGGGCTCGCTGCGCGACCTCGAGCGCGGCAAGGCCGTCTCGGTCCCCTCGCTGCGGTACAAGGTCCTCACCTCGATCGCCCGCCATGCCCCGACCAGCGTCGTGGCGAACGTCGCGAAGCGTGGTCGGTGAGGCAGGAGTGAGCGTTCCCAGGACCCTCGAGATCCCGGAGGGCGTGGAGGTCACCCGCGTCCTCACGGCCCGCAGCGAACACGCCGTGCACCGGATCAGCGCGGCCGGCGAGCGCGTGGGCTCGATCCTGCTCGTACCCGGCTGGACCGGCAGCAAGGAGGACTTCACCCCCGTCCTGCCGTTGCTGGCCGACCTGGGCTTCGACGTCGTGACCTTCGACCAGCGGGGCCAGTACGAGTCCCCCGGCGACGTCGAGGACGACTACTCGCTCGAGGGCCTGGCCGAGGACGCGCTGGCCCTGGCCGACGTCACGATCCAGGACGAGCGCTTCCACCTGCTCGGCCACTCGTTCGGCGGCCTCGTGGCGCAGACGCTCACCATCGGGCATCCCGATCGCATCCGGACACTCAGCCTCCTGTGCACCGGCCCCGGAGCGCTCGGCGACACCCCGACCCGGCCCCTCCAGCGCCTGGTCACCGCGATCGGCAAGGTGCCGCTGCTGCAAATCCACGAGCTGCGCGAGCAGGGCATCAAGCGCCCCGCCCAGATCACCGCGTTCCTGGCGAAGCGGTTCACGGCCAACGCCCCCGCCTCGCTCAAGGCGATGACCCAGCACCTGCTGGACGCCGAGGACCGCGTGGACGAGGTCGCGGCCACCGGGGTCCCGTGCTGGGTCGCCCGCGGCGAGACCGACGACGCGTGGCCGCATGAGGTCCAGGCCGAGATGGCCCGCCGGCTCGGCACCGAGATCGTGATCCTGCCGTCGGCGGCCCACTCCCCCGGCGTCGAGGCTCCCGAGGAGCTCGTCGACGACTGGCGCGGCTTCCTGCTGGCCCACTGAGGCGCTGACGCGACTCAGCGCGTGCGGGTCCGGCGCAGCGTGCCGGAGACGGCGCGGCGCGCCACCGGGCCCAGACCGTCGAGTGCTCGCGCCATCGCGGCGACGGCGTCGAACGAGCGGTCGGAGTCGGCCTCGGTGCGCACCGGATCGGTCAGCTCGAACCCGATGAACGCGGCCATCAGCAGGTCGGTGAACGCCTCGGGGTCGATCACGCCCTCGAAGGGTGAGCCCTTGACGAGCAGCCGCGACGCGACTCCGCTGAGCGGCTCGCGCCACAGCAGCAGCGCGTCCCGGGCGGCGCGGCCGATGCCGGGATCGGACTGGGCCATCACCAGCGCCTGGCCGAGCACCGAGACGTGCCCGGCTCCGCGCTCCGCCTCCTGGACGTCGCGGGCCAGCTGCACGAGGTCACCGTAGGACTGTGCCTGCTCGAAGCGCTCCCGGTGCAGTTCGACGCGCTCCCGCGTGGCGGTGACGCAGGCCTGCGCGACCAGGTCGGTGACCGAGCCGAAGTGGTAGAAGACCAGACCCTGGGCCAGCCCGGCGCGCTGCGACACCGACCGGGCCGAGACAGCGGTGATCCCGTCGGAGGTCATGACCTCGATCGTCGCCTCGACGAGGCGGCGCTTGGACTCCTCGGCTGACTTCGGCGGCACGGGGTTCAGTATGTCGCTGCGTGCAGCGCGGTGCGGCGCAGGTGCGCCCGCCACGAGAGGCGCAGGACGATCCACATGCTCGCCCCGGACACCATCGCTGCGCCCGAGGCCCACCAGAACGCCTCGACGGGCCGGGCATCGAAGAGGCCCACCAGGACGAGCGCCTCGACCCACGCGACGGCGGTGACCAGTGCCACGACCACGGCGAGCGCCCGCCGGATCCCCCCACGGGCCACGAGCCGGGGCCAGAGCACCACGCTCAGGATGGTCGGCAGGACCCCCGCGAAGAGCCCCACGAAGACACCGAGCCACAGCCCGAACACGGCCCAGACGACGACCAGCGCTCCCAGGACGTGCCACTCGAACGGGGACCCTCCCGCCACCTCGACGGCATAGGCGATCACGAGGCACCCGAGGGCGCACACACCGCCGGAGATCGTGGCGGCCCCCAAGCCGCAGAGGGTGATCTGGTCTCGCGTCATCATCTGCCCTTCGTTCTTGAGCACACGCTCAAGAACGAAGATAGCACTACCCGACGATCGCGCGCAGCGCTGCGACGTGATCGCGGTAGGCCTTCTTCCCGGCCTTGGTGAACGCGGCCCAGGAGCGCACGCGCCCCTCACGCGCGCCCTTCGACACCTTGACGTACCCGGCGTCCTCCAGCGCCTTGACCTGCTTGCTGAGCACCGACTCGCTGACGCCGAGCCCGTCGCGCAGGAGTGCGAACTCGACCTTGTCGACGGTGTCCAACATCGCGCAGATCTGGAGCCGGTGCGGTGCGTGGATCAGCGGATCGAAGGTGCCCGCACTCACGGCTGCTCCTCGATGCTGCGCACCCAGTCGGCGTCCCACGCCGGACCCAGGACCGCCCACGAGGCGGCGGTCACGACGGCGCCGATCACTGCCGGCACCGGCCCGAAGAAGGCGACACCCATCGCGACGAAGGAGATCCCCGCCATGAGCCACGCGCGCCAGGCGCCGGGCTCACGCAGCGTCGCCCACGCCACCGCGCCGGTGTGTCGCGTGTACCACTGCATCGCGCCGAACACCGTCAGCAGACCCACCGCATAGAGGGCCCAGCGCACCCAGCCGTCCAGGCCGAGCCCCACGATCACGAGCGCGGCGCCGGAACCGGCGACGGCGTAGTAACCCTTCGGGCTCGCGACCCGCTGCGCCGTGGTGCGGCGGGTGGCCGCGATCTGCTCGAGCGCCTCGCGCGCCTGGTCCCGTTCGTCCATGATCTCTCCTGAGCTCGACTTGCCAACACGGAAAGTCTAACTCGTGACTTTCCAGAATGGCAAGCCGTCACGGAAAGTCGGGGATCAGCCCAGCAGGCGCTCCAGCTCCGCCGGATCGGTGAGGTTGGCCCCGAGGTGGAACGCCGGGCCCTTGCCGGTGCCGTGGTAGTCGCTGGCCCCGGTCTTGGCCAGGCCGAGGTCGTCGGCGATGGCGGCGAGTCCCGCCCGCGCCCGCGCATCGTGGTCGGGGTGGTCGACCTCGACGCCGGCCAGACCCGTCTCGGCGAGCTTCGCCAGGAGCTCGGGCGTGATCTTGGTGCCGCTGTCGCGGGCCCAGGCGTGCGCGATGACGGGCTTGCCGCCGGCCTCACGCAGCAGGCGCACGGCCTCGAACAGATCGGCCGAGTACCGGCCGACGTACGCCGGCTTGCCCGGGACGAGCCAGTCGCGGAAGGCCTCGTCGCGGTCCTTGATGTAACCCTTGGCGATCATCGCGTCGGCGACGTGCGGGCGCCCCCAGGCCGCGGCGTCGCCGGCGACGGCGAGCACCTCCTGCTCGGTCAGCGGCATGCCGAGGGCGGCGAGCTTGTCCAGCAACCGCGGCAGCCGGTCGTTGCGGCCGCCCAGCACGCGGTGCAGCTCCTCGACCAGCGGCTCGTTCTGCGGATCGAACTCGTACCCCAGCAGGTGGACGCTCAGACCCTCGTACTGCGTCGAGATCTCGATGCCGCGGATGAGCCGCAGGCCCACCTCGTCGGCGGCCTCCTGCGCCTCGGCCCAGCCCTCGGTCGCGTCGTGATCGGTCAGCGCGACGACGTCCAGTCCCTCGAGCTTGGCCTTGCGGACCAGCTCGGCCGGGGTGTCGGTGCCGTCGGACCGGGTGGAGTGGGTGTGGAGGTCGATGCGCACCCTCAGAAGACTAAGGCCTCTCCTCATCGGCCTCTTCGCGGACGTTCCACCGGATCACGACCGGCTGGCCACGGTCGTCACCCAGGACGGAGTAGGTACCGGTGTCCAGCAGGAAGACCCGCCCGTCCGCCACGTCCAACCCCAGCCACCGGGCCGCGAGGACGCGCAGGGAGTGCCCGTGCGCGAACACGAGAGTGCGGCCGCCCAGCGACCGCGCCCGGGCCACGACCCGGTCGAGCCGCTCGGCCACCTGCTCGGCCGACTCGCCCGCCGGCGAGGGATGGCTCCAGACCGTCCAGCCGGGGACCGTCTCACGGATCTCCTCGGTCGTGACACCTTCGTACTCGCCGTAGTCCCACTCGACGACGTCCTCGACGATCTCGGGGTCGAACCCTGCCAGGTGCGCGGTGTCGAGCGCGCGTCGTCGCGGACTGCTCCATACGTGGTCGAACCCGACCCCCGAGAGCAGCGGACGCAGGGCGCGCGCCTGGGCGCGCCCTGTGTCCGTCAGCTCCAGGTCCGTGAACGAGGTGTGCCGCCACGCACGGCTCCACTCGGTCTCACCGTGACGCACGAGCCACAGCTCGGTCTCCCTCGCAGGCTGCTGATCCATGGACTCAGCGTGGCACGAAGGCCCAGTAGTCGAGGTCCAGCAGCACTCCGGCCGCGTACTTGCCGTCCTCACCCTTGAGCGTCATCGACTCGTCGCGGCCCTTCGTGGCGACCAGGCGCAGCCGCAGCGCGCCGACGCCGGGCGCCGAGGTCTCGGCCTTGTCGAGCACCTCGCTCCAGGCGTAGACGGTGTCGCCGGCGAACGCCGGGGACGTGTGCGCGCCGGCGTTGATCGCGGCGATCAGCTGGGCGTTGGCCAGCCCGTTGAACGACAGCGCGCGGGCCATCGAGATCACGTGGCCGCCGTAGACCAGTCGGTTGCCGTCGGGACGGGCCTCGACGTTGAAGTGCACCTTCGCGGTGTTCTGCCACAGGCGCGTGGCCTGCTGGTGCTCGGACTCGGTGAGCGTGACGCCGTCGACGTGGTCGATCTTCTCGCCGACCTCGTAGTCGTCGAAGCGGTGCGGCTCGCCGGCTGCGGAGAAGTCGTAGTCGGTGAAGTCCAGACCCTCGGGCACGATCAGGTCCGCGGGCGCCACGAACGGTGCCAGTTCGGGCACGACGGTCTCGGGCGCGGGGGCCTCGACGTTCCGCTTGTGCACCATGACCCAGCGGGCCCAGTCGATGACGACCTCGCCGCGCTGGTTGGTGGCGGTCGAGCGCACGTGGACGACGCCGGTCTTGCCGTTGGAGTTCTGCTTGAGCCCGATGACCTCGGACGAGGTCGAGATCGTGTCGCCCGGCACGATCGGCCGGTGGAAGCGGCACTCGGCGTACCCGAGGTTCGCGACGGCGTTGAGCGAGACGTCCGGGACCGTCTTGCCGAAGGCGACGTGGAACCCGATGAGGTCCTCGACCGGGTGCGGGTCCAGGCCGACGGACGCGGCGAACGCGGCCGAGGACGGCACCGCGAAGCGGGTCGGGTAGATCGAGCCGTAGACCGCCCGGTCCCCCTCGGTGATCGTGCGCGGAGTCGCGTGGTCGATCACCTGGCCGAGAGTGAAGTCCTCGAAGAAGTTGCCCGGGTTCGTCTTGCTCATGTCGTCCTCACAGTCGCCGATGGTGCGGCACCATCATGGCGGATGCTCAGAACGCGAGCGTCGCGGCGACCATGTTGTGGTCTGACGGCGGGGTCACGCGGTACTTCCCGCGTCGCAGGTTCGCGTCCACGACGGTCTCCCAGCCGCGGCCCAGGAAGCCCGACGTGAGGATGTAGTCGATGCGCACGCCCTGGTGGCGGTAGTACGACTTCGCCGTGACGCCACGCGGCCGCTTGAACCTCTTGTCCTTGAACATGCAGCGGTTGACGGCGGTACCGGCCTTCTTGCCCGCGATCGCGTTGGAGGTGTTGTAGTACGCCGTGATCCGCCGGGTCAGGTGCAGCGGCACGCGCGGGTTGCCGACGGCCGCCAGGCTCTTGGTCGACCCGACCGACTTGCAGGAACCGCGCCACTTCGTGCTCCTGGACCGGTACTTGCGCCGGTCGGTGCCGAGCAGGTCGACGAGGCCGGACTTCGTCATGACGTCCGCTCCGGTCTTCGCCATGGTCCGGCCCGAGCTGTTGAGATCGCCCGTGACGACGACCGGGAGCGTCCGGCCGGCGTACGCGCGCACCTTCCGCACGACGGCCACCGCCTGCGCCGCCTGCTTGCGGCGGAACGCGTTCGACGCGGAGGAGGTGATCGGCTTGCCGCGGTACTTCGCGTCGAAGTGGGTGTTCGCGAACACGAACAGCTTGCCGTTCGCGTTCAGCCGGAAGACGGTCCAGTCGACGGTGCGCACGTTCGAGGTCGCGCTGGACAGGCGGGTGACCCCGCCCCGGACCACCGTCATGACCCGGGAGTCGTAGATCGTGCGGTTGTCCGACGAGCTGCGGCCCGGCGAGGTCGTGCAGGTCCTCCACGGGGCCTTCGTGCCCTGCCACGACCCGTTCCAGACGGCGGGGTTGCGGCCCGTTGTCGGGCAGACCTCGCGGTGGGTGTTCGTCACCCGGTACGGCGCACCGGCCGTGCGCGCGTTCATCAGGTCGACGACGTGCTCGTACTGGCTGTAGTTGCGGGTGCCGAAGGCCCGGCGCTGCATCCAGGCCTCCGAGGCCTCCTGCAGTCCGATGACGTCCGGCGAGCAGCGCATGATCATGCCGACGAGCCGGTCGGCCCGTGCCTCCCACCTCGCCTGGGTGCGGGCCGAGCCGTTGTAGCCCGCGATGTTGTAGGACGCGACCAGCAACGGCGTACGGCCGGCGAGCCGGCCACCGGCCGAGGTCTCGCGGACGACCTCACCGTGCGCGGCACAACGGGAGCCGGCGGCACCGGCCGGCGCCGTGACGCCCGGTCCCGCGAGCAGACCGACGGCCAGGATCGAGGCCATCACCAGGACAGCGGGACGCAGACGCATGGGAGCTCCAGACTCGCGACTCCACCGAGCCGCACCTGCTCCACTGTAGTTACTCCTGCATCACTCGCACAGCCAATCGCAGCAGCACCGCGAGCGTCCGCGGCCCGGGCTCAGCCGACGGAGTGCCGGGTCGCCATGACCCGGTCGACCTGCTCGCGGTCGAAGGACTCCCCCAGCCACGTGAACAGGCCCTCGAAGACCCCCGGGTCGGCGACGTAGTCGTCGTAGTGCAGCGGGTACGTCAGGTCGCCCAGCTCGCGATGCGCGCGCTCCAGCCGTGCGTCGTAGTCGGCGATCTTGGCCAGGGCCTCGTCGCGTTCGTACTTGGCCCACCACTTGCTGCGCGCCACGTCCTCGGGATTGCGCGTGTTGAGCACGAAGCGCGCACCGGGGAACACCTGACGCGTGAACTCGAGCGTCTCGACGAGGTCACGGCGCCACCACCGGATCTCCTTGAAGCCCGTGACCCGGGTGTCCGGCTCGGGCTTGATGAAGACCTGCTGCAGGTGGCGGCGGATCGAGTCCGCGGCCTCCTGCGGCGAATAGTTGTCCAGACCGAACCACGGATTGACCGGCTGGCTGCCCTGCTTCGTCCCGATCCGCTTGTTCATGCGGCGGTGGCTCTCGAACATCCACTCCAGCGCGCCGTCGTTCTCGCCGCGGATGAGGTAGCCCGGGATCGAGTTCAGCAGGCCCTGCAGGAGTGTCGAACCGGTGCGCCCGTAGGTCACGATGAAGACGTAGTCGTACGACGTCTCGTCGCGTTCCAGGATCAGTTGGCGGCGCAGCTTCTCGGTCTCGCGGGTGAGCTGCGTGACCTCGGTCCGCAGCGCGTCACGGTCCTCCTTGAGGCGCCGAACGGCAGGGACCTTGAGGGCGACGTCCTTGGCGAGGGGCATGCACTACAAGGTACCGCCCGCACCACCCGTCACGAGAGGGCGGTCGTGCCGGGCATCGAGGCCAACAGCTCCTGCCCCCGCGCGAGGTACTTGTGCTCGACCAACAGCTCGTACTTGCTCGGCAGGATGGTCTTGACGCTCGAGAAGTCGCGCTGTCCGCGGCTCATCGCGTACCCGACGATCGCGATGACGGCGCCCCACACGACGCCGAGGATCACGCCGGTCAGGACCGCCTGGAGCCACTGCCCCTCGGCCGCGAAGATGCCCAACAACAGGCCGATCAGCAGGCCGAACCAAGCACCGCCGGCGACACCGCTGAGGATCACACGGCCCCAGGTCAGCCGGCCCGTCACACGCTCGAGCTGCTTGAGATCGGTGCCGACGATGAGGACGTTCTCGACCGGGAACTCCTGGTCCGAGAGGTGGTCGACCGCCTTCTGGGCGGTCGCGTAATCGTCATAGACACCGAGCGACTGCGGGTACTCCAACGAGAAGATCTGGGCCATTTCCACAGCGTAGACCCGTCACGGGCGACGGCCCAGCATCACGAGGATGCTGGGCCGTCGACGGCGCGGGCGCGTGGTGTCAGAGTTTGTAGTCCTTGAGCAGGTTGCGGCCGATGATCATCTTCTGGATGTCGGAGGTGCCCTCGCCGATCAGCATGAACGCGGCCTCACGGTAGAGACGCTCGATCTCGTACTCCTTGGAGTAGCCGTAGCCGCCATGGATCCGGAACGACGCCTCGACGACCTCGTTGCAGTACTCACTGGCGAGCATCTTGGCCATACCGGCCTCGACATCCATCCGCTTGCCCGAGTCCTTCAGACGGGCCGCCCGGACGACCATGGTGTGGGCGGCCTCGACCTTGGTGGCCATCTCGGCCAGCCGGAACAAGATCGCCTGGTGCTGAGCGATCGGCTTGCCGAACGTCTCACGCTGCTGCGCATAGGCGATACCGAGCTCGAAGGCGCGGTTCGCGATGCCCACCGCACGCGCGCCGACGTTGACGCGGCCGACCTCGACCCCGTCCATCATCTGGTAGAAACCCTGGCCCGGCGTGCCACCGAGGATCTGATCAGCCGAGATCTTGTGCTTCTCGATGATCATCTCGGTCGTGTCGATGCCCTTGTAGCCCATCTTCTCGATCTTGCCCGGCACCGTGATGCCCTGAGCCGTCTCACCGAAGCCCGGCTCCTTCTCGACCAGGAACGTCGTCATGTTCTTGTAGACGCTGTCCGAACCCTCATCGGTCTTGACCAGCACCGCCACCAACGTCGACGAGCCGCCATTGGTCAGCCACATCTTCTGACCGGTGATCTCATACGACCCGTCATCGAGCTTCGTGGCCTTGGTGCTGATCGCCGACACGTCCGAGCCCAGCGACGGCTCGCTCATGGAGAACGCGCCCCGGACCTCACCGGTGGCCATCTTCGGCAGGTACTTCTGCTTCTGCTCCTCGGTGCCGTGCTGGATCAGCATGTAGGCCACGATGAAGTGCGTGTTGATCACACCCGACACGCTCATCCAACCCCGCGCGATCTCCTCGACCACCAGCGCATACGTCAGCAGCGACTCACCCAGTCCGCCGTACTCCTCAGGGATCATCAGGCCGAAGATGCCCAACTCCTTCAGGCCTTCGACGATCTCGGTCGGGTACTCGTCCTTGTGCTCGAGCTCCGTCGCGACCGGAATGATCTCCTTCTCGACGAACTGACGCACGACCTTGAGAATCTCGACCTGCTCTTCGGTCAAACCCTCAGTACTGACAAGACGGGTCATGGTCTCCCCTGTTCTGTTGCATGGATCGGTGTGGGCGCCTCACAGCGTGGAGGCGTGACCGCCGTCGACCGGGATCACGGCGCCCGTCAGGAACGACCCCGCGCGCGAGGCGAGGAAGATCGCCGTTCCCGCCAGGTCCGACGCGTCGGCGAAACGCTGCAACGGGATCGGGGCCAGCATCTCGTCGGCCCCTTCGAGCTCGATGGCGTTCTCGAGCAACTGGCTCCGGTAGCGCCCCGGGGCGATGACGTTCACGGTGATGTGGGACGGCGCCAACTGACGGGCCAGGTGCTTGCTGAGGTGGTGCACGCCGGCCTTGGAGGCCGAGTACGCGTAGGTCTCGTGGTCCGGCACGTGGAAGGCGTCGATCGAGCCGATGGTGATCACGCGTGCCGGGTCCTCGGGCGACGCGGCAGCCAGCAGCAGCGGCTGCAGCGCCTGGACGAGGAAGAAGACCCCCTTGAGGTTGAGCCCCAGCACCTTGTCCCAGCCCGACTCCGGGTACTCCTCCAGCGTCTCGACCCAGATGTTCCCGGCGTTGTTGACCAGGACGTCGACGCGCGGCTCGCGCTCCGCGACGTGAGCGGCGAAGGCACGACACCCCTCGACCGTCCCGAGGTCGGCCGCCACGGCATGGCACTCGCCGTGGGCCGACAGCTCGGCCGCGGCCTTTTCGCAGTCCTCGGCCTTGCGCGAGCAGATGTAGACGCGCGCGCCGGCCTTGACGAAGCCCTCGGCGATGCCGAGACCGATGCCGCGACTGCCGCCTGTCACGACGACCACCTTGCCGGCGACGTCGAACAGCGTGGGGACGGAAATCTCAGACATGGCGCTCCTTGGCGACGACTCGTTATCGTGCATTATATACGTTCACTCCTCCCGCTCCGGAGCCGGGAGAAGTCGCTCAGCCCGTACGACGGGTCCGTCCGGTCACGCGTGCCCCGGTGGCACTCGTCCGTCACGCTGGGCGCCGTCGCCACGACCTCGTCGAGACGACTCCAGTCGTCGACGACCGTCCGGTGGGCGACGCGCCACCTGCCGTCGCGGCGCTCGAAGCGGTCGAGGTAGCGCCCCGCCCGCATCCGCGTGAACCTGGCGCCATCGATCTCCAGGTCCTGGCACGCCATGAAGTAGGTCTCGACGTGAGCGGTGTCCCCGAGCAACTCGATCAACACGTTGCCCAGGTGGTGCATCGAGGCCCGGGCCGCAGCGCCCCGCCCGACGATCGTGTCGACCACGACGTCCCGCCCGCCCCGGAAGTTCCCGTGGTCGTCCCAGGCGTCCTCGTGATACGCGTCGGCGATGAGGTCGGGGTCGCAGCGGTCGGTGCCGCGGGCGTACGAGTACATGACCTGCCGGATCTCCTCCCGGTCGAGCAGGTCCCGGAACCGCTGCTCGAGCGAGGCCGCGGGGACACCCGCACCGGTCACCGCGGCCCCGTCCCCATGGCGCGCACGAGCGGCTGCACGTCATCGATCTTCTCCAGGTGCAGCACGCCGTCCACCACCTCGTCGATCCGGTCAGCGGGCAGCACGCCCGAGGCATTGGCGCGGAACTTGGCGACCAGCTCGTCGGTCGTCAGATACGTGGACGGATCAGCGGACGGAGTGCCCTTCGGGTGCGTGCGCTCGGCCCGGAACGTGGTGCCGCGGGCATCCACCTCGACCCGCGTGGGGCGGGCCGAAGGGTCCTGGGAGAGCGTCTGGACGTAGTCCGGATGAGGCGCGAAGGTGACCTTCTCCATGAGGGCGAGGACCGAGGGCCGGCTCAACGTCTCGGCCGACTGCCAGGCCGGGCCCGGGGGGATCCGGTGCGCCCCGACCGCCAGGCCGTGGGCGATGCTGAACTGCGCCTCGTGCGGGTGGCGCACGTCGTTGTTGAGCCACACCGGCTGCTCGACCCAACCCTCACCCCAGCACCGGATCGCGTCGATCTCCTCGACGGCGATGTCGTGCGCACCCAGGATCTCGTTGAGGGCGTCGAGCGGCGTGTGTCCGACGCGGCAGTGCGGGTACGGCTTGTAGCTGTGAGCGGCAGGGAAACCCCAGGTCTCACCCAGGCCGTCGACCAGGTTCGAGGGCTCCCAACGGACGCTGCCGATGAACCGGCGGTAACCGTACTTCTCGTCGTCGAGGATGCGCAGATCGCCGGTGTGTCCCAGCCGCGCGGCATGCGCGGCGGTGAGCGCGGCCTGCGTGACGGGCCCGGCCATCGTGTACTTCACGGTCGAGTTGGGCACGTTGTCCATCCACGTGCGATAGGAGTTGACCGGAGTCAGGTGCCCCGCAATGCCCAGCGCGTGTGCGATCTGCTCGGCACCCTGGTCCTCGAGCATCGCCACGGCGACCGCCCCACCGAACACCGTGCTCGTGAAGCCGAGCACCTCGGGCAGATCCATCCCCCCGTCCTTGGGCGTGCGCATGTAGTCCATCGAGCGGCCGAACCGGTAGCTGATCTCGTGCGACACGGCGATGGCCTCCAGCACCCGCCGACCGGCGCTGTGCCCGGCCTCGGCCACCGCGATCGCACCGGGCAGGACGTACGGGGCGACGTGGCCCGGCGGCAGCACCGAGTCGAAGTCGAGTGCGTTGATGCTCTCGCCGTTCGCGAAGGCCGCTCCGTACACGGACGACCGGTGCGACGTCCCGAAGATCGTCGCGCCGTCGCCTCCGCCGGCGATGAGTTGCGCGAGGTCGGCGCCGATCCGGCTCTTGGGCTCGTCGACACCGGCCAACGCACAACCGATCGAGTCCAGGAGAACGCGCTTGGAGTCCTCCACCACGTCCTCGGGCAACTGTTCCAGCGACACCTCGCTCGCGAACTCGGCGAGCCTCTGCACCAGGGTCTTGTTCATCGTTCCTCTTCCTTCGTGGCGTGGTGCCGGCCGGGGCCGGCGGGGAGGTCAGTGGCCGAGCAGGTAGCCGCGACCGGGGTCACTTGAGCGCCCTGTCGAGCTTGCGGCCCCAGTCCGCCAGCACGTCGGGCGTGAGCTTCTCGGAGTCCTGCCACGTCCAGCCGGCCGGGTCCAGCGCTCCCTCCACGCCGTCTCGCGCGGGCACGCCGTACCCGTCGCCGTTGAGTGACTCCTGGCCGTCGGTCGAGAGCAGGAAATCCATGAACACCACGGCTGCGTTGGGGTGCGTCGCGTTCTCGAGAGCCGCCGAGACGTACTCGATGCCGTAGCCCTCGTCGGGATACGCGAAGTCGAGCGGAGCGCCGGACGCCTGCAGTTGCTTGACCACCGAGGGCAGTGCGGCGACCGTCGCGCCGACCTCACCTGCGGCGACGGCCTGGGTGATGGGGACGACCGACGGATACAGCTTCGGCTTCAGGGCACCCACTCGCTCCAGGTAGTCCTCGGACACGTTCGTCTCGACGAAGTCCAAGAATCCCGCGGCGCTCTTCGTGGCGTCAGCACGGAAGCCGAGCTTGCCCTTGACCTCGGGCTTCAGGAAGTCGTCCCAGTCGGAGAAGCCCTCGGGGAACATCTTCGTGTTCCACACGAACATCGAGTACGGCGAGCCGTGGACGTCGACGGCCTTGTCCGGCACGATCCAGGCATCCGCGCGCAGGCCCTCGCCGCTCGGACCACTGAGCGTCAACAGCTCGTCCTCATGAGCGCGGTACCACGCCGGGTCCGCGTGCATGAAGACGTCCGCGCCCTCGGTCCCGGTCTTCATCTGCGTCTCGACCCGCGGCACGATGTCGCCGCCGCCGGCCTCGATCACGACCTCGATGTCGGGGTACTTCTCGTTGAATGCGTCGACGACGCGCTGCGCCTGGTCGGCGCTGGCACCGATGTAGAAGGCGACCTTGCCCTCGTCCTCGGCGGCGGCGACGACGTCGTCCCATGACCCGTCGACGAGCTTCCCGCCGGACGATCCTCCCCCGCAGGCGCTGACGGCGAGGGCGCCTGTGACGACCAGAGCCACAGCACTGACGAACCGCTTCGTACGACCTGGACTACGCATCGATCCTCCATCAGTCGGTGTGATGTCGATCACGATACATCATATTTAATGCTGGTCAATGGCCAGTTTCCCAAGGCTTCGGCTAGGCGTTTCGATCCTCGAAGCGCATATGATGCATGAAGTACCCCACATTCCGAGGCCTTGGAGGACGATGCACACCGCCGGCGACATCACCGCGCTGCTGGACCTCCGGGACATCGGCGAGGACCGCTTCCGCGGGGGCCACCGAGCCCACTCGATCCTCGACAAGACGTACGGCGGACAGCTGTTCGCCCAGTCCTTGGTGGCTGCCACCCGGACCGTGGACCCACGGCGCGAGGTCCACGCGGTGCAGGTCGCGTGCCTCGAGGCCGGGCGGCACGACCAGCCCCTCGACTTCACCGTCCGACGCAACCGCGACGGTCGCTCCTTCGCATCGCGCACGGTGGAGGCGACCCAACAGGGCCGCGTGCTGGTGCAGCTCCACGCCTCGTTCCACGTCCGTGAGCAGGGCCTCCACCACGCGCCGGCGATGCCCGTCGCCCCGGGCCCCGACGGGTTGCCCGACCTGTTCGACATGATGCGCGAGCACAGTGCCCTGCCCCACGCAGCCTGGCGCCGCGAGTGGGACGGCGTCGACCTGCGCTACGTCCCGGAGTCGCTCGAGCGCTCCCGGCGCGAGCAGCAGGGGCGCCAGCAGGTCTGGATCCGCGTCGGCGACCGGCTGCCTGGCGATCCCGCACTCCACCGCCAGGTGCTGGCGTACCTGAGCGACGTCACCCTGCTCAACGCTTCGCTGCTCCCCCACGGGTTCCTGATCGGTGCACCCGACCTGCCGCGCGCCACGCTCAACCACACGATCTGGTTCCACGACGACGCCCGCGCCGATGAATGGCTCCTGGTGGACCAACACTCCCCGTGGGCCGGCGGGGCGCGCGGGCTCTCGTTCGCCGAGGTGTTCAGCACCGACGGCCGCCATGTCGCCAGCTTCGCCCAGGAGGGTCTGATCCGGCCCCGCGGCGACCTCCGGCGGGAGTACGGCTGGGACGGCCCCGTGGCTGGACCCGCCGACGCCGCCGCCGACTCGTGAGCGGCACCCGGGCGCGGGCGCGACTGGGCGGCGCCGGACGCCTGCTCCTGCCCGGCCTCATCACGATCCTGCTCATCGCTCCGTCACTTCTGCCAGGCACCCTGGCGTTCGCCATCCGGCGGGACTTCGACCTGAGCGTCACCACGATCGGCGCCGCCGTCTCCGGCTACTACCTGCTCTCGACCGTCGCCACACGCGCCGCGGTCCCCCTCGCCCGGCGTTACGACCCCTTGACGATGACACGTGCCTGCCTGCTGACCAGTGCGATCTGCGTGCCGGCGTCGGCACTGCTCGGCACCACCGGGGCACTCCTGGCCGGATGCCTGATCGCCGGCACCACGAACGGCCTCGCGACCCCTTCGGCGAACATGCTCATCGCTCTCAACGTCCCGGAGCGGCACCGCGGACTCGCCTTCGGGATCCGGGTCTCGGCCGTGCCGGGAGCCGCCGGTCTGTGCGCTCTGGCCGCGTACGTCGTGGCGACCCACGACGTGGCCTGGCCCGCCGCGTACCTCGCCTACGGCCTCGCGTGCCTGGTGGGGATCGGCTGCACGTTCCTCGCGCCGCCGACGACCCTCGCCGACACCGAGGACGAGGCCGAGGGGGCCAACGGCGCCTCCCGCGGCGGAACGCTGCACATCCTCGCGGCCGGCGGCCTCCTGGCATCCATTGCCGGTTCGGCGACCTCGCCGTTCCTCGTGGACGGGCTCATCGCCGGCGGGGCGGACCCAGGGGCCGCCGCCCTGTTGTTCGGCCTCTCCGCCTGGATCGGTGTCTCCGCCCGGATCATCGCCGGAATCGTCGCCGACCGGGTGCCGGGCGCGGTGCTCCACCTGGTGGCGGCCGCCGGCCTGTTGGTCTTCGGTTCGGTGGGCATGCTCATCCTGGGCTTCGGCCGGGGGACGCCCATGCTCGCCGTGGGCACCGTCCTGACGTTCGCTCTGGGGTGGGCGTGGCCGGGCTTGCTGCACCACGCCACCTTGACCGTTCACCGCACCCAGATGGCCCGTGCCACCGCGGCACTCCAGACCGGCACCTACGTGGGTGCACTGATCGGTCCGCTGGGGTTCGGCCTGATCGTGGAGCACCTCTCGTTCACCTGGGCGTGGTCCGGGTACGCGACGATGCTGCTGGCCTCCGCGGCGATGCTCGCCCTCGCGAGCCGACGCGTCCGGCGTGCGGGTGAAAGGGCTGTCCCGTGACCTGGGCCACGATCACCCGTTGCCAGACGGCGGAGTTTTGTACATAATATTTTTTACACACTGCTTGACCGACGGAGGACAGAAGATGAGTGGTTCGAACTGGCGGCGCACGTTGGCCGTGGCTGCGAGCGCGCTGGCGCTCCTCGGAGTCGCCGCGTGCGGCGGCGGCAGCGACACCTCGAACGCCAAGCCCCCGACGACCGGCGACGAGGCGTGGGACGCGATCGTGGAGGCCGCCTACGACGAGGGCAAGGTCAACGTCTACAACGCCGGCTCGCAGGAGCAGAACCGGCGTCTGAAAGAGGCGTTCAACAAGAAGTACCCGGGCATCAAGCTGTCCCTCACGACCGGCGCCACCGAACTGCCCGAGCGCGTCTCGGCCGAGCTGGCCAACGGCACCGATGGTGCCGACGTCCTGATGTTCAGTGACCCGAACTGGTTCATCGAGCACGAGGCCGATCTCGCTCCCATCGACGGGCCCGAGGCCGAGGGCTGGGACAAGGACTGGTGGGCCGTTCCGGGCAAGTCCGTCCTGGCCACGGCACTGCCGTGGAGCATGCTGGTCTGGAACACGAACACGTTCCCCGACGGCTTCGCGACCTACGAGGACCTCCTGGACTCCAAGGTGAAGGGCAAGCTCGGCACCCGCTCGCAGGTCTCGCCCTCGATCGCCGGCTACCTGGCGCACCTCGAGACGAATCTCGGTGCCGAGTACCTGACGAAGCTGGGCGAGAACAACCCGAAGTTCTACCCCTCGAGCATCCCGCTCATGCAGGCGGTCGCCTCGGGTGAGGTGGGCGTGTCGAACCTCGGCGTCCCGGCCACGGTCGCCGACCTCAAGAAGTCCGGCGCCCCGATCGACTTCGCGTACGCCGAGCCCGGATTCGCGTACAACCACGGCGCGAGCGCCTTCACCAAGTCCAAGAGGCCGAACGCCGGCCGCGTCTTCATCGACTTCCTGATGTCGCAGGAGGGTCAGACCGCGTACAACGGCAACGGCCAGGGCGGGTCCGCCCGCGACGACGTCGAGGGCGCGCTCCCGATGGACGGCTACTCGATGCTCGACACCACGAAGTTCTCCGACCCCAAGGTCCTCGCCGAGTGGAGGAGCAAGTTCGCCACGTACTTCGAATGAGCCACAACTGATGGAGGGGGCCCGCCCAGCGGGCCCCCTCCCCCATTCCTGGAGGAACCATGAAGAGAGCCCTGATCACCGGTGCCGCCTCAGGCATCGGAGCCGACGTGGCAGCCACCTTGACCCGGGCCGGCTGGGAGTCGGTCCGTACCGATGTGAAGTCCGGCGAGGACGTCGTCGCGTTGGACGTCACCGACCCGGACGCGTGGGCCCGGGTGCTGTCCGAGCACGGTCCGTTCGACGCACTCGTCAACTCGGCCGGCATCCGCGAGCGCGCCCGTCTGCTCGAGGTCACCCTCGACCAGTGGGAGCGCACGATGGCCGTCAACCTCACCGGGACGTTCCTGGGCATGCAGGCCTTCGCGCGGACCCTCGTGGAGTCGGGCCGCCCGGGCAGCATCGTCAACGTCGCGTCGGTGAACGCCGAGAAGCCGGTCGTCGGCCAGCCCCACTACTGCGCCTCCAAGGCCGGTGTCGCCATGCTGACCCGCGCGTCGGCGCTCGAGCTCGCTCGGCACCAGATCCGCGTGAACGCCATCGCCCCCGGTGCGATCCACACACCGATGCTCCAGGACCGACTCGACGACCCCGGCCAGGAGGAGGCGCTGGTCAAGCGGATCCCCCGCCGGCGGCTCGGCCTCCCCTCCGAGATCAGCGCCGGAGTCGAGTACCTGCTCTCGGACGGCGCCGACTACGTCACCGGGGTCGTCCTGCCCATCGACGGTGGTTTCCTGCTGACCTGACGGCAGGGCCGCCCCGGGGGTCACACCAAGGAGGTGGAACGACCGCCGTCGAGCTGGATCGTCTGTCCCGTGATGAATCCCGCCGGATCCGACGCGAGGAACGCCACGGTCGCGGCCAGCTCGTCGGTGGTTCCCGCCCGTTTGAGCGCTGTCTGATCGATCCGTCGCTGCAGGTCGTGGAAGGCCGAGAAGGTCGGGGTGACCACGGTGGCCGGGGCGACCGAGTTGACCGTGACACCACGCGGTCCGAGCTCGTGGGACAGGTGCTTGAGGGCGGCTTGCAGGCCCGCACGGTAGATCGTGGAGAGCGCGTGCTGGGGCATGGGCTCCTTCACACTCGCCGACGTGATGCCGACGATGCGTCCCCACCCGTTGCGACCCACGATCGGAGCCAGCTCGCGGAGCACCAGGAGGCCCGCGTCGAGCTGGTCCCGCCGCGCCGCGTGCCAGCGATCGTCGTCGTCCTCGTCGAGGAGATCGCGCATCGGGCTCGGCGGCCGCGGCGTGTTCACCACCAGGATGTCCACTCCCCCGGACTCGGCGACCTCACGCAAGGTGATGAGATCGGCGCGGTCGGACATGTCGCCGGCGACCGTCTCGACCACGACGGACCGGCCGGCACGCACGGCGTCACGAGCGTCGCGGAGCCGCTGCTCGTCGCGGGCGAACAGCACGAGGTCCGCACCCTCGGCCGCGAGAGCCTTCGCGACCGCCAGCCCGAGGCCGGAGCTGCCGCACGTCACCACCGCACGCCTGCCCGCGATGCCCAAGTCCATGCGTGATCCCTCTCAGCTCGTCCAATCGGCCAGCACGGCGCCCGGACCGTCGACCTCCACGCCGGTGGGGGTGGCGGGAGTCCGCGTGCCGGAACGGCCGAACCGCGGCGCCGGCGCCGGATGGAGGGCCCCGTCGACCGTCACGAAGAGGTCGCGCTCGCGGTTGTGCGGGTGGGTGGCTGCCTCGGCGAACGACAGCACGGGCGTGACGCACGCGTCCGTGCCCTCGTAGACCTCGGCCCACTGCGCCATCGTCCGGGTGCGCAGCGCGGCCGCGATGAGCTCGCGCAGTCGCGGCCACTGGCTCTCGTCGTTCTGGGCGGGCCAGTCGGACACGTCGACGCCGAGCCGGGCGACGAACTCCGCGTAGAAGTCGTCCTCGAGGGCGCCGACCGCCAGGTGGCGTCCGTCCGCGCACTCGTACGTGGCGTAGAACGGCGCGGCGCCGTCGAGGTAGTTGCTGCCCGGCTCGTCCCGATACAACCCGGCGGCGCGCAGCCCTTGGATCTTGGCGGTCAGCACCGCGACGCCGTCGACCATCGCCGCATCGACGACCTGGCCGCGCCCCGAGCTGCGTGCATCCAGCACGGCCGCGAGGATGCCCAGCGCCGCCATCGCGCCGCCGCCGGCGTAGTCGCCCAGCAGGTTGATCGGCGGCATCGGGGCGGCGTCGTCCGAGCCGAGGGCGTGCAGCAGCCCTGTCTGGGCGACGTAGTTGATGTCGTGGCCCGCTGCCTGTGACAGCGGCCCGTCCTGGCCGTAGCCGGTCAACCGGGCGACGACCAGGGTCGGGTTGCGGGCGTGGAGGACATCCGGTCCGAGACCGAGCCGCTCGACGACACCGGGCCGGAAGCCCTCGACGAGAGCGTCGGCGACCTCAGCCAGCGCCAGGACCTGGTCGACGCCCTCGGGCGACTTCAGATCGACGGCGACCGATCGGACACCACGGTTGACCAGGTCGTGCTCGGGGCCGAGCGCCGACGCCTGCGCCAGCGTTCGCGCGGCACGCTTCGGCGGGCGGGTGATGCGCACGACGTCCGCACCGAGATCGGCGAGCAGCATGCTCGCGAACGGCACCGGGCCCATGCCGGCGAGGACGACGATCTTCAGGTCCCGCAGCGGTCCGGACACCGGTGTCCCCTGCCTCACGCCACGCGCTCGAAGATCGCGGTCAGGCCCTGGCCGCCGCCGATGCACATCGTCTCCAGGGCGTAGCGCCCCTCCCGACGGTCGAGCTCACGGAGCATCGTCGTGAGGATACGCACCCCGGTGGCGCCGACCGGATGGCCCAGCGAGATGCCCGATCCGTTGACGTTGAGTCGCTCGAAGTCCGCCTCGCCCAGGCCCCAGGCCGTCGTGCAGGCGAGCGCCTGGGCGGCGAAGGCCTCGTTGAGCTCGATCAGGTCCATGTCGGCGAGCGTCAGGCCGCAGCGCGCGAGCGCCTTCTCGGTCGACGGGACCGGTCCGATGCCCATCCGGTGCGGCTCGACACCTGCGGCACCCCAGGTGACCAGCCGGGCCAGGGGGCGCAGGCCGAGCTTCTCCGCGTTCTCCGGGGTCGTCACCAGGCACGCCGCAGCGCCGTCGTTCTGCCCACTGGCGTTGCCCGCGGTGACCGTGGCCTCGTCGTCCAGCTTGAGCCGGACGGGACGCAGCGCCGCGAGCGACTCGAGCGAGACGTCGTCGCGCGGATGCTCGTCGGTGTCGACGACCGTCTCGCCGCGACGAGTACGGACCGTCACCGGGACGATCTCCTCGCGGAACCGGCCGTCTCGCTGGGCCGCGACCGCGCGACGGTGCGACTCGTACGCCAGTGCGTCCTGGGACTCGCGGCTGATCGCGAACTCGCGCCGGAGGTTCTCGGCCGTCTCGAGCATGCCGCCCTCGACCGGGTAGTGCTTGCCACCGGAGGTGATCCGGCCGCGGGCGATCCGGTCCCACATCGGCGTGGAGTCGCCGCGGTAGCCGAAGCGGCCGCCGACCGTGTAGTGCTCAGCCTGGCTCATCGACTCGGCGCCACCGGCGATCACCGTGTCGCAGGCACCCGTCTGCACGCGCATCGCAGCGTCGAGAACCGCCTGCAGGGCCGAACCGCAGCGACGGTCCAGCTGCTGGCCCGGCACAGTGACCGGGAAGCCCGCGTCGAGCGCCGCGATGCGACCGATCGCCGGGGCCTCGCCATTGGGGTAGCACTGGCCGAAGATCACGTCGTCGACCCGCTCGGGATCGATCCCCGTGCGTTCGACCAGACCTTGCAGCACCGTCGCGGCCAGATCGGCCGTGGGCACGTCCTTGAACACGCCGCCGTACTTGCCGACCGGGGTCCGCAGGGGTTCGCAGATCACTGCCTCGCGCATGATCACTCTCTTCTCGCTCGTCGTGGGGATGGAATCACGCTGACGTGGTGGTCGCCCCCGCAGGGGAAGGGCTTGCGGGGGCGACCGGGTGGGGCGGGGAGACTCAGATGCCCCGCCCGCCGGTGACCTCGAGCACCGCGCCGTTGATGTACGACGCCAGTGGCGAGGCGAGGAAGAGGACGGCGGTGGCCACCTCCTCCGGCTCACCGGCACGACCCATCGGGACCTCGGCCTCCTTGGCGGCGAAGATCTCGGGCTTCATGGTGAGCGTCATCTCGGTGCGGACCAGACCGGGCTGGACCGCATTGACTCGGACCCCCGAGGGGCCCAGCTCCTTGGCGGCGGCCTTCGTCAGGCCGATCAGGCCCGCCTTCGCCGCGCTGTAGTTGGTCTGACCGGGGTTGCCGATCTTTCCCGACAGGGACGACATGTTGATGATCGCGCCGCTCTTCTGCTCACGGAACAGCCCCGAGACGGCCCGGGTACCCAGCCAGGCGCCCTTGAGGCTCACGTCGAGCACGGAGTCGAAGTCCGACACGCTCATCTTCTTCATGTACTTGTCCCGGGTGATCCCGGCGTTGTTGACCAGGACGTCGATCCGCCCGAAGGTCTCGAGCGTTGCGGCGACCAGAGCGTCCTGGTCGGCCTCGACGGTCACGTCGCAGCGCTGTCCGGCCACTGCATGGCCCGCCTCGCGACGTTCCTTCACGACCGCCTCGATCTTCGCCTCGTCCACGTCGACCACCATGACGCGGGCGCCGTGGGCGAGGAACGTGTCGGCGATGGCCAGCCCGATCCCCTGGGCGGCACCGGTCACGATCGCGACCTGGCCGTCCAGGAGACGGCGGTCCCCCATGTCCTCGCTCATCAGTACGACTTCGGCAGGCCGAGGATCTTGTCGCTGACGTAGTTCAAGATCATCGCCTGGGAGATCGGCGCGATCTTGAGCAGTCGCGACTCACGCCAGAGCCGCTCGACGTGGTACTCCTTCGCGTACGAATAGCCACCGAGGGTCTGCATCGCCCGGTCGCAGGCCTCGAACCCGGCCTCTGCGCCCAGGAACTTCGCCGCGTTGGACTCCGGGCCACACTGCTCGTGGTTGTCGAACAGCTCGGCCGCCTTCATGGCGATCTGCTCCGCCGCCAGCAGGCGGATCCAGGAATCGGCGAGCGGGTGCGCGACGGACTGGTTCTTGCCGATCGGCCGGTCGAAGATGACGCGGTCCTTGGCGTACTGCGTGGCGATGTCGAGCGCCTTGCGGCCGAGGCCGATCTGCTCCATCGAGACGCAGATGCGCTCCGGGTTGAGGCCGTCGAGCAGGTAGTAGAACCCCTTGCCGACCTCGCCCACGACGTCCTCGTCCGGGATCTCGAGGTTGTCGATGAACAGCTCGTTGGAGTCGATGCAGGAGCGGCCGAGCTTCTCGATCTCGCGGACGGTGATGCGCTCGCGGTTCAGGTCGGTGAAGAACAGCGTCATGCCGGCGAAGGGCTTCTCCGGATCGCGCGGCGAGGTGCGCGCCAGCAGCAGGATGCGCTGCGCGTTCTGCGCATTGGTGATCCAGACCTTCTTGCCGTTGACGACCCAGCCGTCGCCGGCGGAGTTGCGCTCGGCGCGGGTCGTGATGCGCGACGTGTCGACGCCCGCGTCGGGCTCGGTGACGCCGAACGCCATGAGCAGCTCACCCTTCGCGACCAGCGGCAGGTACTTGCGCTTCATCTCCTCCGAGCCGTGACGGATCACGGGGCCGGGCGGGAAGATGTAGAAGTGGATGGCCGAGGCACCGCCGGTGCCGCCGGCGTAGCCGATCTCGTGGAGCATGACGGCCGACTCCTTGAGTCCGAGGCCGATGCCGCCGTACTCCTCCGGGATCATGGCCCCGAGCCAGCCGCCGTCGGCGAACGCCTTCACGAACTCCCACGGGTACTCGTGGTTCTTGTCCTTCTGCTGCCAGTACTCGAGATCGAACTTGCCGGCGATCTCGCGGGTCGCCTTGCGGATCAGTTCGAGATCGGTTGCGTCGCTGCTCATCGGTCTCCTGCTTCCTGGATGGTGGGGATGTCTTCAAGAGGTGTGGTCGGCTCCAGCGCCGACAGGTCACCGGCCGGCTGTCCGAGGTGCCGCGAGCGGATCGCGCGGCGCATGATCTTGCCGTTCTTGGTCTTCGGCAGCGTCCGCACGACGTGCAGCGTCGGCGCGAACGACCGGCCCACGTGGTGCAGTGCCGTCGATCGGACGTCGTCGAGGTCCGCGCCCTCGCGGACGACCGCGAAGGCCACCACGCGCTGGCCACGCATCTCGTCGGGGACACCGACCACGGCCGCCTCGAGCACGCGGCCGTCGCGCAGCAGGGCCGCCTCGATCTCCGCCGGCCCGACGCGCCGCCCGGACACCTTGATCGTGTCGTCGGAGCGGCCGTGCAGCTGCCAGGTGCCGTCGGGGTGGAGCTCGGCGAGATCGCCGTGGACCCACACGTCGGGCCACCGGTCCCAGTAGGTCTTGAGGTAGCGCTCGGTGTCCTGCCAGAACGCGTGGGTCATGCCGGGCCACGTGTTGAGCACGGCGAGTTCGCCGACCTCCCCGACGACGGGCCGTCCTTCCTGGTCCAGGACGGCGACGTCCATGCCGGGCAGTGGACCGCTGAAACCCGCTGCGGCCGCGGGAAGGAACGGGTAGCCGACGATGATCCCGCCACCGGTCTCGGTGCCGCCGCTGTAGTTGACGATGGGTCGCGTGCCGCCTCCGACGTCGGAGAAGAGCCAGTGCCAGGTGGGCGCGTCCCAGCCCTCGCCCGTCGAGGCGAAGGACCGCACCGTCGAGATGTCGTGCTGGGGCAGGGCGCCCTCGTTCATGAGCAGCCGAGCGGCCGTGGGCGCGATGCCCTGGAAGGTGACGCCGTGACGTTCGGCGATGGACCAGATGCGCTGCGGGTCCGGGTGGTGCGGCAGGCCCTCGACCAGGACGATCGTGGCGCCGAGCTGCAGCCCGCCCATGATGAGCAGCGGACCGAGCATCCAGCCCATGTCGGCGATCCAGGCGATGACGTCGTCCTCGTGGATGTCGAAGCCGTAGGCGAAGTCGACGGCGGCCTTCACCGAGAAGCCGGCGTGCGAGTGGACGATGCCCTTCGGCGCCCCGGTCGTCCCGGAGGTGTAGATGATCGTCAACGGGTCGTTGCTGTCCATCGCGACGGTCTCGACGGGCGCCGGCTCCTGGTCCAGGTCGTGCCAGTACACGTCCCGCCCGGCCTGCATCGGGACGTCCTCGCCCGACACCGCGACGACGATCGACAGCTCGACGGTCGGCGCCGTGGCGAGTGCCTCGTCCGCCACCTGCTTCATCGGGACCGGCTTGCCCCGGCGGGTGGTCCCGTCGGTCGTCACCAGGACCCGGGCGCCGGACTCCCGCATCCGCGTGGCGAGCGCCTCGGGGCCGTAACCCGTGAACGCCGGCACCACGATCGCGCCGATCGCCGCCGTTCCGAGGTAGGCCACGACGGCCTCGGGCACGACGGGCAGGAAGAGGACGACACGGTCGCCGCGTCCCACTCCGCGCGCCGCCAGGTTCGCGGCGAACCGGCGCACCTCGACGTCGAGTTCACGGAAGGTCAGGGACCGCTGCTGCCCACCGTCGCCCTCGAACACCACGGCGGCCTTGTCCGCCAGCGGGCCCTCGGCGTGACGGTGGCAGCACAGGTCGGCGGCGTTGAGCCGGCCCCCGACGAACCACTGCGGCAGCGCCGTGCCGGCGGAGTCGTCCTTCACCGCGGTGAAGGGCTCGCGGAAGTCGATCCGCAAGTCCTCCACCACGGCGCGCCAGTACCACTCGGGGTCGTCGACGGACGCCGCGTGCAACGCCTCGACGCTGTCGTACCCCCACCGCCGCATGGCGGACAGGAGACGGCTGCGTCGGAGTTGCTCCTCACCGGGCACCCAGTCGGGCTCGGCGGGCGCGGCGAACAGGCCTGGGCCTCTCATCGACTCACTCCTCTCGGTACGGGACGGACGGACTCAGGCGTCGGCGGTCTCGGCGACCGCGGACTTCTTGAACATGAAGCCGGCGCGCGTGCAGTCGCACACGATGTCGCCGTTCTGCTTGATGCCGTAGTGGCGGAACGTCACGATCCCGGCGTTGGGACGGCTCTTGGACTCACGACGGTCGACGATCTCGGTGCGGACCCGCACGGTGTCGCCGTGGAAGAGCGGCTTGGGGAACTGGACGTCGGAGAAGCCCAGGTTGCCCATCGTGGTGCCCTGGGTGGTGTCCTGCATCGAGATGCCGGTGACCAGGCCGAGGGTGTACAGGCTGTTGACGATCTGCTGGCCGTAGATGCTGTCCTTGGCGTACTCGGCATCGATGTGCAGCGGGGCCAGGTTGAGCGTCATGGCGCAGAACGTCATGTTGTCCGCCTCGGTGACGGTGCGGCGGGTCTGGTGCTCGATGACCAGTCCGGGTTCGAGCTCCTCGTAGTACAGGCCGGGCATGTCTCTTCCTCTCAGTTCGTGGTGAAGTTCTCGGCGTACGCGAGGACCTCGCGTGCGGTCTTGATGTGGGCGTAGTCGACGTGCATGCCCTCGTAGACGACGGCGGCGGCGCCCTGCGCCTCGGCCTGCTCGAAGGCGTCGATCATCCCGGTGTAGAAGTCGATCTCGAACTTCGAAGGGCTGAAGACCTCGTTGGCGACGTCGATGTGCGACGGGTGGATCAGCACCTGGCCCTTGAAGCCGAGCTCGCGGTTCTTGATCGAGAAGTTCCGGGCCCCCTCGGGGTCCTCGAGGTCCTGCCAGACGCCGACGAGCGGGAAGTCGAGTCCGGCGGCCCGGCAGGCCAGGACGGCCCGGCTGCGCAGGTAGAGGGTCTCGTCACCGCCGGGGGTGAACGTGAAGCCGATGGACCGCGAGACGTCCGCGTCGCGGGCCGTCCCGGCGAAGAGGGTCGCCATGCGCGGGGAGGCCTTGGCGATCGCCTCGCACTCGGCGTAGGACTCTGCGGTCTCGAGGTTCGCGATGAACTCGATCGAGCCGGGCTCCACGCCGTTCTTGGCCTCGAAGTGGTCGACCAGTGCCTCATAGCGGACGATGTCGTCCCGGCCGGTGAGCTTCGGCAGCGCGAAGCCGGTGAGCCCCGGGAGGGCGACGGCCTCGATGTCGTCGCCGGTGAGGCCCGTGTCGAGCGGATTCAGCCGGACGTAGACGGAGATCGTCTCCCCGTTCTCGCGGAGGCGGGTGATCGAGCGGGCCACTTCATCGCGGGCTTCAGCCTTCAGGTCATGGGGAACGGCGTCCTCGAGATCGAGGATGACGCCGTCCACTCCCTTGGCGATGGCCTTCTCGACCCACGTGCCCCGATGGCCGGGGACGAACAGCAGCGAACGGACTGGACGCATGTGTGCAACCTCCTCAGGTCTACACACAAAATATATTATGTTCTGTATTTAGTCCAGTCGTCCTACGTCGAGACCGCGTTCAACCCGCGATAGTCGCCAGAAATTGAAATATATTATATGTTCGAGCCCCACGAGGAGAGGCAGTCATGACCCACAAGCCCTTGGCCGGCGTCCGAGTCCTGGAGTTCGGCGGATACATCTCCGGCCCTTACGCCACGTCCATCCTGTGCTCGCTCGGCGCCGACGTCGTCAAGGTCGAGCGCCCGGGCGTCGGAGAGGACTTCCGCCGTGGCGCGAACATCGACAGCCTCTACTTCCGGCAGTACAACACCGGCAAGCGCAGCCTCGCGGTCAACCTCAAGGACCCCGAGGGCGTCGCCCTCGTCAAGGCACTACTGCCCCGCTTCGACGTCGTCCTGGAGAACCTGCGCCCGGGCAAGATGGACGCGCTCGGCCTCGGCCGAGGCGATCTGACCGCCCTGCGCAGTGATCTCATCTACACCTCGGTGACCGGTTTCGGCAACGGCGGCCCCATGGTCGACCGTCCGGCCTACGACATGATCGGGCAGGCGTTCGGCGGCCTGGTGTCGACCCTGAGCAACGAGGGGCACGCCCAGTTGGCCGGCACCTGCCTGGCCGACCTCATCACCGGCCTGTCGACAGCGACCGGCATCCTCGCCGCGCTCGTCGGCCGGGGCGCCGGGGGCGGCAGCACCCACGTCGAGACGTCGTTGACGGAGGCGATCTCCACCCTCACGATCGACGCCGTGACGCAGCTGTTCGAGACGGGCCGGGCCCCGTCGCGGCAGAGCCGGCATCCGCAGGCCCAGAACTTCTGCCTCGCCACCGCCAGCGGCGAGTTCATCGTGCTGCACCTGAGCTCCTCCCAGCGGTTCTGGGAGTGCCTCGTGGCCGCGATGGATCGACCGGAGCTGCTCGCCGACGCGCGATTCACCACCTACGCCGACCGGATGGTGCACTACCACGACCTCGCGAAGATCCTCGAGGGCGAGTTCTTGGTGCGCCCGGCCGCCGAGTGGGAGAAGCTCCTCATCGACCACGACGTGCCGTTCGCCCCCGTACTGGACGTCAAGACCTATCGCGAGCACCCTCAGGTCGAGTGGCTCGACATCTTCGAGCGCGAGACCGACGGTCTCGCGCTGACTCGGGTGCCGTGGCGCTTCGACGGCGAACGCCCCCGCCGACCGGGCACCGCGCCGCTGGTCGGCGAGCACTCACTCGAGATCGCGGGCGAGGTGTACGGCGAGGACGAGCTGCGATCTCTCGTCGCCTCAGGCACCCTCTTCCCGGCCCCGGCCTCGTCCTCCGCCTCGAAATAGGGACGTATGGGCGTGTGGCTGATAAAATCCATTTGATATCACGTCCGAAGGAGAATGACATGGCCGACCCCGTGACCTCATCCGTTCGGGCACCCAAGCGGCAGCAGTTGCCCGAGGAAGTCGCCGCGTACGTCCGCGAGCTGATCATCTCCGGTGACGTGAAGCCCGGCGAGTTCCTGCGCATCGAGCCGATCGCCGAGGCGGTCGGCGTCAGCAACACCCCCGTCCGCGAAGGTCTGCTCGCCCTGCGCAGTCAGGGCTTCGTCCGCCTGGCGCCGCGACGCGGCTTCGTGGTGGCACCGTTCAGCCAGCAGGACGTCCGGGACTTGTTCTGGGCCCAGGCCCAGCTGGGCGGCGAGCTGGCCGCGCGCGCAGCGAAGAAGATCAGCCCGGAGTCGATCAAGCGCCTCGAAGAGTTCAACGAGCAGTACACCGTCGCCGTCAAGAACCGCGATGCCGAAGCGGTCGCCGACCTCGGGCACCGCTTCCACCGCGAGATCAACCTCGCCGCCGACTCCCAGCGCCTGGCCCTGCTCCTCGGCTCGGTCGTGCGCCACCTGCCCAACCGCTTCTACGCCAACATCGAGGGCCAGGTCGACCAGACCCAGGGCGACCACCCCAAGCTGCTCGAGGCGCTGCGCGCCGGCGACTCCCGCAAGGCGCGCTCCCTCATGGAGAAGCACATCGAGAAGGGCGGCGAGCGCCTCATCGAGACGCTGCAGGCACGTGGTGTCTGGTCGGGCGACTCCACCTCCTGAACGACCTCAGGCCGTCGGCGGAGGGGTCCGCGGCCGCACCGGCCGCTCGTACGACGGGTCCTGTCGGTCCCGCGATCCACGATGGCTGCCGGCCAGGCGACGGTCCATGCCGCTGGCGTCGGCGCGGCACTGCCAGTCGAGCACGACGAGCCGCGTGAAGATGCGCCATTGCCCCTCCCGGCGCTCGTAGCGGTCGAGGTAGCGTCCTCCGACCAACTCGAGGTTGTCGCTGCCGCTGTTGCGAATGGCGACCTGGAAGTACGTCTCGGCGTCGGCCACGTCGCCGTCGATCACGACCGCGTGGTTGGTGACCGAGTGTTGGCAGGCCTCGCGGCGCGCCTGCGTGGGCATCCACGTCTCGATGAAGTTCTCCGGCGACCCGTCCATCTGGCCGTGGGAGTCGTGACCGTCCTCCCAGAAGGCTGAGCGGATGAGGTCCGCATCCAGCCGGTCGACGCCGCGGGTGTAGCGCATGAGGCAGTCCCAGATCGCCTGGCGATCCAGCAGGAGCCTGACGTCCGCAGCCAGCCGATCGTCCGTGCCATCCGTCGTCGTGTGCATAGAATGCATGATATACGAACCGAAGGAGCTGGGTGTGGACGATCGAACAGCAGGACGGTACGACGGCAAGGTCGCGGTGGTCACGGGCGCCGGGTCCGGCATCGGCCGTGCCATCACCGAGCAGTTGCTGCGCGAGGGGGCATCCGTCGTCGCGAACGACCTCGACGTGTCCGCCCTGGCAGCTGACGAGTCCCCGGGACGCCTGGTCACGGTCGCCGGCGACGTGAGCGCCGACGACATGCCCCAGCGGCTGCTCGACGCAGTCGTCACGCTGGGCGGTGGGCGAGTCGACGTGTTGTTCAACAACGCCGGCATCGGGTCGGCGCGTCCGGCTCTCGACATCCGTCCGGACGAATGGCGCCGGGTCATGGACGTGAACGTCGACGCCGCGTTCCGGCTCGCGACCACGGTCGGCCGGGTGATGGTCGACCAGGGTGCGGGCGCGATCCTGAACACCGCCTCGGTCGCTGGAACCCACGGCCTCCCCAGCCGTGTCGCCTATGTCGTCTCCAAGCACGCGATCGTGGGGATGACCCGCGCCCTCGCTGTCGAGTGGGGACCCAGCGGCGTCCGTGTCAACGCCATCTGCCCCGGTCTGACGGAATCGGGCATGAGCGAGCGCCTCAAGCGCGACTCCCCCGACTACTGGGCCGCACGCGAAGCCGTCGTGCCCCTGCGCCGCGCCGGCCTCTCTGCCGAGCAGGCATCCACCGCGCTGTTCCTGTGTTCGGACGAGGCCGCCTACATCTCCGGGATGATCGCGGAGGTGGACGGCGGGACCCACGCCCTCTACGCCGGCTACACGGTCCAGCGCCCCACGTCCTGACCCGCCTCCGGACGCACCACGGCCCCGCTCCCGAAGGAGCGGGGCCGTGCTGTCGAGCCGGACGGATCAGCGTCGTCAGAGCTTCTCGAGCGCCTTGCGGCCACCGAAGAACATGGCCGCCGCCACGCCGACTGCCGTCATGACCGTCATGATGAGCGCGATCACCGCGACCCGCGGGTACGAGCCGCTGGCGTACTGGTCGTACAGGACGACCGACATCACGTTCACGTCCGGAGCCCGCAGCAGCAGCGACACACCGAACTCGTGGGTCAGCAGCACGAACATCATCGCCGCCGACGTGACGATGCCCGTCCGCGAGAGCGGCAGCGTGATCTGGAAGAACGTCCGCAGCGGGTGGGCGCCACTGACCTGGGAGGCCTCCAGCGTCTGCCGGCCCAGCGACACGAGAGTCGCCAGCTGGTAGCGCACGGCGTACGGGATCATGATCGTCACGTAGGCCAGGATCAGGCTCGCCTTCGTGCCGTAGATACCGATCGCGGGGTTGGAGAACGCGAACAGGAAGCCGAAGCCCAGCAGCGCGGCCGGCACGGTCAGCGGCAGGTTGGCCACGATGTCGAGGACCGAACCCAGCGGCCTCCACAGCCTGTCCTTGTTGTAGATGCCCAGGGCCACGAGCATGCCGACCGGCAACACCAGCAGCACGCCCAGCACGGACACCACGAGCGTCGTCACGATCGACTGGCGCACCTTCTCGTCCGCCAGCACGTCACTGACGTTCTGCCCCGTGAGCACGCTGAAGTCGAGGTTGCCACTCCAGAACGGCGAGAACGCGACGAAGGCGATCGCCAGGATCGGCAGGACCGCGGCCACCAGCACGTAGGCGCTGACGACGAAGCCCGAGAGGGCGCTGACGAGCGGACTGAGCATCCGGTTGTCGACGGTCGCGGTGCCCTGGCCGACGAAGCGGTTCTGGTTGCCGAGCATGCGCCGCTGCAGCACGACCAACACGATGGCCAAGATGATGAGCGGCGTGCCCAGGGCGGAGGCCAGGCCGTAGTCCACCGGGTACTCGGCGCTGAGCTCGTACATCTCGGTCGTGACGACGTCCACCCCCTCGCGCCGGCCCAGGATCAGCGGGCCGGTGAACTGGCCCAGCGACAGCAGCAGGACCACGACGCCGGCGTAGATGAAGCTCGGTCGCAGCAACGGCAACGTGATCGTGAACAACGCGCGGAGGCCCCCGGCGCCGTTGACCCGGGCCGCGAGGGTGTAGTCGGAGCCCAGGTTGCGCAGGCCGGTGTACACGAACATGTAGACGAAGGCCGCCAGGTGCGTGCCGGTGTAGAAGATGATCCACGGCAGCGTGTAGACGTTGATCGGCCCGGTGGTGCCGTCGAAGAACGGAGTCCAGCGCAGGAACGAGTTCACGTAGCCGTTCTCGGGCGAGAACAGGAAGACGAATCCCACCACGTGCGCCACCGCGGGGATGATCATCGGCAGTACCGGCAAGAACTCCAGCACGGAGCGCAGCCGCGGCGTCATGGAGTAGGTGCACAGCGCCAGGATCGTGCCCATCAGGAGGCCGACGACCAGGCCGCCGAAGCCGAGGAACACCGTGGTGCGGAGGACCTCGACGACCCCTTCCATCTCGGTCAGGCGACGCATGCCGTCGGCGTCGTTCTCCCAGGCACGCAACTGCAGCGGGATCAGTGGCATCAGCACCATCACCGCCACGACGGCGGCGAGCAGCATCCACAGCAGCTGGTGTCCCTCACCCCCGGGAATGAGGGGACGGCGTCGCGGCGCGTCGGGCGTGGCCCGGCGCTGCGGGTCCGGCGCGGTGGCCGGCTTCTCGATCGTCTGCATCAGTTCGTCTCCGTGTCGTCGCCGGTCAGCGGATCGCGGCCCAGTCGTCGACCAGGCGGCCGTCGACGTCGTAGCAAAGGACGTGGTCGGGATCGAGACCGATCTCGACGTCCTGGTCGGGCTCGAGCTCCCCCAGGGCGGCGGGGACGTCGACGAACAGCGTCGAGTCGCCCATCACCACGACGTGCTCGGCGTGGTCGCCGGCGGGGAGCACCTCGAGCAGACGTGCGCCGGCGACCCAGTGCCGACGATCGTCCACGGTCGTGGCGCCCGCGGGACGGACCGTCAGGTCGCCGTCACGCATCCGCAGGGCGTAACTGCCGGTGAAGCCGGGCCGGACGAAGCCGGGCACGGGAACGCCGTTGATCGTCGCCGTGCCGTCCGCCGCCACCTCGAGCGCCATGCGGTTGCGCGCCCCGAGGAAGTCGGCCACGTACTCGGTCGCCGGGCGGTGGTAGACCTCTCCCGGCTTCCCGATCTGCTCGAACCGGCCCTCCTTCATCACGGCGACCCGGGTGCCCAACGCGAGCGCCTCCTCCTGGTCGTGCGTGACGTAGACCCCCGTGAAGCCGATCTCCCGGTGCAGCAGGCGCAGCTGGGCCCGCAGGTCGATGCGCAGCAAGGCATCGAGGTTGCTGAGCGGCTCGTCGAGCAGCAGCAGGGCCGGCCGCGGCGCGAGGGCGCGAGCCAGCGAGATGCGCTGCTGCTGGCCGCCGCTCAGCTCGGGCGGGTAGCGGTCGGCGAGGTGCCCACACTGGACGACGTCGAGGACCTCCTGGACGCGACCTCGCTTGATCTCGTCCTTCATGCGCCGTGCCTTCAGCGGGTAGGCGACGTTCGCGGCCACCTTCATGTGCGGCCACAGCGCGTAGTTCTGGAACACCATCGCGACGTCGCGACGGTTGGGCTGGACGAACACGCGGCGCTCGGCGTCGACCACCGTGCGCTCACCGAGTTCGATGCGGCCCTCGCCCGGCTTCTCGAGTCCGACCAGGCAGCGCAGCAGGGTCGTCTTCCCGCAGCCGCTGGGGCCCAGCAGAACGAGCAGCTCACCCTCCTCGACCTCCAGGCTGATGTCGTGCAGGACGTGCACGGACTCCTTATTGCGCTGGAACGTCTTGTTGAGATTGGTGATCCTGACCTGCACGGGACGAGCATCCTGCTCACCAGCCAGTGCGGCCCCGGCGGCGCCTCTGTCCATCACTTGACTCCTCATTGGGGGGCTCCTTCGCAACGTGTGACGACGCTCACTCTATACATAATATATCTGATTCGCCAAGCCGGGTCCTCCCCCTCCCCCGAGCCCCTTGCTCTCGGCTTCACATATCCCGTGTCATATCTGATGCACGAACTTGGCGTCGGTGCGCCTAGGATAGGGCTGCCCCATCCAGAGGAGAGAACACATGAGCAGGACGATCGTCACCGGCGTGGACGGCAGCGAGACCGCGGCCAAGGCGGCACACACCGCCGCAGAGCTCGCCCAGGCGCTCGATGCGCAGCTCTACGTCCTGAGCGCGTACGGCAAGTACCACGCGGACACCTTCAACAGTGGCGAGGAGGAGATCGTCTTCAGCACGGCGAAGGACGCCGAGCACACGGCGGAGGGCACCGTCGCTCAGCTCCGGCACGACTTCCCCGGCCTGCGCATCGTCGCCGCTCCGGCCGAGGGAAAGCCCGGTGACGCCCTCGTCAAGGCGGCCCAGCGACTGCAGGCCGATCTCATCGTCGTGGGCAACAAGCGGGTGCAGGGCCTCGCCCGGGTGCTGGGGAGCGTTGCCCGAGACGTGGCCGCGCAGGCACCCTGCGACGTCTATGTCGCCCACACGCACGATCGCTGACCGTTCGATGGCGCAACCGTCCTGGACGCAGATCGCCCAGCTCCCGACTCCGCACCGCCACACCGTCGACGCCTCACACATCGACCACAACGGGCACATGAACGTCGTGCACCACTTCACCGCACAGGTGGCGGGGGTCCGCGAGGCGCTGGCCGCGGTCGGGGTGACCGAAGACTATGTCGCCACGCGCCGGCTGGGGACGTTCGCAGCCGAGCACCATCTGAGCTACCTCGGCGAGCTGCGGCTCGGCGACCGGTACTCGGTGCGCACGCGCTTCCTGGGACGACGGGACAAGGTCGCTCACCTCGCGGCCTTCCTCACCAACGACACCGCCGAACAGCTGGCGAACGTCCTCGAGGTGATCTCGGTGCACGTCGACCTCGGGACTCGTCGGGCCACGGCGTTCCCCGCCGACGTCGGCGCGCAGATCGACGCCGCCATCGAGTCGGGTGACGCCCTGGGATGGACGTTCGAGCCCCGGCTCGGGCTGCGCCCCTGACCACAGGAAGAACCGCCCCGGGGCGCTGACGCACCCCGAGGCGGTTCCCGTACAACCCCCGTCAGCCGGCCAGTGCGGGCTCGCCCGCGACCACGTTGACGTCGGCCAGGTGGCCGATGGCGCGCACCGCGCGCGTCGGCTCGGCATACGTCGGCACCCCCGCCGCGATCAGGTCGGTGCGGGCCTGGCCCGATCCTCCCGACCAGGCGACGACGAAGGGCTTGTCCGTCGCCCGGTGGTGGCGCACGCAGACCTCGACGAGCTCGGCCGCAGCCTTGTCGGAGTTCCCCAGCACGACCAGCACGACGTCCGTCTCATCGCTCTCGCAGGCGATGCGCAGGGTCGTGTCGAGGATGCTCGGATCGTTGATCAGGGCGCCCGTGAGGTCGATCGGGTTCGCGGTGGATGCGAAGAAGGGCAGCAACGGTGCCACCAACTGGCGCGTCTCGTCACGCCAGGGTTCGATCTCGAGGCCGACGTCGACCGCGACGTCGCCGACCAGTGCCCCGGCGCCCCCGCTCTGCGTCACGACGCTGACCCGACGGCCCCCGGGACGACGGCCGGACGCGAACAGCAGCGCGAGGTCGGTCATCTCCTCCATGCTCTGCGCCCGCACCGCACGGTGGTGAGCGAGGATCTCGTCGAACTGCGCGTCATCGCCACCGCGGCTGCCGGTGTGGGCAGCGATCGCCCGATCACCCACCGGGGTGCGGCCCGACTTCAGCAGGACGAGCGGCTTGCCGGCCCCTGCGGCCCGAGCCGCCAGGCGGTCCAGGGCGGCCGGGTCCGTGAATCCCTCGAGGTGTCCCAGCAGGACCTCCACGTCATCGCGGTCCACCAGGGCGTCGAGGACCTCGACGACCGAGACGTCCACCTCGTTGCCGGTGTTCGCGAAGTACCGCACGCCCAGGCCCAACGCCGTCATGGCGCTGTACGTGAACGTGCCGACCGCACCGCTCTGGGACGCCAGGGCGATGGGCGAGTCGGGCAGGTCGCCCGGCACGTCGAACGCCGTCGAGAACGTCGCGAAGGCGCGCTGGTGCAGGGAGAACGTGCCCAGGCAGTTCGGTCCGATCACCCGCATCCCGGACTCGCGGACAGCGGCGGCGATGCGCTCCTGCGCCGCGACGCCCACGCCGTCCGGCGCCTCGGAGAAGCCCGAGGCGAACACGGTGGCAGCCCCGACGCCGGCCGCGGCACAGCGCTCGATCGCCTCGGGCACCTTGTCGGCCGGGACGACGATCACCGCGAGGTCGACCGGCCCCGGCACGTCGTTCACATCGGCGTGGGCCGGCACACCCTGGACCACGTCACGGCGCGGGTTCACGGCGTACAGCTGGCCCGCGTAGCCCAGCCGCTTCAGGTAGTCCAGCGGCCGGCCGGACAGCTTCTCCGGGTCCGAGGATGCACCGTAGACGACGATGCTGCGCGGGTCGAACAACAGCTGGACGAGATCGCCGGTCACGAGTGGACTTCCGTCGAGAAGACGGGCTTGCGGCGCTCGCGGTGCGAGGCGACGCCCTCGACGACGTCACTGCCGCCGAAGCCGAGGAACTCCAGCCCGAGCGAGACGTCGAAGATCGCGCTGTTCTGGCGGTACCACTCGTTGAGCGAGTACTTCGTCCAGCGGATCGCCTCCTGGGCGCCCTCGCTGAGTCCGCCGGCGATCTCGCGGGCCGTCGTGAGCAGGTCCTCCTTCGGCACCGAGAGCGAGACCAGGCCGGCCGCCTCCGCGTCGCGCCCGGAGATCTCCTTGCAGGTGAGCAGCAGGTACTTCGCCTTCGGCATGCCGCAGAAGAGGGGCCACACCACCGCGTGGTCGCCGGCCGCGACACCCAGGCGGGTGTGGCCGTCGATGATGCGGGCGTCGTGCGCGGCGACCGAGATGTCGGCCATGAGCGCGACGACCAGTCCGGCGCCGACCGCAGGGCCATGGATCGCGGAGACGATCGGCTTGCTGCAGTTCACGAGGTTGTAGTAGAGCTCCTTGGACTCGCGCATGATCTTCATGCGGAAGGCGTAGTCCTCGATCTGCTTGTCGATCAGGCCGAAGTCCCCGCCGGCGGAGAAGGCCTTGCCCTCACCACGCACCACGACCGCGCGGACCTCCGGGTCCTGGTCGATCACGGGCCACACGGCGGGGATCTCCGAGTGCGTGGGCTCATCGACGGCATTGAGGTTCGGGCCGTTGAAGACCACCTCGAGGACGCCGGGCTGGTTGTTCTCGAACGTCAACCGCGAGAACTGCTCCTGGTACTTCCTGATCACGAGAACTTCCTTTCGTCGTGGGCGTGGATGGACTCGTCCTCACACGCCCGCAGGGTCTTCACCCGTGGCCCAGCCACGCCTCGGCGTCTGCTTGGTATATCGAATATTGTGTATTATATCGGAGCATGACGCCACCCACCACCCTCTCCCTGCACGACCAACCGCTCGAGGGCCTGCGGGTCCTGGAGTGCTCGAGCTTCGTCGCCGGACCCTCCGGGTGCATGACGCTGGGCATGCTCGGCGCCGACGTCATCCGCGTCGACCCGATCGGCGGAGCCGCGGACCACAACCGCTGGCCGGTCTCCGTCCGCACGGGCGGAAGCCTGTACTGGACCTCCCTGAACCGGGGCAAGAAGTCGGTCGCCGTCGACCTGCGCTCCCCCGAGGGCCGCGAGTTGGTCGTCGCTCTCGCCACGTCCCCCGGGCCCGACGCCGGCCTGGTGGTCGACAACAACGTCGGTCGCCCGTGGCTCACCTACGAGTCGCTCTCCCAGCGCCGCCCCGACCTCATCCAGGTGCACATCCAGGGCCACGCGGACGGCCGCCCCGCGGTCGACTACACCGTCAACGCCGAGGTGGGCATCCCCGGCATCACCGGCCCCTCCGCCATGGCCGAGCCGGTCAACCACGTCCTGCCGGCGTGGGACCTCCTGACCGGGATGACCGCCGTCACCGGACTGCTCGCCGCCCTGCGGCGTCGCGACCGGACCGGCGAGGGATCCTTCCTGTCCATCGCCCTCGCCGACGTCGCCCTCTCGGGCGTGGCCTCGATGGGCTGGCTGGCGGAGGCCGCCGAGGTCGGTGACCGGCCGCGGCACGGGAACCACCTCTACGGGAGCTTCGGCGTCGACTTCGGCACCAGGGACGGCAGCCGGGTGATGGTGGTCGCGCTGACCGTGCGCCAGTGGAAGAACCTCGTCGCAGTGACCGGCATCGGGCGGGTCATCGGTGCTCTCGAGGAGGCCCTCGAGGTCGACCTCTCACTGGAGGACGACCGGTTCCGCCTGCGTGAGACGATCGCCGCCATCCTCCGCCCGTGGTTCGCCGCACGCTCGATGGACGAGGTCACTCGCGAGCTCGACGAGGCCCAGGTGCTGTGGAGCCGCTACCGCAGCCTGGCCGAGACCGTCCGGGAGCTGTCCAAGGAGCCGGGGACGTCCGTCTTCACCGAGTTGGAGCAGCCCGGCATCGGCACGGTTCCGAGCACCCGCTCCCCGATCCGGGTGGCCGGGGAGTACATCGAGCCGAAGCCCGCACCGCAACTCGGACAGGACACCGACCGCGTCCTCGCCGAGGTGCTCGGCCTGGGTGAGCACGAGATCGGGTCCCTGCACGATCGCGGCATCGTGGCGGGTGCGGCATGAGCCGGCGCGCCGCCCTGTGCGTCCCGGCGAACGAGCCGCGCAAGGTCGCGAAGGCCCTCGGCTCGCCCGCGGACGAGGTCGTCGTCGACCTCGAGGACGCCGTACCCGTGGACGAGAAGGTCGGCTCCCGGTCGACGGTCGCGGACCTCCCCGCCCGCGATCACGGGGCGCTCGCCGTCCGCGTGAACGCCGTCGGCACGCCGTGGCACGAGGAGGACGTCGCCGCGTGCGCCGCGAACCCGGCCGTGGACTCGATCGTCCTGCCGAAGGCCGAGAGTGCCGCGTCGATCCGGGCACTCGGGGAACGCCTCGAGGCCTTGGAGTCGGCCGCCGGCAGGACCCGTCCGCTGCGCATCCAGGCCCTCATCGAGTCCCCGGCCGGCGTGCACCAGGCGGCGGCCATCGGGACCGCGAGCGAGCGACTCTGCGCGTTGATCATCGGCTACGCCGACCTGTCCGCCTCGATGGGCCGCCGCGTGGAGGCGTCGTGGCAGTTCGCTCAGGACGCCGTCCTCCTGGCCGCCCGCCTCGGTGGGGTCGAGGCCATCGACGGCCCTCAGCTGACGGTCGCCGACGACGAGCGGCTGGCGGGCGCCGCCCGCTCGGCCGCCGACCTCGGATTCGACGGGAAGTGGGTCATCCACCCGGCCCAGATCGGGACGGTCCAGACGGCCTTCACCCCGTCGCCGGAGGAGATCGCCGAGGCACGCGAGATCGTCGCGGTGATCGAGCACGCCGCCACCGAGGGCCGCGGCGCCCTGACCTGGCGAGGCAGGATGCTGGACGAGGCACTGGCCGTGAGCGCCCGGCGCACGCTGGACCGCAGCACCGGGAAGGAGCCCGCATGACGCACCTCGTGGAAGGTCCGTACTTCGACGACCTGACGGTGGGTGACGTGTTCGAGGCACCCTCGGCCACGTTGACGAGCGGTCGCGCCGCCGTGCACCAGTCGATCCTCGGCGGCCGCCTGCAGCTGTCCCTGGACGAACACCTGTCGCGCGCCGTCGCCGGACGGGTCCTGGCCGACCCGGGATTGGTCACCGACCTCGCGATCGGCCAATCCACGCCCGTCACGCGCCGGGTCGTGGCCAACCTGTTCTACCGGGGCCTGGCGTTCCACCGCATGCCCGAGATCGGCGACACCCTGCGGACCCGCACCGAGGTCGTCGGTCTCCGCCAGAACTCCAGCCGGCCCAGTGGCCTCGCCGCCCTGCGGATGACGACACGCGACCAGGACGACCGGTTGGTGCTCGACTTCTGGCGGTGCGCGATGCTGCCGCTCAGCTCGCCCGACGTGAGCACCGGGCACGCCGACGACCTGTCGGCGGTCGGGTCGCCGGCAGATCCGTCAGCACTGCTCGACTCGCTCGCCGACTGGGACCTGACCGCCTGGCGCCCTGCCTCCGGCCCTGAGGTCGAGACCGGAGCGGTGTGGGACCTGGCCGCCGGGGACGTCGTGAGCAGCGCGCCCGAGCTGGCCCGGTCGACCCTCAACCTGGCGCACGTCCACCACGACCGGTTCAGCCAGCCGACCGGACGGCTCGTCTACGGCGGCCACACGATCGGCCTCGCCGCGGCACACGTCAGCCGAACGCTCCCCCAGCTGCTGACGATCGCCGGCTGGCACGGGTGCGACCACACTGGCCCGGTGCGCGAGGGCGACACCGTCGTCTCCCGCATCGAGGTCGAGCAGGTCACCGAGGCCGCCCACGGTCTGCGGGTGGCCGACCTGCGCGTCATCGTCCGGGCACGAGCGGACGACGGCGAGGACCGGCCGGTCCTGGACTGGCGTCCCATCGTCGTCCTGCGCTGACGACGCCTGAGGAAACGACGAAGGCCCGGTCGACGTGATGCTTCGACCGGGCCTTCGTGCGTGGTGTCAGAGTTTGTAGTCCTTGAGCAGGTTGCGGCCGATGATCATCTTCTGGATGTCGGAGGTGCCCTCGCCGATGAGCATGAACGCGGCCTCACGGTAGAGACGCTCGATCTCGTACTCCTTGGAGTAGCCGTAGCCGCCGTGGATCCGGAACGACGCCTCGACGACCTCGTTGCAGTACTCACTGGCGAGCATCTTGGCCATACCGGCCTCGACATCCATCCGCTTGCCCGAGTCCTTCAGACGGGCCGCCCGGACGACCATGGTGTGGGCGGCCTCGACCTTGGTGGCCATCTCCGCCAGGCGGAACAAGATCGCCTGGTGCTGAGCGATCGGCTTGCCGAACGTCTCACGCTGCTGCGCATAGGCGATACCCAGCTCGAAGGCGCGGTTCGCGATGCCCACCGCACGCGCGCCGACGTTCACGCGGCCGACCTCGACGCCGTCCATCATCTGGTAGAAACCCTGGCCCGGCGTGCCACCGAGGATCTGATCAGCCGAGATCTTGTGCTTCTCGATGATCATCTCGGTCGTGTCGATGCCCTTGTAGCCCATCTTCTCGATCTTGCCCGGCACCGTGATGCCCTGAGCCGTCTCACCGAAGCCCGGCTCCTTCTCGACCAGGAACGTCGTCATGTTCTTGTAGACGCTGTCCGAACCCTCATCGGTCTTGACCAACACCGCCACCAACGTCGACGAGCCACCATTGGTCAGCCACATCTTCTGACCGGTGATCTCATACGACCCGTCATCGAGCTTCGTCGCCTTGGTGCTGATCGCCGACACGTCCGAGCCCAGCGACGGCTCGCTCATGGAGAACGCGCCCCGGACCTCACCGGTGGCCATCTTCGGCAGATACTTCTGCTTCTGCTCCTCGGTGCCGTGCTGGATCAGCATGTAGGCCACGATGAAGTGCGTGTTGATCACACCCGACACGCTCATCCAGCCGCGGGCGATCTCCTCGACCACCAGCGCATACGTCAGCAGCGACTCACCCAGTCCGCCGTACTCCTCAGGGATCATCAGGCCGAAGATGCCCAACTCCTTCAGGCCCTCGACGATCTCGGTCGGGTACTCGTCCTTGTGCTCAAGCTCCGTCGCGACCGGAATGATCTCCTTCTCGACGAACTGACGCACGACCTTGAGAATCTCGACCTGCTCTTCGGTCAAACCCTCAGTACTGACAAGACGCCCCATGACGGTGCTCCTCGAATCTCGGTGGGAATCGGGGCGAGCCTACAGTGGCGCGATCGGCCGTATCGTCCGGGGACGGACGATTCAGTCCGCTACGAGCGTCTCGGCCGGCCGCGCCCGCCCGCTGGCCGCCGTGACGACCGCGAGACCGGCCAGGATCAGCACGATCCCGGCGTACGTCGCCCACGGCAACGCCTCGCCCAGGAAGGCCGCGGCGACCAGCGCGGCGCCGGGCACCTCGAGCAGGAGCATCAGCGAGACGACCACCGGCGACATGACCGCCAGCAGATGGTTGATGACCGAGTGGCCCAACAGTTGCGCGCACACCATCACGGCGACGATCAGGACCCACGCGCGGGCCGACCAACCACCCAGCGGCACGCCCGCGACCAGGCAGGCGATCAACAGGACCGCCGAGCAGATGCCGTAACAGGTGAAGGTGTAGGCCGTGGTCGAGAGAGTCTCGCGCACGCGCGCCCCGACGATGACGTAGACGGCGGCGAACAGGCCACCGGCGAGGGCCAGGGCGTCGCCCCAGATCGCCTCGCGCGAGATGGACAGGTCGACACCCGAGATCGCGACGACCCCCAGGACGGCCAGCAGCGCTCCCCCGACCACCGCGCGGGGGGCGCGGCGGCCCCGGAGCGCGTCGATCGCGATCACGAACAGGACCTGCATCGACACCAGCGCGGTCGCCGCCGCGACGGAGGTGAGCTTGAGCGAGGCCACCCAGCAGGCGAAGTGCGCCGCGAGGGCGGCGCCGGCGACGAAGGACAGGAGCCAGCCGTGGCGGTCCTGGCCGGTGATGGCGGCGCGGTGCCGCGTGAGGGCGAACGGCGCCAGCAGACCCGTGGCCATGGCATTGCGCCAGAAGGCGATCGCCAGGACGGGAGCCGCGGTCGCGGCCATGAGTGGACCCGACAGGGAGACGCCGACGACCGCGATGGCGGCCAGGACCAGGTTCACCGCGTCAGTCTCCCACCCGTCTCGCCCGTCTCGCGCTCCCCGCCCCGGGCCGGTGCGTCCGGTCCCATCCCCTGAGTCACGCTCCACCGGTAGCCTCGAACCCGTGACCAGCCAGCCGACCCGGATCTTCGTGTCCCGCCTCGTCGGTCAGGCCGTGTTCGATCCGGTCGGCGACCAGGTCGGCAAGCTGCGTGACGTCGTCGTCGCCGTCCGCAGCGCCACCCAGCGACCGCGCGTCCTGGGCCTGGTGATCGAGGTCCTCGGCCGTCGACGGGTGTTCCTGCCGATCACGCGGGTGACCTCGATGGACTCGGGCCAGATCATCACGACGGGCGTCCTGAACCTGCGCCGCTTCCAGCAACGCGCCACCGAGACGTTGGCCGTGCACGAGCTCTTCGACCGCCAGGTCACGCTCGCCGACGGCACGGCGGCGACGTTGTACGACCTCGCGATCGAGCAGGATCCGCGCCGCGACTGGTACGTCTCGACCGTCGCCGTCGCCGAGCACCACAAGCGCTTCGGCCGGCGCGGCACGAGCCACGTCCTGGAGTGGGACGAGGTCCACGGCCTCGCCAGCGAGACCGCCGCGCAGGGTGCCACCAACCTCCTCGCCACGATGGACGAGATGCGTCCGGCGGACATCGCCAACGCCCTGCGCGACCTGCCGCCCAAGCGCCGCATGGAGATCGTCCGCGAGTTCGGCGACGAACGTCTGGCCGACGTGCTCGAGGAGATGCCCGAGGCGCTGCAGATCGAGGTGCTGGGCATCCTCGACCCGAGCCGTGGCGCCGACGTCCTGGGCGAGATGGACCCCGACGACGCGGCCGACCTGCTGGGCGAGCTGCCGGCCCAGACGGCCGAGGAGCTGCTCGAGCTCATGGAGCCCGAGGACGCCGAGGACGTGCGCCGACTGCTCTCCTACGAGGAGCGCACCGCCGGCGGCATGATGACCACCGAGCCGGTCGTGATCGACCCGAGCGCCACCATCGCCGACGCGCTCGCGCTGATCCGCGAGCCCGAGCTCAGCCCGGCGCTGGCCTCCATGGTCTACGTGTGCCGGCCCCCGCTCGAGACGCCCACCGGCCGCTTCCTCGGCGGAGCCCACTTCCAGGCGCTGCTGCGCGAGCCACCGTCGACCCTGGTCAGCCAGGTCATCGACAACGACATCGACTGGCCTCGTCCCGACGCCTCGCTGGCCGAGGTCGCCGGGCTGCTCGCCGCGTACAACATGGTCGCGCTGCCGGTCGTCGACGAGAACCAGCACCTGCTGGGCGTCGTGACGATCGACGACGTGCTCGACCACCTGCTGCCGAAGGGGTGGCGAGAGAATGGCTGATCGCGAACGCCTCGACCAGCCCCGCGACCTGCGTCGCGGGCTGACGCGCAACCTCGCCGCGCGGCGCGAGGCCGCCGACCCCGAGCGGTTCGGCCGCTTCGCCGAGTCCGCCGCCCGCTACCTGGGCACCGCGCGCTTCATCGCGTGGATGACGGTCTTCATCCTGGTGTGGATCGCGTGGAACGTGCCCTACGGCCCCGACCGGCCGCGCTGGGACGAGTACCCGTTCATCTTCCTCACGCTCATCCTGTCGCTGCAGGCGTCGTACGCCGCTCCCCTGATCCTGCTGGCGCAGAACCGCCAGGAGGCGCGCGACCGCATCGCGGCCGAGCAGGACCGCGACGCCGCCAGCCGCTCGCACGCCGACATGGAGTTCCTGGCCCGCGAGGTCGCGAGCCTGCGGATCGGCCTGGGCGAGGTCGCCACGCGCGACTTCCTGCGCAGTGAGCTGCGCGGATTCCTGGCCGATCTGGAGCGGGCCGAGGAGCCCGGCGAGCAGGACTGACCCGGCGGTCCGATCCGCCCTGCGGAACGGATGCTGCCCGGTTGCCGACACGGCGCCCGGGCGTTGGTCTGTCCCCCGTAGACTCCACCTCATGGCTGACGTCACCCAGGAACAGATCACCGCGGCGCTCTCGACCGTCAACGACCCCGAGATCAAGCGCCCGATCACCGAGCTGGGGATGGTCGACACGATCACGATCGGCGAGACCGAGATCGTCGTGCGGCTGCTGCTGACCGTCGCCGGCTGCCCGCTCAAGGACACCCTGACCCGCGACGTCACCGCCGCCGTGGTCAAGGTCGCCCCGGCCCACACGGTCCGCGTCGACATGGGCGTCATGACCGACGAGCAGCGCAAGGCCATGCAGGAGCACCTGCGCGGCGGCCGCGCCGAGCGTGAGATCCCGTTCGCCCAGCCCGGCTCGCTGACCAAGGTCTACGCGATCGCCTCGGGCAAGGGTGGCGTCGGCAAGTCGACCGTCACCGTCAACCTCGCCGTCGCGATGGCCAAGCGCGGCCTGAAGGTCGGCGTCGTCGACGCCGACATCTACGGCCACTCGATCCCCGACATGCTCGGCGTGGGGGACCAGCGCCCCACCCAGGTCGAGGACATGATCATGCCCGTCCCGGCCCAGGTCGCCGGCACGACGATCAAGGTCATGAGCATCGGCATGCTCAAGCCCCGCAGGGACCAGGTCGTCGCGTGGCGCGGTCCGATGCTCGACCGTGCTCTCGTCCAGATGCTGGCCGACGTCTACTGGGGCGACCTCGACGCCCTCTTCCTCGACCTGCCCCCGGGCACGGGCGACATGGCGATCAGCCTGGGTCAGCACCTGCCCAACGCCGAGGTCGTCGTCGTCACGACGCCGCAGCAGGCCGCCGCCCAGGTCGCCGAGCGCGCCGGCACGATGGCGTCGATGATGCACCAGCGCGTCGTGGGCGTCATCGAGAACATGTCGTGGCTGCAGCTCCCCTCGGGCGAGAAGATGGAGGTCTTCGGCTCCGGCGGTGCCGTGCAGGTCGCGTCCACGCTCAGTGCCCGCCTCGGCTACGAGATCTCGCTGCTCGGCCAGGTCCCCCTGGAGGAGCGCATGCGCGAGGGCGGCGACTCCGGCGACCCGATCGTGGCCGCGGATCCCGACGCCGAGAGCGCCAAGGTCCTGCAGCAGATCGCCGACCAGCTCAGTGGCCGCTCGCGCGGCCTCGCGGGCATGCAGCTGGGCCTCGCGCCCGCCGGCCGACTGTAGGATCGCGCCCGTGGGCCTGGGCTGGATGGAGATCGGCACGATCCTCGTCGTGGCGATGCTCGTGTTCGGTCCCGACCGGCTGCCGGGCCTGGCGCGTCAGGCGGCGCAGTTCATCCGCACCGTCCGCCAGATGGCCGACAACGCGAAGGCCGAGCTGGGCCGCGAGCTCGGCGACGAGTTCAAGGACATCGACCTGCGCGACCTCGACCCCCGCGCGGCGGTCCGGGACGTGATGTGGTCCGACCCGACGCCTCCGCCGGTACCGAGCGTGCGCATCCTGCGGCCCGGCGAGGTGCCTCCGTTCGACCCCGAGGCCACCTGAGCCCTCTCCCCCACCCCGAGATTTGCTCCCATTTCCACCTTTGAAGCGTTTTGAATGGTGAGTTGGGGAGCAAATCTCGGGAGGGCGGGCGGTCAGACGCCGAGGGCGCCGAGCACGCGGGTCCGGCCGGAGCGCGGCTCGCGGTGCGCCAACTCCCGCCGCAGCGCGGCGCGTCCCCGGTGGACCCGCGTGCGGACCGTGCCGATCTTGATCCCCAGCAGCACCGCGATCTCGGCGTGCGCCAACTGCTCGACATCGGCCAGCACGACGGCCACCCGCAGATGACTCGGCAGGGTCGCCAGAGCGGCCTCGATGTCAGGATCGAACCCCGCGTCGTGCACCACGTCGGCCGGCAGCGAGCCGCCGTCCGTGAGCCGCTCCTCGTGGGCCGCGGTCAGGGCCGAGGTGGGCTGGCGACCGGCACGGCGCGCCCGGTCCAGGAAGAGGTTCGTGGTGATGCGGTGGATCCAGCCGGCGAGGTTCTGGGCCTCATAGCGGTCCAGCGACGTGAAGACGCGCTCGAACACGTCCTGGGTCAGGTCTTCGGCGTCCTGGGGGTTGCCCGTCAGGCGCGTGGCCAGCCGGCGAACCTGTGGCGCGTGCTGAACGTAGATCTCGACCTGCTCCTGCACGGTCGCGGTCGGGTTCGCATCGGCCATGCCTCGATCCTCGACCGCGAACCTGAGAGCAACCGAAGAACGCGCTGACGGTTGGCGAAGTCCGTCGCCCTCGCCACCGCGAGTCCCGTCGTCGACCGGCGCCCGGCGTCGATAGGCTGGGCCCACCCGCCGAACGAATTGCGAGGGGACGATGACGACCGAAGCCAGCCTGGCCTACGCAGAGCAGTACCAGCCCGAGGACGACCACCTGCGCACCGCGCGCCGACACGCCGAGTCCGTCGGCGTGGTTCCCGTCCTGCCCGGGGCACGGGCTGCTCTGACCTTCCTGGCCGGTGCGGCGAACGCCCGCAACATCGCCGAGATCGGCACGGGCACCGGCGTCTCCGGACTGGCGTTGCTCCGCGGCATGCTGCCGGACGGTGTGCTCACGTCCGTCGACCTCGAGGCCGAGAACCAGCGGCTCGCGCGCGACGTCTTCCGCGCCGCCGGCATCGCGCCGACGCGCTTCCGGCTCATCACGGGCTCGGCCCTGGACGTGCTGCCGCGGCTCAACGACGGCGGCTACGACCTGGTGTTCTGCGACGGCGACAAGGTCGAGTACGGCGAGTACCTCGACGAGGCGCTGCGCCTCACCCGCGCCGGCGGCCTGGTGATCTTCGACAATGCGCTCTGGCACGACCGGGTCGCCGACCCGTCGCGTCGCGACCCCGAGACGGTCGCCATCCGCGAGCTCGTGGAGCGCGTGCGCAACGACGAGGACCTGACGGCGCTGCTGCTGCCGCTGGGCGACGGCCTGCTGGTGCTGCAGAAGCCCCACTGACGCGGGCGTCAGCCCTCGAAGCGGGCGGCCGAGCGGAAGCCGGCCGGCCCGCGCACGACGGCGACGACCTCGAACGGCTCGATCTGCGGTGCCACGCCGGTCATCGCCGTGGCCGGGGCGTCGGCCGCCCGGGTCTCGAAATCGGCCTGGAACTCGGCGCGCACCTCGTCGCTGACGAAGACGTAGGTTCCCTCGAACCACTCGTCCTCGCGGGCGCGCCAGGTCTTGAAGCGCAGGCCCGGCAGACCCGCGAACTTCGCATGGGACTCAGCCTCGACGTACTCACGGAGCCGTTCGAGGGTGCCGGGAGGTGCGTCGGCCAGGGACCAACGCACCGAGAGTCCGTACATCGTAGGACTCAGACGGCCTTGAGCTGGTCACCCAGCGTGGCGGCCTCTTCGTTGTTGAGTTCGACCACCAGACGTCCGCCGCCCTCGAGCGGGACCCGCATGACGATGCAGCGCCCCTCCTTGGTGACCTCCATCGGTCCGTCGCCGGTCCGAGGCTTCATGGCGGCCATCTGTACCCCTCTCGTTCGTCACCCGAGAATTCGGGCCGGCACTCATTATCGCGCATCGCGGCGATGTAATCACCTCAAGGGTACGAAAGTGTCACGCCGAACGTAGTTCGCCCGGGCCATCTGCACGCTGGTCGGCGTCCGTCTCGGCACCGGGGCTGACGATGCGCGGGTCGATCTCGGGGCGCATGCCGAGCATCGCGACGAGCTCCTGCTCGGTGGCGAGGCGCTCCTCGAGCTCGTCGATCTGCGTGCTGCCGGCGGCCAGGTCGGCGCGCAGACGTGCGATCTCGGCCTCGCTGGCGCGCAGACGCTCGCTGACGGCGCGACGGAACGACGCGTCCACGTCGAGGTGCTCCCGCTCGCGCTCGGCGATGAGCCGGGCGTCGCGGACGCGGTCACGCGCGAACTTCTGGCGGAAGTCACGCAGTTCCTCGGACATGAGAACGGTCGACGTGATGCCGGCCGAGAGGGCCACGCAAGCGGCCATGATGAGGGCCGGAACCGTCTGCATCGCCACACCGGCGATCACGACGACTGCGGCCAGAGCAAGCACGATCGCTGCGGATGTCACACGCAGCGAGCGGGGAAGTGTGCGGCTGGACATGGAGCCAAGATTAAGGGCGAGCTCGCGTCGGCCGTCGACGGCACGCCGACGCGGATGGCAAACTTTCAGGTGATGGGTGAAACTTTGCGCTCGACAGGACGACTCGGGTCGACCTCACTACGGTGGAGCGAGTGTCTGCCGCCTCCTTCCCCGCCCGCGTCACGGTCGCGTCGCTGGCCGCCCTGGCCCTGCTGACCTCGTGCTCCACCTCCCCCGCCGATCAGGCCAGGACCGCCGAGCGCCAGTACCTCGCGATCGGCGACTCCTACGCCGCCGGCTACCGCCCGGCGCTCGACGGAGGCGAGGCCGAGAACACGACGGACGGGTTCGCCTGGAAGGTCGCCGAGAAGACCGGTCTCGGCCTGGTCAACGTGAGCTGCTCGGGCATCACGACGGTGGCCTTCGTGGAGGGCGACCCGTGCGACGAGGACCTGCGTGCCCCGGGCGCGCTGGCGCCGGTGAAGGGCTCGGAGGCGGCCGTGGCCCTGGACCACCTGGACCGCCACGCCGACGACGTCGAGCTGGTCACGGTGGTGCTGGGCGCGAACGACCTGCGCGCCTGCTCCTTCGACGCCGCCTGGCGCCGCTGTGTCGCCGAGACCATGCCGCGCGTCACGCGGGCGCTCGACTCGCTGCTGTCAGGCCTGCGCGAGCGGTTGGGACCCGACGTGCCGATCGTCGGGCTGACCTATCCCGACATCTGGCTCGGGGCGCCCGTGCGACAGCCGAAGTCCGCCGAGGCGCGCCGGGTCGCCCAGGCGTCGGTCGAGGCGTTCCGCACCGCCGTGAACCCGGCCCTGCGCCGCACCTACGCCGCGCACGGCGCCACCTTCGTGGACGTGACGGACGCGTTCGGCGCCTACCTCCCGGCCGACCGCACCATCAGGACCTCGAAGTTCGGCACGATCCCCGTGCGGGCCGCGCGCGTCTGCGCCGAGACCTACGCCTGCTCACTGGGCGACGCGCACCCGACCCCCGAGGGTCACCAGCGCATCGCCGATCTCGTCCTGGAGTCGCTCGAGGGTCAGTGACCCGACAGCCACTCGCGCAACCGGTCGTGCACGCGGTGCAGGTGCTCGACGGGAACCTGCTCATCGGCCTTGTGGGCGTAGCGCGGGTCGCCGGGGCCGTAGTTGACCGCCGGGACGCCCAGCAGGGTGAACTTCGCAACGTCGGTCCAGCCGAACTTCGGGCCGACCTCGCCGCCGATGGCCTCGACGAACGCGGCAGCCGCGGGACGCCCGAGGCCGGGCAGCGCGCCCGGCGCCGAGTCCGTGACGGTCAGCTCGTGGCCCGAGAAGACCTCGCGCAGATGCGCCAGCGCCGCCTCCTCGTCCCGGTCGGGCGCGAAGCGGTAGTTCACCGTCAGCACCGCCTCGTCGGGGATCACGTTGCCGCTCACTCCCCCGCGCACGCCCACGGCGTTGAGTCCCTCGCGGTAGGTCAGGCCGTCGATGTCGACCGTCCGCGGCGAGTAGCCGGCGAGCGTCGCCAGGACGGGCGCGAGGTCGTGGATCGCGTTGTGGCCCATCCATGAGCGCGCCGAGTGCGCCCGCTCGCCCGTGGTGCGGATCTCGACGCGCATCGTGCCCTGGCAGCCCGCCTCGACCCCGGCATTCGACGGCTCCATGAGGATCGCGAAGTCGCCCTGCAGCCACTCGGGGTGCTCACGGGCGATCCGGCCGAGACCGTTGTGGACGGCCGCGATCTCCTCGGCCTCGTAGAAGACCCAGGTGACGTCGCGGACCGGCTCGGTCACCTCGGCGGCGAGACTGAGCGCGATCGCGACCCCGCCCTTCATGTCGCACGTGCCCAGGCCCCACAGGGTGTCGCCCTCGAGACGTGAGGGCAGGTTGTCGTTGAGCGGGACCGTGTCGAGGTGCCCGGCGATGACGACGCGCTCGTCCCGGCCCAGCTCGGTGCGGGCGATGATCGTGTGGCCGTCGCGCACGACGTGCAGGTGGTCGCAGGCGCGCAGCGCCGCCTCGACGGCGTCGGCCAGCTCGGCCTCGTCGAGACTCTCGGACGGCACGTCCACGACGGCCCGGGTCAACGTCACGATGTCTGCCGTCAGGTCGAGGGAGGCCATGGGTGGAACCCTAGTCCCAATGCCTCCCCACTAGTGCGCATTGCGTGGTACCTTCCGGCGGTGACCTTCACCCGCACCTTCCGGCGGTTCGTCCTGCCGACCGCCTGGCTGCTCATCGGCGCCACCATCGCCGTGAGCCTCGCCGTCCTGGCCTTCGGTGGCGGCGCCACCGGCGCCGAGGGCACCGAGTCGCCCACGGCGGTCAGCCTCTCGCCCACCATCGCGGTCGAGCGCGCGACGCTCGAGAACTCGCTCGAGATCGATGGCACGATCGTCATCGACCCCGCCGTGCCGGTGAAGACCTCCGTCGACGGGACGCTGACCCACGTCCACGTCCCCAACGGCGCCCGGGTGTCGAAGGGCGATCCGCTGTTCGAGGTGCGCACGGTCGTGGAACCCGCCGTCGCCACCGAGGACGAGGACGACGAGCCGGCCGCGCCCGTCGTGAGGTTCGTCGCGGTCACGGCACCGGTCAGCGGCCGGCTGGCCGGCTTCACCGGGAAGGTCGGCGACGCGGTCACCGGCGACACCGCCACGGCCCGGATCAAGCGCTCCACCTTCACCGCACGCGGCACCGTGCCCGTCGTCGACCGGTACCGCCTGATGGACGCCCCCGACGAGGCGAAGGTCACGATCGACGGCGGACCCGAGCCGTTCACCTGCACCGACCTGCAGATCGCCGACGAGGGCGTCGAGGGTGCCGGCGTCCCGACCGAGGAGGGCGAGGAGCCCGAGTCCTCCTCCGCCGCCGAGGTGGTGTGCGACGTCCCTGAGGACGTCACCGTGTTCGACGGCCTCGAGCTGAGCATGCAGATCGACGCGGGCTCGGCGGAGGACGCCCTGGTGGTGCCGGTCACCGCCGTGCGCGGGCTGCTCGAGCGCGGCACCGTCTGGGTGGTCGACGACTCCGGTGAGCAGACCGAGCGGCGCGTCCGGCTCGGGGTGAACGACGGCAAGAGCGTCGAGATCCTCAAGGGCCTGGAGGAGGGCGCCCAGATCCTGCAGTACGTCCCGGGCTCCCCCACGGACGGCGACGACGGCGAGTCGGAAGCGGGCGTCTGATGACGGACGCGCCGGTCGAACTCGTCCGTCTGTCCGGCGTGGGGCGCACCGTCCTGCTCCCCGACGATGAGGACCTCACGATCCTGTCCGGCGTCGACCTGGTGGTGCACGGCGGCGACCACATCGGCATCGTCGGCCGTTCGGGCACCGGCAAGACGACCCTGCTCAACATGCTCGGCCTCCTCGATCGGCCGACACACGGCACCATGGAGTGGGCCGGGCGCGACGTCCGTCGCCTCTCCGGCCGCGCCACCGCCCACATCCGGGGCCGCGAGATCGGCTTCGTGTTCCAGCAGTTCAACCTGCTGCCCGGGCTCTCCGCGCTCGAGAACGTCATCGCACCGCTGATGTACGCCTCCGGGCGCGAGTTCTGGTCGCGACGGCGCATCGCCGCCGAGATGCTCGAGCGCGTCGGCCTGGCCGAGCGACTCGACAGCCGGCCCCAGCACCTGTCCGGTGGCGAGCAGCAGCGGGTCGCCATCGCGCGCGCCCTCGTGCGCTCGCCGCGGGTGGTGCTGGCCGACGAGCCCACCGGCGCTCTCGACGTCGAGACCGGCGCCCAGGTCATGACCCTGCTCGACGACGTCTCGCGCGACTCGGGAGCCGCCCTGATCACCATCACGCACGATCCGGGCGTCGCCGCGATCGCCCGCCGCCGCTACCGGCTCGAGCACGGCGCCCTCCACCCACTGGAAGCCGCCGCATGATCGGGCGGGTCCTGACCGGGTTCGCCGCCGCGGTCATCGAGGCCTGGCACGAGCTGCGCATCCACAAGCTGCGGGTGCTGCTGTCACTCGTGGGCGTGGGCGTCGCCGTGGCAGCACTGAGTGGCACCGTGGCCATCGCCGACATCGGCCAGCAGGCCCTCGTGGAGCAGTACGAGCGGGACGGCCGCCCGGCCATGCTCAGCGTCTACGCGTACGACCCGCAGGACGACACGGGGTCGGGTGCCGCCGCCGCCACCGTCCGGCCCGCCGTCGCCAAGGTGACGGAGCAGTTCCAGATCAGCCACGCGTCGATGGCCGGCAACACCCAGCTCGACGCACGCCGGGCCGACCGCGCGACTCGTGTCGACCTCCTCGTGGTCGACCCGCCGTACGCCGTGATGCACCGGGTCGTCACTCCCCGGGGACGCTGGCTGGTGGACTCCGACGCGGCCAACCTCTCGCCCGCGATCGTGGTCGACCCGAGGCTGCTGAAGGACCTGGGACTGGCCGAGGCGCGCCTGCCGGCCACGATCGACCTGGTCGGCGCCTCCACGACAGTGAGCGCCACGATCGTCGGGGTCACGGCGACGTCCGATCGCTGGATGGAGTTCGGCCGCGCCTACCTGCTGGCCGACGCCTACGAGCACTGGTTCGGCGCGACCCAGCCGATGACCGACGCCTCCTGGAAGATCTGGATCCCGACCGAGGGATCGCAGGAGCTGACCGAGGCGATACGGCGGTCGATCAACGCCGAGCTGCCCGGACTCGAGACCCAGGTCGAACGCAACGACTATCTCGCGTGGGGCGGCAACGACGACCTGGACTCGGTGAAGTGGGTCGTCGTCGCCATCAGCTCGGTGATCCTGCTGCTCGGCGCCCTGAGCCTGTTGAACGTCTCGGTCATCACGATCCAGCAGCGGGTCCGCGAGATCGGCATCCGGCGCAGCTTCGGCGCCACGTCGGGTCGGGTCTTCTTCTCGGTCGTGATGGAGAGCATCGTCGCCACCTTCGTCGCCGGGCTCGTCGGCGTGATGATCGCGATCGCGCTGGTCAACGGACCGTGGACCGCGGAGTACGTGCTCGAAGGCGTGGCCGACCCGCCGCCGTTCCCACTCTCGGCCGCGGCGCTCGGCATGGGCGTCTCGCTGCTCGTGGGCGCGCTGGCCGGGGTGCTTCCCGCGCTGGTCGCGGTGCGCGTGCGGATCGTCGACGCAATCCGCTTCTGAGGCCTCAGGCGTCGAAGACGCAGAACTCGTTGCCCTCGGGGTCGGCCATCACGGTCCAGCCGCGATCGTCACCCGGCGGCAGCAGGACGGTCGCTCCACGGGCGACGAGGTCGTCGACGGTCGCTTCGCCGGCCAGGGTGACGTCCCAGTGCACGCGGTTCTTGACCGTCTTGGGCTCCGGGACGTCCACGAAGTCGAACGACTCCGTCGGCGCACCGGGGATGTCGTCCACCCACGAATACTCGTCGTCCGACCCCAGCGTCGCGCCGAAGACGTCGGCCCACCAGGCACCGATCACGCGGTGGTCGACCGAGTCGACGACCACGTCCTTCAGGCCGTCGGGGCGCTCCCCGCCCTCGAAGACGCAGAACTCATGGCCCTCGGGGTCGCTGAACGAGGTCCAGCTGAACTCGCCCGGCTCGGTGATCCGGATCTGGTCCGCGAACGGCTCCAGGTCACGGGCCACGAGGTCGAGGTGGACCCGGTTCTTGACCCGCTTGAGCGGTGCGGGATTGAGCCAGACCGTCTGACCGGGATGCTCTCCGCGCAGGACGGCGCCCTCCTCGTCGATCTCACCGGCCAGGTGCAGCCAGCGTCCCCACCGGCCCGCGGCGGCCGCGGGGTCCTCGACGTCGATCACCAGGTCCTTGAACGTCACGAGCGCCATGCGCCCACGGTAGGACGGTCCGCCCGCGACGTCACCCCCTCGCGGAGTCAGGCCCGGAGCGCGGCGGCCACGGTCGGCGCGAGCGCGCGCAGGGCCCGGCCGCGGTGACTGATGGCGTCCTTGTCCTCGCGGGACAGCTCGGCGGTCGAGACGTCGAACCCGTCGGCGGCGAACAGCGGGTCGTAGCCGAAGCCACCCTCTCCCCGCTCCGCGTGCAGCACGCGCCCGGGCATCTCGCCCACCTCGACGACCTCGGTGCCGTCGGGGAGCACGAACGCCATGGCACACCGGAACGTGGCGCCGCGCCGCTCGTCGGGAACGTCGGCCAGCTGCGCGAGCAGCAACCGGTTGTTGGCCGCGTCGCCGCCCTGGTCCTTCGGGACACCGGACCAGCGCGCCGACAGCACTCCGGGCATCCCGTTGAGGGCGTCGACGCAGATGCCCGAGTCGTCGGCCAGGGCCGGGAGGCCCGTGACCTGCGCGGCAGTGCGCGCCTTGATCAGGGCGTTGCCCTCGAAGGTCGGCTCGGTCTCGGCCGGCTCGTCGTAGGGCTCGACGTCGGCCAGCCCCAGCACCTCGACGCCCGGGACGAGCGGCTCGAGGATGCGACGCAGCTCGTCGAGCTTCTTGGCGTTGCCCGATGCCAGGACCACGCGGGTCACGAGGCCAGCGCCTCGTTCTGCAGGCGGGTGAGGTCGGCGCAGCCCTTCTCGGCCAAGCCGAGCAGCGCGTCGAGCTCGGAGCGGTCGAACGGCGCGCCCTCGGCGGTGCCCTGGACCTCGATGAACTTCCCGGAGCCGGTCATCACGACGTTCATGTCGGTCTCGGCGCGCACGTCCTCGACGTAGGGCAGGTCGAGCATGGGCACCCCGTCGATGATGCCGACGCTGACGGCGGCGATCGAGTCGACCAGCGGGTCGCCCTTGACCGCACCCTGGGCCTTGAGGTGGGCGATCGCGTCGACGAGGGCGACGTAGGCGCCGGTGATCGCCGCGGTGCGCGTGCCGCCGTCGGCCTGCAGCACGTCGCAGTCGATCGCGATGGTGTTCTCGCCCAGCTGCGAGAGGTCGACCGCAGCACGCAGCGAACGACCGACGAGGCGGCTGATCTCGTGCGTGCGGCCCCCGACCTTGCCCTTGACCGACTCGCGCTGCGAGCGGTCGTGGGTGGCCTGCGGGAGCATCGCGTACTCGGCCGTCAGCCAGCCCTGACCCGAGCCCTTGCGCCAGCGCGGCACGCCCTCGGTCGCGGCCACGGCGCACAGCACCCGCGTCTTGCCGAACTCGATCAGGCACGACCCGGCGGCATGGTCCAGCCAGCCTCGGGTGATCGTGATGGGGCGCAGCTCGTCCGGGGTCCTGCCGTCTTCTCGGGTCACCCCGCCACCGTAGCCGGGCGGGGCTTTCCCCGGTGACGTGGGTTTCGTGTCACGTCACCGGGGAAACCGCCATCGCGTCAGCGCCCGCCGGGCTGCACGACGCCGTTCACGGTGAGCGTGTACGGGGCGTACTGCTGCACCAGCTCGGTCGACTCGTCGTAGCTGACGATGCCGCCCACGACCACGTCGTCGACCTTCAGGCCGCCCTCGTTCACCCCACCGTCGCAGATGTACCGGAACGCCAGCAGGAGAGCAATGGGGCGAGATTTACAACTGCACTACGTCGCCGGCCCGCACGAGGCGGTAGTCGCCCGTGTACTCGGTCCGCAGGTCCGCCTCGACCTCGTCGCGATCGGTCCACGGCGGGATGTGGGTCAGCAGCAGTCGGCCCACGTCCGCGGCCGTCGCGATGCGGCCGGCCTCGGCTCCGGTCAGGTGCAGGTCCGGTGGATTGTCGGCCGACTCGACGAACGAGGCCTCACACAAGAAGACGTCCGCGCCCGCGGCGAACCGCGTCAGCGCGGGGTCGAAGCCGGTGTCGCCGGAGTAGACCAGGGACCGGCCCTCGCACTCGAGCCGGATGGCGTAGGCCTCGACCGGGTGCGGCGTGCGCATGGCGCGCATCGTGAACGGGCCCACGGTGGTCTCGAACCCGTCGACGACCTCGCGGAAGTCGAACGGCAGCGTCATGCCGTTGGGGGCGGTGGTGCCGTAGGCGTTGGACAGCTGCCAGTCGGTGCCCACCGGCGCGTAGACCGGCAGCCGCGGCGGACGGCCGGACGGGTGGTACTTGCGCACCACGTAGAGCCCGCTCATGTCGAAGCAGTGGTCGGGGTGCAGGTGCGACAGGCTGATCGCGTCGATGTCGCGCAGGTCGATGTAGTCCTGCAACGGCCCCAGCGCGCCCGACCCGAGGTCGAGCAGCATCCGGAACGTACGTCCCTCGAACGGCGCCTCCACCAGGTAGCAGCTGGCCGCGGAGTCCGGTCCCGGGAAGGAGCCGGAGCACCCGACGATCGTGAGCCTCACACCGCTACCGAGGCGAACTGGTCGACCGACTCGATCTCGGGACCGAGGAACCGGCGACCCAGATCGGCGAACTCGGCCGGATGGCCGGTCGTCAGGAAGCGGTGCAGCGGCGCCGGCAGCACCGGATCGCGCTCGAGGTCGTGCGACGCGAGCAGACGGTAGACGTCCTTCGCCGTCTCTTCCGCACTGGACACGAGCGTCACCGTATCGCCCATGACGTACGACAGCACGCCCGTGAGCAGCGGATAGTGCGTGCAGCCCAGCACGAGGGTGTCGACGCCGGCGTCCTGCAGCGGGCCGAGGTACTCCTCGGCCACGGCGAGCAGCTCGGGGCCGCCGGTGATCCCGGCCTCGACGAACTCGACGAACCGCGGGCAGGTCTGGGTGTGCAGCTCGATGCCGGGGTTGGCGGCGAAGGCGTCGTCGTAGGCACCGGAGGTGGCGGTGGCGACCGTGCTGATGACACCGACCCTGCCGTTGCGCGTGGCGTTCACGGCGCGGCGGGTCGCGGGCAGGATCACCTCGACGACCGGCACGTCGTAGCGCTCGCGCGCGTCACGCAGAACGGCCGCGCTGGCCGAGTTGCACGCGATGACCAAGGCCTTGACGCCCTGGGCGACGAGGTGGTCGAGGCACTCGAGCGCGTACTCGCGCACCTGGGAGATCGGCTTCGGGCCGTAGGGCTGACGCGCGGTGTCACCGAGGTAGAGGATCGGCTCGTGCGGCAGCTGGTCGAGCACCGCGCGGGCCACGGTCAGACCTCCGAAGCCCGAGTCGAAGATGCCGATGGGTGCGTCGCTCACACGTCAGAGGGTAGACACGTCGAGGTCACGAAGGGGAGTCAACCCGGTGTTACGCCCGTCTCGTGCGCTCGGCTCAGGCGGAAACTGTGGGCAGCGACACCCCGCACTCGTCGCTCAGAGCGCCCGGAACCACTCTCGGGCAGGATGTCACTCATGAGTGACGTACCTCACTTCGGCAACGACTTCCTCTGGGGCGTCTCGACGGCGTCCTACCAGATCGAGGGCGCCGTCGACGCCGACGGTCGCGGGCGGTCGATCTGGGACGAGTTCAGCCACACCCCGGGACGAACGCTCGGCGGCGACACCGGCGACGCCGCGTGCGAGCACTACCGCCGCTACGGCGACGACGTCGCACTCATGGCCGACCTGGGGGTAGACGCGTACCGCTTCTCGATCGCGTGGCCGCGCATCCAGCCCGACGGCGTGGACGTCGAGACGCGCGGTCTGGACTTCTACGACCGCCTGGTCGACACCCTGCTCGATCACGGGATCGAGCCCAGCGCGACGCTGTTCCACTGGGACTCGCCGCTCGCGCTCGAGGCCGCGGGAGGGTGGCAGAACCGGGCCATCACCGACGCGTTCGCCGAGTACGCGCACGTCGTCGGCGAGCGGCTGGCCGACCGCGTCACCCGGTGGTTCACGCTCAACGAGACCGTCGTGTTCACGCTGCTGGGTCACGGCATCGGCGTCCACGCACCGGGCAAGGAGCTCGGCTTCGACGCGATGCAGGTCGCGTGGCACCAGCTGCTCGCGCACGGCAAGGCGGTCCAGGCCCTGCGCGCCGCCGGCGCCACGCTCGTCGGCCCGGCCAACAACCACACCCAGGTGCGGCCGGTCGACGACTCCCCCGAGACGCTCGACGCCGCCGCCCTGTTCGACCTGGTCTACAACCGCGCGTTCCTCGATCCGATCCTGACCGGGACCTGGCCGCTGCTCGGGATCGTCGACCCGGTGGCCGAGGACGGCGATCTCGCGATCATCAGCGAGCCGATCGACTTCCTGGGCATCAACTCGTACAACCCGCAGTACATCGCGGCGGCGCCGCCGGGTTCGGCCGTCCCGTTCGACATGGTCACCCCGGAAGGACTGGAGTACAACGATTTCGGGTGGCCGATCATCCCCGACGGCTTTCGGCAGATGCTCGTGGAGATGCAGGAGCGGTACGGCGACGCCCTCCCCCCGATCCTCATCACCGAGAACGGCGGTGCCTTCAACGAGGAGCCGGACGCCGCGGGACGCGTGCGGGACCAGCGCCGCATCGACTACACGGCGGCCCACCTGACCGCGCTGCGTGAGGCGATGGACGCGGGCGTGGACGTGCGCGGGTACTTCCACTGGTCGTTCATGGACAACTTCGAGTGGGCCGAGGGCTACTCGCAGCGCTTCGGCCTGACGTACGTCGACTACGCCACCCAGGAGCGGATCCCCAAGGACTCCTTCCACTGGTACCGCCAGATGATCGCGGCCCAGAAGGGTCGTCGGTGAGCACACCCGTCGAGCACCCGGCACCGGTCCGGTTCCCGTGGCTCCTCTCGATGGGACTGGTCAACCTCGGCACCTACGTCGCGTTCTTCGGCCCCCTGGCGGTCCTGCTCCCCCAGCAGACCGAGGCCATCGTCGGCGACGGCAAGGAGACCGCGCTGGCCGTCGTCACCGGCATCGGCGCCGTGGTCTCGATGGTGGCCAATCCGCTGTTCGGGGCCCTGTCGGACCGCACGCGCAGCCGGTTCGGCCGTCGCGTCCCGTGGGTCACCGCCGGCTCGGTCGTGGGTGCCCTGGGCCTGACGATCCTGTCGGGTGCGACCGCGTTCTGGCAGGTGGTCGTGGGCTGGTGCCTCGTCCAGGCCTCGGTCAACGCCTCGCTCGCCGCGATCACCGCCACCTTGCCTGATCGCGTTCCCGTCGCGCAGCGCGCCTGGGCCGGCGGACTGGTCGGCCTCGGTCAGACCCTGGGGATCCTGGTGGGCGCCGGGCTGGCGATCGCCTTCGGCGGGACACGCGGCGGCTACCTGGCGTGCACCGTGTTCCTGCTGCTGAGCGCGGTGCCCTATCTCGTGCGGAGCCACGACGAACCGATCACCGCGCGGCCCGTCTTCGCGCTCGGGCCGTTCGTGCGCTCGTTCTGGATCTCGCCCACGCAGAGCCCCGACTTCGCCTGGGCGTGGCTGACCCGCTTCGTGGTCAACCTCGGCAACGGGATCGCGACGCTCTACCTGCTGTACTTCCTGACCGACGCCGTGGAGGTGGACGATCCCGAGGGCGGCGTCTTCGTCGTGATCGCGCTCAACTCGGTCGTGGTCGCGATCTCGGCGGTGCTCGCCGGGCGCTGGTCGGACCACGTCCAGCGCCGGAAGGTGTTCGTGATCTGGGCGGGCGTCATCATGGCCGCGGCGGCGCTGCTGCTGGCGTTCTGGCAGACCTGGCCCGGGGTGCTCGTGGCCGCCGTCGTGCTGGGCATCGGGTTCGGCGCGTTCCTGGCCGTCGACCTGGCGATCATCACCGAGGTGCTCCCCGACGAGGACGGCTTCGCCAAGGACCTGGGCGTCATCAACATCGCGAACGCGCTGCCGCAGGTGATCGCACCCGTGCTCGCCGCGCCGATCGTGCTCTGGCTGGGCGGTTACACGACGCTGTACGTGACGGCGGGGGTCATCGGACTGGTCGGGGCGGTCGCCGTCGTGCGGATCCGCGGCGTGCGCTGAGCGTCGCCTCCGCTACGACCCACGACGGCCCCTCCCCCACTTTTGGAAACGGATCCACGCCAAGACGACTCAACAACGTGGATCCGTTTCCAAAAGTGGAGAGAGCGGGCGGGGCCGGGCGAGGGCTCAGGCGACGGAGAGCGTGACCTCGATGTTGCCGCGGGTCGCGTTCGAGTAGGGGCAGACCTGGTGCGCGGCCTCGACGAGCTTCTGGGCCTCCTCGCGGCTGACCTTCGGCAGGGTCACCTCGAGGGCGACGGCCAGGCCGAAGCCGCCCTCGCCGTTGTCACCGATCGAGACGTCGGCGACGACCTCGGAGTCGGAGACGTCCGCGCCGGACTTCTGGCCGACCAAGCGCAGGGCCGAGTGGAAGCAGGCGGCGTAGCCGGCGGCGAACAGCTGCTCGGGGTTGGTGGCACCCCCGGGTCCGCCCATCTCCTGCGGCGTGCGGACGTCGGTGGACAAGATGCCGTCGACGGACTCGACGTGGCCGTTGCGGCCGTCTCCGGTGGCAACGGCACTGGCGGTGTAAAGAGGCTTCATGACCACAACACTATTGCGCGCAATTCAATCGGGCAACAGATAGACTGGCGGCGTGGACGACTACCCGCAGCTCGCACTCGACCGACAGCTCTGCCTGCCGCTCTACGCCGCATCGCGCGCCGTGACGCGGCGCTACACCGAGCTGCTCGCCGAGGTCGGCCTGACGTACCCGCAGTACCTGTGCCTGCTGGCCCTGTGGGACGCCGGCGAGCCCCTCAGCGTCGGCGAGCTCGGCGCACGGCTGCACCTGGACTCGGGCACCCTCACTCCCCTGCTCAAGCGCATGGAGGCCGCAGGGCTCGTCTCCCGGTCGCGCGACGAGTCCGACGAACGACGGGTCCTGGTGTCGGTCACCGACCAGGGCTGGGCGCTGCGGCCACGCGTCGCGGACGTCCCCCTGCGGCTGGTGCAGGGCATGGGACTGGAGCAGGCCGACGGCGACGCCCTGCGGAGCCTGCTCGACCATCTCCTGGCCGAGCTGGAGCACTGACCCGGACGGTCAGAGCGGCAGCTTGGGCTGCGGCGGGGCGTGGGCCGGGTCGACCCCGTCGAAGAGACTGGAGACCGACTCGCCGGCGTGGATGCGCGCGATGGCCTCGGCGAACAGCGGGGCCACGGAACGGATCTTGAGCTCGGGCCAGTCGGCCGGCGCGGGAACCGTGTCGGTCGTGACGACCTCGGTGATGGCGGGGTGCGAGCGCAGCCGCTCGACCGCCTTTCCGGCGAACAGGCCGTGGGTGCAGGCCACGGAGGCCTCGGTGACGCCGAACTCCTTGAGCTTGTCCATCAGCTCGATGATCGAGCCGCCCGTGGCGATCTCGTCGTCGAGCACGATCGCGCGCTTGCCGGCGACGTCGCCGACGATCGTGTCGATCACGACCTTGTCGTCGGCCTTGCGCTGCTTGCTGCCGGCCGCCACGGGCAGGCCGAGCAGGCGCGCGAACTGCGAGGCGGTCTTGGCGTTGCCGAAGTCCGGCGAGACCACGATGGCGTTCGAGAGGTCCTGCGCCCGGTAGTGGTCGGCGAGCTCGCCCAGTGCCGTGAGGTGGTCGACCGGCACGGAGAAGAACCCGTGCACCTGCGGCGCGTGCAGCGTCATCGTGACGACCCGGCCCACCCCGGCGGTGGCCAGCAGGTCCGCGACCAGCTTGCCGCCGATCGAGATGCGGGAGGCGTCCTTCTTGTCCGAGCGCGCGTAGGCGTAGTGCGGGATCACGACCGTGACCGAGGCCGCCGAGGCGCCGCGCGCCGCGTCGACCATGAGCAGCAGCTCCATCAGGTGGTCCTGGGTCGGCGGCACCAGCGGCTGCACGATGTACACGTCGCGCTGGCGGCAGTTGGCCAGCAGCTGCACCTGGAGGCAGTCGTTGCTGAACCGCGTCGTCTCCGAACGGCTCAGTGCGATGCCGAGGTGGCTGCAGATCTCCTCGGCCAGGGAACGGTGGGCACTTCCCGAGAAGACCACGATGTCGCTCACGGATCGAAGGCTAACGGTTCGCGGCGGGCGATGAACAGGTCAGGCCCAGAGCTGACCCTCGAGGCGATCCTCCGCCTCGTCGATCGTGCCCTCGTAGGCCCCCGTCGACAGGTACTTCCACCCCGCGTCGGCCACCACGAAGGCGATGTCGGCGCGCTCGCCGGCCTTGACCGCCTTGGCGGCCTGGGCCAGCGCGGCGTGCAGGATCGCGCCCGTCGAGATGCCGGCGAAGATGCCCTCGCGGTCGATCAGCTCGCGCACCCGGCGCACGGCGTCGCGCGGCCCGACCGAGAAGCGCGAGTCGATCAACGAGGCGTCGTAGAGCTCGGGCACGAAGCCCTCGTCGATGTTGCGCAGCCCGTAGACCAGCTCGCCGTAGCGCGGCTCGGCGGCGACGATGCGGACGTCCGGCCGGTGCTCGCGGAAGAACCGTCCGACCCCCATCAGGGTGCCGGTGGTGCCCAGTCCGCCGACGAAGTGCGTGATCTCGGGCAGGTCCGCGAACAGCTCGGGCGCCGTGCCGCGGTAGTGCGCCTCGGCGTTGGCGGGGTTGCCGTACTGGTAGAGCATCACCCAGTCGGGGTGCTCCGCGGCGAGGCTCTTCGCGACCCGCACGGCCTCGTTCGAGCCGCCGGCGGCCGGCGAGCTGATGATCTCGGCCCCGAACATCGTCAGCAGCTGGCGTCGCTCGATCGACGTGTTCTCGGGCATGACGCAGATCAGCCGGTAGCCACGCTGGCGCGCGACCATCGCCAGCGAGATGCCGGTGTTGCCGCTGGTGGGCTCGAGGATCGTGCAGCCGGGCGTCAGCGATCCGTCGGCCTCGGCGGCCAGGATCATCGACAGCGCGGCACGGTCCTTGATCGAGCCCGTGGGATTGCGGTCCTCGAGCTTGGCCCACACCCGCACGTCGTCGCTCGGCGACAGGTTCGGCAGGCCGACCAGCGGCGTGTGACCGACCGAGTCGACGAGCGAGTCGTAGCGCATGCTCAGGCCGCGCCGCCCGCGACCGCGGGCAGGATGACGACGGTGTCGCCGTCGGAGAGCGCGGTCTCGAGACCACCGGTGAAGCGGACGTCCTCGTCGTTGACGTAGACGTTGACGAAGCGGCGCAGCTGGCCGTCCTCGAGGAGGCGCTCCTTGATGCCCTCGTGGTTCGCCTCGAGATCGTCGATCAGGGCGGACAGGGTGGCGCCGTCGGCGTCGACCGCGCGCTCACCCCCGGTGTAGGGGCGCAGGATCGTGGGGATGCGGACCTCGACGGCCATCAGTTGTCACCTTCGGTTCGGGGGGCTGCCTCGGCGGCAGTCGTGCTGTCTTCGGTGTAACGGTCCACGACGCGAACTTCTTCCTCGGTGATCTCGCCGTCGACGATCCGGTAGGAGCGGAAGTCGACCGGACCCGCCTCGTGGGCGCCGTCGCGGGTGGACACGAGCACGTAGTGGGCGCCGGGCTCGCCGGCGAGGTTGACGTCGGTGCGCGACGGGTAGGCCTCGGTGGCCGTGTGCGAGTGGTAGATGACGACGGGCTCCTCGTCGTTGTCGTCCATCTCGCGGTAGAGCCGCAGCAGGTCGCCGGAGTCGAACTCGTAGAACGTCGGCGACATCGCGGCGTTGAGCATCGGGATCAGCCGCTCGGGCCGGTCGGACCCGATCGGCCCGGCGATGACGCCGCAGGCCTCGTCGGGGTGGTCGCGGCGTGCGTGGGCGACGATCGCCTCGACGTGCTCGCGCAGGATGGTCAACACAGTGCCCGAGTCTATCGAGGCGCGTGCGTCACCCCGCCGGGCATCCGAGGGGCGGACCCGCGGAGGACCCTGATGTTCGTCTGGTTGAACTGCGACGTGGCGGCCCTCCGGCCGAGGTCGTCGTGGACCACGGCCTCCTCGACGAAGGCGACGCCCTCGGCGCGATCGGGGTAGGCGTCCGTTCCCGTGGCCGAGGACGTCTCACCCCGGGTGAGGAACAGCACCAGCCAGACGACGGCCAGCACAGCGACGACGGCGACCACCAGATAGAGCAAGCGACGGATCGTCATGACCGTTTCCCCCCGGTATCGGTGCGCCACTATGGCGCATCCCCGGGGTGGGCGACAAGAGCCTGCGACCGCTCAGGCGACGTTGACCAGGGTCTCCTGGACGAAGCCGAGCCAGTCGAAGACGTCACCCATCGCCACGGTGGACTCGTCGTCGGACTCGGCGAGGCGTTCGGCGTCCTCCTCGGTCTCGATCCCCAGCCGCACGGCCAGTGCGATCCGGATGTCGGTCAGCGCACGCAGCCAGGCCATGACTTGCGGCTGATCGAGCTCGACCTCGACGTGCTTGGCTCCCACATCGAGACCACCGGCCTCGAGGCTCTCGATGACGACGTGGGCGTTGGCGACCTTGCCCGACGAGAGCGACTGCTCGGTGAAGCGCCGGAACTCGGCGGACTCCTGCGGGTCGTCGCGATAGGCGTCGGGCAGGAGGCGCGCCAGCACCGGGTCCTCGGGCGGCAGGGCGGGGCCCGTCATCCCGATCATCTGCGCCAGCGGGTCGGGCTCGGACTCGCTGGGACCGTTGCGGTCCTGCAGCAGCTCGACGACCTGGCTGGCGAGGTTGACCAGCAGCTGCGCCTCGTTGAGCTCGAAGACGGCGGTGACGGTGCCGCGACGACGGCGGCGGAAGGGCTTCACACGTCGCTCCGCTCAAGAGTCGCCCACAGGCCGTACTCGTGCATCGCCTGGACGTGGCGCTCCTGCTCCTCGCGGCGCCCGCTGGAAACGACGGCGCGGCCTTCCTCGTGCACGGCGAGCATCAGTTGGTGTGCCTTCTCCTCGGTGTAGCCGAAGTAGGTCCGGAAGACGAACGCCACGTACGACATCAGGTTGACCGGGTCGTTCCAGACGATCGTCACCCACGGGTCCTCCAGCTGGATGACGAGGTCAGACTCCGGCTGTTCGGTCTCGACGGGGGCGGGGGTGGTCACGCCACCCATTGTGCCTGCCCGGGCCCGGCGCACGAAGGTCACCGTGGACCTACGCTGAGTCCATGGTGTCGACCGCGCTGCTCACCGACCACTACGAGCTGACGATGCTCCAGGCCACGCTGGCCGACGGCACCGCCGGCCGGCGCAGCGTGTTCGAGGTGTTCGGGCGGCGGCTCAACGGCGGACGCCGGTTCGGCGTCGTGGCCGGCACCGGTCGCGTGCTGGACGCGCTGGCCGACTTCCGCTTCGACCCGGCCGAGATCGACTTCCTGCGGTCGGCGCGCATCGTCGACGACACGACGTGCGACTGGCTCGCCGACTACCGCTTCACGGGCGACATCTGGGGCTACCCCGAGGGCGAGCTGTGGTTCCCGGGATCACCGATCCTGCGGGTCGACTCGACGTTCGGCGAGGGCGTCATCCTCGAGACGCTGATCCTGTCGATCCTCAACCACGACTCGGCGATCGCGTCGGCCGCGGCGCGCATGACGCTGGCCGCCGGCGACCGCCCCTGCATCGAGATGGGCACCCGGCGCACCCACGAGGAGGCCGCGGTGGCGTCCGCGCGCGCCGCGTACATCTGTGGCTTCGCCGCCACCTCGAACCTCGAGGCGGGCCGCCGGTACGCCATTCCGACCGCGGGCACCGCCGCCCACGCCTTCACGCTCGTCCACGACACCGAGCGCGACGCGTTCACCTCGCAGGTCGCCTCGCTCGGGTCCGACACGACGTTGCTGGTCGACACGTACGACACCGCGCAGGGCGTCGCCACCGCCATCGAGGTCGGTGGCGCTGCCCTCGGCGGGGTGCGGCTGGACTCCGGCGACCTGGGCGACGTGGCGCGCACCACCCGCGCCCAACTGGACGCCGCCGGGAACGCCGACACCAAGATCACGGTGACGAGCGATCTGGACGAGTACGCCATCGCCGCTCTGGCCGCGGCCCCGGTCGACGGCTACGGCGTCGGCACGTCGCTGGTCACCGGCTCGGGCTCCCCCACCAGCGGCTTCGTCTACAAGCTGGTCGCGCGGGAGGCCGGCGACGGCACGATGCTCGGCGTCGCCAAGAAGAGCAAGGACAAGGCGTCGGTCGGCGGCCGCAAGACGGCGTTGCGCCGGCTGAACTCGAAGGGCGTCGCCGAGGCCGAGGTCATCGGCATCGACATCACGCCGCGAGACGACGGCGACGACCGCGAGCTGATGGTCCCACTCGTCGAACAGGGCAAGCGCGTCCACGACGCGACCCTGCATGATGCCCGCGCACGTCTGCAGGCATCCCTGGGCGAACTGCCCGCCGCCGCGAGGCGCCTCTCCAAGGGCGACCCCGCGATCCCGACCATCTTCGAGGAGGGCTGAGATGAGCGGTCCACGCACGTTGCTCGTCGTCGACGTCCAGAACGACTTCTGTGAGGGCGGCTCCCTGGCCGTCACCGGCGGCTCGGCGGTCGCCGACGCCGTCGCCGAGCTCATCGCCCGGCAGGACTACGACCTGGTGATCGCGACCCGCGACCACCACATCGACCCGGGCTCCCACTTCAGCGACGAGCCGGACTTCGTCGACTCCTGGCCGCCGCACTGCGTGGTCGGCACGCCCGGCGCCGACCTGCACCCGGCCCTGAGCGACGACCTGTTCGCCGCGATCTTCGACAAGGGCGAGTACGAGGCCGCCTACTCGGGCTTCGAGGGCCGGAACGCCGACGGGCACGCCCTGGCCGACTTCCTGCGCGACCGAGACGTCACGGAGATCGCGGTGTGCGGCATCGCCACGGACTACTGCGTGCGAGCCACCGCCCTGGACGCCGCGGGCGAGGGCTTCAAGGTCACCGTGCTGGGCGACCTGACCGCCGCCGTGGCGCCGGACAGCATCAACCGGGTGCAGCAGGAGTGGGCCGCGGCGGGCATCAGCACCGTCACGGCCTCCTGACCCCGGCTCAGGCGACGAGCAGCTCCAGCGTCCGCACGCGGCCCGGCGTCGTGCGCGGGTCGGCGCCGCGACGCGCGGACGCGACCGGGTGCAGCATGACCTCGTCGACGTCGAACTCCGCCGCCAGCGCCTCGAGCTCCTTGCGCGCCGTGTCGGGGTCCCCGACCACCATGCGCGCCAGTCCGGAGTCCACGAGCGAGTCCATGCCCGGATCGAGCTCGAGGGCCTCGGCGTCCTCGACCAGGTCGATCGGCGCCAGCGGCTTGCCGGTCTGGAGTCGGGCCATGTTCTGCAGGTTCGGCAGCGCCAGGGCGGTCGCCTCGTCGGCGGTCTCGGCGACGACGATGTTGGCCGTCAGGAACGTGGTGGGGCGCTCGCAGATGTCGCTGGGCTGGAACTCGGAGCGGTAGACCGCGAGGGCCTCGGCCGTGCCGCGTCCGCTGAAGTGGTGAGCGAAGACGTACGGGAGGCCCTTGGCGGCGGCCAGGTGGGCCGAGTACATCGAGGAGCCGAGCAGCCACAGCTGCGGCGCGCTCACGGCGGCGGGCGTCGCCTTGAGGATGTACTGCTGGTTGGGGATCGGCACCCGCACGCCGCGGCCGTCCATCAGCGCGGCGACGTCGTCGAGGTACTGCGGGAACTTGGCGATGTCGGAGTCGTCGCGGCCAGCCGCACCGCGCAGGGCCCACGAGGTGACGGGGTCCGAGCCGGGGGCGCGTCCGATGCCGAGATCGATCCGGCCGGGGAACGCGGCCTCCAGGAGGGCGAACTGCTCGGCGACGGCCAACGGGGCGTGGTTGGGCAGCATCACGCCGCCCGAGCCGACCTTGATGCGCTCGGTCGCGGCGGCCAGCAGCGCGATGAGCACCGGCGGCGATGCGGCCGCGACGGCCGGCATGTTGTGGTGCTCGGCGACCCAGTACCGCTCGAAGCCCAGCCGGTCGGCCGTGCGGGCCAGCTCGGTGGCCGCGGCGACGGCGTCTCCCGTCGTCTGGTCGGTGCGAACAGGGACGAGATCCAGGACCGAGAACTTCATACCGGTCTCAACGACGCCGGGGGCGCGGGGATTCCCCTCGCGCTAGCGTCGGGGGATGCGCGAGGCGTTCGGAGCGACATTCATCGGACCCGAGGGGTACCTGAACACGGCGTCCTACGGCCTGCCGCCCACCGCGACGGTCGACGCCCTCGAGCGGGTCCACCGCCGTTGGGCGGCCGGCACGGCAGTGGGGTCCGACTTCGACGCCGACATCGCCACGGGTCGAGCGGCGTTCGCCGATCTCGCCGGTGTGCCGGTCTCGTCGGTCACGATGGGCGCGTCGGTCGCGGCCCTGCTCGGGCCGGTGGCCTCGGCCCTTCCCGACGGCGCGCGCGTGCTGGTCCCCGAGGGTGAGTTCACCTCGGTCAGCTTCCCGTTCGCGGCGCACCACGGCCGCGACGTCACCGTGACCGAGGCGCCGCTGCACCGTCTCCCCGAGGCCGCGAGCGAGTACGACGTCGTCGCGGTCTCGACGGTGCAGTCCGCCGACGGGGCGCGGGTCGACCTCACGGCCCTGCGCTCGGCGACCGAGGGTTCCGACACGATCGTGCTCCTGGACGCGACCCAGCAGCTGGGGTGGCTGCAGCTCGACCTGGGCTGGGCCGACGTGGTCGTCAGCTCGAGCTACAAGTGGCTGCTGGGGCCGACCGGCATCGCGTGGGGCGCCTACTCCGACCACCTCGTCGACCGCCTCGTCCCGCACCACGCGAACCGCTACGCCGGCGGCGCGCCGTGGGACACCACCTACGGCCTGCCGCTGCGGCTGACCGACGACGCGCGCCGCTTCGACATCTCCCCCGCCTGGTTCCCCGTCGTCGGTGCCGCCGCGAGCCTGGCCTGGATCTCGACGCTCGACATCGCCGAGGTCACCGCGCACTGTCGCGGCCTGGCGGATCGGGCACGTACCGCCCTCGGGCTGCCGCCGGGCGACTCGGCGATCGTCTCGATCCCGACCGAGCACGCGGCCGCCCGGTTGCAGGAGGCGGGCGTGCGCGCCTCGGTGCGCCAGGGGGCGGCGCGCATCGCCTTCGCTCTCTACAACACCGAGGACGACCTGGACCGGGTCGTCCGGGCCTTGAATGCGTGATGCCCGGTCCTGCGGGGAAGGCTGCAGGACCGGGCATCACTCCCATGTGGAACCCTGAGTTGTACGTTTGCACAGTTCTTGTGAAAAATCGAGCCCCTAGGTGCCCAAGTTCTCAATGAGGAAGCCCCCGGGGTAGCTGCGGATGCGCCGTGAGTCGCGCACGCTGCGGGGTGTGCGGCGCTCCGGCATGAGGCGGACGACCCGCCCTCGCAGGCGCAACGCCCCATGGGAGGCGCGCTCCAGCCAGGCCGGCGGATGGTCGTAGCCGAAGGCCGAACGCAGGTGCGGGTCCATGATCGCCACACTGAAGCGGCGCACCGCCGGCCGCAGCGGCCGGGGGTAGAAGGTGGTCAGCAGCGCCAGCGTCGCATCGGCCACGGCCCGCGACTTCGGGTCGAACACGAAGTGCTCGGCCTCGTAGTCGTCGAGCAACCGCTCGAACCCGGCCAGGTCCTGCGGCAGGTCGCGGATGCCCATCAGCCGACCGAGGCGCAGGTAGTACGCGACGCCCGCGGCGTCCTCGACCGGCGTCGTGCGGCGCCACCCGTACCGGTTGATCCACCGGTTCGGCATCACGACGAACGTCGCCAGCACGTACCGCAGATCGTCGTTGCTGATGTCGTAGCGGCCGTGCATCTGGTTCATCCGCCGGACTGCGGCACGGCCCGGATCGCTCTCGAGCCCCTGCTCGACCATCTCGCCCAGCAGCAGTGCCGTGTCGTCGTGGCGGCGCTGGGTGTCGGTCGTGAACTGGCCGGTGTCGTACAGCAGCCGCCCGATCGAGGGGACGGCATACGTGCGGAAGAGGGCGAAGCTCAGGGCCTGCTCGAGGTCCCACGGGAAGTCGTACTGGCCGAAGAGCCGCACGATCTGCTCGTAGTCGGCCTCGGGGTCCAGGTCCGCCGACCGGATGCGGCGGCTCATGCCGGCACCACGACGCGGGCGGCGACGAAGTCGACGATGTCCGCGACCGCATCCTCGGCTGCGGGCACGACACCCGGCAGGCTCAGGAACCCGTGCACCGTCCCCGGGTACTCCCGATACCGCACCGGCACCCCGGCCCGCTGCAGCGCCTCGCGGTAGTGGACCCCGTTGTCGAGCAGTGGATCGTGATCGGCCGTGAGGATGAACGCCGGCGGCAGCCCGTCGAACGAGGCGGCCCGCAAGGGCGAGGCGAGCGGGTCCTTCGTGCCGTACGCGTCGCCGAGGTAGAGGTGGGCGAACGCGCTCATGTTCTTCGACGTCAGGACCGCCTCGTTGGGCATCCTCAGCTCCGAGGCGAACTTCTCGTACATCTCCACGGCCGGATAGATGAGGACCTGGGCGCACAGCCGCGGACCGCCCTCTGCCACCGAGCGCTGGGCCGCGACGGCCGCCAGGTTGCCGCCGGCGCTGTCGCCCATGACGGCCATGCGGTCGATGTCGAGTCCCAGCGCGTCGGCCCGGTCGGCGATCCAGCCGAGGGCCTCCCACGTGTCGTCGACGGCCGCCGGGAACGGATGCTCGGGCGAGAGCCGGTAGGACGGTGAGATGACCGTCGCCCCGCTGCCCGCCGCCACCCGGGACGCCAGCCAGGCGGACTGCTCGGGCGTGCCCTGCACCCAGCCGCCACCGTGGAAGTTCACCACCACCGGCCGCTTCCCACCCACGCCGGTCGGGCGGTGGACCACGGCGCGCAGGGTGCGTCCCCGCAGCGGGATCTCGATCTCCTCGGCGCGGGCCCGTCGGTCGGGCCTCCCGAACACCATCCTCCCGGGCAGCGTCTGACCCAGGCGAACACGCTCGGCGCGCAGTTGCGCGTGATCGGTGGCCTCCTCGACGGGCGTGGCGAGGCGTTGCAGGACCGTGGCGAAGAACTTCGTGCGCAGTGGCAGTGGGGCACTCACGCGCACAGCCTAGAGGTCGCCTGTGATCGGGGACACACCCTCTCGGTGGTCCGGGCGCGACTCAGCCCGACGCGCGCAGCGCCCAGTCGCGCAGCAGGTCGATGCGGTGCTGCAGCTGGGCCGTGGTGGCCTGGGCCGCCGGCGGTCCGCCGCACTCCTGGCGCAGGCGGTTGTGCGTGACGCCGTGGGGCGTGCCCGTGCGGTGGTGCCACGCCGCGACGAGGGAGTTCAACTGGCGGCGCAGCTCGGCCCGGCGCTCGTACTCGACGTCGGCCTCGGCCCGCGCGGGAGCCTCGGCACGCTTGCGGTTGCGGGCGCCGCGCAGCAACTCGGCCACCTGGTCGCGCTCGAGCAGACCAGGGATGCCGAGGAAGTCGAGCTCGTCGCTGTCGCCGGCGACCATCTCGTAGTCGATCGGCGAGAACTCGTCGCCGTCGTAGACCACCCGGTCGAACGAGGCCTCGCTGCCGATCGCGGCGTACTGGTTGCCCAGCTCGTCGCTGGCGCCCTCGGACGCGTTGGCCCGGGCGATCAACGCCTCCTCGGCGGCGAACAGGTCGGACTCGTCGTGGACGGGCCGGCCGATCACGTGGTCGCGCTCGGCCTCGAGGTCGGCGGCCAGCTTCAGCAGCCCGGGAACGCTGGGCAGGAACACCGAGGCGGTCTCGCCACGACGCCGGGCACGCACGAAGCGGCCCACGGCCTGGGCGAAGAACAACGGGGTGGCGATCGTGGTGGCGTAGACGCCGACGGCCAGGCGCGGGACGTCGACGCCCTCGCTGACCATGCGCACCGCGACCATCCACGGATCGTTGCCGGCGGCGAACTCGGCGATGCGGGCACTGGAGCCGGTCTCGTCCGAGAGCACGAGGGTCGGCGCCTGCCCGGTCAGCTCCTTGAGCACCGCGGCGTAGGCGCGTGCCGACGTCTGGTCGCTGGCGATGACGAGACCGCCGGCGTCGTGGATGTCACGGCGCACCTCGATCAGGCGCTTGTGCGCGGCCTCGAGCACGGCCGGCACCCACGAGCCCGCGGGGTCGAGCGCGGTGCGCAGGGCCTGGGCGGTCTGGTCGCGCGTGAGCGGCTCGCCCAGGCGCGCCGAGACCTCGTCGCCGGCGCTGGTGCGCCACTGCATCTCGCCGGAGTAGGCCATGAACAGCACCGGCCGGACGACGCCCTCCTTGAGGGCCTCGCCGTAGCCGTAGGCATAATCGGCGACGCTGGAGATCGACCCGTCCCCCACCGGCGCGTACGTCACGAACGGGATCGGGTTGTCGTCGGAGCGGAACGGCGTGCCGGTCAGCGAGAGGCGGCGGATGGCCGGCTCGCACGCCTCCAGCACGGCCTCGCCCCAGCTGAGGGCGTCACCGGCGTGGTGGACCTCGTCGAGGATCACGAAGGTGCGGCTGCGCTCGATGCGCACGCGGTGACCGACCGGGTTGGTGGCCAGGCCCGCGTAGGTGACGCAGTAGCCGTCGAAGCGGGCGCCGAGCGCGCCGTTGAGAGTGGGCTCGAGCGCGATCCCTGAGCGGGCGGCTGCCTGGGCCCACTGCGTCTTCAGGTGCTCGGTCGGGGTGACGACCACGACCCTCTCGACGATGCGGCGGTGCAGCAGGTCGGCGGCGATCGTCAGAGCGAAGGTGGTCTTGCCCGCGCCGGGCGTGGCGACCGTGAGGAAGTCAGCGGGCTGCGTGCGGACGTACTGCTCGAACGCCTCACGCTGCCAGGCCCGCAGTGGCAGGCCGGCACTCACTGGTCGGAGTCACTCCCGGAGCCCTCGTCGTCGCCGGGCTTGAAGTTCTCCCAGATGTCCTTGCACTCGGGGCAGACCGGGAAGCGCTGCGGGTCGCGACTGGGGACCCACACCTTGCCGCACAGGGCGACGACGGGCGTCCCCATGACCATCGCCTCGGTCAGCTTGTCCTTGGGGACGTAGTGGCTGAAGCGCTCGTGATCGCCGTTGTCGAGGCGTTGTTCCGTGCGCTCGTCTGAAACGGTCTGGGCACCGCGGCCGAAGAATCCCACGTCCCCATCCTAGGCGACGGACCCGACGAGTTCGGCCGGTCCTCGCAGACGATCTCAGTTCAGGCCGGGATCGTCGGGAAGGTTCGCCCAGAACCGCACCTCGCCACGCTGGCGCCGGAGCACCTCGGTCCACAGCAACTCGGGAGTCGGCGAGATGAGGTCTGCGTCCTGGGCGGGCAGCACGAGCCACGCACCCGCCTCGATCTCGGTCTCGAGCTGCTCGGGCGACCAGCCAGCGTAGCCGGCGAAGACCCGCAGGCCGAGCAGCTCGCCGCCACCGGGCGGCGGTGCGTCGAGGTCGACCAGTCCGACCCGACCGGCGGTCTGGCGCCAGCCGATGGGACGCATCGACACGTCGGTGACGACTCCCACGGCCAGCGCCGAGTCCATGCCGACCGGTCCGCCCTCGAACAGCCGGCCCGGCGCGTTGGCCACGTCGCCCCAGTCGGGCAGCACCTCGTCGACGTCCGACTCCGTGGGGCGGTTGACGATCACGCCCAGCGCGCCGTCCTCGTCGTGGTCCAGGACGTACACGACGCTGCGCCAGAAGGGCCCTGCCTCGATCGCCGAGGTGGCGACGAGTAACTGGCCTCGCACCGATGCCATACCCCCATGATGCCTGACGTCACACGGTCCTGATCTAGACTGCCGCTCATGGCCGACGCCGAGCGCGACGAGGAGTTCACCGTCGATGTACTCGCCGAGCGGGCCGGGATGACGGTGCGCAACGTCCGCGCCTACTCCACCCGAGGCCTGATCGACCCGCCGCGGCTCGAGGGGCGCACCGGCTACTACTCCCAGAAGCACCTGCAGCGACTGGTCCTGATCCGCACGCTGCTGGGCCGCGGGTTCACGCTCGCCGCGATCGAGGACGCGATCTTGAAGTCGCCCTCCACGGCATCAAACGTGGCCCTGGACCTCATCAGCATCTTCGAGGTCGAGGACGACGAGGACCCGACCGAGTTGATCGGGCGGGCCGAGCTGGCGTCGATCTCGGGGCTGGGACCCGACCACGAGCTGCTCGACAAGATGACCGAGCTGGGCCTGCTGGAGAAGGTCGACGAGGACACGATCCGCATGCTCGAGCCGGGCGTCGTCCGGCCCGGCGCGGCCGCCGTGGCGATCGGCCTCAGTCCCGACAGCGTCGTCGACATCGTCCCGCACATGCGCGAGCACCTCGAGCAGGTCTCGGACCGGTTCGTCCACCACGTCACGCGCGACGTGGTCCAGCCGTTCCTCGACGCGGGCCTGCCCCAGGACGAGTGGCCGGTCGTGTTCGAGAAGATCGACCAGCTGATCCCCATCGCCAGCCAGGTCGTCGTCTCGATGTTCCGCAGCGTGCTGCGCCAGGCCATCGAGACCGAGATCGGCCACAAGCTGGAGGAGCTGGCCGCCGAGGGCGACCAGCCCACCTCCTGACGCGGCGCCCGGCCGTCACTTCGTGGTGACGGGGCCCGCCTGACTCTTGCTCAGCAGCTCGATCCACGTCTTGCCGCGCGGCAGCTGCAGCGGCTTGCCGTCGCGGGTGGTCAGGACGATGGTCGAGGCGCTGTTGGCCTTCTTCCACTTCGCGTTGACCCGCGTGCCGCCGATGAGGACGACCGCCTTGCCGCTGCCGTCGAAGACCGTCTCGGGCACGGGGTTGCCGGCGGGATCGGTGTAGCCCGCGTCCTTCTCGTCGGCCCACAGGACCACGAGGTTCTTGGCGCCGAACTCCTTGTCGCTCGTGCCGTTCGTGCGCTTCCAGACCTTGCCGTCGAACTTCCAGTTGGTGGTGTGCGTGCGCGAGAACGCGACGCTGGCCGACGAGACCTGCGGTCCGTCCACGGCCGGAGCGCCGGAGTCAGCCCACTGGAAGTACGGGCGCTCGGGCTGCAGGTCCTTCGCGGACTTGTTGAGCTTCGGCAGGTCGACCACGACGTTGTACGGCGCGTAGCCGGAGTCGCGCGACAGGCCCGGCGAGCCGGCGTCCTGCGAGTGGATGGTGATGCCGGACTTCTTGATCCGCGAGATCGTGCGGCCGGCGCCGCCCGAGGCGACGATCTGGCCGCGGACCGGCTTGGCGATGCCGATGTCGGTGGCGCGCATGGAGCGCACGTGCCCGACCACGGTGGGCAGCGACGAGTAGTAGAGCGCGGCCAGGCGGGTGACGCCGCCCTCGACCGTCTCCTCGACGACCATGTCGGCGCGGTCGATGTTCTCCTGCGGAGCCGAGGCCGGGGTGTTGTCGACCTTGACCACGAACACCGGGTTGTCCGGCGTCTTCTTCATGGTGGCGCCGGTCAGCGGGTTGACCGCGACGATCTGGCCCGCGTCACCCTTGTTCGGCTCCTTGGGGTCGGGCGAGCTCTTCTCGTCTCCGCCAGAACACGCCCCCAGAGTCAGCACGAGGGCACAGGTCACCGACAACATCCGCAACTTCATACCCCCAGCATGCCTGAGGCGGGGTCACGATCCGGCGCGCGGGGAGGTGTCGTCCGTCTCCCTTTCGCGGGGCCGCTGTCGGACCTCGGTGCCACCATGGGTCCATGGGTTTCGGCGAGGCGACCACCACGTGGTTCGACGAGTCGTTCGCCGGGCCCACTCCCGCCCAGACGGGCGCTTGGCAGGCGATCGAGCGGGGTCGGCACACGCTCGTCGTCGCACCGACCGGCTCGGGCAAGACGCTCGCCGCGTTCCTGTCGGCGATCGACGGACTGCTGCACCGTGATCGCGACGTCGAGCCCGAGGGCACGTCGGTGCTCTACATCTCGCCGCTCAAGGCGCTGGCGGTCGACGTCGAGCGCAACCTGCGGTCGCCGCTGGTGGGGATCTCGGGCGTCGCGGCGCGGCTGGGCCAGGAGCTGGCTCCCGTCACCGTCGGCGTGCGCACGGGCGACACTCCCCCGGCCGAGCGTCGTCGGCTGCAGTCGCATCCGCCCGACGTGCTGATCACCACGCCCGAGTCGCTGTTCCTGGTCCTCACCTCGGCCTCGCGCGAGATGCTGCGCGGGGTCCACACGGTCATCGTCGACGAGGTGCACGCCGTCGCCGGCACCAAGCGCGGTGCCCACCTGGCGGTTTCGCTCGAGCGACTGGACGACCTGCTCGAAAAGCCCGCGCAGCGGATCGGCCTGTCGGCCACCGTCAGCCCTCATGACGAGGTCGCGCGGTTCCTGGGCGGCCGGGCCCCCGTCGAGGTCGTGGCCCCCGAGGCACCGTCGCGGCTCGAGTTGTCGGTGCGGGTGCCGGTCGAGGACCTCACCGAGCTGCCGCCGCGCCACGAGGGACCGCGCGAGGGCAGCGCCGCCCGCGGCCTGGACGAACCGAAGGAGGCCGGCGGCACGATCTGGCCGCACGTCGAGGAGGCGATCGTCGACGCGATCGAGCAGGCGCGCACCACGATCGTCTTCGCCAACAGTCGCGGCGTGGCCGAGCGGCTGACGCAACGGCTCAACGAGGTGTGGGTCGAGCGCGAGACGGGCTCCCGGCCCGAGCCGGCGAGCCGACAGCCCGCGCACATGGGCGGGTTGTCCGGGGTCTCCCTGGGCACCGAGCCCGTGCTGGCCCGGGCCCACCACGGCTCGGTCAGCAAGGAGCAGCGCGCGCTGATCGAGGACGACCTGAAGTCCGGCCGGCTGCGGTGCGTCGTCGCCACCTCCAGTCTCGAGCTGGGCATCGACATGGGTGCGGTCGACCTCGTCATCCAGGTGTCCGCACCGCCCTCGGTCGCCTCGGGCCTCCAGCGCGTGGGCCGCGCGGGCCACCAGGTCGGCGAGGTCTCCCGCGGCCTCGTGTTCCCCACCGGCCGGCACGACCTGCTCTCCACCACCGTCACGGTCGAGCGGATGCTCGCCGGCCGGATCGAGCGCCTGTCCGTCCCGGCGAACCCGCTCGACGTGCTGGCCCAGCAGACCGTGGCGGCCTGCGCCCTCGAGCCGATCGACGTCGAGGCGTGGTTCGAGACCCTGCGCCGCTCGGCCCCCTTCGCGACCCTGCCGCACGCCGCCTTCGTCGCCACGCTCGACCTGGTCGCCGGGCGATACCCCTCCGACGAGTTCGCCGAGCTGCGGCCCCGCGCCGTGTGGGACCGCCAGGCCGGCACGCTGACCGGCCGCCCCGGGGCCCAGCGCCTGGCCGTCACCAGCGGCGGCACGATCCCCGACCGTGGCATGTTCTCGGTCGTCCTCGCCGGCGAGGAGGGCACCGCGGGGCGTCGCGTCGGCGAGCTCGACGAGGAGATGGTCTACGAGTCGCGCATCAACGACGTGATCGCCCTGGGCGCGACCAGCTGGCGGATCATGGAGATCACCGCCGACCGGGTCATCGTCGTGCCGGCGTTCGGCCTGCCCGCGCGTCTGCCGTTCTGGCGCGGCGACGCGGTCGGCCGGCCCTACGAGCTGGGCGAGGCGATGGGCGCGTTCCTGCGCGAGCTCAGCGCCCTGTCGCCCGCGAAGCAGCGCGCGCGGGTCGAGGAGGTCGGACTCGATGCCTACGCCGTCGCCAACCTCGCCGCACTGATCACCGACCAGGTCGAGGCGACGCGTCAGCTGCCGACCGACACGACGCTGGTCGTCGAGCGGTTCCGCGACGAGGTCGGCGACTGGCGGCTCGTGCTGCTCTCCCCCTACGGCCGCGCCGTGCACGCTCCCTGGGCACTCGTCGTCGGCCGGCGGATCGAGCAGCGGTTCGGGGTCGACGGCGCGGTCGTGGCCTCCGATGACGGCATCGTCGCCCGGGTGCCCGACGTCACCGGCGAGCCGCCCGGCGCGGACCTGTTCGACCTCGAGGACCCCGAGGACCTCGAGTCCCAGGTCACCGAGCTGGTCGGCGGATCAGCCCTGTTCGCGGCCCGGTTCCGCGAGTGCGCCGCGCGCGCCCTGCTGCTGCCGCGTCGCAATCCGGGTGCCCGCGCCCCGCTGTGGCAGCAGCGCCGGCGCGCGGCGATGCTGCTCGACGTCACGCGCAAGTACCCCGACTTCCCGATCCTGCTCGAGACCGCGCGCGAGGTCCTGCAGGACGTCTACGACCTGCCCGCCCTGATGACGTTGGCGCGGCGACTCCGCTCCCGCGAGGTCGCGCTGGTCGAGGTGGGCACCGACAACGCCTCGCCGTTCGCCCAGCGACTGCTGTTCGGCTACGTCGGCGCCTTCCTCTACGACAGCGACCTGCCCCTTGCCGAGCGGCGCGCGGCCGCCCTGACCCTCGACCCCGAGCTGCTCGGACAGTTGCTCGGCCGCGCCGACCTGCGCGAGCTGCTCGACCCGGAGGTCGTCCAGCAGACCGAGGCCGAGCTGCAGCGGCTCGTGCCCGAGCGCCAGGCCAAGAACCTCGAGGGCGTCGCCGATCTGCTCCGGCTGCTCGGTCCCTTGACCTCCGACGAAGTCGCCGAGCGCACGCTGCCGGACGCGCGGCTCGAGGCCGGCGCCTGGCTCAAGGAGCTGCGCGAGTCGCGGCGCGCGATCGAGGTGCAGGTGGGCGGGCAGCTGCGCTGGGCGGCCGTCGAGGACGCCGGTCGGTTGCGCGAGGCACTCGGCACGGCCCTCCCGCTCGGGGTCGCCGAGGCCCATCTCGCACCCGGACCCGACCCCCTGGGCGAGCTGGTCGCGCGCTTCGCCCGCACCCACGGACCATTCACCACCGAGTCGGTCGCCCGACGACTGGCGCTCGGCCCGGCCGTCGTGCGCGATGCCCTGCAGCGACTCGCCGACGCCGGCCGGGTCACCCGTGGCGAGTTCCTGCCGGTCGCGTCCGGCGACACCGAGTGGGTCGACGCCGAGGTGCTGCGCCGGTTGCGGAACCGGTCCCTGGCCGCCGCGCGCCAGCAGGTCGAGCCGGTCGATGCGGCCGCGTTCGCGCGGTTCCTGCCCTCGTGGCAGCACGTGGGCTCCCGCCTGCGCGGACCCGACGGCGTGCTGACGGTGGTCGAGCAGCTGGCCGGCGCGGCCCTGCCCGCCAGCGCGTGGGAGTCGCTCGTCCTGCCCTCGCGGGTCAGCGACTACTCCCCCGCGATGCTCGACGAGCTGACCACCGCGGGCGAGGTCACCTGGACCGGCGCCGGCACGCTGCCCGGTCGCGACGGCTGGGTCCGGCTGCTGCCCGGCGACACCCCGGGGCTCCCCACGGGCGATCTGGTCGAGGCCGGTGCCGACACGCCGGCCGGTCGGCTGCTCGAGGTCCTCGGCGACTCCGGGGCGTGGCTGTTCAGCGAGTTGGCCTCCCGGATCGACGGCACCGAGCGCGAAGGCCTGGTCGAGGCGCTGTGGGAGCTGGTCTGGAGCGGCCAGGTCAGCAACGACACGTTCGCACCCGTGCGCAGCCTCGTGGCCGGTGGCGGTGCGCACCGCACCCGGCGTCAGGCGCCCCGCGCCCGGATGATCGGTGGCCGGATGCGCGCCCCGCGTGCCGTCGTCCCGCCGATCGCCTCGGGACGCTGGTTCTCGGTCCCGCTCGGCGGCCAGACCACGACCGAGCACATCGCCCGCGCCGAGACGCTGCTGAACCGCTACGGCGTCGTCACCCGCGGATCGGTCCAGGCCGAGCAGACGCCCGGTGGCTTCGCCGCGATCTACCGCGTCCTGCGCGAGATGGAGCAGAACGGCTCTGCCCTGCGCGGCTACTTCGTCGACTCGCTCGGCGCCGCGCAGTTCGCGGCACCCGGCGTCGTCGACCGCCTGCGGTCGTTCGTCCGCGACGACGACGAGCCGGCGGACACTCCGGCCGTCACGCTGGCGGCCACCGATCCGGCCAACCCGTTCGGCGCCGCACTGCCGTGGCCCGATCGCGGCGCCGACGGCCACCGGCCGGCCCGCAAGGCGGGCTCCCTGGTGGTCATTCACGACGGACGCGCCGTCCTGTACCTCGAGCGCGGCGGCAAGTCGGCGCTGACGTTCACCGACCAGCCCGCGGCGCTCATGGCGGCGGCCGAGTCCCTGGTCCGGACGGTCCGGCGCGGACGACTGGGCCGGCTCACCGTGCAGACCGCCGACGGCGAGCCCGTCGCCTCGACGCCGTTGGGTCAGGCACTGGCCGCGGCCGGTTTCGAGGCCCATCTCAAGGGACTGCGCCTCGATGCCTGAGGGCGACACCGTCTGGCGCACCGCCCACCACCTGAACGAGGCTTTGGCGGGGCGTGTGCTGACGTCGACCGAGTTCCGGGTGCCGCGCTACGCCACCGTCGACCTGACCGGCGAGGTCCTGCGCGAGGTGGTCAGCGTCGGCAAGCACCTGCTGATGCGCACCGACGAGCACTCGGTCCACTCGCACCTGAAGATGGAGGGCTCCTGGCACCTCTACCGGCCGGCGACCCTGCGGCGCGGTGGCCTGCGCCGCCCCGCCCACACGGTGCGGGCGATCCTGCGCACCGACGAGTGGGTGGCGGTGGGCTTCAGCCTCGGCATCATCGAAGTGCTGCCCCGCGCCGACGAGGCGTCCGCCGTTGGTCACCTCGGCCCCGACGTCCTCGACCCGCTGTTCGATCGCGACCTCGCGCTGGCGAACCTGCGGCGGGATCCCGAGGTACCGGTGTTCGTGGCCCTGCACGACCAGCGCAAGGTCGCCGGGTTCGGCAACGAGTTCGTCAATGAGACGCTCTACCTGTCCGCCGTCGATCCCCGCACCCCGGTCGGCGAGGTCGACATCGAGCGCATCCTCGACCGCGGGGTCAAGCTCATCCGCGCCAACCGCGACCGGATCGAGCGATCCTTCACCGGCAGCCTGCGCCCCGGCGAGCTGCACTGGGTCTTCAGCCGCTCGGGCCGCCCCTGCCGCCGCTGCGGCACCCTCATCGGCGAGACCGCCCTCGGCCCACCCACCCAGGAGCGCCGCGTCTATTTCTGCCCCACCTGCCAACCTCCCGCCTCCGGCGGGCCAGATGTGTAGCGTTCCGCACACTTTTCGCCCCGAAAAGGTACGCAGTGCTCCACCTCTCGGGCGCCGGGGCGTCAGAAGGCGCCGGGCGCGAACATTGCGGCGTCGTCGAAGGACAGCCACGGGGCAGGCCCGGTGTGTCCGTGCGCGGTGAGCCGGCGATGGATGCGCCGCACCATGTCCAACGGCACCCGCAGGTCGCGGTCGACCAGCACGACCACGCTCCAACCCTGGGCCTCCAGGTACTCCCGCCGGTCCCGATCACGGACGCGTTGCCGCGGCTCGTCGTGCCACCGTCCGTCGTACTCCACGGCCACCTTGAACTCGGGCCAGGCGAAGTCCGTGCACGCCAGGAAGATGCCCTCGGCGTCGTGCACGTCGAAGTTGCACACCGGTGTCGGCAGTCCCGCCAGCTGCATCAGCAGACGGACGAACGACTCCATCGGCGAACGGCTGTCCGGGCCGACGTGGCCGAGAGCCCGCCGCGCCGCCACCACACCGTCGAGGTGCCGCGTCTCGCAGTAGGCCATCAGCCGCTGCGCCGTCGTCAGCTTCTGGGCGATGAGCCAGTCGGCCGCGGCCACCGACTGCACGAGGGTGAACTGCGCCGCACAGTCGACGAAGGTCCGCTCCGGTGAGGTCGCCGGGATCGCGCGCAGGTCGCGGGAGGAGATGGGGTGCAAGCGCCGGTGGACTCGGATCCGTTCCTCTCGACACACGGCGTTCAGACGCGTCGACAGGTGGATCCGGCCGTCGGCACCCCCGCTCAACTCCAGGCCGTACCAAGCCAGAGCGGTTCGGTGGCTCACCACGGCATCGGCCGGACCCGCCAGGAGCGCGGCCAGCAACTGCTCCCGCAGACCCAACGGCAGGTCCGCGTGGGCGTAGACGCCGCGGAAGACCCTCACGAATCGGGCCCCGCCCAGGGCGCGCCGAGTCAGGCCTTGCGCCTGCGCCTCGGCGAGGCCGAACGGGCGATCGCGGAACTCAGCGGGAACGGGCAGCATCCGGCGAGAGTGGCCCGACGACAACCCGCCCGAACAGCCCCGACGGTCACCCTGTGGACGCGGCGCGAAGGTCCACAGCCCCGGGCCGCGGATCTGTAGCCCTACGCACCTTTTTCGGCCGAATAGCGTGCGGAACGCTACACATCTCGCCCGCCGGAGGCGGGGCACCGCAGAGTCAGGTGCGAATCAGGGCCGCGGCGTGTTGGGCGAGGGCCGGGGCCATCTGGATGCCGTAGCCCGCCTGGCCGACGTACCAGAAGAAGCCGTCGGCCTTCGCGTCCCAACGGGTGACGGGGTTGCCGTCGGGGGCGAAGGTGCGCAGGCCGGCCCAGGCGGTGCGCACGCTGCGCAGACCCAGCGTCGTGACGTCGTTGACGGACTCGATGGCGCGGGCGATCTCGAGCTCATCGGGCTTGGGGTCACCGGGCTCGTGCAAGGTGGCGTCCTGCGGCGAGCAGAGCACCGCACCTCCCTCGGCCTTGAAGTAGAAGCCGTCGTCGATCCCCGCGGTGAACGGCACACCCTCGAGCGAGACGGTCGTCGGCGACTGGAAGAGCGTGCGGCGGCGCGGCTCGAGCCGAAGCCGCTCGGCGCCGAACAGGGAGCCCACCACGTCGCCCCAAGCGCCCGAGGCGTTCACGACGACGTCGGCGCGGAACACGTCACCCGAGGTCGTGGTGACGACCCACTCCCCCGCGTCCCGCAGCGCCGACGCGACGCGAGCGGACGTGGCGACGGTGCCGCCCCGGGCGCGGAAGGCGCGGGTGTAGGCGTGGTGCAGTCCCATGACGTCGAGGTCCAGGGCGGTCTCGTCCCAGGCCGCGACCGCGATGGCACCGGGCCGCAGCACCGGACACAGCCGTTCGGCCTCGGCACCGTCGACCAGCTCGGCCGCCGTCTCGGCCACGAGCCGGTGGACCTCCGCGTCGCGGCCATTGACGCCCAGCCACAGACACGACATCGGTGACGCGACGGGGCCGTCGATGTCGAACGGCGGGTCGATCAGGTAGTCGTGACTCGCGGTGGTGAACTCGCGCACCACCGGCGGGCCGTACGAGCCGATCCAGGTCGCGGCCGAACGACCTGTCGTGTGCAGGCCGAGGGACTTCTCGGCCTCGAGCAGCAGGACCTCGCGGTCCGCGGCCAGCTCGTACGCGATGGCCAGACCCGAGATCCCGCCCCCGATGACGATGACGTCCATCGACACATCATGGCCGACACCGGGGCCACCCGTCCGGAAACCGCGACCCGCGTCAGACGACCTCGGCGCGTGCCGCCGGCAGGTCGGCGGTGCGGACCCAGATCATGTCCTCGTCGAGGTCGGTGTGCTTGGCGTCCCACGTGTCGAGGAACCAGTTCTGGCGCACCTTCCACGGCGTGCGGGCACCCGACCTCGGCAGCAGTTCGTCGGCACGGGCGATGTAGCCCGAGTTGAGGTCCAACAGGCGCTCGTCGTGACCGAAGTCGGCCGCCGGATCCGGGATCCCGTAGGCGTAGCCGTTCGCATCGAGGTGGTTGAGGTAGTCCGCGACGTACTTCCACGTCAGGTCGGCGCGCAGCGTCCAGGAGGCGTTCGTGTACCCGACGCACCAGGCGAGGTTCGGCACGCCACTGAACATCTGGCCCTTGTACGTGTAGAGCTCGTGCGGGTCGACCTTGGTGCCGTCGATCGTCACGTCGATCTGACCCAGGGCGACCAGCTTGAGCCCGGTCGCGGTCACCACGATGTCGGCGTCGAGGTGCTCACCGGACTGCAGCGCGATGCCCTTCGGCGTGAACTCGGTGATGCGGTCGGTGACGATGTCGGCCTTGCCCGCGCGCACCGCCTTGTAGAGGTCGCCGCCGGGTACGACGCACAACCGCTGGTCCCAGGGCTTGTACGGCGGCTTGAGGCTGGCGCGGTCGACGCCGGGCATCGACTTGCCGGTCAGGCCGAGCAGGATCGCGCGGGCGACCCGCGGGAACGCGCGGCAGAACATGTAGAAGCCGACCGTCATCACGGCGTAGCGGAGCCGGGCGACGTTGTGGACGAGCTGCTTGGGCAGGAAGCGCTTCGCGACGTTGGCGACGGGGTCGCTGCCCGGCTGACTCAGCACGTACGTCGGGGTGCGCTGGAGCATCGTGACCTTGGCGGCGTCCTGCGCCATCGACGGCAAGAGCGTGATCGCGGTGGCGCCGGAGCCGATGACGACGACGTTCTTGCCGGCGTGGTCGAGGTCCTCGGGCCAGAACTGAGGATGGACCAACTCGCCCTCATAGGACTCCAGACCCGGGAAGTCGGGGGTGTATCCCTCGTCGTAGCTGTAGTAGCCGCTGCACAGGTAGAGGAAGTTGGCGGTGATCGTCTCGGTCGAGCCGTCGGCCAGGGTGCTGGAGACCGTCCACGTGGCGGTGTCGCTGGACCAGTCGGCCGTGGCCACGCGCCGCCCGAAGCGGATCTTCTCAGCGATGCCGTGCTTCGCGGCGGTGGTCTCGAGGTACTGGCGGATGTCAGCACCGTCGGCGATGGCCTTGGGGTGCGTCCACGGCTCGAACGGGAAGCTGAGCGTGTACATGTCGGAGTCCGAGCGCACGCCGGGGTACCGGAACAGGTCCCACGTGCCGCCGATCGCGTCGCGCTGCTCGAGCACGGCGTAGGTCCGGCCCGGGGCACGCTCCTGCAGGCGGTAGGCGGCTCCGATTCCCGAGAGGCCGGCACCGACGATGAGGACGTCGACATGATCGGTCATTGCACACTCCTATGTGACATTGGTGATGTCACATTAACAGCAGTTGTGGCCCGCGTCACTGGTCTGAGCCAGGCCGTGGATTCGCGTCTCTGGGCCGATGACCTCCGGCCGTCTAGGATTTGCCCCATGACCGCTGTTGCCTCGGCCGCGCCCGCCCCCGCGCCTGCCGATGACGAGACGCCCGGCTCGGACCGGGGCCTCGGGATCTTCCTGGCCATCTCGGGCGCCATCGCGCTGTGGTCCTCGCTGACCCTGACCTACGACAAGATCGCACTGCTGCAGGCCGAGACCGAGGGCAAGACCAAGGAGCTGAGCTGCAGCCTGTCCGCTTTCGTCGACTGCAGCGAGGTCGTGTCGTCCAACCAGTCCGAGGTGTTCGGCTTCCCGAACACCTTCATCGGCGCAGTGGCGTTCGCCGTCGTGGTGACCCTCGGCGTGCTGCTGGCCAGCGGGGTGGCGCTGCCCCGTTGGATCTGGGGCGGTCTGCAGGTCGGCGTGCTGTTCGGCATCGGCTTCGTGACCTGGCTGCAATACCAAGCCATCTGGGAGATCGGCGTCCTCTGCCCCTGGTGCATGGTCGTCTGGGCCATGATGATCCCGATGTTCGTCGCCGTCACGGCGCGCGTCACCGGGAACCGCTTCCTCAAGAACTGGACCGTCCTGATCTCGGCCCTGTGGATCATCGCCGTCGTCGCAGTCATCTGGTTCGAGTTCGGCGAGACGCTCTGGGCCCCTCGCTGAGGCCATGACGAAGGCCCGGCCGGGAAACCGGCCGGGCCTTCGTCATCTGGCGCTACTTCTTGGCGATCTTCTTGTACTTGGAGTACCGCGCCACGGTCTTGTAACCGGACTTCGTCCCCGTGACTCGGACGCGGATCTTCTTGCCGCGGTACTTCTTGGGCACCTTGTAGGACGACTTCGTCGCACCCTTGATCGCCTTCGATCCGACGTACCACCGGTAGGTGTACCTCACCGGCGCCGGCCCCCAGTAGCCAGGCGACGCTCGCAGGACCTTCTTGGGCCGGGCGGTTCCTGAGATGCTCGGCACGTTTGACGAGATGGCTCCCGCAGCGACGACGCCGGTGGTCACGCTGGCGCTGGCGGTGTCGTAGTACAAGCGGCTGCCCGTCATGACAAGACGCAGGCGCTTCCCCGCCGCCGCGGGGGGCACATTGAGGTACGTACCCCGCCCGAGGAGCCGCGTCCCGGCATACCACTCGTAGGACGTCGTGGTCGGCGACGGCAACCAGCCACCGGGTTGCGCCATCACGGCCCCGCCGACCTGCAGCCGGCCGGTGACCCTCGGCGCTCGGGTCAGGAAACCGTGGGCGCGGACGATGACGGGGGCACTCTTGCGCACCTGCGTGCGGTAGTTCAGCAGGGATCCCGTCACTTCGACAGTGATGGACTTCCCGCGCAGATTCTCGGAGAGGAAGAGCGACTTGGAACTCGCGTTACTGAGCGGCTTGCCGTCGGCGAACCATTGGTACCTGAGGAAAGCGTTGGATGGCGTCCACGTTCCGGCGAAGGCTTCGACCGAACCGCCGATGAGGCTGTCGTTGACGATCTGAGGAACGGGTCCGACGAGCTCGCGCAACCGCACCACGACGGGATCACTCTGCCGCGAGACCGTCTCGTAGCCGGAGGAAGCACCCGTGGTGACCACGTGGATGCGCTGCCCTTCCTGTTGCTCATTGGGCCTGTATGCCCTCGTGGTCGCATTCTCGATCCGCTTGCCGTCGGCGTACCACTGGTACGTCGGACTGACCGCTGGGTCCCACACACCCGGATCGGCGGTCAGTTGATCGCCGACGAAGCCGTCACCGGTGATCGTGGGAATCGGCGCCTGCAAAAACGCCCGGAGGGTGATCGTCCTGGCTGCGCTCTCGCGAGTCACGACCTGGTAGCCGTCGCGACGGCCGGTGACGCGCACCGCAACCCGCTTGCCGACCTGCGCGGCCGTGGGTTTGTAGGTGGGTGCGGTCGCCCCCGTGATCTGCGTGTTGTCGACGTACCACTGGTACGTCAACGACACGGGCGCCGGCTGCCACGTGCCCGGGACGGCCACCAACTCGTCGAGCGCCCGCCCCGTGCCGGTCACCTCGGGGGTGGGGGTGGCGGTCAACTGCAGCAGGTCGACCGTCTCGGTCGGCGCGCTCATCACGGGGAGGTTGCTGAAGTTCAGGCGCGAGGCGGTCACGCGGACGCTGATCCGTTTGCCTGCCTGCACCGGCGTCACCTTGAACGTGCGTCCCGACTCGCCGGAGATCGGCACTCCGTCCGCGTACCACTGGAAGACGTAGCTGTCAGGACGCGGCGTGAACTCCCCGGAGGTCGCCGAGAGGGTGTCGTTCACCCGGATGGCGCCGGCGCTGTCGCCACTGGAGATGGTCGGCGCGTCAACGTTGGTGAAGACCCCGTCCTGGATCGGCAGCGTGGGCGTCCACGCAGCGGTGTTGGGGCTGGGGAAGGTCTCGGAGCGGAAACCGTCCTTGCGTCCGGTCACCATGACCATCAGACAGCGCCCCTTCTCATCGATCGTGGGCGAGAAGCTCTGCCGGTCAGCGTTATTGATGGCCTCCCAATGCTTGAGGTCACCGTCGTTGCAGGAAGTCGACTGCGTCCAGTACTTGTACCAACGGAATCGCAGATGCACGCCGCTGGGGTACCAGCCGTTGTCCGCCGCGTCGTAGCGCTCGATCTGGGGCGTGTCGGGCTTCAGGTCGGCGGTCAGGATGTTCTGTACGCCGCGGTGCCCGACGACGATCACGGGCTTGAGGGGGAAGAGCCCGGTCTCGGCGGAGGTGGACGTCGAGCAGCTGGGCGCCATCCGCACGTGGTCGACCATCGCGAGGGAGTCGAGCGACTCGTTGTTGGCGTCGGCAATCGACAGGGTCACGGTGTCACCGGCCGACACCGGCACCTCGAAGGTCTCGACGGAGCTGAAGAAGTCGAACGGCGTCACGGGCGCCAACAACGGCGCGTTCTGGTCGTCGGGCTGGCGATCGAACTCCTCGTCGATCCCGTGCCAGTACTCGATCGCGTTGACCGACATGGCGGTCGGCTCCACCTTGCTGCCGTCATCGGGGCGTGCGCCCTCCTGGCCGATGTAACGCGGTCCGGCGTGCAGGGCAAACTCGGTGTCATCACCGGAGCGCTTCAGCGAGATGAGGTCGGAGGCGGTCGCCTTCGGATCGTACGTGTGTACGCGCTCCTCGGTGCCCATCGCGACGTCGACCAGCAGGCACGAGCCGCTCGCGGCCGCCTCCGCGCCCACGGAGAGAGTCATCGACGCGCGGTCGTCCCCGCTGAGGTTGGTCGACGGCTGTCCGCCGGGGACGCTCAGGTTGAAGAGGTCGGAAGCCTTACCAGTGGACATCACGGCGTAGTGCCCGTTGCCGAAACGGCTGGGGAAGTCGTTGAACGCCCGGTTCTCGACCTCGAAGGCCCGGGCGTCCCCCGCTTGGGTCACCGTGATTCCGGAGGGTACGTCCAGCGCGGTCGCCAGGGCCGTGTTCGACGCCTCAGCGTGGGCGACAGACGCCGTCGTGGCGGCCAACAGACCACCCAGGACCGTGCCGGCAATGACCGGACTGATGAACCTTCGCATGGAAATCCCCTCTGCTTCCGAAACCGCAGCCGGCAAAGCCCGGCGACGGGTCATGCTCCCTTGAATGCGCTGATTGCACCGATGACCGCCGGTCCGATCACGATGATGAACAGCACCGGCAGGATCGTGCCCATCAACGGCAGCAGCATCTTGACCGGGATCTGGTTCGCGACGCCCTCGGCACGCAGGCGGCGGCCCACACGCATCTCATTGGCCTGGTCTCGCACGATGTCCGAGACCGGGACACCGAACTCCTCTCCCTGAAGTACGGAGCGGACGAACTTGCGCAATTCCTCGACGTTCGTGCGAGCGACCAACCCCTCGTAGGCCTCCCGGCGCGGCAGGCCCAGACTGATGTCCTGGACCGTACGGACGATTTCGTCCGCCAGCGGTCCCGAGCCGGTCTGGCCTGAGCGCGCCAAGGCGTTCTCGAAGCTGGTGCCGGACTCGATCGAGATGGTGATCTGGTCCAGCAGGTCCGGAAGTGCGTACTGAATCTCCTCCTGGCGGCGGACGGCTTTGCCGTTCAAGATGATGTCCGGCGCGAAGTAGCCCATCAGCGGTGCACCGATCAACATCATCACGCCCAGCAGGCCACCCTTGCTCGAGAAGATCATGATGCCCAGTCCCATCCCGATGGAGCCGATGATGACCTTTTGCATCAGGATCTTGGCGACGCTCGAACCCTCCGGCCGCCCGGCGAGCATGTAATTGCGCTCGGCCTTCGCGACGATGCCGGACGGCGTGAGCCGGTAGCCCATGCCACCCTGGGCGCTTTGGTGCAGGTCCTTCGCCGAGCCTGCGACCACGAGCTCGGACTCGGTGAGCTCGCGCAGGCGCGCCGCGGCGGCGGACTCCTGCTTGCCGAAGATGCCGAGAGCCTTGAACAACAAGGCGAGGGCACCGAAGATCGCGATGATTCCGATGAGCAGCATTACAGTTTCACCTTCGTGATCGAACGAAGCCACAGTCCGCCCAGTACGTAGAGCACCAAGCTGATGACCATCAGGATCTTGCCGGCGCCGGTGTTGAACAACGGCATCATGTAGGGGCGGTTGATCAGCAGGAAGAGAAGCCCGACGGCCACGGGCAGACCCATCAGGATCACGGCAGAAGCCTTCCCCTCCGAGGCCAACGACTGAACCTTCAACCGGAGTTCATTGCGTTGCCCGATCGTCTCCGTGACGCGGTCGAGGATCTCGCTCAGGCGCCCGCCGGACTCACGCTGGATCGCCACGGCCTCGGTCACCCAGAGAAAGTCGGCACTGTCCATGCGTGCCGCAGTGTCCTTCATGCCATCGATCAGGTCACGCCCCAGCCTCGTCTCATTGACGATGCGGGCCAGCTCCTCGCCCATGGGCTCCTCCATCTCGGCGGCGACGCTGCCCAAGGCGTTGGGGACGTTCATGCCCGATTTCAACGCCGAACTGAACTGGCTCATCGTCTCTGACATCTGGAGACCGAATTTCGCGCGCCGACGTGACGTCCTGACGCCGACGTACATCTTCACCAGGAAGGGCGCGGCCAACAGCAGGATGAAAGCGAAGAAGAACGAGCCAGTCAGGGCCAGGCCTGCCGCGAAAGCGACGAAGGCAATCAGCAACGTCGTAGCCACCACCGACGTGACGCTCGACTTGATACCGGCCAGCGACAGCTCCTCCTCGGTGAACGGCTTGAGTCCGAACGTCTTGAGGACTCGCTCGATGGCGTCGTAGACCGGAGTCGACGTAGTGGTTTGTGAACCGTCGCCTGAGGCCTCGGTCTTCATCTGCTCCGAGCGCAGGTTGGCCAGTTCGGGCTGCAACATGACGTAGCCGAAGGCCGCCACCGAGACCAGGATGGACACGACGCCGATCGACAACAGGGAAGTCACGAGACGGGCTCCTTGCGGGCGGTGAGCAGGTGGGGCGGCACGGCGATGCCGCGCTCGTCCAACATCTCGATCAGGTGGATGCCATCGCCGACGGGCTCGACGGACCCGCGCGGACGACCGTCCTCGTCATAGCCCGCTGCGAAATTGAAGCGGTACAGGTCGCGCAGCACCGGCTCGTCGTCCTCGATCCCGACCAGCTCGGTCACGTACGTGATCCGACGCGAACCGTCCCGCAGGCGCGAGATCTGGACGATGAGGTCGACGGCCGACCCGATCTGCTCACGGATGGCCCGCAGGGGAAGATCCATGCCGGCCATCAGGACCAGCGTCTCCAAACGGGCGATGCAGTCGCGCGGAGAGTTGGCGTGCAGCGTCGAAATGGAGCCGTCGTGGCCGGTGTTCATGGCCTGGAGCATGTCGAGCGCCTCACCGGAACGGCACTCGCCGATGACGACGCGATCGGGACGCATGCGCAGCGAGTTCTTGACCAGGTCGCGGATCGTCACCTCGCCGCGGCCCTCGATGTTGGCCGGGCGGGCCTCCAGCTGCACGACGTGCGCCTGCTGCAGCTTCAACTCGATCGCATCCTCGATCGTCACGATGCGCTCGTCCTCGGGGATGAACGAGGACAGCACGTTCAGCAGCGTCGTCTTGCCGGTGCCGGTACCGCCGGACACGAGGATGTTGAGCCGGCCGCGCACACACAGCTCGAGCAGCTCGGCCAGCTCCGGGGTCAGCGAGCCGTAGTTGATCAGGTCCTGGATGCTGAGCGCCTTCTTGGCGAACTTGCGGATCGTCAGCGAGGAACCGCGCACCGCCAGCGGCGGGATCACGGCGTTGACACGGGAGCCGTCGGTCAGGCGAGCGTCCACCAGTGGCGACGACTCGTCGATGCGGCGTCCGACCTTGCCCACGATGCGCTCGATGACTCGCCGCAGCTGGTCCTCGGAGCTGAACGACTCGTCCGCGAGCGTCAGCTTGCCCTTGCGCTCGACGAAGATCTGCGAGGGGTGGTTGACCATGATCTCGCTGATGTCGTCATCGTCGAGGAGACGCTGGATCGGGCCCAGGCCCAGGGCGTCGTCCTCGATCTCGCGAGTGAGCTGGGCGCGCTCGATGCTGCCCAGCTGGACGTGCTCCTCCTGCAGGATGATCTCGAGCTCGGTTCGCACGAAGTCGCGAAGCTGCACGTCCGTCAGGGACGCGTCGTTGATGCGGGTTCCGATCCGGCGGAACAGCGATTCGACGGACCGGCGCTTGAGGTCGTCCAGCACGGCGGAACGCTGCAGGGCGACCGTGGGCCGGTGGGCGGCCTCACCCACCTTCTCGGCGGCCAGCAGGCGGTCGGTGATACTCATTCGTCCCTCCTGAACAAGCCGCCCTTGCGGCGCGCTGTCTCACCGCGGAGCTTCGCGACGATGTTGTCGACGGCGCTGGTCAGATCGGCCGAACGCTTCGCCTGGGCCAGCGGTCGGCCGGTGTTGACCGACAGGGCGATGTCCACGGATCGTGCGATGGAGACGTCGACCGGCATCTGCATGGCCTGGGCGATGTCCTCGACCTCGAGGCCCGTGCCTGATTCGGTCATGTTGACGACCAGATGGCGACTCCTGGGCAACAGGTCGATCCGGTCCAGCAGGTCGGCAGCCCGGCGCAGAGCCTTGACGCTCGAGACGTCCATCGTCGACACCATGATCACGTCGGTGGCGACCTCGAGGGCAGCCATCGTCTCGTCGGTCAAGCCAGATCCCGTGTCCACCACGACGAACGCGTAGTCCTTGGACAGCTGCCGGAGCAGCTCGCTCTCCTGGATGGGCGTGATCTTCTCCAGAGCGGCCGGCGACTCCGAGGCGGCCAGGACGAGCAGCTTGTCGTCGAACGCGTTCAGGAGGCCCTTGACGACGAGGGGTGGGTGGACCGCGTCCTCCGTGAACGCGTCCTCGAGGGTGTGCAGCGCATTGACGTTGAGGACGCTCGCCACGTCACCGAACTGCGAGTCGAAGTCGACGATCACGGTGTCCAGCGGGGTGCGTCGAGAGAGGGCGATGGCCAGGTTGGTCGAGATGGTGGTCTTGCCGACACCGCCCTTGGGCGAGAGCACGACCACCACCCGGTGCTCCTCGGGATCGACTCGCATGACCGGCGCGGCGGGAATCGCCGTCGGGACGGTGGCGTCCCGCCCTTCAGCAACTCCGGGCATCGCCGAGCCGATGTGGCGTGCCAGCAGTCGCTCGATCTCCAAGTCGGAGGAAACCGCTGACACGGACTCGACGACGCCGAACTGGCGTTGTTCGGTCGACAGCGGCTCGGGCTTCTCACGTACCAGGACGACCGGCACGTCCAGTTGGTGGTCGTGCACGATGTCGGCCATCTCCATGGACTGGTCGTCGTCGACGTCCTCGCAGATGACCACGAGGTCGATCGCACGCATCGTCCCCAGCATGGAGTTCAGGGCGTGCTCGGTGAAGGTGGGCTTGAGGCCCACCACCTGGCGGTCTGCGACGCGGCGCAGCCTACCCGCGTAAGGGCTGGATTCGGTGATGACGACGATGATGCTCACTTGACAAGGTTCCCCGCATCCACGGCCGACGCGCCATCACGGCTGGTCTTGTCGTTCTGGACGGTCAGACGGACCTGTCCGAACTGCGCGGCGGCGGCCACCTGCGTGGCCTGGGAGGTGGTCACGGCCAGCGTGACCACCATTGAATTGTCCTCATTGGACTTGACATGGGTGACCATGATGTTCTGCGCGAACATCCGGCTCCGCTTGTCTTCACCTTCCTCGAAGGTGGCGATGATGCCGACCCGAACTCCTTCGTCGACGCGTTCGCCGACGCCGGCGGCCGCATCGAGCGTCACCGCGATCTCCTGTAGACCATCAGGCACGTTCGCCTTCGCGGCCGCCTTGGCGCCCTCCTTCGCGAACCGCGACTCGAGCAGCTGCTCGCCGGCGACCAGCGGAACGGTCGTCTTGAGGCCTTCGATGGACTTGAGGTCACCGACGGCACCCTTGGCGACCGCCGCGTTCGGCAGGCTGACCAACTCGACGTTGTCACTGACGGCCGCCGAGTCGGCGTCCGCGCCGAGATCGTTGACGACTCGGTACACCTTCACGAGCTCAGCACCCTCGAACGCTCGGCTCTTGGCGCTCGACGCATAGGCGACCACAGCACCGATGCCGATGATCGCCAGCACGGCGGCGGCGATGGCGGCGATGACGCGAGAGTTCATGAACCGTGTCCTTCGAGGTAGTGGGGGAAGCGAGTCATTCGACGAGCTTGACGTTGGTGAGGCCGAGGTTGGGAGCGTCGCCGCTCAATCCCGAGCCGGTGTTGCTGTAGAACGACCCGTACTGGGTGAAGCCATTGAAGAGTGCGCCCTCGGCGGAGCGGATGAACTGTCCGCGAACGCCGGCGCACCCGCCGCCGATGGTGGCGAAGTTGAACTTCATGTCGCAGTGGTTCGTGTAGCTCAGCGCGGAGAAGCTGGGCTGCACACCGAAGTACAGGAAGGGGTAGTTGACCCACTTGTCGATCTTGAACGGTGCAAAGCCGAGGATGACCAAGCGACTGGAGTAGGTGACCGAGCCCCAGAAGATCGACTTCTTCTCTACCGCGTAAATCGGCATCATGACGACCGAGCCATTACCCACGCCGGCCAGCTTCTTCTCCATGCAGGTATCGGCCGTGATGAGGGACCAGTCGTCCAGCATGTTGCGGTAGACGTCCCAGAGATTGGCGCTGAAGTCGCAGTTCGTGTTGACGCCGGGGAAGAACGAGCGCGTGAAGTACATGGCCTGGCCGACGGCGCCGTAGCCGGAGGCTGAGCCCCGCTTGCCATAGACCGTCGGGGCGGTGGCTCCGGTGCCGGCACAGCTGGATTCCGCCGTGCTGTAACGGGCCCAGAGGTACGTCCGCATCGCCCCGGGGGAGGTGGCGGAGCCGGGCTGAGCAGCCAGCCAGTCGCAATACGGCAGACCGATCGGGATGAGCTTCGTGCCGACCAAGGGAACGGTGTTCCACGTGGCCGTGGCCTCGGACCGCACGGTGCTCGACGAATCCCCAAGCACCCGTGCAAACGTGTGCTTGACGTCCTTCGTGATCCGGACCGTCACCTTGCCGTCGTCAAACACCGGCGCCTTGGCGACCCCGTTCTTCATCGTGGTCACGGACGCAGACGGACCAGCGTTCTGCTGTGCGTAATAGGTCGCGGTGCTCGGCAGGCACGTCGACTTCTTCAAGGAGCAGTCGGTCGCCAGGGCCAAGACAGCCTGGTCCGCAGCGTTCTGGACGGTGGCCTTCTCGTCCGAGGCGACGGCGAAGTCGATCGAGACGGCTGCCATCCCGAGCAGGACGACCATCGAGAGAGAGACCAGCACGATGGTCGCGCCGCGTTCCCTGCGGCGCAGACCGAAGCGGCGTCGCTCGCCTCGGCGAATGGTGGTCAGTTGCACTGGGCCATCCCCTTCGCCTTGTAGGTGAAACTCGTGCCGAATAGCTTGGTGTAGGTCGGGCGGACCACCGTGGTCGTCACCGTCACGGCGCTCCCGGCGGTGGATGCGGTGCAGTCGATGGATTTGGTCACCGTCGCGCTGGGCGCCAGACCGGTGATGTTCGCCTTGGCGAGGTTCCAATCCCGATCCATCGTGTAGCTGCGGGCGGCGACCATCGTGGCGTTGTTGAGCTGGGTGCGGTAGGTCCACGCCATACCGAACTCGACGATGCCGATGATGATGGACATCAGGATGGGCACGACGAGTGCGAACTCGACGGCCGCAACACCGCGCTCGCGCCAGCGGCGCGGGCGTCGTGTCCAGGTCGTGAGGTGCATCATCACGTTCCCTCCCTCAAGGACGTCATGTGGTGGGGGGTCGATTGCCCCGGGACGGGTGTGCCGCGCCGCGAGTCGCGACGCGGCACACCCTGTTCGGTTCTGAGACCGTGGATCAGGCGATGTTGAGCTTGGCGCCCAGGCCGTTCCAGAAGCCGGTGAGCTGACCGCCGAAGGTGGCGAGAGCGCCGACGACGGCGACGGCGATGCCGGCGATGATCAGCGCGTACTCGGTGGCGGTCGCGCCCTTCTCCTCGCGCTCGGCCAGGAAGGCGGTCAGGAAGCTGTACATGTGCAGCATGGGTTTCTCCTCTGTGTCGTGGTGAACTCGCATACTGCGAAGTCCCTAGTGGGAAACTAATGCGGCGCAATTAGACTGGTGACGGTTTCTGGGAAAAGACACAACTTAAGCGGAGAAAATAGTCCGATGTGACTACCGACACGCATGTGACTGGTGGGTTTCAGCCGAGGCTGCGACAAATCGTCAGCCCGGATGTCCGCGAGGACTGGAATCCCGGGTTAAGCACCTACAGAAGCGCGCCAACACCCAGCCAGCTGGCCGCCAGCGACTCACCGAAGAAGACGATGACCCCCACGAGGATGACGGCGACGCCGGCGACCAGTAGCGCGTACTCGGTAGCGCTCGCTCCGCGCTCGGCCGGACTGGACCCGATCCAGGGCTGCACTCTCACGGCGCCTCCTTCGAGGACGGATCCGTCCGGTGGCCCCAGTTGGACCAGCGTGATGGATGAGGATGAAGGTACTGCACGTTTCTCGACCTCGGGAACGAATCACGGCAACGCCCGAACCCCCGCGACACCACCTGCCTGACCGCGGCCGGGCACACTGGACCCATGACCAACTCGAGCGACTCCGCTGTCGCCGTCTACCTGGACTTCGACAACATCGTCATCTCGCGATACGACCAGGTGCACGGCAAACAGTCCTTCTGGAAGGACCGCGACGCCGGCTTCGACGAGGCCAAGCTGCGGCAGGCCGAGATCGATGTCCACGCGATTCTCGACTACGCGTCGTCCTTCGGCCGCCTGGCACTGACCCGCGCCTACGCCGACTGGTCGATGCCGTTCAACGTGCGTTACAAGAAGCAGCTCGTCGACCGGGCGATCGATCTGGTCCAGCTGTTCCCCGCCTCGGGCTCGAAGAACGGCGCCGACATCCGGCTGGCCGTCGACGCCCTCGAGGACATGGGACGCATGCCGCAGGTGGGCACCGTCGTGCTCGCCGCGGGCGACTCCGACTACATCCCGCTGGCCCAGCGACTCAAGCGCATGGGCCGCTACGTCGTGGCCGTCGGCGTCGCCGGCGCCACGAGCCGCTCGCTCGCGGCGGCGTGTGACGAGCTGCTGACGTACGACAACCTGCCGGGCCTGACGCAGAACGGCGACGACGAGGAGGTCGAGCAGGCCTCCCCGCGCGCCCCGAGGAAGTCGGCCCGCCGCGGCACGCGCAAGAGCGGCAGCCCGAAGACCGAGGCCGAGACCGAGGTGGAGGCGTCCACCGACGCCGAGCCCTCGAAGGCCACGAGGTCCATCGAGATCCCCGTGTCGACCGAGCCGAGGCTCCAGCCCATCTTCGTCCCGGCCGGCGGCAGCCAGGACGACGAGGACGACGAGCAGGCCCTGGCCCGTCAGGCCACCCGACTGCTGCTGCGCGCGCTGCGTCTGCTGGGCGAGAAGGATCCCGAGGAGGAGTGGACCCACTCGGGCACCGTCAAGAGCCAGATGAAGCGGATGGACTCCTCGTTCAACGAAAAAGAGCTGGGATTCAAGACGTTTACCGACTTTCTCAAGTCGCGTAACTCCGTCGTCGAGGTCGATGAGGACAACCAGACGCGCAAGGTTCGACTACGTCCGGGGCACTGATTTGGTGCTTTCAGGTGTCGTGCAGTAGAGTCAATCTTGTTGTTGCATGGCATGACTCGGCAGATTGATGGTCGAGCCTCGTTTGAGGCTGTTCGGTTTTCTCTTTGGTTCGAAGTGACGCGTGACATCTAGTTAGTCGCACGCGATTCACGAGTGCGCATTACCTCCCAAGGAGACAGCATGGCTACCGGAACTGTGAAGTGGTTCAACTCTGAAAAGGGCTTCGGCTTCATCGCGCCCGACGACGGCGGCGAGGACCTGTTCGCGCACTTCAGCGAGATCCAGGGCAACGGCTACCGTTCGCTCGAGGACAACCAGAAGGTCGAGTTCGAGGTGACGCAGGGCCAGAAGGGCCTGCAGGCCGCCAAGATCCGCGCGATCTGAGTTTTCTCAACAACACGAGAACTCCGAGAAAGCCCCCGCTCCGGCGGGGGCTTTCTCCATGTCCGGGCCCGTTCGACCCAGGGCATCAGAGCGTGACGAGCTGACCGTCGCGTCCGGTCTCCAGACCCAGCATCGCCAACCGCGCCTCCACGTCGGGCGCGTTGTGATGACTCAGGTGCACGGCGATCACGCGCGTCCGCTCGTCCACCGCTCCGCTCCCCCGCAGGTCCGCGACCGCCTGCTCGAAGGTCCGCACTCCCAGGTGACGCTCCCCCGCCAGGTCGAGCCGGTCGCCGAACGTCTGCTCCAGCAGCACCAGATCCAGCCGGCTCCCGCCGATCTGCTCCAGCGCGCCCGGCGCCCACGGCCCGGTGTCACAGGCGTAGAGCACCGATCGCTCGTCGCTGTCGATCCGGTAGAGAACGGCCTCCCCCAGCGCCTCGTGCGCCGCGCGCACGACGGTGACGCGATGCTCGGCGGCCGTGAAGCGGTCGCCCGCCGTCACCGTCACCAGGCGCACCGACGTCTGGTCCGGCGCCAGCCAGTCGCGGCAGCGGTCGATCGCCGGTGCAGGGCCGTAGACGGTCAGCGGGCGGTCGTCGACCCAACTGCGGTGCAGCAGGAACGCGGGATCCAGGTGGTCACTGTGTGCGTGCGAGATCAGCACCGTGTCGACGTCGACCAGGTCGACCCCCGCGCGCAACGCCTGCCGCGGAGCCTCAGGGCCGGGGTCGATCCAGATCCGCCGGTCGAGCAGCACACTCGTGGGCGTGCGGATGATCCCCTCGGCCAGCATCGTCATGCAGGAGTCGCACCGGCAGAACGGCGTGGGCCATCCGTCGGCCGATCCGGTCCCCAGCAGCAGCGCCTCCACGCTCCGAACGGTAACGGGTGCGCACGTGCCCGACGAGTTCGCTCAGTCGTGCGCGGGCGCCTCGCCGCGCAGGCCGGGCGAGGACATGACCTTCTCGGGCGTGATGGCGATGACGACGCGGTTCGGGTTCTCGGCCGGCGGCCGGTAGCGCTCGGCGTACAGTCGCTCGGCCAGCGAGATCGACTCGCGGTCACGCAGCACCTGCGCCGAGCCCGCGATGCTGAGCCACTGCGGGCCGGCCACCTGAGCCACGGTCGCGCGGGGGTCCCGCTCGATGTTGCGGACCTTCTGGCTGCCGTCCATCGTCGTGATCCGCACGATCCCCTCGAAGACCGTGAACCCCACGGCGACGACGTGGATCCGGCCACCGGGACCGATCGTCGACAGGGTCGCCAGATGACGATCGGCCAGGAAGTCGCCCTCGGGCAGCCAGATGTCGGTCATGGTCCCATCATGACGAAGGACGCCCCACGCGCCCTCGGGGGCCCGCTCGTAGAGTGACGGGGTGCCGACCACAGCCGCCTCACTGGCCACTGCCCTCGAACTCCCGCACGGTCCCACGTGGCCCAACCGCTGGACGCTCGCTCCCCTGACGAACAAGCAGAGCCACCCGGACGGGACCCTCTCCGACGACGAGCACGAATGGCTCGTCGCCCGAGCACGCGGCGGGTTCGGCCTCGTGATGACCGCCGCCGCCTACGTCTCGCCCGAGGGTCAGGCCTGGCAGGGCCAGCTGGGCATCAGCGACACGCGCCACGAGGAGGGCCTGCGCCGCCTGGCCGACGCCATCCGCGACGCCGGCGCGGTCTCGTCGGTGCAGCTGCACCACGGCGGGATGCGCGCCGACTCGACGGTCACGGGAATGGCGACGGTCGCCCCGTGGGCCGACCGCGACCGGGGCGTGGAGGAGCTGTCGACGAGCGACGTCAAGCGCGTCATCGACGACTTCGTCGCCGCGGCAGTCCGCGCTGAGCGCACCGGCTTCGACGGCGTCGAGATCCACGGCGCCCACGGCTACGTGCTGTGCCAGTTCCTCGACACCCGCAAGAACCACCGGACGGACGAGTTCGGCGGATCGCTCGAGAACCGCAGTCGCGCCCTGCGCGAGGTGCTCACCGGCATCCGCGCGGCGACCGGACCCGACTTCCAGGTCGGTGTGCGCGTCTCCCCCGAGGGCTACGGCATGCGCGTCGACGACGCCACGACGCTGGTCGAGCAACTGCTCGCCTCGGGCGAGGCCGACTACGTGGACCTGTCGCTGTGGGACGTGGCCAAGGCACCCCGCGACACCGAGCTCGACGGACTGCTGATCGATCGCTTCATGGACCTGCCCCGCCACGGCACGGCACTGGGCGTCGCGGGCAAGATCCTGTCCGCGAAGGACGCCACCTGGTGCCTGGAGCGCGGCGCCGACTTCGTCACCGTGGGCACCGCCGCGATCATCCACCACGACCTGCCGCAGCGGGTCGCGGCCGATCCCGACTTCGTCAGCGATCCGCAGCCGTTCAGCCGCGAACGCCTCGAGGCCGAGCACCTGGGCGCCGCGTTCATCGACTATCTCGCCGACGGCTGGGACGACTTCGTCGCCTGATCGCGAGCGGACATGACTCAGGGCCACCTCGAGAACGAGGTGGCCCTGAGGTCCATGAGGGCTGGGCTGGTGGAGCTGCCGGGAATCGAACCCGGGTCCTCTGGCGCTGAGACAGGTCTTCTCCGGGTGCAGTTCGTCTGTCGCTTTTCTCAGCCCCGGTGCTCGGACGAACGCGTCACCGACAGGCTCAGCAGCGGAAAAAGTCCCGATCCGACCCCGCTACACGGTCAGATCAGCAAGTCCTCTGAATGAGGTGGACAATCCGGGACGAGGACATTCCCGGGCCCACCCTTCGCGAGTCGCCTCAGGCGGCGAGGGCGAAGTCAGTGCGATTGGAATCGGCACTTATTGGTGTGCAACGAACGTTTGAGAGTTGACGTTGCCTTCTCTACCCGCTTCTCCTGAAATCGAACGACCAAAGTCGAAACCGATCAGCCCCTCTGGAATTGTCAACCGCCGGCAAACCGAACCGGCGTCATCAGGGTACAACGTCCTGACGACGGAAAGATTCCATCGGGTGATCTCGGCTTCCCGGAGCCCGGTCGGCAGCCGTCGACATAGCGTGGGGTCATGGACGTCTTGGAGTTCGGCGACGTCGGCACGTGGGACGGGTGGCTGGCGCAGCACCACGACAGCGCACCGCAGGCCTGGCTGCGGATCCGCCGCAAGAACGCCGACCTGGCGCTGATCACGATCGGCGAGGCGCTCGACGGCGCGCTCTGCCACGGCTGGATCGACAGCGTGCGCCGCTCACTCGATGACGTCTCGTTCCTGCAGCGCTATTCGCCCCGGCGTCCACGCAGTCCCTGGTCGCAGCTCAACGTCGCCCGGGCCGAGGCGCTCGAGGCCGCCGGCCGGATGCGCGCGGCGGGGCGGGCGGAGGTCGCCGCCGCACGCGCCGACGGCCGCTGGGACGCCGCATACGTGCGTCAGGCGGACTCCGAGGTGCCACCCGACCTCACGGCTGCGCTGGCCGCGAACCCGCGTGCAGCCGAGGCCTTCGGACAACTCGGCCGCACCGCGCAGTACGCCATCGTGCTCCCGTTGCTGAAGGCCGGGACCCCCCAGGCGCGGGAGCGGCTGGTCGCGCGGGCTGTCGACGCACTGACCGGGGACGCCTGACGCTCAGCCGACAGGTCCGAGCAACTCGACGCCGTTGTCCCAGAGCACGGCGCGCATCCAGTCGTCACCCAGGCCGAGGCGGTCGAGTGCCTCGACCTGATGGGCGTACGGGTACGGGATGTTGGGGAAGTCCGAGCCGAAGACGATCCGGTCCTGCAGGCGCAGCAGCCGCTGCGTGTCGACCGGCGGCCGGTCTGGGAAGAAGTCGACGAACGTCATGGTCGTGTCGAGCCTGACGTTCGGGTACTGCTCGGCCAGGTCGCAGAAGGCGTCGACCTCGGGCATGCCGAGGTGGGCGATCACCAGCGGCAGCCGCGGGAAGCGCCGCAGCACCTGCGCCACCCCCTGCGGGCCGGTGTGCGGGCCGGGCATGGGGCCCGAGCCGGCATGCAGCACGACCGGGACCTGCGCCTCCTCGATCGCCGCCCAGACCGGGTCCAGCAGCGGGTCGTCGGCGGCGAACTCCCCCACCTGCAGGTGCGCCTTGAAGACCCGGACCCCGTCGGCGATCACCGCGGGCACGTACTCGGCCGCTTCGGCCTCGGGAAAGAAGGTCGCCGAGCGCACCGAGTCGGGCACCCGCTCGGCGAAGCCGGCCAGCCAGTCGTTCATGAACCCGGCGACGCCCGGCTTGTGCGCGTAGGACAGGGCGGTGAACCGGCGCACGCCGAGCGCCCGCAGCGTCTCGACCCGCTCCTCGTCGCTGGTTCGGTAGTGGATCGGCCAGGCCCGGCCCAGCTTGGGACCGGCGGCGTCGAAGTACGCCCAGACCTTCGCCAGCACCTGCGGCGCCATGAAGTGCACGTGGACGTCGACGATCCCCGGGACGCCCAGCCGCTCGAGGTACGCGGCAAGATCGGCGTCCTGCCAGGTCATATGCCCTTGAGGCGCCGGCCCACCTCGCGCTCGGCGTCACGCGACGCCTGACGCTCCGCCAGGGCGTGGCGCTTGTCGTACTCCTTCTTGCCGCGTGCGAGCGCGATCTCGACCTTGGCCCGCCCGTCCTTGAAGTACAGGCTCAGCGGCACGATCGTCAGGCCCTTGGCCTGCGTGCGGTGCTCGATCTTCTCGATCTCGTGGCGGTTCAGCAGCATCTTGCGACGCCGGCGGGTCTCGTGGTTGGTCCACGTGCCGTTGTCGTACTGCGGGATGTGGACCTGCAACAGCCAGGCCTCACCGCGATCGATCTCACCGAAGCCGTCGACGAGCGAGGCACGACCCTGACGCAGGGACTTGACCTCGGTGCCGGTCAGGACGAGCCCGGCCTCGTAGGTGTCCTCGATGTGATAGTCGTGCCGCGCCTTCTTGTTCTGCGCGATCATCTTGCGACCGGTCTCCTTGGCCATTCGACCATTCTGTCAGGTCGGGGCCAGTGACAGGTCAGAGCCAGTTCATCGGCTGCGTCGTGCGGCCGTTGACCAGCACCATGAAGTGCAGGTGGCAGCCGGTCGAGTACCCGGTGGACCCGACGTACCCGATGATGTCGCCGCGGCTCACCTTCGCACCGGTGCTCTTGGCATACCGGGAGAGGTGGTTGTAGGTCGTGATGACGCTGACGCCCCGCTTGACCCCGTTGTTGAGGATGACGCGGTTGCCGTAGCCGCCGTTGTAGTACTGCGACACGATCCTGCCGCCCGCGGCCGCGCGGATCGGGACGCCGCAGCCGACGCCGAAGTCGGTGCCGTCGTGGAGCTTGTAGACGCCCGTGATGGGGTGCCGGCGCATGCCGTAGGGGGACGTGATCGGACCGGGCACCGGGCGGCTCAGCGCGCCGCCAGAGTCACCGGTGCCGGAGCCGCCGCCTCCGCCGCTGTTGCTGGAGCCGCCACCTCCGCCGCTGCCTCCGTTGCCCTTGTTCTTCTTGCGGGCGCGGGCCGCTGCTGCCGCGGCGGCCGCCAGCTCCTTGCGGACGATCTCGGCCAGCTGGTTCTCGAGGCGGACCCGGTCGGCCTCGAGCTCGGCCTGGAGCTTGAGGTCCTCGACCAAGGTGGCATCGGCGGTGCGCTTGGCGCCGGCGCGTGCCGACACCAGCTGCGCGACGGACGCGGCCTGCGCCTGGGCCTGCGCGGTCAGGGCCTGCATCTGGACCACGACGGCCTCGGCCTGTCGCTTCTGGTCGGCGACCTGGTCGCGCAACCGCTCGACCTTGTCGCGCTCGATCCCGAGCATGACCTCGGAGGCCGCCAACTCCTGCATGACCGCGACCTGCGCGTCGCCGATGGAGGTCTTGGCGCTCATCTGCTCGGAGAACAGGCCCGGATCGGCACCGCGCAGCAGATCGCCGAAGGCCTTGAGGCCGGTGTCGCCGGCCATGACCTGCTCGACGGCGAAGGACTCGACGGCCCCGCGCGACTGCTTGAGCTCCTTCTCCGCGGCCTCGAGGCGTGCCTCGGCCGATCGCAGCTCGGCCTCGGCCTTGTCCAGCTCGGCCCGCAGGCGGGCGTCCTCGGCCTGGGCGACGGCGAGCTTGCCGCGCGTCTGGCCCAGCTTCGTCTCGGCGACCGACAGTCGGGCCGAGGCCCGGTCGAGCGCACGCTTGGCGTCGCGGGCGGCCTTCGTGGACTCCTGGACCTCTTCCTGGGCGTCCTTGAGCTTCTGCTCGTTCTTGCGCTGCTCGCGCTTGACGTCATCCTTCTCATCACTGAACGTGGGCGCGCTCAAGCCGGCCACCAGCGCGATGCTGAGGGTCAGGGCGAGCAGGGTCTTGCGCAATCTCGTCATGGTCTCGAATCCGGGGAAGTGTCCGCAGGGGACGGAATCGTGCGAACTGACGTCAGCGACTCTACGGCAGAGGTTGAGGGTTTGAGCTCAGCACCGCCACCGCGCGTGTCACTACACGTCGAGGTACTTGCGGGTCATGACGAACGTCGGGACCAGGGCCAGCAGCAGCGCCAGCACCGTCGTCATGCCCATGACGAGGAAGGCGTCCTCCCAGCGCACCCAGGTCGTGATCCGGCCCAGGGTGTCGCGCAGGTAGCCGTAGACCACGAAGTGCATGAAGGCCGCCATGCCGCCGGCCGCCAGGGCCGCCGAGATGATCGCCGCCACGAGGGACTCCAGCACGAACGGCGCCTGGATGTGCCAGCTGGACGCGCCGACCAGCCGCATGATCCCGATCTCGCGGCGACGGGCGAACGCCGTCATCCGGATCGTGTTGGAGACCTGCAGGATCGCCGCGATGATCAACAGCCCGGCCGTGGCCAGGGCGGCCCACTGCATCTTGTCGAGCATCTCGAACAGCGGCCCGAGCAGGTCGCGCAGCGAGTTGACGTTGCCCACGCCGTCCATGCCCGAGACCTCGCTGACGACACCGTCGAACTGCTGCGGGTCCTTCAGGGTCACGAAGTAGGACTCGGGGAACGAGTCGACGCCGAGAGTCTCGAGCTGCTTGCGGCCGGTGTCGGTCTGGCCCAGCAGCTCGCGCGCCTGGGCGTAGTTCTCCCGGGGCGTGCGCACGTCGAAGGTCTTGACCTCGGGGTTGTCCCGCAGGGCGGTCTGCACGGCCTGCTTCTGCTCGTCGGTGGCCGCGCCGCCGACGCACGTGGCGGCCGGCGAGTTCTTGGTGCACAGGTTGACCTGCAGTTGCAGGCGGTCGCCGAAGTACTGCTCGGTGCGCTCGGCCTGGGCCTGGATCAACAGGCCCAGGGACGCCAGCAGCAGCGACACACTCATGGTGACGATCAACGAGATCGTCATGGAGGTGTTGCGCGTCAGGCTCGCGCGCAGTTCGTTGAGGATCGCTCGCATGGGTCTCAGTTCTCGTAGCCGTAGATGCCGCGGGCCTCGTCACGGATCACGCGGCCCTCGTCGAGCTCGATGACACGCTTGCGCATCTGGTCGACGATCGAGGAGTCGTGGGTGGCCATCAGGACGGTCGTGTCCTCGCGGTTGATCCGGTCGAGGAGCTTCATGATGCCGACGCTGGTCGTGGGGTCGAGGTTGCCGGTGGGCTCGTCGGCGATGAGGATCATCGGCCGGTTGACGTAGGCACGGGCGATCGCGACGCGCTGCTGCTCGCCACCGGAGAGCTCGTCGGGGCGGCGGTGCCCCTTGCCGTCGAGACCGACCAGGTCGAGTGTCTCGGGGACGAGCCGCTTGATCTCGTCGCGCGGCTTGCCGATGACCTCCAGGGCGTAGGCCACGTTCTCGAAGACCGTCTTGTTCGGCAGCAGGCGGAAGTCCTGGAACACCGTGCCGAGCTGGCGGCGCAGCTTGGGCACCTTCCAGCTGGAGAGCTTGTTGATCTCCTTGCCGGCGACGTAGACGTGGCCGGACGTGGGCCGGGCCTCACGCAGGATCAGGCGCAGGAAGGTCGACTTGCCCGAACCGGAGGAGCCGACGAGGAAGACGAACTCGCCCTTGGTGATCTCCAGGTCGACGTGGTCGAGGGCAGCACGCTTCTGGCCGGGGTAGGTCTTGGTGACCTTGTCGAAGCGAATCACTCGATCGAGTGTAGGTGGGGCACCTGATGATTCCTCGGACGTCGACGCGACGGCGTCACGTGAAGAGCGCCTCACCGACGAACCCGTCCGGACGGACGCCCGCGGGGATGGCGAACACCGCCGATCCGATGGGCGTCGTCCAGGCATTGAGGGCGTCCTGCTCGGCCAGTCTGGCCTGAATCGGCAGGAACTGACGCTCCAGATCGGCCTGGAACGAGCAGAAGATCAGGCCTGTTCCACTGGCGTCGTCGTAGTTGTAGCCGCGCCGGAAGATGCGCTGTCGGTCGTTTCCGGCGCGGGCCCGGCGCACGTGGGCGGACGGCCCGATCACGGTGAAGCCGCGCTCGTCGACCGCCTCGAGGTCGACGTCGTCGGACGCCCTCCCGCCCGTGGTGGGCGCGCCGTCGGCCAGTCGCCGGCCGATCGAGAACTCACGACCCTCGCGGCCGACCTCGTCCCAGGTGTCGAGGTTCATCGCGATGCGTCGCACCACGAGCGTGGTGCCCCCGTCCAGCCACGGCTCAGGGTCGTCACGCCACACCACGCGGTCGAACCCAGCCGAGCCCGGGGCCTCGTTGGCGGTGCCGTCGACCTGTCCGAAGAGGTTGCGCATCGCGGTGCCGGGCCGGTGACTGCTCGCGGCGTGGCGGAAGCCGTCCTGACGCCACCGGACCGAGGCGAAGGCGCGGGCGTCGCGCACGAGCAGGCGCAGGGCGTGCGCGATGGTGGTCGGGTCGTCGGCGGCCACCTGCAGGAGCAGGTCTCCCCCGCTCCACCGCTCCTCGAGACGGTCGATGGTGCGGTACTCCGGCAGCGGCCCCAGCCACGCCGGCACCCGGGCGGCCCCACGGACCGCCGCGACGAGCGCCGGACCGAACCCGAACGTGACGGTCAGCCGGGCGGGCACCGCAGCCAGCTCCGGCTCGAGGTCGGCGAGCGGCGCCCGTCCCGCGGTGAGCCGACGGGCGTCGTCGGTCAGCAGGGTCAGCAGCCGACGGATCGCGGCGGCATCGACACCGTCGCGCAGGCCGAGCGCCAGCAGGCTCTGATGGGCCTGCGGCTCCATCTCGATGCCTGCCTGGTGGCGTCCGTGGAACGGGACCGAGCGAGTGCCGGTGGGCTCCGGATCGGCGTTCGCGCCGGTCGCGGCCGCGCCCAGTGCGGCACCCCCGACGGCGGCGGCACCGACCGCCGCAGCCCCTCCGAAGAGAGCGCGACGCTTCATGACCTCAGTGCCCCTTGCCGCCCTCGTAGTCCTCGGCACCGCCGGCGAAGTCCTTGGCCGTGGCGGTGATGTCGAACGTCGACCCGTCACCCAGCTCGAGCGTCAGCTCGACCTCCTGACCCGGCTCGATCGGATCCGTGAGGTCCATCAGCATCAGGTGGTCGCCACCGGGCTCGAGCCGCAGGGACTCCCCCGCGGGGATCGTCACGCTCTCGACCGGGCGCATGGCACCGTCGGCGGTCTCGTGGATCTCGGCACGGTCGGTCAGATCGGTCGTGACGCCGACGATCTCCACGTCCTCGTCACCGCTGTTGCTGAGCACCGCGAACGCCGCGCTCATGTTCATGTCGGTGGCCTTCACCCACGCGTCCGCCACGGCGAGGCCGTCCGCCCCGCCCTGCGCGTCGCCGGTGCCATCACCACACGCCGAGAGGGTCAGGAGGGCAGCCAGAAGCGCGGGGAAGATTCGACGGAACACGCCCTTCAGGATACGTCGGCGAGGGTCGACGAAACCCTGGCCTGGGCGTGATCCGGGCCTCAGCCGCGCTGAGGGGAACCCGCACACGCCTGGTCCACCCCGACGCCGGGACGGCAGCGCCGGGCCTCGGATGATCCTGCCGGGCGCGGTTCCAGCGGTCGCCCGCGCGGCCTCGGCGGCTAGGGTGTGAACGAGTCAGCGCGCGGGGAGTCCACATGAGTCTGCAAGCATCCGAGGTCTCTGCCTCGATGCTCTCGGCCCGCGGCGACGACCTCGACGACCTGGTCCGCGAGGCCGGGCGGATCCGCGACGAGGGCCTGGCCCGCGCCGGTCGCCCCGGAGTCGTCACGTGGTCCCGCAAGGTCTTCGTCCCCGTCACGACCCTGTGCCGCGATCGCTGCCACTACTGCGTCTTCGTCGACACCCCCGGCAAGCTCGAGCGCAAGGGCATCGCGCCCTACCTCTCCGAGGAGCACGTGCTGGCGATCGCGCACCAGGGCGCGGCGCTGGGGTGCAAGGAGGCGCTGCTGACCCTCGGCGATCGTCCCGAGGACCGCTGGGACGTCGCCCGCGAGTGGCTCGACCAGCACGGCTTCGCGTCGACCTTGGACTACGTCGGGCACCTGGCTCGCCGGATCACCGAGGAGACCGGCCTGCTGGCGCACCTCAACCCCGGCGTCATGACCGCGGACGAACTGGAGCGGTTGCGCCCGACCGCACCCTCGATGGGCATGATGCTCGAGACCACGAGCCACCGGTTGTTCGCCGAGCCCGGACAGGCCCACTTCGGCTCGCCCGACAAGGATCCGGCGTTGCGCCTGCAGGTGCTCGAGGACGCCGGCCGCCTCAGGATCCCCTTCACGACCGGCCTGTTGATCGGCATCGGCGAGACGCTCGAGGAGCGGTTCGACTCGATCCTCGCCCTGCGCGACGTGTCCGAGCGCCACGGTCACGTGCAGGAGGTCATCATCCAGAACTTCCGCGCCAAGCCGGCCACTGCGATGCAGGGCGTCGCCGACGCCGAGACCGATGCGTACATCGCGGCGGTCGCCACGACCCGCATCGTGCTGGGCCCCGACGCCCGGATCCAGGCGCCGCCGAACCTCTCCGACCCCGGCGAGCTGGCCCGCCTGGTCGCGGCCGGCATCGACGACTGGGGCGGCATCAGCCCGCTGACCGCCGACCACGTGAACCCCGAGCGTCCCTGGCCCCAGGTCGACCAGCTGACCGAGCTCACCCGTGCGACCGGCTACGAGCTGCGTGAGCGCCTCACGGTGCACCCGCACTACATCCGCGACCGCGACACCTGGATCGACCCGATGCTGCACGACGCCGTTCTCGCGTTCGCCGACGCTGACGGTCTCGCCGCCGCGGGCGAGCGGACGCCGCGCACCACCGGCACCGGTCACCGCGACCTCTTCGCGCGGGCCGAGCAGGACCCCGCCGGACTGAGCGACGACGAGTACGTCCGGCTCCTGACGGCGACCGGGCCCGACCTCGACCGGCTGACCGGGTTGGCCGACGAGCTGCGGCGCTCCGTCGCGGGCGCCACGGTCTCCCTCGTCCAAAACCGCAACCTCGGCTCGGACCAGGTGACCGACCCGGCTCTCGTCGCGCAGGTCGCCGCCGACGCGGTCGATCTCGGTGCCACCGAGCTGTGCATCCAGGGAACGGCGAGTCCGGACACCCCCGACGACGTCTACGAGCAGATGTTGCGGGCCGCCAGCGCCGCCGCTCCGGGTCTGCACCTGCACGCCTTCCGCCCGGCCGACGTCATCGACGGCGCTCGGCGGAGCGGCCGCACGGTGGCCGAGCAGTACGCGGCGCTGGCTGCGGCAGGTGCCGACACCGTCCCTGGGACGGGCGTCAAGGTGCTCGATGAGGCGTATCGCGCCGAGCACTTCCCCGCCGACCTTCCCGTCGACCGTTGGGAGGAGGCGATCCGCGCCGCGCACGGACTGGGCCTGCACTCCACCTCCGTGCTGTTCTACGGCCACGGCGAGTCGCCGCTGCAGCGCGTCCGCCACCTGCGCCGCCTCCGCGCCATCCAGTCCGACACCGGTGGCTTCAACGAGCTCGTGCCCATGGCGTTCCCCGGCGGCGACCACAGCGACGACCAGCACCGTGCCGTCCACGCGGTCGCCCGGTTGATGCTGCACGGCAGCGTCAACCACGTCCAGGCGGCCTGGACCCGGCTGGGCGTCGAGGGCGCGATCCTCGTGCTGCGCTCGGGCGCGGACGATCTCGGCGGCACGCTCTACGACGGCCGGGTGCTGCCCGAGGCCGGCGTCGAGTTCGGCCAGGAGCTGACCGTCGAGACGGCCGAGCGCATCGCCAGGAAGCTCGGCCGCCAGCTCCGCCTGCGCACCACGACGTACGGCGTCGCCCCGTGATCCGCGTCCGGGTGGCGGTGGTCGGCGCCGGGTTCGCGGGCGTGGCCATGGCCCGGCGGCTGGCCGCCGCGGGTGAGTCGTTCGTCGTGCTCGAGCGCCGTCCCGGCATCGGCGGGACGTGGCACGACAATCGCTACCCCGGTGTCGCGTGCGACGTCCCGGCGCACCTGTACGGCTACTCCGACATCGCCCACCCGGGCTTCAGCCGCGTGTTCGCGCCGGGCGCCGAGATCCTCGAGTACCTGCAGGATGCCGCCGCCCCGGTCGCCGACCGGATCATGCTGTCGACCCGGCTCGAGTCGGCCGACTGGGACGGCGACGCCTGGCAGCTGACCACCTCACGCGGACGGGTCGAGGCGGAGGTCCTCGTGATGGCCGCCGGCCGGCTGACCGAGCCGCGTCTGCCCGAGGTCCCGGGCACCTTCGACGGCCCGGTCGTCCACACGGCCCGCTGGGACGACGACCTCGATCTCGACGGCGCCCGGGTGGCCGTCGTCGGCACCGGCGCCTCGGGCATCCAGATCGTGCCCGAGCTGGCGCGCCGCGCCGAGTCCGTCGTCGTGCTGCAGCGCAGCGCCCCGTTCATCCTGCCCAAGGGCGACCGTGCCTACGCCGAGGCCGAGATCGCCCTGTTCGAGCGTCAGCCCGATCGGCTGGCCGGACTGCGCGCCGACCTCATGCGCGAGACCGAGGAGGTCTTCGCCCAGCGCGCCGGCGACGGCCGCGCCGAGGCCCGGGGCCGGGCGCTGGGGCACCTCGCCTCCCAGGTCCCCGATCCGGTGCTGCGAGCGGCGCTGACTCCCGACCACGAGTTCGGCTGCAAGCGCGTGCTGTTCAGCGACGACTACTACTCGACGCTGCGGATGCCGCACGTGCGCCACGTCCCCGGTGCCCTGACCGCGTACGAGCCCCGCGCGGTGGTCGCGGCTGATCGTTCCCGCCACGAGGTGGACGTCGTCGTGGCCGCGACCGGCTTCCACACCACGCGCCAGCCCTACGCCGAGCTGATCAGGGGCCGCGGGGGGATCTCGCTCGACCAGTACTGGTCCCAGGGCATGCGGGCGTACGCCTCGACCGCCGTGCACGGCTTCCCCAACCTCTTCGTCCTCGACGGCCCCAACGCGACGCTCGCGCACAACTCGGCCGTGCTCATGATCGAGGCCCAGGCCGACTACGTGGCCTCGGCGCTGCCGTGGACCGCGCACGGCCCGCTCGAGGTCTCGTTCGAGGCCGAGCAGCGGTACGTCGACGAGCTGCAGGAGCGCTCCACCGTGTGGATCTCCGGCTGCCACAACTGGTACGTCGACGAGCGGTCCGGCCGGCAGGTGCTGCTCTGGCCCGGCAAGGCACAGGAGTTCCGCGACCGGTTCGGCTCCTTCGACCCGGCACCGTTCGGCGTCGTGGAGTCTGCCGGTGCGTGACCGGCGGCGACGCGTCTGGACCGTCGTCATCCCCGTCAAGCCGACCGAGCTGGGCAAGTCGCGCCTCGAGATCCCCGGGGTCGAGCGGGTCGCGCTGGCGCGCGCCATCGCGCTGGACACCATCGAGGCGGCGGCCCAGGTGGCGCGCGTCGTGGTCGTCACCGCGGACCCGACGATCGACGCGCCCGGCGTCGAGATCGTCGTCGAGTCCGCCCCGCGCGGGATCGCCGCAGCGGTCGCCGACGGCCTCGCCACGATCCCCCGCGATCGGCGGGCCGTCCTCCTGGGCGACCTGCCCGGACTGCGCCCGGAGGACCTCGCCCAGGCCCTCGAGCTGGCGCAGGAGACGCGCCTGGGCGCCGTGCCCGACGAGGAGCGCCACGGCACCACACTGCTCACGGCTCGGGAGGGCGACCTGCCGGAGGCGTTCGGTCCCGACTCGTGGCGCCGTCACCGTGAGGCGGGCTTCCTCGAGCTGCCCGTGCCCTCGTGGTCGACGCTGCGTCGCGACGTGGATCGGGCCGACCACCTCCTCGGCGCCCTCGGACCTCGCACCTCCGCGGTGCTCGGCCGCGTGTCCTGAATCAGGACTTCGTGAAGACCAGGTCTCCCTCGTCGGGGACCAGGCGATCACCCTCGACGGTGAGGGCCTTCGGCAGCGTGACCGGGGTGTCGGCGACGGCACCGCACTGGACCTCGCCGTCCCGGTCGGGCTTCAGGCGGACCTGCCCACCGACGAGCTCCCAACGCCCCGGCAGCTCGACACACCCGTCCGTGGCGACATAGGTGTTGTCGTCGGAGAGAGTCAGGGTGAGACGCCGGCCGGACTGCGCGATCGGCTCGGACTCCCAGGCTCCGAGCACCGGCAGCGTGTCCTCCGGGCCTCCGGTCTCCTGGGACGCCGTGTCCTGCGCAGCCGGCCCTGAGGACTCCTGCGAGCATCCCGTCAGCACCAGGGTCAGGGCGAAGAGCAGAGCGGTGAGCGTGCGCATGTCGCCACGGTAGCCGCTGGCTAGGAGGTGATGGCGGCGCGCGCCAACGTGGCCGCCCGCTCGACGTCGCTCATCCACAGCGGCCGGACGCGGACGTCCCAGCCCTCATCGATCAGCACGGGAGCGAGGTCGGCGTCCTCCTCGGCCAGCAACCAGGTGTCGAGCACTCCCCCGTCGGCTCGCCGCCCGTAGTGCCGCGCGACGGCGTCAGCCGAGGTCTCGACACCGATCGCCGTGAGGCAGGCGTCGGCCATGCCGCGCACGACCTTGCCGCCGATGATCGGCGAGATCCCGACGACGCGAGCTGCGTCGGCGATGGCCTCGCGGACGCCGGGGACGGCCAGGATCGGGCCGATGGAAACGACGGGGTTCGAGGGCGCCAACACGACCACGTCCGCACCGGTGATGGCCTCGACCACACCCGGCGCGGGCACGGCCGACTCGATGCCGGGGTTCTCGAAGGCACGAGCGAGCACGGTGGCGCGGTGCCGCGTCCACCACTCCTGGAAGTGCAGTCGCGTGCCGTCCTCGACCACGACCTGCGTGTCGACCTCGGAGTCGGTCATCGGCAGCAGCCGCACGCCGATCGGCCACCGGGAGCCGAGCCGCTCGGCGATCTGGGTGTAGGTCAGACCGTCACGTAGCCACCCGGTGCGCGCCAGGTGCGTGCCGAGGTCGAGGTCGCCCAGGGTGAACCACGGCCACCCGGCATCCCACGCGCGCAGCTCGTCACTGACGCGCTCGGTCTCGCCGGCGCGACCCCAGCCGCGTTCGGTGTCGTTCACGCCTGCCAGGGCGTAGAGGATGGAGTCGATGTCGGGCTGCAGGCGCACGCCCGAGAGCCACAGGTCGTCACCGGTGTTGACGACCACGGTGATCTCGGCGTCCGAGCCCTCCAGCGCAGCGCGCAGGCCGCGCACGAAGCGCGCTCCGCCCACTCCCCCGGCCAGCACGGTGACCCTCATGTCAGCCACCCGTCCGGAACAGGTCCTCGTCGGGCGAGCGCACGATGCTGCGCGCGCCCGGCAGGTCGAGGCCGCCGACCAGGTCGGCTCGGCCCCGGACGATCGCGACGGGCACGTGGCCGTCCTTGGGCTTGACCAGCTCGGCGGCGGCGCACAGCTCGTCGGCCACGCACGACATGGTGACGGCCAGCGGACGGCCGTCGGCGTCGCGCGCGGGCTGCTCGAACAGGCGGACGCCAGCGGCGCCGATCGCGGCGTCGGTCTGGCCCAGGCGCCAGGCGCGGCCCAGCGTATCGGAGACCAGGACGCCGACGTGGGCGACCTCGCGCAGTCGCTCGGCCAGTCGCCGGGCCGAGGCGTCGGGATCGACGGGCAGCAGCAGGACGTGACCGTCGGGGACGTTGCTGGCGTCGACCCCCGCGGCGGCGGCGACGATCCCGAGGCGGTTCTCGACGATGCGCACCGAGCCGCGCTCGGCGACGACGCGGACGGTCTCGGCGGTGATCGCGTCCTCACGGTCAGCGGCCGCGACGAGGCGGCCCTCGGCCTTCGAGACGATCTTGGACGTCACGACGACGATGTCGCCGTCGGACGGCGTGCTGTGAGCGAGGATCAGGGCGGCGAGGTCGTCGCCCTCACGGATCTCCGGCAGTCCGGAGACCCCGGAGACGGTCAGCATCGAGGCTCAGGCCGCGTCGGCCTGGTTCCGCCGCCAGCGGATGCCGGCCTCGATGAGCTCGTCGATCTCGCCGTCGAGGACGGCCTGCGTCTGGCCGGTCTCGTAGTCGGTGCGCAGGTCCTTGACCAGCTGGTACGGGTTGAGCACGTAGTTGCGCATCTGGTCGCCCCACGAGGCCTGGACGTCGCCGCGCAGCTCGTCGAGGTGGGCGCGCTCCTCGGCCTTCTTCAGGGCCAGCAGCTTGGCCTTGAGGATCACCATCGCGCTGGCCTTGTTCTGCAGCTGGCTCTTCTCGTTCTGGCAGCTGACGACCACGCCGGTGGGGATGTGGGTCAGGCGCACGGCCGAGTCGGTGGTGTTGACGCTCTGGCCGCCGGGACCGCTGGAGCGGTAGACGTCGACGCGCACCTCGTCCTCGGGGATCTCGATGTTGTCGGTGGCCTCGAGCACGGGCACGACCTCGACCGCGGCGAAGGACGTCTGACGACGGCCCTGGTTGTCGAAGGGGCTGATCCGGACCAGGCGGTGCGTTCCGGCCTCGACCGAGAGGGTGCCGTAGGCGTAGGGGGCGCGGATCGCGAAGGTCGTGGACTTGAGCCCGGCCTCCTCGGCGTAGCTCGTGTCGTAGATCTCGACCGGGTACTTGTGGCGCTCGGCCCAGCGGATGTACATGCGCTGGAGCATCAGGGCGAAGTCGGCGGCGTCGACGCCACCGGCGCCCGAGCGGATGGTCACGAGGGCCTCGCGCTCGTCGTACTCTCCCGAGAGCAGCGTGCGGACCTCGAGGCTGTCGATGGCGGTGGCGAGTCGGTCGACCTCGGACTCGACCTCGGCCTTGGAGTCGGCGTCACCCTCCTCGGCACTGAGCTCGAGCAGCACGCTGACGTCGTCAAGACGCTGGCGCAGGGTACGGACCTTCTCGGTCTCGGACTGCAGCACCGACAGGCGACCCGTGACGCGCTGGGCGTTGGCCTGGTCGTCCCAGAGGTCGGGGGCCCCGACCTCCTCCTGGAGATCGGCGATCTCCGCCTCCATCTTGGGCAGGTCGAGCACCCGCTCGATCGACGTCAGGGTCGTGTCGAGTTGCTTGATCCGGTCATTGAGATCGACGGTGGCCACGCGTCGAGGTTACCGCCGAAGGCCAGAACCGGTGTCGTCGACCGTCCGCGTGGCGGGCGAATTCAGATTCCTTCGGTATGCGAGGTGAATTCGGTCACGCGAGCGCGCGGCACCCGGCATGATCGATCCACCGAAGTACGCGGGAACGGAGAAGGCATGACGAACGAGCACATCGCTGCCACCGCGCTGGGCAGCGAGATGGGCTTCCTCGTCTTCTGGCTCGTGCCCCACACTGCGGCGCTGAGCCTGATGTCGACGCTCCTGGTCGTGGTCGGATCCGTCGCCCTGGTGACCCTGATCGCCCGGGGCATCGCCGCCCGGTTCGGCATCGATGACCCCTGGCGCGAGATCGGCCTGGACACCGGCTGGGACCTGGAGCTGGCCGAGATCTGCGCCTGACAGACCAACGGCGGGTCGTCCCGAGGGAGACGACCCGCCGTTCTCCGTCTGCGGCTACTTCGCCAGTCGCAGGGCGTCGCGGATCGTGAAGAACACGTCCGTCTGGTCGGTCAGGCCCACGACGTTCGCCGCCCGCGGCCCGTACGCCGCGATCCGCAACTGCGACCCGGTGTGCTGCTGCGAGCCCGCGGCGGCGCTCGTGGCGTAGTTGATCGTCATCGGCTGGCCGTCGCGCGTCAGCAGGTTCACGGTCGAGCCCGGCGTGGCCGAGCCGGCCTCGACGATCTGGCTGGTGTGGGCGTGGTCGGCCGTGACGATGACCGTCGTGTGCTTGTCCTTCTTGGCGTAGTCCAGGGCGACCTTGACGGCCTCGTCGAGGTCGAGCGTCTCGCCGATCTGGCCGCACGCGTCCGAGGAGTGATTGCGCTTGTCGATGCTGGCTCCCTCGACCTGCAGGAAGAAGCCCTTGCGGTTGCCGCGGTCGAGCAGCTCGATCGACTTCTTCGTCAGGTCGGCCAGGTCCGGCAGGGCGGCCGTGCGGGCCGGGTTCTCGGTGCACGCGACCGGCGCCTTCGTGCCGCCGTCGGCCGTGGCGGCCGGGCCGGTCCACCGGACCGGGAAGTTGCCCGGCGTGAACAGGCCCAGCAGCGGCCGCTCCTGGTCGGCCTGCTTCACGGCCTTGAGGGACGCGAGGTCCTCCACGACCCGGTAGCCACGGTTCTCGGCCTGGCGGCGCAGGGTCTGACCCTTCCAGGAGCCGGCCGTCGCCGTCTCGGCGAAGGTCGCGGCACCGCCACCGAGGGACACGTCCGGACGCGTGTCGAGCAGCTGCTCGGTGATGCTGCCCTTCCCACCGTTCTCCTTGGCGTTCGCGGGGCACTTGGCCGTGGTGGCCGTGGGCCCGTAGCAACTGCGACTGGTCACGTGGGCGACCTGGACGGCCGGGGTCGCGTCCTGCAGCTCGGCGGTCGAGACGTTGCCGGTCTTGTAGCCGGCCTTCTTGGCCAGTTGCAGCAGGGTGCTGCGGGGCTTGCCGTCGATGTCGACGCTGACGGCACCGTCGTACGACTTGGTGCCCGTCGCCCAGGCGGTGCCGGTGGCGGCGGAGTCCGGGACGTAGTCGGGCTTGCCGTCCTTGGTCAGGGAGTAGGTCGTGTACTGGCCGGTGAGCGGCAGGGCGTCGATGCCGGGGAACCGGCCGGCGGCGCCGTGGACGTAGTTGCGGGCGCTCGTGATCTCCGAGTCCCCCATCCCGTCGCCGACGAGGAGGATGACGTTGTCGGGTCGGTTGCCGTCGATGGCCTTCTTCACGATCTTCGTCTGGTCGCCCGAGAGGCGCGCGGCGCCGCCGGGGCGGGAGAGGTCACGCTCGCCGCCGGCGACCGATCCCACGACTGCTCCCCCGAGGAGCAGTCCTGCGGTGCCGAGGACGAACATGCTGCGGGTGCTGGTGCGAATCTTCATGGGTCCAGACCAGCGCAGGCCCGTGACCGCCCGGTGAACTGCGCCGGAAGGCCTGCCGTCCAGTGCGGCAATCCCCGGGGCCGGTGACCGAACCGACCTGCCCGGGGCGACCGAGCCGCTGCAGGGCGCCCGGGGAAGGGCATGATGGTGCCCATGGACGCTCCCAGGCCGATCACGCCGCCCGGTTGGTACGACGACGGACACGGCCAACTGCGCTGGTGGGACGGCTCCCAGTGGACGCAGCACACTGCTCCCCTGGCTCACCAGGCACCGCAGCAGCAGGTCGCGCAGCCGGCGCAGGCGGTCGCGCAGCCGGCGCAGGCGCCGCGGCGTACCGAGGACCTCGTGCCGGTGAAGCGCTCGAAACTGGCGTGGATCCTGCCGATCGTGTTCGTGGTCGCTGCGCTGGTGGGATCGCTCAGTGCGGTGGCGCTGTGGAGCTCCGGCGCGATCGACGCCGAGCCGCTCGAGCGCACGTACGCCACCTACACGCGGGCCGAGCTCACGAAGGACTGCGCGACCCTGGTGGCCGTCACGACGGCGAACTTCCGCGACGACCTGACCGAACGGCCGTTCACGTGCGCCGAGTGGGCCTCGCAGCGTCCCGTCATCCAGCGGGCCGGCACGCCGAAGTGGGGCTTCCGGATGGGCCCGGTCGGCGTCCTGCTCGTCGAGGAGAGGCACTTCCGCTTCCTGGGCGACGAGGAACTGTCCGGAGCCACCCTCACGTCCTTCACGCTGATCCGCGAGGACGGCCGCTGGAAGATCGACGACGCCGGCGACGACGTCGACGGCGACGTCGACTGACCCTGGTCTTGTCAGATCGGGCCCCACGAGTGACGCTGGTCACATGGGACTCGTTCCCCGTCGGATCCGACTCGCGCTGGTCGCGTCGGCGGTCGTTGCTGGCGGACTGCTCGTGGCCGTCTCCGAGACGACGCACTCACCGACCCAGCGGACACCATCGCGCGCCGCGGTACCTGACCCGGCGGCCGATGTCGCGCAGGTCGCCAGCGCGACCCCGCGCTGCTTCGGTGCCGCCTCGATGGCGAAGAAGCGCTGCTACAACCCCGCCCTGCGCGGGAGGCTGACCCCCAGGCCGAGCGTCGCCGCGAAGGACACGGCGCATTTCCCCGGCAAGCAGTGCTACGGGTCGAACGTGATGCAGACCCGCCTGAACCGAGGCTGCTCGTTCGGCACCCGGGCGCGGGGACGTCCGCACATGATCCTCGTCGGCGACTCCCACGGCCGGGCCCTGATGCCGGCACTCGTGGCGATGGCCCAGGGTGGCCACATCTCGCTGGAGGCCCAGATGCGTGCCTCGTGTGCGTGGACGACCTCGAACGTGATCCACCCGCACCGCCCTCGTGTGGGGGCGTGCCGCACCTGGCGCAAGAACCTGCAGCGCTGGCTGGTGAAGCGGGCGGCGCGGACCGACGTGATCGTCACGACCGGCTACGCGCGGCAGGTCGACGGCAGCGCCTCGTCGCAGGTCAAGAAGATGCGCGGAGTGTGGCGTCCACTGATCAAGCGCGGGGTGCGCATCGTCGCCGTGAGTGACAATCCGCGACTGGAGGGCGAGCCGCAGAAGTGCCTCAAGAAGCACGGGGCACGCAAGGGTGCGAAGAAGTGCGGCGTCTCGTCGAAGGCCGGCCTCTCGCGCGACCCGTTCCTGCTGACGGCGAAGAAGACCAGCGGGGCGACGGCCCTCGACCTGCGCTCACGGTTCTGCCGCAAGGGCTTCTGCCCCGCCGTGGTCGGTGGCGTGAACGTCTACCGCGACACCACTCACATCACCGTGACCTACTCCAAGACGCTGGCCCCGGTGCTGCTGGGCCGGTTCCGCGCGATGCGCCTGATCCGCTGACTCAGTCCGCGGGCGGTGACGGCGGGCTCGTGGGGCTGCGGTTGACGTAGTCGCCGAAGGCGAATGCGGCGAGGGCCGCCACCGTTCCGATCACGCCGGTTCGAAAGACCTCCGCATTCATCACCGAGTCGGGAGCCGCGGTCAGCCCGATCCAGTAGAACCCGATCGACATGACGGCCGTGCTGGCGTGGTTCTTCATCAGCGAGTCAACACCTTCCACTTCCGGAGGCTTCAAGAGCACGACGATCCCACGCCCCGCGCGCGTGATCCAGTGCTTCACGGCGCCAGGTGCAGGCGACCCGTGGCCTCGGCCCGAATCGTTGCCGTGTCAGGCAGACCCGGCGGCACCAACGGCAGCGCGAACCGGCGCGACAGTCGGACCTCGACCCGGTCGCCGGCGGTGCTCAGTCGGACGTCGACGTCCGACGGCACGATGCCACGGATGAGGCTCTGCGCGTCGGCGGCGTCGAGGACGGCCGCTTCGTCGATTCCCCCGGTGTACACAGCATCTCGGTCGAGTCCGTCCGCGGCGTGCAACGCCACCCGGTCGGCGAGGTTCATGAGCTCGCGTCGCTCAAGGAACGCGGCCGAGGCGTTGACCACCACCACGACCAGCAGGCCCAGGACGGCGAGGAAGCCCACCGTCAGGACGGTGACGTTGCCCCGCTCGCGTCGCCTCATGGCGCGGCCCGGTACCGGCCGAAGGGTTCGGTGTGGGTCGAGGAAACGTCGAAGGCCGCGACGGGATCGCCGAACAGGTCCGGCGCCAATGGGAGCCGCTGCGAGGAGCGCACATCGACGACCACGGTCGAGCCGGGGACGAAGCAACTCGGCTCGCACCGCGTCGAGACGGAGGCGCCGGACACGTCGTGATCGGCCAGCACCAGGCGGGCAGCCACGCGAGCGCGTGACTCCGCGGCAGCCGCATCCTCGGACTGGATGAAAGCGCGCGCCGCCGCCTCGCTGGCGGCCGCCACGGCATAGGCCGTGCGCTGGGTCTCGAAGACGGCGATGACGACATAGACCAGGGGCACCAACAGGAGCAGTGTCAGCCAGGTGAACTCGACGGTCGCGCTCCCCCGCTCGCGCGTCATGGCTCCTCCTGGCGGACCGCGTGCCCGATCGCGTCGAGGGACACGCCCGGCCCCCACAGCCCGAGCGGCGGCACGTCGCCGTGGATCCGGACCTCGATGACGGCGACGCCGTCGACCTGCGTCTCACGCGCCACGATGTCATCGGCGTAGTGGTCGGCCAGCGTCGTGCGGATGACCTCGCGTGCCCGAGCCTGGGCGTCGGCCGGCCCCGAACCGAGTCCGGCAGCGGCCCGGGCACCGTCGGACGCCGCAGCGACCATCGTGTTTCGCACGTGAAGGACCAGCGCGAGCTGGGCGATGCCGAGGACGAGCGGGATCAGCACCATCAGGACCAGCACGAATTCCGGCACCGCCGCACCGCGCTCGTCCCGGCGCCCCGCGCGACACATCTCAGCCACCGACGGACATCAAAGCCTGGTTGAGCATCGAGGTCAGCCGAGGGCCGGCGATCGCCGTCAGTCCGGCGACGACGCCGGCCGTCATCAGGGTGATCATCACCCACCCGGGCACATCACCGCGTTCTCGCGTTCGCAGTCGAGCGATCCGTGATCTCATGCGATCTCCTTCATGTCAGCCACCCGACGAGAGGTGGAGTCCGGCCAAACCTGGGAAGAATGCGAAGGCGATGGTGATCGGCAGGATCAGGAAGACGACCGGGACCATCATGGCGATCTCGCGCCGACCGCCGGACTCGAGCAGCTCGCGCCGGGCGGCCTCGCGGACGTCGGCGGCCTGCGCGTGAAGCACGTCGATCAAGGGCGTGCCCCGGTCGATGGCGACCGCCAGCGCCTCGGCGAACCGAGCCACGCTCATCACTCCGGTGCGCGCCGCGAGATCGTCGAGGGCGCCCACGACGGTGCCGCCCGCACGCACCTCCGCCAGGACCTGACCGAGCTCACGGGACAACGCGCCGTGGCTGACCCGGGTCACCCGCTCGAGCGAGGAGACCGGACTCTCGCCGGCCGCGACCGACAGCGCGAGCAGGTCGGCCACGGTGGGAAACTCCGCTCGCATGCGCGCCTCGTGATGGCGCACCCGCGCCGAGAGCCACTGGTCGCAGGCCAGACAGCCACCGATGAGGCCTGCTCCACACCACAGCAGCAGCGCGATCGCGGGCGGCTGCGCGATGGACCAGGCCACCATCGACGCGCCCACGGCCACGGCGAGCCCGACCGCGCCCCACATCGCCTGGCGGACGCGGAAGTCCTCGACCGTCTCGTCGCTGCCACAACGCCGCAGCCGCCGAGCGATGGCCGCGTTGCTGCCCAGGGACTCGCCGATCGAGCCCGTCAGGCGCCGCCACGACGGTCCGACGACGTGGTCCAGAAGGCGCCCGGCGCGCGGCTCGGCCACCGACGGACGGACATCGCGCACGTACGGGAGCAGACGATCCGCCAGGCTCGGCCGGCGAGCGCGCCGCCACCCCTGCACCATCAACAACAGGCCACCGGTGAACGCGGCCCCGATCATCGCGCCGATCACGTGAGGATCCTCTGCTCGGTGGGCAGCCGGCCCAGGCGCAGCATCAAGCGGTACGCCACCAGACAGATGAGGGCCCCGGCAATGAGCAGCATGACTCCTGACGGTGTGGCGAACCGGGCGATCACGGCGCGCTGGAGGCTCATCATCAGCAGCACCAGCCAGGGGGCGGCGACCGCGAGCCGCGCGGCCCCGATGGTCCACGACTGGCGCGACTCGAGTTCGCCGCGGGTGCGCAGGTCGTCGCGCAGGAACCCGGACAGGGAGCGCAGCAGCCGACCTAGGTCGCCACCGCCGACCTCGCGAGCGATCCGGAGCGCCTCGACCACGCGATCGCCGATCGGGTCGGCGAGCCGCGCCTTCAGCAGATCCAGACTCTCGGCGAACCGTCCGGTGGAGCCGTAGTCGCGACCGAACTGGATGAAAGGCTGGCGCAACGGCTCGGGCCCGCGCTCACCGAGTTGGATGAGTGCCTCGGGCAATGAGAGACCCGCCCGGACCGCCGACGCGAGATGGTCGACGGCGTCCGGCCACGCCTCCGCATGCTCACGCTGGCGTCGGGCCGCCCGCGAGCGGATGAGGGCGAACGGCGTCCATGCACCGGCGATGCCGGCCAACACCCCGACGACCGCGACCCCGGTGACGCCGGCGGCGACGATGGCCGCCACCACGGCGATGCCGACAGCCGCGAGCACGACCGTCCGCGGGGTGACGTCAGGCATGCCCGCACGCTCGAGCAGTGCTTCGATCCGATGAGGTCCGGCCACGCGCGGCGGCGCAGCCGGCTTCGGTTGCCAGTTGTCGACCACGAGCAGCAGCCCGATGCCGAACACCAAGCCGATCAGCGTTCCCACAGCGACTCCGAATCGATGCCCGCCGCCTCGAACGCCTCGCGCCGCTGCGGGGTTCCCGGTCCACGCACCAGGATTCCGGCGCGGCGCACGAAGATCGGCTCGGCCTCGATGATCCCGTTCTCGGCCCGGCCGGTGGTGGCGACGATCTCGCGGACGGCACGGCGCCCCGACGCGTCGATCGCAGTGTGGACGACGATGTCGACCGCCGTCGCGACCGTCGGCACGACGAATCCCGCGGAGACGTTCTCGCCGGCCAGCAGCGGAAGCGTGCAGAGCTTCACCAGCGCCTGTTTCGCGGAGTTCGCATGGATCGAGGCCATGCCGGGGAGTCCGGAGTTCAGCGCGAGCAGCAGGTCGAGTGCCTCCTCGGCCCGGACCTCACCCACGATGATCCGGTTGGGGCGCATGCGCAGTGCTTCCTTGACCAACATCCGCAACGTGATCTCGCCGGTTCCCTCGAGCCCGGCCTGTCGGGTCTGCATCGCGACCCAGTCGGGGTGGGACGTCTTGAGCTCGAAGACCTCCTCGACCGACACCAGCCGTTGGGTTCCGGGGATCGACCCGGCGAGGCAGTTCAACAGCGTGGTCTTGCCCGCCTGGGTTCCTCCACTGACGACGATGTTGAGCCCGGCCAGGACGCACGACTTCAGGAACGATGCCGCCCGTTCGTCGAGGGTGCCGAGGGTGACCAGGTCGTCGAGACCGGCCGCCCGGGCGACGAACTTGCGAATGTTGACGGCAGTGAACCCACGGGTGATGCCGTCGAGCACGACGTGCAGGCGGTGACCGCCGGGGAGCATCGCGTCGACGAACGGCTGGCTCAGGTCGAGCCGGCGGCCGCTGGACGACAGCATCCGCTCGACCAGCTCGCGCACCTGCTCGGTCGTGAGCATGACCGACGTCAACTCATGGCGGCCGTCGCGGGCGACGAAGACCCGCTCGGGTTGGTTGATCCAGAGCTCCTCGATCTCAGGATCGTCGAGGAACCGCTGCAACGGACCGAATCCCACCAGGTCCGCCACCAACTGACCCACCACATGGTCCGGCTCATCGAGCGCTCGGACAGCCCCTGTCAGGCTGCGCTGCTCGTGCTCGGCCACCGCGTCGCTGGCCGCGCGACGCACCGCATCGACGTCGGTGCGCGGATCGATCCGGCGTTCGCGAACCAACGCGCGGACCCGATCGGCCAAGACCTCCATGTGCTTCCCCCCGAAAGCCGGTGCTGCTTGGCCTGCATCATGGCCAACGGCAAGACACGGTCACAAGGCCCGCACAGCGATCTGTGGATGAAGGGACGAAAGAGGCATACGGCTGTGACCGGCGCCACGAAACCGAGCTGCAACGAGCGAAGGCTGGCTGTCGAGCCAGTCCCACCACTGACGCGTGGACCTCGATGACATGATCATGAAATGTCGGCCCTGAGCACTGGTTCGGAGCACGAGCGGCGGCGCTTCCGCCGCTCCTGCTACACCGCGACGTTCGCGCTGGCGGGGTTCCTCGACATCGCGCTGAGCTGCCGCATCCTCGCTGACCTCGGCTTCCTGCGCTCCGTCATCTGGGGCCTCGTCGGCGCCGCCGTCTACGCGCTGGCATACCTCGCGCTCTCCATCACGTCCCAGTTCCTGGGCGACGACCCCGAGGGTGATGCCGCGGCACGGGTCGATCACGAGGCACCCTCCGAGGACGAGGACGATAACGACGCGCCGGGCCCGTGGTGGTCCGGACTGGGGTGGCACCTGCTGACGTGGGCCATCGTCGCCGTCTCGACGGTGTGGCTCTTCGTGCTGTTCAACGTGAAGTCCATCGTCGTGATCGCAGGCTTCGCGGCGCTGACCCCTCGCCCGTCCACGGCGGAGTTCCTCGCCGTTGTCGTCGTCAGCGGGACGATCCAGCTGGTCGCCATGAACACCATCGTCATCCCGGCCGCCAAGCGCCGCGGGGTGAACCTGTGACCCATCTCGGCACCACGCGGCCTGCGGCCATGTGAGGGCTCACGTCCGGCCTGAGTCTCGCGCGGCTGGGCGGCTGGACGCTCGGGTCGAGCCTGGTCGCCGCGGCGATCGCGGCCGTGGCGGCGTGGTTCATGGCCTCGATGATCCGCAGCTCGCGTCGCGGCGACGGCCCGCTGGATGGGGCGACCTGTGCCGCTCCCGCGCACGACGCACCGTGGTTCGACTCGCCCCGGACGCTCGCGAGGACGGTCGGGATCCGCGGCATGGTCGTGGTCGGGACCTTCGTGTCGATCGCTGTCCTGGCGATCGCGTTGTCGGGGCCAGGCGAGCCCGGCTGGCTCAGTCCTCGTAGCTCAGCCGACTTCGTATCAAAGCTGCCAGAGTCGGGTGGTCGAACACCGCCGCGTAGCTTCCGGCTTAGACTCACCAACCCCGTGCGTCCTTTCGCCGAGGGGGTTCCTATACGACCTTTTGGTGAGCGCATCATCTCGTGGCGGCCGTCGCGCGCGATGAAGACCCGCTCGGGTTGGTTGATACCCACCACATGGTCCGGCTCATCGAGCGCTCGGACATCCCCTGTCAGGCTGCGCTGCTCGTGTTCGGCCACCGCGTCGCTGGCCGCGCGACGCACCGCATCAGCGAGAAACCGCCCATCAGCCTACTTGCAAGGCAAGGGCAATGAAGACGCCCAAAGCGAGCGACAGTACCCAGGGAGCAACCCACGAGATGGGGCGGTCCAAACGTCGCTCGATGACGTGGTGGAGCACGCCGTAACCCGCTGAAGCGACAAGCAGCACGGGCGCTGCATCCCGCAGCGCGGACCATCCAACGTCGGTTGAAGCCGCCAACGAGGCGAACGCGAAGCCCGCCGCACCAACGACTAACCCGACTCCCATGTATCCCCAGGGAAAGGCGTCCGTGACCAGATCAGGATCGCGATGCTTGACCCCGTCGACGGCCGCAGCCACGAGTCCGAGAGCAGCACCAGCGATCCCCAGGCAGACCAATACCGCCGCCACCAAGACGCTCATACCATCACCCAACATGTCGGACACAGTGATGCTGGATGGTGTCGAAGTCAAGAATGAGAGTCGCCGCGGACTTCACAAGACATCTGCGGACAGTCGGACGAAAGAACCACGCCCTCACAGTCCGAGCATGTGCACGATCCCGCGGCCGACCAGGAACAGTCCGCCCGCCGTCAGGATCAGCACCGTCACCAACCGGCCCTTCGCGTCGATGAAATCGGACAGGGCCTGCAGCAGGCGCCGCGTGGGCTGAGGCGCCACCAGCGTCATCGCGAGGGGAAGCCACGCCGGCACCGCGCCCAGAACGGTCACGATGGCGACCACGATCAGGCGTTCGAGAACGTCGATGTGGCTGGCGGCGATCTCCTTGGCCACCGGGACCATGACCGCCAGCGTCGTGAAGTTCGTCGCCATGGAGAACACACCGAAGCCCAGCGCCGCGCTCGGACCGAGCCCGCGATCGTGCGACTTCTTGGGCTTCGGGGTACGTGGCCGCCGGTACCGCAGCACAGCGGCGATGAGCAGGAGCAGAACACCCAGGCCCACGTCGAGGGAGGCGCTCAGCCTCGGCTCCTCGGGAAGCGCGATGGACCTACCGAAAAGGACCAGGGCCGACAGCAGGACCAACAGCGTCCCACCGACACCGAGGGCGTAGCACCCGGCGATGCGGCGTCCGTTGCGCCCGGACAGCAGCACCGTCTGCTCCGTCATCATGACCGGACTGACAGCGCCCACGAGGGACAGCGGGATCACGAGCGCAAGCACACTGAGCATGTGCCTGAAGCGTATCGCCGGATCCGTGTCCGGGCCTGCCGCTGTGGCGCTAGTGCTTGAAGTGCCCGGTCGCGCGGGCGAGGAGGTGCTGGACCTCGCGGCGGTCGGCGACGGCGAGCTTCGCGATGAGCTTGTCGGCGGCCTTGCCGGCGACGGTGGTGACGGTCCTGCCCTGCCAGGAGATCAGGACCTTGCCGTCCTTCGTGACGACGTGACCGAAGACGTCCTCCGCGAAGCGGTTGCGGGCGTCCTCGACCATGAGCGCGGGACTACTTGGTGGTGTCGGCGTCCGGCTTGGTGTCGGTCGCCGCGCCCGGGAGCGGCATGCGGTGCGTGGCCTCGATGTCGTGGTCGGCCTTGGTGGCCTCTTCAGCGGGCGTCGGGGGCACGTAGTGCTTGCTCTTGGTGTTGATCGCGGCCGCGATGAGCGCGATCACGACGGCCAGCACGAGGGTGCCGCCGATGAAGATCGCGACCCACTCCAGCCACGAGAGGGTCTCGCCCTGGTCCCACGTGTCCGGGGCGGTGTCGGCCGAGGCCGGCGTCGCGAAGACGACGACGGCGAGCAGGGCGGCGGTCACGGGGGTGATCACTCGGGCGAGGCTCATGGGCACATCGTATCCATCCGCGTCGGAGCTCGACCGCTCACCCGTAGGGTTGAGTCGTGGATTGGTCAGTGAAGCTCGAGGACGTCGTCGCCTGGTTGTTGGATGTGCCCGGCAAGGCCGTCCTCATCATCGCCATCGCGGTGGTGCTGCGCTGGCTGGCACACCGCTTCATCAACCGGCTGACGGGCCGCGCCGCGAAGGGCGCCGTGCCCGAGATTCTCGCCAATTCCAAGGCCGGCGTGTTCCTGTCCGACCTACGCAACGGCACGGCCGAGCGACGCCGACAGCGCGCCGAGACGATGGGGTCGCTCCTGCGCAGCATCGCCTCCGGCGCCATCTGGAGCATCGCCTTCGTCATGGTGCTGGGGGTGTTCGGCCTGCCGATCGCTCCGCTGCTGACCGGCGCCGGTGTCGCCGGTGTCGCCCTGGGCTTCGGCGCGCAGACCCTCGTCAAGGACTTCCTCTCGGGCATCTTCATGATCCTCGAGGACCAGTACGGCGTCGGTGACGCCGTCGACCTCGGCGAGGCCTCCGGCATGGTCGAGTCCGTCGGCCTGCGCGTCACCAAGCTGCGCGACGTCAACGGCACCGCCTGGTACGTGCGCAACGGCGAGATCCTGCGCGTCGGCAACCAGAGCCAGGAGTGGGCGCGCACCGTGCTCGATGTGACCGTCGCCTACGACTCCGACCTCGACCAGGTCCAGCAGATCCTGCGCGAGGAGGCCCACGCCCTCTACACCGACTCGACCCTGTCCTCGTTCATGATCGAGGAGCCCGAGGTCTGGGGCGTCGAGCGGTTCGACAAGGACGGCGTCGTCGTCCGCACGGTGGCCAAGACCGCTCCCCTGCACCAGGGCGAGGTAGGCCGTGCCCTGCGAAGCCGCGTGCTGCGCCGCTTCGACGCGGCCGGCATCCGCATCCCCTCCACCACTTTTCCGCCCTCGGGAGGCACCGCATGACCGAACCGCAGAACGACACGCAGGCCACGGAGACGTTCTACGAGGCGATCGGCGGACACGCCACCATCGCCCTGATCGTCGAGGTCTTCTACCAAGGCGTGGCGCAGGACGAACTGCTCAAGCCCATGTACCCCGAGGAGGACCTGGGCCCCGCGGCCGAGCGCCTGACGATGTTCCTCGAGCAGTACTGGGGTGGGCCCACCACCTACTCGCAGCGCCGCGGCCACCCGCGCCTGCGCATGCGGCACGCCGACTACGCGGTCACCGAGGAGGCGCGCGACCACTGGCTCAAGCACTTCCGCGACGGCCTGGACGCCGCACAACTGGAGCCCGAGCTGGACGCGCAGTTCTGGGCGTACGCCCAGCACGCCGCCAACTTCATGATCAACGCGAAGGGCTGATCAGCCCATCGCCGCGAGGAGCGACTGCCGCTCCTCCTCGGTGAACTTGCGCGACGACTGCTTCGCCGCCTCGAAGCCCACCAGCACCGCCGAGGACGAGGCGAACGCCTGACCGTCGGCGCCCAATTGGGCCTCGATCACGAAGGATCCGTTGCCCACCCGCGCGACGCGCGTGCGGGTCTCGAGCGCCGGGCACCAGTCGATCGGACGGTGGTACCTCGCCTCGACACTGGCGACCACGAAGTTCCCGGGCGTGAGCCGGCTCAGCACGCCGTCGATGAACGGGACACGCGTCTCCTGGAAGAGCTCGAAGACCTGGGCCTCGCTGACGTGCCCGGAGCCGTCGAGGTCCGTGCGCCGCACCGCGATCGACCCGACCTGGGCGGCCTGGTTCAGCGCCTCGGGGGCGGCATGGGTGCCGAACTCGACCTCGACGGCGGCGAACTCGGTGTCCGTGCCGGCCACCCCGATGGACTGCACGATCTGGTTCTGCTCGACCCGGCTCGTGACCACGACGGGCTGGCGACCCAGCAGCAAGGGCCGCTTGAACTGGATCCGCATCGCACCGATCGGACCCGGCGGAATCTCGCTCATGCCGGCGCGGGCGTTCTCGGCGTAACGCAGGTAGACGACGTTGTTGACGTGGTTCAACGAGTCGAGGTCGGCCCAGCGCATCGGGATTTCGTGTCGGAACTCGGTCACCCGCGCATCCTGCCACGCGCCCTTCCGCCCACCACATGGACACTGTATTGTGCTCGACTGTCGGGCCCATAGAGCCGCCCGACGCGCCCTCAGGCGCCGACGGTGTCGTCGATCTCGACGACCGCGTCGCCCTCCTGGACGATCTGGCCCTCCGAGACGAGGATCCCGGCCACGTGCCCGTGCACGGGCGAGACCACGGGGATCTCCATCTTCATCGTCTCCATGATGACCAGCGGGTCACCGGGTCCGACCTGGTCGCCCTCACGGGCCAGGATCTTCCACACGTTGCCGACGATCTCGGCCTTGGCGTTGATCATCGGTGCTCCAGCAGGCGCATGGCGGCGACCAGCCGGTCGCGGGTCTCCTCGGGGTGGATGACGTCCTCGATGATCCCGGCCTCGGCCGCGGCATAGGGACGCGCGACGTTCTCGCGGTACTCGGCGGCCAGCTCGTCCCGCAGCGCAGCCGGGTCCTCGGCTGCGGCCAGGGCACGCCGGTGCAACAGCCCCACGGCGCCGCCGGGGCCCATCACCGCGATCTCGGCGTTCGACCAGGCCCAGGCGTGGTCCGCGCCCAGCGAGGTCGAGCCCATCGCGATGTACGCGCCGCCGTAGGCCTTGCGCACCACGACGGTCAGGCGCATCGAGCGCTTCGCCTCGACGTAGGCCTTCAGCACCTTCGCGCCGTGCGTGATGATGCCGCGACCCTCTTCGACCGTGCCCGGCAGGAACCCGGGCACGTCGACGAGCGTGACGATCGGGATCCCGAACCGGCCGCAGAACTCGACGAAGCGGGCGATCTTGACCGAGGTCTTCGAGTCGAGGATGCCGCCGCGGACGGCAGGCTGGTTCGCGACGACACCGACCGGGCGGCCGTCGATCCGGCCGAACAGGGTCAGCGCGCTGCCGGCGTGCTCGGGCATGAGCTCGAGGCGGGCGCCGTTGTCGAGCACGCCGTCGACGACGTTCCGCATGTCGAAGACCACGCTGGCCTTCTCGGGCACGACGGTCGGCAGGCCCGCGGCCGAGATCGGGTTGACCGGCACGGCGTCGCCGACCGGCAGCGGCGCTTCGACGTTCGAGGGCAGGTAAGACAGCAGGTGCCGGACCGACTGCAGCGCGTCGAGCTCGGTCTCGACCTCGAGGTGGGCAACACCGCTGATGCGGGTGTGCATCCCGGAGCCGCCGATCTCGTCGGCCGTCGCGTCCTCTCCCGTGGCGGCGCGGACGATGTCCGGGCCGGTCAGGAACATGTGACCGTGGCCCTTGACCATGATCGTCCAGTCGGTCAGCGCCGGCGAGTACGCGGCGGCGCCGGCGCACGGGCCGAGGATCACCGAGATCTGCGGGATGCGGGCCTGGGCCTCGACATTGAGGGCGAAGATCTCGCCACAGCCGTGCAGGGCGTGGATGCCGTCGGGCACCCGCGCTCCCCCGGAGTCGTTGACGTAGACGATGGGGAATCCGCTGTCGATGGCGAACCGCTGGGCGCGGCAGATCGCCGCGGCCATCACGGCGCCGATCGCGCCCGAGGCGATGGCGGCGTCGTGGCAGGCGACGACCACTGGACGACCGTCGACCAGACCCCAGCCCGTGACGACACCGCTACCGGCGCCGGGCTGGGCCGACTTCAGCGGAGCCAGCTCGACGAAGGTGCCCTCGTCCAACAGCAGCTCCGCGCGTTCGCGGGCGGTGTGGACGCGGGCGCCCCGGGGCTCGACGCGGGCGAATCGTTCGCGTCGGCGCTGCTCGAGGCTCGCGCGCGGGGCCGAGCCCGCGTCGGTCGTCTGCGTCGTCAGCCGGTCGTGAGAAACATGAGGCATTCCTCAACTATAAGGCAAACATGAGGAACTCCTCATATTCGCCGTGCGTGTTTCCGATGTGACCTTCCGCACCCGATGGGTCGTGCGCTACGGTGAACTAAGCAAGCGCTTAGACACTTCAAGGAGACCGCACGTGTCCGAATCCCGTACCGCCATCATCACCGGAGCCGCCCGTGGCATCGGCGCCGGCATCGCCAAGCGATTCGCCGCCGACGGCTACAAGGTCGCCGTCCTCGACCTCGACGAGGCCGCCTGCCAGAAGGTCGTCGACGAGATCACCTCCGCCGGTGGCCAGGCCCTCGCGGTCGGCGCCAACGTCGCCGACGCCGCCGCCGTCGAGGCCGCCGTGACGAAGGTCGCCGAGGAGCTGGGCGCGCCCACCGTGCTGGTCAACAACGCCGGTGTCATTCGCGACAACCTGCTGTTCAAGATGACCGAGGACGACTGGGACATGGTCATGAACGTGCACCTCAAGGGCTCGTTCCTGATGACCAAGGCCGTCCAGAAGTACATGACCGAGGCCAAGTACGGCCGCATCGTGAACCTCTCGAGCACGTCGGCACTGGGCAACCGCGGCCAGGCGAACTACTCGGCCGCCAAGGCCGGACTGCAGGGCTTCACCAAGACCCTCGCGATCGAGCTGGGCAAGTACGGCGTCACCGCCAACGCGATCGCGCCGGGCTTCATCCAGACCGACATGACCGCCGCGACGGCCGAGCGCATCGGCGTGCCGTTCGACGACTTCATCGAGTACGCCGCCAAGGAGATCCCGGTGCAGCGCGTCGGGCAGCCCGAGGACATCGCCAACACCGCGGCGTTCCTGTGCGGCGAGGCGGCCGGCTTCGTCTCCGGCCAGATCATCTACGTCGCCGGCGGACCGAAGGACTGACGTGACCTCTTCGGACGAGAGCGTGAAGGGGCTCGACCTCCTCGCGCTGCGGACGTGGCTGGACGCTGAGGTTCCCGGGGAGCTCCCCGGGGACCTCAGCGCCACGCTCATCACCGGCGGCAAGTCGAACCTGACGTACGCCGTCACCAACGGCGAGCGGGACGTGATCGTCCGGCGTCCCCCGCTGGGTCACGTGCTGGCCACCGCGCACGACATGGGCCGCGAGCACAAGGTGATGGCCGCACTGGCCGGGACGGCCGTCCCGGTCCCCCGCATGATCGCCGAGTGCACCGACGACTCCGTCATCGGCGCGTCGTTCTACGTCATGGAGCGCATGCCCGGCACGGCGTTCCAGCGCGCGTCGGACCTCGAGGCTCTCGGGGCCGAGCGCACGCGTGACATCACCGAGCGACTGGTCGACACCCTCGCCGACCTGCACGCGGTCGACTACCAGGCCGTCGGCCTGGCCGACTTCGGTCGTCCCGACGGGTACCTGACGCGTCAGGTCGCCCGCTGGAAGAAGCAGCTCGACTCGTCGCGCTCGCGGGAGATCGAGGGCATCGACGAGCTGGCCGAGCGACTGACCCGCTCGGTCCCGTCGTCCAGCGACGGCACGATCGTCCACGGTGACTACCGCCTGGACAACGTCCTGGTCGACACCGAGGACGGCGACCGCATCACGACCGTCCTGGACTGGGAGATGAGCACGCTCGGCGATCCGTTGACGGACGTCGCCGTGATGCTCGCCTACCAGAACCTCGCACTGGCCGCCGGCCCGTCGAGCGGCCAGGTCACCGACGCACCCCTCGCGGCGGGCTACCTCTCACCCGACGAGGCGGTCGCGCGCTACGCCAAGCGCTCGGGCCGCGACGTCAGTGAGCTGGGCTTCCACCTGGGTCTGGCGTACTTCAAGCTGGCCGTGATCCTCGAGGGCATCTACCTGCGGCACTCGCAGGGCCAGACGGTCGGATCGGGCTTCGACGGCATCGGCGCGATGATCGACCCGCTCGTCCGGGCCGGATTGGACGCTACTTCTGAGTAGCAACGGGTAGGGTGACCCCCGTGACCACCCAGATCCTCGAGCCGCGCAAGCGGCCGACGCAGGAACGCAGCAAGGTCAAGTTCGACCACCTGTTGCAGGTCTCGCGTGATCTCCTGCTGGAGACGGGGTTCGAGTCGTTCACGTGCGAGGAGGTCGCGCATCGCGCCGGCCTCCCGATCGGCACCCTGTACCAGTTCTTCGCGAACAAGTACGTGATCGTGTGCGAGCTGGATCGACAGAACGCCGTGGCGATCCAGTCCGAGCTGGACAAGCTGGCCGGCGAGCTGCCCACGCTGGACTGGCTCGTCCTGCTCGACCGCCTCGTCGACCACATGGCGCAGCTGTGGATCAACGATCCGTCCCGCAGCGCCGTCTGGTACGCCGTGCAGTCCACCCCGGTCACCCGCGCGACCGCCGAGATCACCGAGCGCGAGCTCGCGGCCCGCGTTGCGCACGTCCTGGCGCCCTTGACGCCGGGCACGCCGCGCGACCGCCGCAAGATCATGGCCGAGGTCCTCGTGCACATGTCCTACTCGATGCTGAACTTCTCGGTCCGTGACCTGCAGGAGCACCACGAGGCCATCATCGAGCTCAAGCGGCTGCTCGCCTCCTACCTGCTGGCCGCCGAGGCCGGCGCCACCTGAGCCCTCCCCTCTCGTTCAGAGGGCGGTCAGGACGCGGCGCTCCTCCTCGTCGGTGAGGCCACACGGGCGAGGTTCGGTGCGGGCCTCCTCCCAGGCGAGCACGTCGGCCAGGGTCTCCTCGAGCGGACGGGTCACGAGCCCCTCGGCCCGAGCGCGGCGCGTGTCCATCGTGGCGAAGCCGCGCCAGTCCGCGTCGTCGATCCACAGCGGCAGTGACTGCGGGCCCATCCAGTGGTCGATCCCCAGTTCGCGCAGCCGCTCCACCGGGACGGACCTCGGGCGCGCCGAGGAGCCGGCCACCCGGGCTGCCGCGTCGAGCACCGATCGCAGGTCGGTGGTCGTCCCCGTGGCGTTGAACACGCCCTCCACCTGCCGCTCGGCCAGGCTGACGATCCAGGCAGCCAGGTCGCGGACGTCGATCATCGCGCACGGGAAGTCGAGGTCGTCGGGCACGACGACCTCCGGGCCCACCGGGTGGGCGAATCGCCACGGCCAGTAGCCGGTGCGACCCGACCAGTCCCCGGCGCCGCCGATGAGGCCTGACCGCACCACCGCGGCCGGCCCGGCGGCGCGCACCGCCTCCTCGCACGCGACCTTCGCGGGACCGTAGTCGTCGTCGGAGGCCATCGCGTCGGCGACCAGCGGCGCGAGGGTCGCGGCGTCCTCCGTCTGCTCGAGCGAGGAGAAGTCGGCGTAGGCGTTGCCGCTGGAGACGAGGGTCCAGTGGGCGGCGGTCAGGTCGCGCACGGCACGTCGCACGTGACCGGGTTGGCGCGCGACGTCGATCACGCCTCCCCAGCCGTGACCGGCGAGCGGCGCGAGGCCGTCCTCGTCGTCGCGATCGACCCGCACGAAGTCGACTCCCGGGGGCGGCTCGGCCGAGCCGCGGGCCCCGCAGGTCACCCGGTGTCCGCGCGCCACCGCCGTCAGGGCGATCTCACGACCGAGGAAGGCGGTACCGCCCAGCACGAGGAGCTCCATCGCCCCAGCCAACCCCCGCCACTGCGGCGTGGGAAGGGCTGTTCGCCGACGGCACAATCCCCTCCCCCTCCCGAGATTTGCTCCCCTTTCGACCTCTCAGAGGTCGTGAAAGGTGGAAATGGGAGCAAATCTCGGGTCAGCGGGACAGGGTCACCATCGCGGTGGCGTAGGCGCCGTCGTGGCTGAGGCTCACGTGGATGGCGACGTCCGGCAGGCGCTTGGCGACCTCGCCCAGCAGACGCACCCGCGGGCGACCCCAGGCGTCGCGGATGATCTCGATCGACGCGTGCACGTGCTCGTCCATCACCGGCGGTTCGCCCCACAGCGACTCCGACCAGGCCTTGATGAACGCCTCCTTCGCCGCCCAGCGGGCGGCCAGTGACGCCATCTCGAGCTCGGGGGTGCGACGCCCGGGCCCCGAAGGCGAGCTCCGGGCGTCGCGGCGCTCGGCAGCGGTGAAGGCACTGCCGGCGCGGGTGCCCGGTCGCCGCAACTCCTCGGCGAATCCGGACACGTCCACGAGGTCGATCCCCGTGCCGATCACCGGCACGCGTACACCCCGTCGTCTCCGAGTCGGGCGCTGTCGTCGAGCAGCAGCGCGGCCTCGCGCTCGCGCACGCCCGTCTCACCCAGGCGACGGCCCGCCGGACGCCGGTACAGCGCGTCCCCGCCGTACATCGCGTCGACGAGGCGCATCCGGCCCTCGATCCGGCGACGCTCGGCCGCCTCGAGGTAGCGCTCACGCTCGTCAGCCGGCAGCGACTCCACGAACGCCTGCGGGTGGACCACGGCGATCAGTCCGGCGACGTGACCGAAGCCCAGGCTGGTCAGCAGACCGGCCTTGAGCGGGCCCGTCGCCAGCGGCTCGCGCAGCCAGACCAGGTGCTCGTGCTCGGCCAGGTCGTCCATGACGCAGTCCAGGCTGCGGTTCGGCGGCACCACGCCACCTTCGAGCACCTGGCACAGCCCGATCAGCTGGAACGCGGCGGCGCCGCCCTTCGCGTGACCGGTCAGCGCCTTCTGGCTCATGACGAACAGCGGGTTGCCGTCACTGCGGCCCAGCGCCGCGGCCAGCCGCTCGTGCAGCTCGGACTCGTTGCGCTCGTTGACGCCCGTCGACGTGTCGTGCTTGGACAGCACGCCGATGTCGTCGGCGCCCACTCCCAGTGCCGAGAGCGAGCGGGCCAGCTGCGACTCGCGGCCGCCACGACCCGCCGCCAGGGCACCGAGGCCCGGAGCGGGGATGGACGTGTGGACACCGTCGGCGAACGACGCGGCGTAGGCCACGACACCCAGGACCGGCAGGCCCATCCGCGCGGCCAGGTCGCCGCGCGCCAGCAGGATCGTGCCGCCGCCCTGCGACTCGACGAAGCCGCCGTAGCGCCGGTCGTTGGCCCGGCTGAAGTACCGGTCCTCGATCCCCTTGGCCGCCATGGCCGCGGACTCCGCCGTGGCCGACATGTCACCGAAGCCGACGATCCCCTCGACCGAGAGGTCGTCGAAGCCACCGGCCACGACGAACTCGGCCTTGTGGAGGCGGATCTTGTCCACGCCCTCCTCGACCGACACGGCCGTGGTGGCGCACGCCGCGACGGGGTGGACCATCGCGCCGTAGCTGCCGACGTAGGACTGCACGACGTGCGCGGCGATGACGTTGGGCAGCGCCTCCTGCAGGATGTCGTTCGGCTTGGCCTCGCCCAGCAGGGTGTCGATGTACAGCGAGTGCATCGACGACATGCCGCCCATGCCGGTGCCCTGCGTGTTGGCCACGAGGGTCGGGTGGGTCCAGCGCATCAGCTCGGCCGGGGTGAAGCCCGACGACAGGAACGCATCCACCGTGCAGACCAGGTTCCACAGCGCCACGCGGTCGACGGCCTCGACCATCTCGGCCGGGATGCCCCAGACCGTCGGGTCGAAGCCCGTCGGGATCTGGCCGCCGACCGTGCGGGTCAGCTTCATCCGGCGCGGCACGCGGACCTGCGTGCCCGCCTTGCGGGTCACCGTCCACTCGCCCTCGGCGTCCTGCGCGATCACGGTGTGCTGCGGATCGGCGTCACGCATGGCCTGGGCCTCGGCCTCCCCGGAGACCGTGAACGTCAGGTCCTGGTCGAGGTAGACCGACGCCAGCAGCGGAGCGCTGTTGTCGACCATCTCGCCGTCGTCGGCGTAGCGGCGCACGCCGATCCGCTCACGGACGGCGTCCTCGTAGCGATCCGCGATCTCGTGCTCCTCGACGACCTCGCCGGAGGCGGTGTCGAACCAGCCGCGGTTCGTGGCGTCCCAGCTGAGCAGGCCCGTGGACCACGCCAGCTCGAGGACGCCGGCGGCCGAGAGACGGTCCTCGACCTCCATCTCGAAGCGCGTGCGCGCCGAGCCGTACGGGCCCAGCTCGCCGGCACCGACGATGACCACGAGGTCCTCCGGACGGGCCGTGACCTCGGCCCAGTCGGGTGTCTGGACGCGGTCCAGGCGCGACGGCGGCGCGGGCAGCGCCGGGATGGTCGCGGTGTCGGAGGAGACGTCGGTTCCCTGCTCGCCGCGCTCACGCGCCGCCTCCTCGGCCAGCGCCCGCAGGTCCAGGTCGGCGTCGCCGAGGCCTCCGGTGAGGTCGAGCGTCAGCGGTCCCTCGGTCGCCTGACGGCGAGCCTGCGGGGTGCACGCCTCGAGCAGCGCGACGGCCATCTCGTCGGGCGACCAGGTGCGCACGCCGGCGGCCTCGACGGCCTCGACCAGCGGATCGTTGCCGCCCATGAGGCCCGTGCCGCGGACCCAGCCGATGATGGCGTGGGCCAGCGTGACCTTGTCGGCCCAGCGCTTCTCCGAGCCCCACTTGGTGACCAGCGCGTCGAGTGCGGCCTTCGCCTCACCGTAGGCGCCGTCACCGCCGAACATCCCGCGGTTGGGCGAGCCCGGCAGCAGCACGTGCAGACGGGCGTCGAGGTCGCGGTCGGTGACCGACGACGACAGGGCGCCGACCAGCCGCTCGACCGACCACAGCAGGATGCGCATCTCGAGCTCGGCCCGCGGACCGGCCTCGGTCGCATCACCCATGACCCGGCCGGCCGCGAACGGCACGAGCAGGGTCGGGGTCAGTGCCGGCTTCGAGACCGTGGTGACACCGGCGGCGGTGCGGGACTGCTCGGTCCCGATCCACTCCACCAAGGCGTCGACGTCCGCGAAGGAGGCCAGGTTGGCCGGGACGACCCACAGGACCGCCCCGGCGCGGGCGTTGCGGCGGTAGAGGTCCTTGAAGAACGCCAGCTTCCGCGGCGCCAGCGAGGATGTGGTGGCCACGACCGTGGCACCGCCCGCGAGCAGCTCGCCCACGACGGAGCCGGCGATCGAACCGTCGGCCGCACCGGTCACGACGGCGACCTCTCCGGCGAAGAGACCGGGGGTCGTGTCGCGCGCCTCGGCCGCGATGCGGGCGAACCGCTCGTCACCGGTTCGCGCGAGCCAGTGCTCGGCCTGCTTCGCGACGACCTCGCCGGTCCCCACGAAGGAGCCGTCGACCTGGTCGCCGTGGGCCAGTCGCGCGAGGTCCTCGCGCGCCGAGGCCCAACGGTCGTCCAGGACGACCGCGTGCTCCGCGTCGAACACCCCGGCCGTCGCCTTGATCCAGTCCGAGCCGAGCTCGGCCTCGACGCGCTCGACGACCGTGGCCGCCTGCTCGTCGGGCTCGACCGTCTCGGGCACGTCGACGAGGTCGAGGTGCTCGAGGACGAGTCGCGCCGCCGAGGCCAGCACGCCGTCGCGGCCCGTGATGGCCGCCGAGAACTCGCCCAACGCCTCCGCGTCGATCGTGGCTCCCTCGCCACCACCGGCCGACGGCATCTGAACACTCACTCCGTGGCGGGCAGCCACGGACTGCACCGCCGCGTCGATCGCGGCATCGACGTCGCCGGCCGAGGCGATGGACGCCTCACCGAACGCGCCGCCGCGGACGCTCTGACCCTCACGGGTCACCATCGCCAGCTCTGCCAGGACGTGCGACGCCCAGCCCGAGCCCAGCTGCCACGCACCCGTGACCCGGTCGGCGACCGACGACTGCTTGCGGCCGGTCGGGCCGAGCACCTTCTTGAGGTGGTCCGAGAACGCCTCACCCAGGACAGGGCCGAACGGCTTGTACGTGCGCGCCAGGGCGTCGACCTGACCACCGAGCGTCACCAGGTCGGCCTCGGCCGCCCCGTCGATCGCGCCCAGCGAGAGCTCGCCACCCAGATCGATCAGCAGCTGGTTGCGCCGACTCGACGCACCGTCGGTGAGCGACTCGATCGAGTCGGCCGCACCGAGCTGGTCCAGGCGCAGCTTCGTCCACCAGGCGACCAGGACGCGCGTGGCGTCCGCCGCGGTGAACGGCAGGTCGGCGGCGGTCTGCGTGGCGGGACCGCCGGCCGGAGCGGCCACGGGGGCGGCGGCCGGTTGCGGCGCGCCGTCCTCGACGGTCGTCTCGGGGGCCTCGTCCTCGACCGGGGCCGGGTCCTCGTCCGTGCCGTAGACGGCGGCGGCGTCACGCTCGACGTTGAGCACCTCGACGCTCGGGTAGCCGGGCAGCTTCAGCGTGCCGGCCGCCAGGTTCGCGACGGTGGGCGCCGAGCCGACACCGACCTCGACGAAGCGCTCGACACCCAGTCCACCGTCCTCGACGGGGGTGAACATGAGGTCCTGGGTCTCGATCCAGCGCACCGGGCTGGCGAACTGCCAGGCCAGCAGCTCGATGAGCAGGTCGCGGCACAGCACACCCGGGTCCTCCGAGCGGCGGACGGTGGTGCCGACGTACTCCTCGACCTCGCGGATGAAGTCCTCGTCGAGGCTGAAGGGCCGCGGCACGAGGTTCGGGACGTAGCGGCCCTCGAGGATCGACGGGTCGATCGCGGGCGGCAGCAGCTCCTGCAGCTTGTGCCGGAAGTCCGGCACGCCGCCGTGCAGCACGCGGCTGTGGAACGGCACGTCGATGCCCGGCACCAGGATGAAGGCCGCCTTGCCGCCGAACCGCTCACGGCGCGCGGCGACGTCCTTCTCGAGGACCTCGAGCCCGCGGACCGTGCCGGCGATCGCGTACTGCGAGCCGCGCAGGTTGTAGTTGACGATCTGCAGGAACTCGCCGGCCGCCTCGCCGAGGCCCTCGACGTAGTCCTTCACCTCGTCGTCGGCCAGGCCGATCTGCGAGGGCCGGATGGCCGCGAGGCGGTAGTCGCTGCGGCCCTTCTCGTCGCGGGGCACGAGCGTGTGCATGACCGAGCCGCGCTGGAACACGACCTCGACGACGGCCTCGAGGCTGATGACGCCCGAGACCGCGGCGAGCGCGTTGTACTCGCCCACGGAGTGACCGGCCAGGATCGCGCCGTCGACGAACGCGCCACCCTCGCGCAGCTCGGCCATCTGGGCGGCACCGAGGACCGCCATCGCGACCTGCGTGAACTGGGTCAGGTACAGCACGCCCTCCGGGTGGTGGTGCGTGACGCCGCGGACGGTCAGCTCGGTCGGGTTGTCGCGCACGACGGTCAGGATCGAGAAGCCGAGCGCCTGACGAGTGTGGCGGTCGGCGCGGTCCCACACCTCGCGGGCGGCGGGGCAGCGCTGGTAGCCGGCCATGCCCATCCCCGGGCTCTGGATGCCCTGGCCGGGGAACGCGTAGGCGGTCCGGGGCGCGTCGGTCAGGGCCGACGCGGCCATGACGATCTCGCCGTCGGCGCGGACCGTGACGTCGAGGACCTCGCGACCCTGCGTGAGTCCCACGCGGTCGGCACGGATCTCGACCTCGGCACCCGGACGGACCGGGGCCATGAAGCGGGTCGTCCAGCCGGCGATGCGACGTCCGGTCTCGGAGGTCACGGCGTGCTGGGCCGCGGCGGACGTCCACATGCCGTGGACGATGGGCCCGCCGAGGCCGGCCAGCCGCGCGGCGGCCGTGCTGGTGTGGATCGGGTTGTGGTCGCCGGTGACCGCGGCGAACGGTCGCAGGTCCGTCGGCGCCGAGACCGTGGTGCGGACGCGCGAGCGGCGCGGCGTGTCCTTGACCTCGACGTCCGCCAGGACTCCCCCGGCGCGCGCCGGGTCGGCCAGCGGGGCGCTGCCCGCACGGCCGCGGATCGCGAAGCGCTCGCGCATCGTGGCGACGTCGCCGACGGTGACGTCCACGGTGACGACGCGGCCGTAGGCGGACTCCTCGACCGAGGTCAGCCGGGCGCTGATCCGGAGCGTCGTGCTGTCGGCCGGCAGCCGGCCGGCGGTGATGGCGTGGTCGAGGTGGACCAGGTCGAGCATCCCCTCGACGACGGGCAGGCCCTCGGCCGTGCGCGCCTCGCCGATCACGGCGAAGACCGCGGGCCAGGCCAGGCCGACCAGCACGTCAGGGACGCGATGGCGGCCGAGCACGAGCGGGCCGGCGCTGACCGCGGCGTGGTCCGCGGCGAGGTCCGGGTCCCAGGGCGCGTCGAGTCGCGCGACGCCGTCGCGGACCTCGGGCAGCTCGCCGGCGACGGCGCCGCGCACGATCTGCGACATGGCGGCGACGGCCCCCTCGGTCGAGACGACGGGCGCGTGGCCCTTCGCCGTCGTCGCGGGGAGGTCGAGGCGCAGGGTCAGCTCGCGGGCGCCGCCCAGCGGCACGACGAGGTCGACGGACGACTCCCCCGCCACGGCGAGACGCGCACCCGTGACCGCCTGCTCCGCGGTGGTCGCGGAGGTCAGCACCCAGTCGGCGCCGAGGCGGTGGACCGGGTTGCGGACCGTGCGGCCGGCCCAGCTCACGTCGGGCGCGGCGAGCAGGAGCGCGAGCGCGCCGGCGAGGGCGGACTCGTCCTCACGACGCCGGCCGGGCACACGCTGCGGCGCGCGACCCGAGGCGAGCAGGGCGTCGATGGCGGCGTCCTCGAAACGCTGCAGCAGATCGGCCACGGGCTCGTCGACACGCGTGATGCCCGCGACGCTGGCGGTGCCGGGGATGATGCAGACCTCGTCGGCGGAGTACCGCGGGTCGTGCGCCTGCCACAGCGAGTCGGAGCGCCACCAGCGGCGCACGTCGGCGTCCACGACGGGCACGAAGTTGACCGGCTTGCCGGCGCGACGGCAGACCTCGACGAAGAACGCCTCGTCGGCCGGGTGCAGGGTCACGGTGGCGGCGTCGGGGTGCGCGGCCAGCAGTCGCTCTATCGCGGCGAGGCCGTCCTCGACCTCGGCAGCGGTCGGGAACAGGGTCGCGACGTCGCCGCGATCCTGCTCCGCGAGGCGGGCCTCGGCCCGCTGGAGCAGGGCGTGGAAGCGGTCCCTCAGGGAGACGTCGAGCCACTCGGGCGAGCCGTCGACGGCGGTGCCGGAGAGCTCGACGAAGCGACGCAGCCACTGCGCGTAGGTCATGGTCGCGACGTCACCGAAGTACGGCTTCGCGGTGCGGTCGAGCGCCTCGATGATCTCGTCGCGGCGCGCGGCCACGGCCTCGGCGTCGCCGGCCACCTCGTCGAGCAGGCGGCCCGTGCGCGAGGCGGTGTTGTCGATCTCGTGGATGTCCGCACCGAGTTGGCTGCGGCCCGAGGCCATGCCGTTCTTCGCGGTGCCCGCGCCGACCCACGCACCCGTGCCCCGGGTCTCGACGAGCAGCTGCTTGACCTCGGGAGCCGTCGTGGCCTCGAGCGTCGCCATCGCCGCCGTGCCGACGAGGATGCCGTCGACGGGCATGTCGGGGAAGCCGTGCCGGTGGGCCCACGTACCGGTCAGCCATGCCGCGGCGCCGTCGGCGGTGCCGATGCCACCGCCGACGCACAGCACGACGTTCGACTGGGCACGCAGCTCGCCGTAGGTCGCCAGGACGAGGTCGTCGAGGTCCTCCCACGAGTGGTGTCCCCCGGCGCGCCCACCCTCGACCTGCACGATGACGGTGCGGTCGACCTGCTTGGCGATCGCCAGGACCTGGCGGATCTGGCGCACGGTGCCCGGCTTGAAGACGACGTGCTCGATGCCGGCCTCGGTCAGCTCGTCGACCAGGGCCACGGCCTCCTCCAGCTCGGGGATGCCGGCGGTGACGATGACGGCGTCGATCGGTGCGCCGGCCGCGCGGGCACGCTGGACGAGCCGGTTCTGACCCAGCTGGAGTCGCCACAGGTACGGGTCGAGGAAGAGGGAGTTGAACTGGAAGGTCGCGCCCTCGTCGAGCAGCGTGCCGAGCTCGGCCAGGCGGGCCTCGAAGATCTCCTCGGTGACCTGTCCCCCGCCGGCCAGCTCGGCCCAGAAGCCGGCGTTGGCGGCCGCGGCGACGATCGGGGCGTCGACGGTGGTCGGCGTCATCCCCGCGAGCAGGATCGGGGATTTGCCCGTGGCCCGCGTGAAGGCGGTCTCGACGACCGTCGACCCGTCCGGCAGGGTCGCCAGGCGCGGCGCGTGGGCCGACCATGCCACCGGGAGCACCGGACGCGCGCCGCTGATGGTCAGCTCGCGATGGCCGCGGCGGGTGGTCGCGGCGACCAGGCCGACACCACGGGAGCGGACCTCGGCCGCCGAGAGGCGCGAGGCGAGGTCGGCCGGGCCGAGGTCGATGATCCAGGTGGCACCGGCGTCGAGCGCGGTCGTGATCTCCTGCACCCAGTCGACGGGATCGATGATGGCCCGCTCGGTGATCCGGCGCGCGTGCTCGGGGTCGATGCCGATCCGCGCGGCCCACTCGGCCACGAGATCGGCCGCGGCGGCGAGGTCGGGGTGATGGAACGCCAGGACGGAATCGACCGGCTCGAGGACCGGGCTGAACGGGGCACCGCCGGTGACCTTCCGCTCGCGGAGGTCCGCCTCGTGCGCGGCGACCTCCTCGAGTCGCGCGGTGGCGGCCTCGAGGGCCGACTCCGGGCCCGAGAGGACGACCGCGCGGCGGCCGTTGCGGATGCGGCAGACCGCGCCGGTCCCCTCGACGATCGTGCCGACCCGCTCGGGGACGACTCCCGAGACGGCCAGCATCGTCCGGCCCAGCAGACCACGGCGACGGCCGACCAGCTGTGCGGCGGCACCGATGAGACGGGCCAGCGCCAGCACCTCGACCTCGGGGACGCCCGCCAGCACCTCGGCGGCCAGGACGCCCTGCGAGTGTCCGGCGACGGCGACCGGCGGGTGCGCGACGATGTCGAGGCCCTGCCGCGACAGCGCACGCAGGCCGGCGAGCTGCGCCAGCGTGATCCCCGGGACCGATGCCGCGGGGGCGGTGAGCTCGATGCCGGCCGGCAGGCCGGGTGCGTCGTCGTCCTCGGCGGACTCGCCGACGGCCAGCACGTCGACCCACGCGACCGGATCGAAGGCGACACCACCACGGGCCACCTCGGCCGCGACGGGCGCGATCAGCGCGTCGCTGCGGCGCACCAGGTCGGCGACCTCGGCCTCCAGCGCGAAGTCGCGCACCACGTCTGCCAAGGGCTGCAGCCAGTCACCGCCCTGTCCACCGAAGGCCAGGGCCCAGGCGGTGCCCGCGCGCAGGTCGTCGAGGAGGCTGTCCGTTCGGCGATCGGTCGGGGCCGGGGTGCGGAACACGGAGGTGTCGAGCGTCGTCATGCCATCCATCCTCACATGAACATGAGGATTTCCTCATCTTTAATCCGAGGGTTTCCTCATGTTCTATGTCACACGGCATGGTGCGATCGGGCCCGGTGAGGCCCGTGTGGCTGGTGGAGTTCGTAACCGTGTGTTACACACATGGTTACCCACACTATGGGGACAACTTATCCCTCAGAGCGCCGTAGAAAGTGGCTTTCGCGCAGGATTCAGCAAAAGACACGACAACGGGCCCCGGGACATCGTCCCGGGGCCCGTCGAGTACGTGTCAGTCAGACGCCGCCGGTCAGCGTCAGACCGCCGTCGATCGCCAGGCACTGGCCCGTCACCCACGCCGCATCCTCGGACAGCAGGAACGTCACGACGCCCGCGATGTCCTCGGGCAGGCCGAGCCGCTTCAGCGGGTAGGCCGAGGCGACCTCCTCCTCGCGGCCCTCGTACAGCGCACCGGCGAACCGGGTCTTGACGACCGCGGGCGCCACCGCGTTCACGCGCACGTTCGGCGCCAGCTCCAGCGAGAGCTCCTGCGTCACGTGGATGACCGCGGACTTGGACGCCCCGTACATGCCGATGCCGGGCGCCGGCTTGAGTCCGGCGACCGAGGCGATGTTGACGATCGCGCCACCGTTGTCCTTCAGCGACGCGCGGTAGGCCTTCTGCGCCCACGAGACCGCACCGAGCACGTTGACCTCGAAGATCTTGCGACCCGCGGTCAGGTCCATCTCGATCATCGGCCCGTACGTGGGGTTGATGCCGGTGTTGTTGACCAGGAAGTCCAGTCCGCCGAACTGCTCGACGGCCTTGGCGATCGTCTCGTCCTGGTGGTCGACGTCGTCGGCCGCACCCGCCACGTAGGCGGCGTTGTCGGGGCCGAGCTCGGCCACTGCGGCCTCGAGGGCCTCGGTCTTGCGAGCCGTGATGACGACCTTGGCACCGTCGGCCACGAGGCGCTGCGCGACACCGAGGCCGATGCCGCGCGACGCGCCCGTGACGATGGCGACCTTGCCGGCGAAACGCTGCGTCACGAGAGGCGCTCCAGGACCATCGCCATGCCCATGCCGCCACCGACGCACATGGACTCGACACCGAACTGCTTGTCGTGCCACTGCAGCGAGTTGATCAGCGTGGACGTGATGCGCGCGCCGGTCATGCCGAACGGGTGGCCCACCGCGATGGCGCCGCCGTTGACGTTGAGCTTGTCCAGCGGGATGCCGAGCTGCTTGGCCGAGCCCCACGCCTGGACGGCGAACGCCTCGTTGATCTCGTACAGGTCGATGTCGTCGATGCCCATGCCCGCGTTCTTGAGCGCGGCCGGGATCGCCTCGACCGGGCCGAGGCCCATGATCTCGGGCGACAGGCCGGTGACGGCCGTCGAGACGATGCGCGCGAGCGGCGTCAGGCCGAGCTCCTTGGCCTTCGTGTCGCTCATGATCACCACGGCGGCCGCGCCGTCATTGAGGGGGCAGGCGTTGCCGGCCGTGACGGTGCCGTCGGGACGGAAGACCGGCTTGAGGCCGCTGACGGCCTCCAGCGTGGTGCCGGCGCGCGGGCCGTCGTCCTTGGTGACGGTCGTGCCGTCGGGCAGCGTCACCGGGGTGATGTCCTTGGCCCAGAAGCCCTCCTCGATGCGCTGCTCGACGAGGTTCTGGCTGCGGACGGCGAATTCGTCCTGCTCACGGCGGCTCATGCCCAGGTACTGCGCGACGTTCTCGGCCGTCTGGCCCATCGCGATGTACAGGTCCGGCAGGCTGCCGCTCTCACGCGGATCGGTCCACGTGTCGGCGCCGCCCTCGGCGCGCTTGGCGGTGCGGGCGATCGCCTCGGCGAAGGCCGGGTTCTCGGTGCCCGGGAGGTCGGCGAAGCCGTTGCCGAACCGGCTGACGGTCTCGACGCCGGCGGAGATGAACGCGTCGCCCTCGCCGGCCTTGATGGCGTGGAACGCCATGCGCGTGGTCTGCAGCGACGACGAGCAGTAGCGGTTCACGGTGACGCCGGGCAGGTGGTCCATGCCGGCCAGCACGGCCACGGCGCGCGCCAGGTTGTGTCCGCCCTCACCGGCGGGCTGGCCCACGCCCAAGTGCAGGTCGGTGATGTCGCGGCGATCGAGGCCCGGCACCTTGGCCAGGGCGGCCTCGATCATCTGGACGGTCAGGTCGTCCGGACGCATGTCCTTGAGCGACCCCTTGCCCGCGCGGCCGATCGGCGAGCGGGCGGTGGAGACGATGACTGCTTCGGGCATGGGTTCTTGCCTTTCCTCGGGGTGTGTCGGAGGGCTTCGCTCAGAAGCCCAGGTCGCGGCCGATGAGTTCCTTCATGATCTCGTTCGAGCCGGCCCAGATCTTGGTCACGCGGGCGTCGCGCCAGGCGCGGGCCACGCGGTACTCGTTCATGAATCCGTAGCCGCCGTGCAGCTGGACGCAGTGGTCGAGCACCTCGTTCTGCACCTGCGAGCTCCACCACTTGGCCTTCGCGGCGTCGGTGGAGGTCAGGGTGCGCTGCGCGTGCGCCGCGACGGCGGCGTCGACGTACGCCTCGGCGACCTCGATCTGCGTCACGAGCTCGGCGAGCAGGAACTTGTTGTGCTGCAGCGAGCCGATCGACTGGCCGAACGCCTTGCGGTCGTGGCAGTACTGGATCGTCTCGAGCAGGATCTGCTTGGCGTGCGCCACGTTCGAGACCGCGCACGACAGCCGCTCCTGCGGCAGGCGCTCCATCATGTAGATGAAGCCCCGGTCGACCTCGCCGATCACGCGGTCGTCGCCGACGCGGACGTTCTCGAAGAACAGCTCGGCGGTGTCGGACTCCTCCTGGCCGACCTTGTCGAGCTTGCGGCCGCGGCTGAAGCCCTCGTCGGTCGCCTCGATCGCGAAGAGCGTGATGCCCTTCGCGCCCTTCTCGGGCGACGTGCGCACGGCCGTCAGGACCAGGTCGGCAGAGAACCCGTTGGTGATGAAGGTCTTGGAGCCGTTGATGACCCACTGGTCACCGTCACGCACGGCGGTGGTGCGCAGCGCGGCGAGGTCGGACCCGCCGCTGGGCTCGGTCATGCCGATCGCGGTGAGGATCGTTCCATCGGCGCAGCCCGGCAGCCAGCGCTCCTTCTGCTCCTGGGTGCCGAGGTCGACGATGTACGGCGTCGCGATGTCGGTGTGGATGCCGACGCACGACGCGAGCGCTGCGGTGATCTTGCTGAGCTCCTCGGCCAGGACGGCGTTGAAGCGGAAGTCCCCCGCCCCCGCGCCACCGAACTCCTCAGGGATCTCGAGGCCGAGGAAGCCCTCGGCGCCGGCGGCCGTCCAGAACTCGCGCGGGAACGCCTTCGCCGAGACGAACTCCTCGGAGAAGGGGCGCGCGTGCTTGTCGAGGAAGGCGGCGCAGGACGCGCGGAAGTCCTCGTGGTCGGCGGAGTAGATCGTGCGGTCCATGCGGTCCTCTCGCGGGGGGATCGGTGGCGCATCGGCGGCCACCCGGAATGACTAAGCGCTTGCTTAGTGTGACAGTCCTGCGTCATGCTGTCCACCATGAGCACCGACTCGGCGAACGGCCGCGATCGTTCCGCCTCCACGCGCGAACGGCTCCTCGCCGCAGCGGTCGAGGCGTTCGCCACCTCCGGCTTCGCCGGCACCACGACGCGCGACATCGCCTCGCGCGCGGGCATGAGCCCGGCCGCCGTCTACGTGCACCACGCCACCAAGGAGGACCTGCTGTTCGAGATCTCCCGGCGCGGGCACCGGTCCGCGGTCGAGATCATCGAAGAGGCCTCGCGCCGCTCGCAGGACCCCGTCGTCCGGGTGCGCACGATGGTCGAGGAGTTCAGCCGCTGGCATGCGGTCAACAGCCGGGTCGGCCGCATCGTGCAGTACGAGTTCGACGCCCTCACCCCCGAGCACCGGGCCGAGATCGCCGAGTACCGCCGCGCCATCGAGGCGCTCATGCGCGACGCGCTCGAGGCCGGGGTCGAGGCCGGCGTCATGACGGTCTCGGACACCAAGGGCACGTCGTTGGCCCTGCTCTCCCTCAGCATCGACCTGGTGCGCTGGTACCACCCCGGCGGCACCACGACCCCCGAGGACATCGCGGCCCTGCACGGCGAGCTCGCCGTCCGCATCGTCGGCGCCGCCGCCTGAGCCGGCCCGGAGACGACGAAAGGGCCCGCGACACCCGGGAGGAGATGTCGCGAGCCCCGACGGGCGGTGGCAGGTCAGGCCTGCAGCACGGCCTCGGCGTTGATGACCAGCGTGATCTTGTCGCCGATCATGAACTTGTCGCCCTCGAGCGGGATGTTGAAGTCGATGCCCCAGTCCTTGCGGCTGATCTGGCCCTTGGCCTCGACGCCGATGCGGGTGCCGCCCCACGGGTCCTTGCCCTCGCCGAGGAACTCGACGACGAGCTCGATCGGCTTGGTGACGTCCTTGATGGTCAGGTCGCCGGTGACGACGAACTCGGTGTCGTCCTTGCGCACGACGCCGGTCGAGACGAACGTCATCGTCGGGCTGGACTCGACGTTGAAGAAGTCGCCCGAGCGCAGGTGGTTGTCGCGGTCGGCGGTGCCGGTGTTGATCGACGACAGGTCGATCGTCGCGGTCGCGGTCGAGGCGGTGATGTCCTCGGCGGTGACGATCGTGCCCTCGAACTTCTCGAACTTGCCACGCACCTTGCTCATCAGGTGACGCACCGTGAAGCCGATCTCGGTGTGCGTCGGGTCAAGCTGCCAGGTGCCGGTGGTGATGCCGCTCATGCTGTTCTCCTGAAGTCTGTGGTTGATCGTTCAACATGTTGGACGGTACAGCATGATTGAACTTTCAATCAAGTCGTTGAACATGTAAACTAGTTCGCATGAGTGATCTGCCCATCGCCTCCGTGAACGACACCCGGTGGCTCGATGAGGAGCAACAGCGGTCGTGGCGTGCCTTCCTGGGCGGATCGACGGTCCTGATGGACCGACTGGACCGCGACCTGCGCAGCGAGCACGGCCTGTCGATGTCGGAGTACGAGATCCTGGTCCGGCTGTCCGAGGCGCCGGACCGGTCGATCCGGATGGCGGACCTGGCCGCGGCCCTGTCGCACTCGCGCAGCCGCATCACGCACACCATCGGCCGGCTCGAGCGGGACGGCATCGTCACCCGCGTCCAGTGCGACACCGACGGCCGCGGCGTCACCGCCGTCCTGACCGACAAGGGATTCGAGCTGCTGGCCACCGCCGCCCACACCCACGTGCGCGGCGTGCGCGAGTACCTCGTCGACCTCGCCTCACCCGAGGACCTCGCCGCCCTCCGGCGCGTCATGGAGGCCGTCCAGGAGTCGATCGGCGGCCGCCGCTTCTAGAACGAGAAATGCTCCCATTTCCACCTTTCAGCACGGCTGAAAGGTGGAAATGGGAGCAAATCTCGGGACGGGCGGGACCTCAGTCGCGGGTCAGGCGGCGGTGCGTGACGCGGTGCGGACGGGCCGCCTCCTCGCCGAGGCGCTCGATCTTGTTGGCCTCGTAGGACGCGAAGTTGCCCTCGAACCAGAACCACTGGCCCGGCTTCTCCTCGGTGCCCTCCCACGCCAGGATGTGCGTGGCGATGCGGTCCAGGAACCAGCGATCGTGCGAGGTGACCACGGCGCAGCCGGGGAAGTCCAGCAGCGCGTCCTCGAGCGAGGACAGCGTCTCGACGTCCAGGTCGTTGGTGGGCTCATCGAGCAGCAGCATGTTGCCGCCCTGCTTCAGCGTCAGCGCCAGGTTCAGGCGGTTGCGCTCACCACCGGACAGCACGCCGGCCTTCTTCTGCTGGTCCGAGCCCTTGAAGCCGAACGAGGCCACGTAGGCGCGGCTGTTCATCTCGAAGTTGGCGACCTTGATGAAGTCGAGTCCCTCGGAGACGACCTCCCAGACGTTCTTGTTCGGGTCGATGTTCGCGCGGTTCTGGTCGACGTAGCTGATCTTGACCGTCTTGCCGACCTCGAGCTCGCCGGAGTCGGGCTCCTCGTTGCCGGTGATCATGCGGAACAGCGTGGTCTTGCCGACGCCGTTGGGACCGACGACGCCCACGATGCCGGCGCGCGGCAGCGAGAAGTTGATGTCGTCCCACAGCACACGGTCCTCGAAGCCCTTGGTCAGGTGCTTGGCGTCGAGGACGACGTCGCCCAGGCGCGGGCCGGCCGGGATGTTGATGTCGGTGGTGTCGATCTTGCGGGCCTTCTCGGCCTCGGCGGCGAGCTCCTCGTAGCGGGCCAGACGCGACTTGCTCTTGGTCTGGCGGCCCTTGGCGTTGGAGCGGACCCACTCGAGCTCGCGCTCGAGCATCTTGGCGCGCTTGGCGTCCTTCTGTCCCTCGATCTTGAGACGGTCCTTCTTGGTCTCGAGGTAGGTCGAGTAGTTGCCCTCGTAGCCGTGGATCTGGCCACGGTCGACCTCGGCGATCCACTCGGCGACGTTGTCGAGGAAGTACCGGTCGTGGGTCACGGCCAGGACGGCGCCGGGGTAGCTCTTGAGGTGGCCCTCGAGCCACTGCACGCTCTCGGCGTCCAGGTGGTTGGTGGGCTCGTCGAGCAGCAGCAGGTCGGGCTGCTGCAGCAACAGCTTGCACAGCGCGACGCGGCGACGCTCACCACCGGAGAGGTTGTCGACCAGCGCGTCCGACGGCGGGCAGCGCAGGGCGTCCATGGCCTGCTCGAGGCGGCTGTCGACGTCCCAAGCGTTCGTGTTGTCCAGGTAGGTCTGCAGGTCGCCGGTCTCGGCCATGAGGGCGTCGTAGTCGGCGTCCGGCTCGCCCATCTCGGCATACGCCTCCTCGAGGCGCTTCATCTTGCCCTTGATGTCGGAGACGGCCTCCTCGACGTTCTCGAGGACCGTCTTGCCCTCGGTCAGCGGCGGCTCCTGCTGGAGCATGCCGACGGAGGCGTCGGGGTCGCGGACGATGTCGCCGTTGTTGGGCTGGTCGAGGCCGGCCATCAGCTTGAGCAAGGTCGACTTGCCCATGCCGTTGGGACCGACGACGCCGATCTTCGCCCCGTGCAGGAACGAGAGGGAGACGTCGTCGAGGACGACCTTGTCGCCGTGGGCCTTGCGGACGTTGCGCAGAGAGAGGACGTAGTCAGCCATGATGCCCACCAGCCTAGCCAGAGCGTGGCAAGGACGACCGACCGGCAGGCGCGGACACGCGTCAGCGGACGGCGGTGGCCAAGCCGCTGCACCAGCGCTCGTAGCGGTCGATCTCGTGGCGCAGTCGCGCCACCACGATCCGCTCGGTGGTGCGGTTGATCGCCTCGGTGAGGGCCTTCTCGGCCCGCGCGCCCGCCCGGCGGGCCGCAACGCCCCCCAGCCAGCGCGACACCAGCGTCAGGGCGATCGCGAACAGCAGCCCGAGGGCGACGGCCATGAGCGGCAGGCTCATGCCCAGCGGACGGGGCGCGCCCGACCACGGATCCGGGTCCACGAGGCCGAAGACCGACGCGGCGCACCAGGCGCCGCCGACCACCACGGCGATCATGGTCAGCCACTGCAGGGCCGCGACAGCGGTCCACCACAACGGACGGTGCTTCAGGCCCAGGTCGACGCCGGCGACGGCCTCGTCGAGCTCGTCGATCACCGCGCGGGTCTCCTCGCCCACGACGGCGTGGATCACGGAGGCTCGCCAGGGTCGCGACATGCCCTCGGTCGCGGCCTCGGTCGCCTCGCGCAGGGCGAGGTCGGCACGGGCGCGCTGCACGGACGGCGAGATCGGCATGGTGCCGGCGACCGCGTCGCGCGCGGAACGGCCGAAGCCCAGCTCGCGCAGCGGGTCGTGCCGCAGCCGGCCGACCCAGCCGATGAGCGGCCAGTCGGTGGCCACGACGGCACGGCGGGCCATCGAGTCCTCGACCGCGTCGGCGATCTGGGGCACCCCGGCGCAGGCGACGAACGTCTCGACGAGGGCGTCACGCGTGGGGCGGTCGAGACCGGGGACCGGCTCGACTCCCCCGACCTCCGCGAGCCGCTGGGCCACCTGGCGCACGTCGGCCACGAGACGGGCCTGCGACGCCCGCTTGGAGCTGATGCGCCGACCGATCTCGGCACGCAGCTCGGGCAGGCCCGCACCCGTGACCGCGCTGGTCGCGATGACGGGCACCCCGCCGAAGCCCTCGCGCTCCAGGATCTGCTCGAGGTCGTCGACCGCGATCTTCAGGTCCGTGTCGCTGAGTCGGTCGGCCTGGTTCAGGACGACCAGCGAAGCGTCCTTGTGCGTCGCCAGAGGCGCCAGGTAGTGCTCGTGGATCGCCGCGTCGGCGTACTTCTGGGGGTCGAGCACCCACACGAAGAGATCGGCGTAGCGCGCGACGTGGTCGACGACGTCGTGGTTCTCCTGCACGACCGAGTCGTGGTCGGGCAGGTCCAGCAGGACGAGGCCCTCGAAGGCGTCGTCGCGGGGCGCGTCGAGGATGCTGCGCCGGGCGATCTGGTCACGGCGAGCCACCCCGATCCAGTCGAGCAGCTCGGTCGCGCCGGCCGGACCCCAGGCACAGGCCAGCGGCGTGGACGTGGTGGGGCGCAGGTAGCCGACCTCGGCCAGCTCGAGCCCGCTGAGGCGGTTGAACAGCGAGGACTTGCCCGAGCCGGTGGATCCGACCAGCGCGACCACGGTGTGCTCGGCCGACAGCTCGAGTCGTTCCTTGGCGTGCGCGAACGTCGCCTCGGCGGGACCGGCGACGGCGGGGTCGAGCACGTCGCCCGCGGCCTCGATGGCCGAGCGCAAGGCGTTGACGCGTTCGTCGAGTGCGCTCATCGGCTCCGCCTTCCTCGGGGTTTGTCGACGGCGCCGATCGCCGCCTGGAGCTGCCACTGGGCGGTCTCCAGCCTGTTCGGGTCGGGCAGCAGGGCCAGGTACCGGTCGGCCTCGGACTCGAAGAGGTCCTCCAAGCGGCGCGACAGATCCCGACCGGCCTGCTCGGCCAGGCTCCGGACCGCCTGGTCGCCGAAGACCGCGTTGAGCACCGCCTGGCCCGCGGCCGCGGTGCCGCCCGCGATGCCCACCTCGGCACCGGTGAGCCCCGCGGTGCCGGCGAAGACGACCACCATCAGGCTGACGCCCGCGGCGTTGACGCCCAGCGACAGGGCGCGCGCCTTGCTCTTCTTGTCGGCACCCTGCTCGGCCACGAGCTCGAACACGGCCTCGCGCCACTCGCGGGCGATGCGCTCGGCCCGCACCCGCACGTCGCGGGACGCACGATCGAGGCCGCGCTGGCGGTCCAGCAGCACGCGACCGGGCTCGGAGCCGTCCCAGGCCCGCGCCGCCTCTTCCGCGGCGCGCTCGGCGCGGTCGAGGATCATCAGGTGCAGTCCCGAGAGCGCGGCCTCCTCGACCTCGTCGGGGCTGGTGGGCCTGCGCTTGAACAGACGGTCGCGCCAGGAGCCGACGGTGCGCTCCAGCTTGCGGAAGATCTCGCCGGAGCCCACGAAGTCCTGCCACCGGGCCAGCACCTCGCCGCGCAGCATCGTGCCGTCGGTCGCGGCGGTCATCAGGTCGCGGTGCGCGCCGACGTAGACCGACTCGACGTCCTTGCGCAGCTGCTCGGCGGCGTCGACCTGGCGGGCCAGCGCCCCCTCCAGGCGCCGGGACGCCTCGATGTCGTGCAGGATCGCGCCCTGGAGCGTCTTGAGGACGATCGCGCGTCGCTGTGCCTCGTCGTCGGCCAACATGCGCAGCCACGTGACGACCTGCGCCACGTCGCCGGCGGGCAGCACGCCCTCGGAGTCGGGAGTCGACTCGGGGACGGAGAACAGGGCGACGTCGGCCAGGTCGTGCTCGCTGAGCATCCGCGCGAGGTGACGGCGCACCTCGACCAGGGCGTCGTCGGACGTGCGGTCCAGGACGACGGCGATCGAGGCGTCGCGATCGGCGGCCCGGCGCAGGTAGTCCCACGGGACCTGGTCGGCGTACCGCGCGGCCGAGGTGACGAACAGCCACAGGTCGGCCGCACCGAGCAGCTGCTCGGCCATCTCGCGGTTGGTCTCGTCGATCGAGTCGAAGTCGGGGGCGTCGAGCACCGCGACGCCGGGCCACAGGGTCGAGCAGGCGACCTGGCGGATCGTGTTGGCCCGACGGCTGTTGGAGCCGGTGCGGGCGACCTCGGGCAGGATCCGGCCGGACCGGAACCACTCGGTGTCGGCGGGGTGGTGCACGAGCACCGGCGTGCGCGTCGTGGGCCGCAGGACGCCGGTGGCGGTGACGCGACGGCCGACGATCGAGTTGACGAGCGTGGACTTGCCGGCACCGGTGGAACCGCCCACGACGACGAGCAACGGGGCGCCGATGTTCTCGAGCCGGGGGACGACGTAGTCGCCCAGCTGCTCGGCGACTTCGCGCTGCAGAGCGCGGTCCCGTTCGACTCCGGGGACCTCAAGCACCAAGGGCGTGGCCACGACAGCGGCAGCAAGGCCCGAGAGGCCTTGGAGCAAACCGTCCTCGACCACGGCCTCGCGCGGGGGAATGGCGGTCGGCTCTGTCATCTCAGATCTCTCACCATCGTAGAGCAGACAGAACGGCCGGACGCGCCAAACACCCGTGGCGGATGTTTCAGGTGTTGTTGAGCGGACGCGCCTCGTCGACCAGCATCACCGGAATGTCGCGGCGGACCGGGTACGCGAGAGCGCAGCCGTTGCACACGAGCTCGTCGGCGTCGACGTCCACGAACAGGCCGGAGCGGCACTGCGGGCACACCAGGATCTCGACGAGGGCTGGATCGAGGTTCACGGGACCACCGTAGCCG